>CAISFO010000098.1 GCA_903884655.1 uncultured Holophagaceae bacterium | reverse complement strand
GCGGCCTTCTTCACGGCGGCCTTCTTGGGAGCGGCCTTCTTCACGGCGGCCTTCTTGGGAGCGGCCTTCTTCACGGCGGCCTTCTTGGGAGCGGCCTTCTTCACGGCGGCCTTCTTGGGGGCAGCCTTCTTCACGGCGGCCTTCTTGGGGGCGGCCTTCTTCGCGGCGGCCTTCTTGGGGGCGGCCTTCTTCGGCGCAGCCTTCTTCGCGGCGGGCTTCTTGGGGGCGGCCTTCTTCGGCGCGGCCTTCTTGGGCGCAGCCTTCTTGGCGGCGGGGGCTTCGGTGGGGGTGACCTGGATAGGATCGGCCATGGGTGGCTCCTTTACGCCCTTTTGGGCGGGGTTGGAAGGGGTCGTGCGGGAAGATGGGGTTCCCTTGGCAACTTTCGCGCCAGGTTTATCCGATTCTTTCCGCTGGGTGGATATACGTTCCTTGGCCGCGGGTACGGCCGTGGGGGCTAACGCCGCGTCAGCGGCAGAGCCGGTCTTGCCCTTGGGCTTCGCGGCTTTTTTCGGAGGTTCCACGCCGGCCAGAATCTGGGCCAGTCGCTTACCGGGATAGTAGTCATCGAGGAGGGCGTCACCGATCAGGATGCCGTGGACGCCGAGGGCTTCCACCTGCTTGATCTGCTCCAGGCGCTGGGCGCCTCCCTCGACGAGTTTGAGGCAGCTCTTGGGGACTTTCTTCACCAGAGCGATGGCTTTGTCCCAGTTGGCTTCCCAGGTGTCGAGGTTCCGGCCCACCGCGCAGATGATGTCGGCTCCGGCGTCCACGGCGTGGGCCAGCTCATCTTCGGAGGTGACCTCCACCACGACGTCCAGCCCCTTGCTGGTGGCAAACTTCAGGAGGGTCTGGAGACGGTCCTGGCTGAGGAGGGCGGGCATGAGGAAGATGGCGTCGGCGCCGAGGATCTTGCTCTCCTCGACCTGGTATTCCTCGAAGATGAACTCGCGGCGGATCAGGGGCAGTTTCACTTGGGCGCGCACTTCGGAGAGGTGCTTGTCCTCACCGAAGTAAAGGAACTTGTCCGTGGCCACCGAAAGGGCGCGAGCCCCGTTTTCGGCCAGGCTTTTGCCGTGAGTGGAGGCCTTGTAGGACTCCCGGACCTGTCCACGGCCAGGGTCGCCCCCGGCCACTTCACCTAAAATGGTGATTCCAGGCTGACTTAACTCTTCCTTTAGGCTGTGATGCCCTTTGTAGCCGTCCTTGACCGCCACAGGACCCCTTTGCTTCTTGATTTCCACATCGAGGGCCTTAAAAATGGCGACTTTCTTTAGCATTTCCCACGCTCCAAATCTCAGATACCTCACTGCTGGCCCTATGGGGAAGATGATCGGCCGTTTTTCCTCTGATTCAACATGAAACCAGCGATCTGGATGTGGTCAACAGAGAAATTTCAAAAATCTTCATTTTTTTTGTCGCTACCTCTCGGCTGGGGGAGATTCATTTCTAAGGTTCAGGGCCTCCCTGTAGGGCGCGTCGGCGGGAAAAACGTCCATGCCTCCCGACTTCCGAATCTTTCTGAACATGTATGCCATCTACATCTGCGGGGATTTTGCTGGGACTTCGACCAAGCCGAACGGCCCTGCGGGCACCGCGAGTGACAGGCTTCACAGCCGGGTTTTTCGGCAGCTTCCCATCCCGCCCCAAGCCCGGCCCCTGCTACGCTTCAACTCGCGCCTGTGGCCCCAGGTATCGTGCCAGCGACCCGGGATTCCGCCGACGATTCAAGGGGCAACCATGACCATCCATACCCTCGACCACCCCCTCGTCCACCACAAGCTCTCGCTCATCCGCGATCGGAAGACGCCCGGCAGCCTCTTCCGTTCACTGATCGAAGAAGTGGGTCTCATCCTCGCCGTGGAAGCGACGCGCTCGCTCCCCACGGAGTCCGTGGTGGTGGAGACGCCACTGGAGCGCACGAGCACCCTGCGCCTGAAGTCCCTGGACCCCGTGCTGGTGCCGGTGCTTCGCGCCGGGCTGGGCCTGCTGCCCTCCTTCCTGCACCTGCTCCCCACCGCAAAGGTAGGCCACCTGGGCCTCTACCGGGACCATGACTCGCTGGTGCCCGTGCCCTACTACCGCAACTTTCCGCCCCTGCTGGAGGCCCGCCCTGTCTTCGTGCTCGATCCCATGCTCGCCACCGGTGGCAGTGCTTCCGAGGCTGTTCGGCAGCTCAAGGATGCCGGTGCTGTGAACCTCACCCTCGTGTCCGTCCTCGCCGCTCCCGAAGGTCTGGAACGCCTGCAGGGCGACCACCCGGACCTCTGCATCATCGTGGGTGCCGTGGACCGGCAGCTGAATGAGAAGGGCTACATCCTGCCCGGCCTCGGGGATGCTGGCGACCGACTCTTCGGCACGGCCTGAATCAAAAAAACAACCTCGAAGAAAAAAAGACCACGAAGAAAACTACTTGGTTCTTCGTGGTCTTTATGATTTTTCTGTAAATTATTAGAAACCGATTTGAAGTGATTTAGGGCAGGGGGGGGTAGCTCGACGCCGACCAACTTCTGGGCCAAGTCGACCACCTGGCAGTTGCAGCTGAACTCGTAGTCGTACCAGTCGGAGAGGACGATGCGGCTGCTCTCGGCGAGGGTCGCCAGGGAGTCCACCTCCGGCGAGTTGGTGTGGTCGATCTGATTCTGCAGAGGCGATTCCATGGACATGGTGCGCAGGTAGCCGCTGCTCTCGGACACGGTGGCGACCTGGCTCTGCCGGCCAACCAGCAGCAGGAGTTCACCGGGCGCTTCAAGCTGCACTAAGCCGATACCCGTAAGCCGCCTACCCTTTCCCGGCATGGTTGATCTGTCCACTGCAACCCATGTTGGAGAACCCTCATCCTTGGGCCCTCTTTGGCCGAGGCCAGGGCGGGTTTACCCGGAGGGCTAGAAGGGGGAACCCCGGAGTTCCTGCGGGTTGGCCCTTGTCGGGGGCCCGGTCCATGGTCAGGCATCCCTTCCTCAAGATCGCCGGGGCCCTGCTCCTGACGGCGCTCCTAGGGACGGTTGCGTCGCCTGCCCGGGGTGCCGAGACCTGGCTGAACCTTGGCCTGGGTTTCGGGCCTCTGCGGCACCCTCCGCGACAGTTGTTCCTGGCCCTGGAGGTCGAGCACCTGGTCGTGGACCGGCGTTTCAGCCTGTGGCTGGCGGCCGAGGGCAATGCCCAGGGGCGGTGGGTCGGCGGGGGGCTGGCGCTCAGGAGGCCCCTGGGGCGGCGGCTTGAGGGGGAACTCAGCTTCGGGCCAGGCTTCTACCCGGACCTCAGCCACCTGGACCTGGGGAGCAGGCTGCAGTTCCGCTCCAGCGCGTCCCTGGTCATCCACCTCGGCACCAGGGTCTACGCCAAGCTAAGCGCCACCCATGTCTCCGACGGAGGCATCAGCCGGCACAACCCGGGCGTCGAAACGGTGCGTCTGGTCCTTGGTCTTCCCTTAGGGCAGCGACGGTAGCTCGATGCCCGCCATCCTCTGGACCATGCGGACCACCTGGCAGCTGTAGCCGAACTCATTGTCGTACCAGACGTAGAGGACGATGCGGTTGCCCTCGGCGATGGTGGCAAGGGAGTCCACCACGCCCGCGTGGCGGGAGCCCACGAAGTCACTGGAGACCACCTCCGGCGAGTTCGTGTAGTCGATCTGATTCTGCAGCGGCGATTCCAGGGACATGCTCCGCAGGTAGCCGTTGATCTCGCTCACGGTGACGGCCTGGCCCAGTTCCAGGTTGAGGATCGCCAGGGAGACGTTGGGGGTGGGCACCCGGATGGCATTGCCGGTCAGCTTCCCGGCCAAGTCGGGGATCACCTTGGCCACGGCCTTGGCGGCGCCGGTCTCGGTGATGACCATGTTCAGAGGCGCGCTGCGGCCCCGGCGGGAAGCCTTGTGGTAGTTGTCGATGAGGTTCTGGTCGTTGGTGTAGGAGTGGCAGGTCTCGATATGGCCGTGGGCGATGCCATAGCGGTCGTTGAGGGCCTTTAGGATCGGCACGATGGCGTTGGTGGTGCAGCTGGCCGCCGAGAAGACCTGCTCCTGGTCGGTGATGAGGTCATGGTTGACTCCGGCCACGACGTTGGGGATGTCCCCCTTGCCCGGGGCCGTGAGGATGACCTTGGCGATGCCCGGGGCCTGGAGGTGCCGGCTGAGGCCGGCCCGATCCCGCCACTTGCCCGTGTTGTCGATGAGGATGGCATTGCGGATGCCGTACTGGGTGTAGTCCACGCCCTCGGGGCTGTCCGCGTAGATCATGCGGATCATGTTGCCGTTGGCGATGATGGCGTTCTCCTCCTCGTCGATGGTGATGATGCCGTCGAAGGGGCCGTGGACCGAGTCCCGGCGCAGGAGGCTGGCGCGCTTGAGGAGATCGTCGGCGGCGCCCTTGCGCACGACGGCGGCCCTGAGGCGGAACTTCTCACCGCTGCCGGCCTTCTCGATGAGGAGGCGGGCCAGAAGGCGGCCGATGCGACCGAAACCGTACAGGACGATGTCCTGGGGCTCGTCGAGGATGGGGCTCACCCCGGTGTTGACGCTAGCCAGCTCCCGGCGCACATAGGCTTCGGCAGTCAGGCCGCCGCCCTCCGTGGAGAAGTGGTAGGTCAGCTTGCCCAGGTCGATGCGGGCCGGGGCCAGGTCCAGCTGGCTGATGGCTTCCAGCAAGGGGAAGGAGTCCATGACCGAAAGCTCATTGTCGAGGATCTGCCGGGCGAAGCGGTGGGCCTTGAGGATGTCGATGGCGGTGCAGTGGGCCAGGGAGCGTCCATACACCGTGATCACGATGTTCTTGTCCCGGTAGAGGCTGCCGAGGAGGGGCAGCATCTGCTCAGCGGTGGCTTCCTGGGATTGCCATTCCTTGAGGTAGGTGTCCTGCTTGGATGCGTTCATGGGGCGCTTCTCCTGAAGGTCATGGCGATCGGTGCATGGTGTTTCACTGCAAACATTCCATTTTGGCCGGGGGAGGGGGGGGCGGCAAGCGAAGGTGGCCGAAGTCGCCTGCGGGGGCATCCACTCATGCTTGCTGGCCCATGGGTGACTCTGGCTTGGGGGCCATGACCACGGCGCCAAGCCAGCGGTCTGGATCAGCCGTGCCGGGTAAAAATCAAGGAAGAGCTGGTTCGAACCGAACAAGACTGAGGGGTGGTCAACTCTGGATACATCACCCCTGGGGACTTCCCAGCCCAGGCGCTTTGTTCGGATCGAGTGAGGCTGAGCCTCCAGGAAGACCGCGATGGCGAAGAGGGGCCCTGCCGGTGAGGCTGCCCGATTGAGGCAGCAGGCCGGGGACTGCCTGGCGCGGGGTGGCGACAGGGCCGCAGAACAGAACGACCACACCCAGCTCGCCCACGAACTGCAGGCGCACCAGTCCGAGCTGGAGGTGCAGAACCTCGAGCTTCGGCGGATCACGGAGGAGCAGGCGGACCTGCTCCAGACCTACACCGAGCTTTACGATCTCGCCCCCGTGGGCTACCTCAGCCTGGATGCGGCGGGTCGAATCTCGCGGGCCAATCTTAGAGCCTCCAGTCTCCTGGGGAAGGAACGCTCCAGCCTTCTGGGCCAACCCTTCCAGCGGTTCCTCACGGGAGAAAGCCGGATCGCCTTCCTGGCCTTCCTCACCAAACGCTTTGCCGGGCAGGTGGCAGACTCCTGTGTCCTGGCCTGCCTGGATGGATCTGGAACGAAGCACTGGATTCGGATGGATGCGGCTCCGGTGGCCCCTCTCGCCCAGGAGTGCCGGGTGACCTTTGTGGATATCTCCCCCCAGGTCGAGACCCAGGTGGCATTGAGCCACAGCGAGGCGCTCTTCCGGGCCATGTTCACAGCCCTGCCGATCGGAGTAACCCACACCGATGCCGCGGGCAACATCCTGATGACCAACCCGGCCAGTGAAACCCTGCTCGGAATCTCCTCCGATGATCTCCTTCGCAGGAACTTCAAAGGCGCCTACTGGGACATCCTGCGCCCGGATGGGAGCCCCATGCCGCCGGTGGAGTACGCCAGTGTTAGGGCCCTGACCGAGCGCCGGCGAATTGAGCCGGTCGCCATGGGGGTCCGCCGCCCAGATGGTGAAATCACCTGGCTCCAGGTGACGGCCGAGCCAGCGCCGGGTCCGGATTTGGGCGTGCTGATCACCTATGTGGATGTCTCCGCACAGAAACGGGCCCAAGCCGCGGCCAAGATTGCGGAGAACACCCTGCGGGAAAGTGAGGCCCTGTTCCGGGCCGTGGTGGAGGGCAGCCCCGTGGCACTCTTGCTCCACCGGGAGGACCGCTTCACCTACTTGAACCCTGCCGCCTTGAGGTTGCTCAAGGCCACCGAGCCATCGCAACTGCTAGGGAAACTCGTCCTGGACCGCATTCACCCTGAGGACCGGGAACTGTCGAGGCAGCGGCTTCAATCCGTCCAGGAAGTGAATTTGGAGATGTCGGTTCGCCAAATGAGGTACCTGGCCCTGGATGGAACGGTGGTGGATGTCGAGTCCACGGGGCGCAAGGTCAGCTTCGAAGGTCGGGAATCCATCCTGGTCTTTGCCCAGGACATCACCGAGAAGAAGAAATACCAGGACGAGCTCGCTCGGGTTCAGCGTGAGCAGTCAATCATCCTTGAGAGTGCGAATGTGGGCATCTCGGTGGTGATGGATCGCAGGCAGGTCTGGGTCAATCCATGGATGGAAAGGACCTTCGGTTATCGTGGCGAGGAGATGGTCGGCCAAACCACCCGGCGGCTCTATGCCGACGACGAGGCCTACGAACGAATGGGCCAGGAGGCCTATCCCATCCTCGCGAAGGGCGAAACCTATGAAACCGTTCAGCGCTTGTTCCGCAAGGACGGGCGGTCCATCTGGATCCACTACAACGGCCGGGCCATCGATCCCTCGGACCTGAGCCAGGGCACCCTTTGGATCCTGGATGACATCAGCCGCGCGAAGGAGGACCAGGATGCGCTGCGGGAGAGCGAGGCGCGCTTCCGCGCCATGTTCGAGCTGAACCTGGGGCCCAAGCTGATCATTGATCCTGACAATGGGGTCATCCTGGATGCCAATCCATCGGCTGCGTCCTTCTACGGTTATGCCCTGGAGGAGCTGCGGGGTAGCCCCATCTCCCGGCTCAACCGGATGCCCGAGGAGAAGGTGTTCGCGGCCATGGCACAGGCCCGCAGCCTGGGCCTCCGCCACTTCGAGTTCCAGCACCACCTGGCCGATGGGCGGGTCCGGGAGGTCGAAGTGTATTCCAGCCCCATCCCGCTGGGGTCGCGCACGGTCCTCTATTCCTTGGTCCATGACATCACCGACCGCAAGACGGCAGAGGCCGCCCTGGTGCACAGTGAGGCTCGGTTCCGGCAGGTCTTCGATGCCTCACCCTGCGGCATGAGCGTCACCCTGGCCGAGGGGGGCCAGCTCCTCCAGGTCAACGATGCCTGGGTTGAGCTGTTGGGCTGGAGCCGCGAGGAGGTCCTGGGCCAGAGCCTCCTGGACAAGGGTATCTGGGTGAACCCGCAGGAGCGGGAAGCCCTCCAGGAGAGCCTCCAAAACGAGAATGAGACCTTTAGCTCGACCATCACCAACCGCTGCAAGGACGGGTCCATTAAAAATATGCGCATAAGCCTGTCCGGCATCAGGCTGGATGGCCAGGACTGCCACCTGGCCGTGCTGCTCGATCACACGGAGCTCCACCGGGCGGAGGTGGCCCTGCGCGACCTGAACCAGTCCCTGGAGCAGCGGGTGGCCCAGGAGCTGGCGCAGCGCATGGCCCAGGAGCGCGCCTTGATCCATCAGTCCCGGCTGGCGGCCATGGGTGTCAGGCGACATCAGAAACTGACCCTCTGGCGACATGAAAACTGACCCCCCTCTTTGGAGGGGAAGTCATGGGAAGGAATCGAGGCAAGCTCGTGCCCTGGATACCGGGGGACGGGATGCTGAACTCAGAGGAGGCGGG
>CAISFO010000097.1 GCA_903884655.1 uncultured Holophagaceae bacterium | reverse complement strand
TCTGTGACCGGGGCCATGGCACCGCCTTCCTACGTCCATTGGACCGTAGGACCAGCAGGGCATGAAATTACCCGTTCGGCGCTACTCCAGACGCCCTGGTGTAGTTGTCACCGATGCACAGGTGTAATTGTCGTCGCGCATTGTATTGGGAGATCCCGCCGCAGGCGATGATGCGGCCGTGCAGGCGCATGGCCGAAATGGCAGCCTCGAGCGTACCGTCCCCTACATTGTCAAAATAGACGTCGATCCCAGGCCCATCAGGTCCTTCGGGTTTGGCGGCCAGGGGATCGTCCCGATGGGGGTATAGGTTTCCAAGCTGAGCTTGCCAAGGTTCAGGGGCTTCCCACCGGGCCTGCAAGTGATCAGCGCCCAGTGCTTGTTCTTGGTCTGGGGTGGGGAAGGAGGCGTAGGTCGGTTCGGCAACTCCCCAGGGATTGGTGGCACCACTCGGGTATCCGCGAGATCAAAGCTGCACCCAAGAGTGGCTGCCAGGGACCTGATCTGGGATTCGATGGTGTTGGGGGCGGGCGTGAACACAAGGAGACGATCACGGTAGTTGTTTTGGAAATGAAGTGCGTTCAGCCGCTCCTTTTCGCCGCGATGAAACCCGATGGCTGCGATTCGTTGGAGTACAACCGATCCCACCAGACAAGCCACAGATGGCTCCGGGAGATCCTGTGCCTTTTGACAGGAGGGACACAGCGGCAGGCCCTTTGGGAGGCGACGTCGTGGTGCGTCACTCCCGGGTTTAGGGGTGCCGTCCTCGGGTAGTGGCTCGTTCCGTGGGAACCATGTCACATGGCCACAGGACGGGTGCCACTGCAAAAAGAACCGGGCATGAATCGTGTGCCTGGGGGCGAACGGGGCATCCATTTTTGACCTCGCACGATGCGAGCAAACTGGGTGCAAGAGTCGCTCCGAAATGGCGCTCCGCCTGCATCAGGAGCAACTCTGCGCAACCACATCCAGAGGAGGAGCCATGCGCTACCTGGTCACGATGACCATCGACGTGGAGGAGTTGCCCGCGCGAGGCCCTGGGCGACCGCGTAAGACCGTGCCAGAGCCTGAGGTGGCTCCGCCACCACCGCCAGTTCCTGCCCCTGCACCATCCTCCCGCCAGGTGGCCTACAGCATTCCGCAGGCGGCGCTGGCACTGGGGATCAGCAAGACCTCCGTCTGGAAGCTGATCAAGGAGGGCGATCTGCCCGCGGTCAAGCTGGGGCGACGCACCCTGATCCCCACTGGCGCGCTCCAGACCCTGCTCGATGGGCTGAAGGGCAGGTAGGTCGGCACCACCGTCGCACTAATACCAGATGGCTGGCTCGGTCACCTGGATCGGTAAGCGATGGCCTGTACCCAGGGCGATTTGGTCGGCTGCCACGGCAGCGGCGGCGGCATCGATGACATCGTCTACGGCGACCTTTTCCCCCTCTGGAAAATCGTTCGGAAGCTGGACGCCTGCTGTCTCCAGGGCGAGCAGACGCTGTCGGAATCCCGTCCATGATTTCTTAGTAGCCAAGGATCCGGCTAGGCGGACGAATACCAGCTCGGGGTGCGTCTCATGCAGACGCGGGTCTCTTTCGCTTAGCGCAATGGCTTCCTTGATGGCCTTGCCGAGGTCGTAGGACTGCTTTGGAAGGCCTTTCCCGATCGTTGACCGGGCAAGGGCATTGGCTGCTTCATAGGTCTCCGCGAGCATGACGAGCTCAGGGTAGGTCTCAAACATGCTCTGCCAGCGGGGTCCGAGCATTGCTCGCCCCTCGCGCTCGCACATGCGCCCCTTGGTATGGGGGGCTGCATAAGAGCAGGGGATGTCGACCGCAATCACGCTGGCGTCTGCGCCGAAGGTGGTGGCCACCTCCGCCAGGCTCGGCAGCACGGTGCCCGCATCGAAGCGCCCATCGACCAAGCGGATGACCGCCCAGGAGCCCGCGCACAGGTCTGCTCCGACTACGATGCGCGCCATGGGGGGAGCCTCCTCTGCTGGAGAAGAGAATCGCACCAAATACCGTCCCACCCTGGCACACCGTAAAGCGCCCGAAAGCACCCCAAGTGAGGCAACTGGTGAGGCAAAGCGAACAAAAGCAGAACGCCTCGTTCACCCCAAAACGACAACCCCCTGACGAAGCAGGGGGTTGGTGTTGGTAGTCCCAAGGGGAATCGAACCCCTGTTCCCGCCGTGAGAGGGCGGTGTACTAACCGCTATACGATGGGACCATCGTCCAAATTGTGAATGGTTGGGGAGGAAGGATTTGAACCCTCACCTGACGGTACCAGAAACCGTTGTCCTACCATTAGACCACTCCCCAATGAGTGGAAAATCTAATGTACCAGGTGCGGGACAAAAGGCAAGGGGAGGTTCTGCCGATGGGGATGTAGCCTTCCAGGCAGGGGTGTTCATATGGCGGAACCGATCAAGTTGGCTTACTTCATGGCGGTTAAGGAGGGGGCCAGCTACCTGGGCGGTCTCCTGGTTACGGACACGTCGGGGATCCCGCTGGACTTCCGCTACACCGAGCCCATCACGCCGACCCGTCTGCAAAGCATCCTGTACGGCAAGTCCCTGGAGCCGCACCTGAAGGAAGAAGTCATCCAGAAGACCCTGCTCAAGGAACTGAAAACCGCGCCGGATCTCTTCATCATCAGTGTCACGGAGCTGGCCGGGGGCTGGTCCGGGGACGCGAAGTACCCGGTGCTGGCGGTGCAGAAGAGCCAGGAATCGCCCCTGGCGAAGGTGGGCGAGACCTTCCGCGCCGGACCCCGGGAACTGCTCCTCCAGCTGACGGATGGCTCGGCCCCACTGCGCGTTGTCTTTGCCGCCTCTGTGGATGCCATCACCCAGGAGCAGGCGGTCCTGAAGCTGCTGGAGGCGGGCTACCACATGGATCTCGTCGAGCCCATGGAGCGGGTGGCGGCGGCCCTCCAGAGCCTCGTGGTCAAGGACTCCTGATGTTCGGTCGGGTGAAGGACGCCATGGCGGATGCGACGGAAACGCTCCGCCGCGCCTTCACTGGGCTGAAGGTCACCCAAGTCACGCCCGAACCCTTTCTATCCAAGAGTCATGGGTCGGTGGCCCTGGCTGTCGAGCAGCGGCCGGGACTGGAACCGCCCGTCACCATGCGCCGGGAAATGAGCCTCCTGAAGGAGGCGGTACAGGGTCAAACCCTCCAGCCGTTCCCCTGCCACCTCATGCAGGAAGCAGGCTGGGCCAAGTGGGGGGCCGAGGCGGAGGTGCTCCACATGACCCCCCTGGAAAAGGGCCGGGCTGCGCGGATCACGGTGCCACCGCTGCCCCGCAAGGCCAGGGTGCTCGGCCGAGTGGAACCGCCGCTGCGACCGTCCGTGCGCCGGATCGCAGACCCCGTCCAGGCTCCGGCGGCTCGGCGCCTGGACCCCGATCTGGGCGAAGGGTGCGCTGTCGAGGGGCAGGAGGCCATGTTGTCCCTGGCGGTGCCCATCCGGGCCGAGGACATCCAGCGGCTGCCGAAGGGATTGTGGATGCGCTACAGCCTGCAGATGGTCCGCGGGACCGGGGAAAATGTCCGGAACCTGGAAGTGATGGGCCTCTTCCGCCTGCCCCGCAAGGGGGTGGCCGATCTGCGCCACGACCCGGCCCAGGGCCGGATCCTGGTGCGTCTGGAGGCGGCCGCGATCAAGAGCCCCCGGGCGCCCTTCATCCTGGCCCGCCGCAAGGACGATGGCACGCTCTTGAGCTGCTTTGTGGAGGACCCGTGAAGCACCCGCCCTCAGCCAAGCGATCACCCATGAACATGGAAACCATGCCGGGACTGCCCGAGATGCCCACGGCCGTCCGCACAAAGACCGACGGGGACGCGAGCCAGGACCCCGCGGAGTGGGCCCTGGTGGCCTATGCGGGGGCGGCCCTGGGCCGCGTCTTCCCGCTGCCAACGGGACAGGCGATCCTTGGCCGCGCGCCCGATTGCGTGGTGGCCCTGCTGGATGGAGAGGTGAGCCGCCAGCACGCACGGATCCTCATTCAGGAAGGCCGGGTCCTGGTGGAAGACCTGGGCTCCACCAACGGCACCCGTTTGAATGGGGAACCGGTGCGGGGGCTTGTCGACCTTCGCACCGGGGACCGCCTGGCCCTCGGCGGCCACGTGCTCAAGCTGGTGTTTCTCGACCCCCTGGAACGGGCCTTCCACGAGACCCTCCTGGACCTCAGCACCAAGGATCCCCTGACCGGTCTCGCCAACCGGGGCAGCGCGCTGGCCGAGCTCCAGAACCGGTTTGGATTGAGCCTGCGCTACAACCGCCCTCTGTCCGTGGTGGTCTGTGACCTGGACCACTTCAAGCAGGTCAACGATACCTACGGTCATGGTGCCGGCGATATCGTGCTCCGCGTCTTCGGGGAGCGTCTCCTCGCGAGCCTTCGGGAAGCCGATCTGGCCGGTCGGATCGGCGGCGAGGAGTTCCTCATGATCCTTCCGGAAACGGACCTATCAGGGGCCCGCCCTTTCGCCGAACGTCTCCGGAAGGCCATCGGATCCACCCCGATGTCCCAGAGTGGGGGAGGCCTGACGGTCACCTGCAGCCTGGGTATCGCCGAACGGACGGCAGCGGATCAGGACGCGGGGCAGCTGCTGGCCAGGGCCGATGCGGCCCTGTACCGGGCCAAAGCTGGCGGCAGGGACCGGGTCTCCGAGGGATAGAGCACCGATCTCCGCTAGACTTTTCCAGATGCCCCAAGAGCCCACCCCCCCTGAAATTCCCGATTGGGATCCGGCCGTTGCGTCGGAAGAGGTGGAACTGCTCGAGGACCTGGACACGCGGGAATGGGTGTTGATCCGCTATGTGGGCCAGCCCATGGGTCAGTTCATTCCCCTGCCGATGGGGGGGCTGGAGATCGGCCGGGCGCCGGACAACGGCCTATGTCTGCCTGAACCGGAGGTGAGCCGCCACCACGCCAGGTTGAGGGTAGCCGCCGATCTGGAAACCGTGGAACTTCGGGACCTGGGCTCCACCAATGGCCTGTTCGTGAATGGCAAGCGGGTCTATGCGCATCCAGGCCCCGTGCGGCTCAAGGCCGAAGATGTGCTCCGGGTGGGAGGACACGTCTTCAAGCTCAAGCGCATGGATGCCGTGGAGCGCAGGTACCACCAGGAGATCGTGGCGCTCACCACCCTGGACCCCCTGACGGGGGTCGGAAACCGGGCCTCCGTCCTCCATCAGCTGGAAGCCCATGTGGACCTGGCGCAGCGGCACCAGCGTCCCCTGTCGGTGATCCTGGCGGACCTGGACCGGTTCAAGCAGGTCAACGATGCCCACGGCCACCGGGTGGGCGACCGGGCCCTGGAAGCCTTCGGCGCGCTGCTTCGGCGCCGCCTCCGGGGTTCCGATCCCGTGGGCCGGCTGGGAGGGGACGAATTCCTTATCGTGCTGCCTGAAACCTCCGCCATGTTGGCGCTCACCGCCGCCGAGGGACTTCGGCGGGCCTTGGCAACGCTGCCGCTGGCGCTGGAGGAAGGCCAGGTCCTGCCGCTGACCTGCAGCTTGGGGGTCGCGCAGCTCCAACCGGGCGATTCGGACGGCGGGGCCCTTCTGGCCCGGGCCGATGCGGCCCTCTATGCCGCCAAAGCCGGAGGGCGCGACCGGGCGTTCCCGGCCCCATGAACGGCCTGCGACCCCCCCTGCAGATCGGCAGCGTCAGGCTCCTGGATCCCCTCGGCGAAGGCGGCATGGCCCTGGTCTTCCGCGGAGAGGACCGATTCCGTCCCGGCCTGTTCTGCGCGGTGAAGCTCCTGCGTCCCGAGGTCCACCGCGAGGCGGATCTGGTGCGCAGGTTCCTGCGGGAAGGCGAAGTCCTCACGCGACTATCCCACCCGGGCCTGGTGGAAATCTTTTCGTTCGGGACCAGCGGAGCCTGGCCCTACCTGGTGATGGAGCTGCTGCCTGGCGGCAGCCTGAAAGCCTGCCGGGGCGAAGCTCCGGCCCTCCTGGCCCGCCGGCTGATTCCGGTCTGCGGGGCGCTTGATGTCGCCCATCAGGCCGGGGTGGTGCATCGGGATTTGAAACCCTCGAACCTGCTGTTCGCGGCCGACGGCCTGCTCAAGGTCACGGATTTCGGGGTGTGCTACTGGGAAGGCGAAGAGGGCCGGACCCGTGCGACCCGCAGCCAGATGGTGGTGGGAACCCTGGGCTACATGGCCCCGGAACAGCATGGTGACCCGCGCCGCGTGGACGGCCGCTGCGATGTCTACGCCCTGGGCGCCATCCTCTTCGAATTCATGACGGGGCAGGCCTACGCCCAGGTGCAGCTGCCCCCGGCGGCCGTCCGGCCGGGGTTCCCGCCCCGCATGGCCGGACTCATCATGCGCGCCCTCCAGCCGGATCCATCGAAGCGCCTGCCGGATATGCAAGCCTTTGGACAGGAACTGTCCCATTGGCTGGAGAGCGCCGAGGCCGCCGGCTGGGGCGAAGAACCCCTGCCTGGATTCTCCGCCAGGGATCTGGAACAGGCTACCGTCGCAGGTCCCAGGAGGAACGGGGGCCCAGAGGACCGGTTGGCGCCCTACCTGGATGCGCTCGGAACCGGTCCAGTGGGGGTCCGGCGTTCAGCCGCGGAGGGCCTGGTGGCGGCCGCTCGGCCCGGGGATGCCACCTGGCTGGTGGCGGCGCTTGGTGCCGCGCCCGAGGGCGCCCGGTTTGCCCTGGCCCGGGCCCTGGGGAAGGTGGGCGAGTCCCAGTCCCTCCAGCCCCTGCTGGCGCTGCTGGAGGATCCCTTCGCCCAGCGGGAGGCGGCGGAGGCGGCCGCCCTTGTGGCCCAGCGCACCGGAGACCTCGTCACCGCCCAGAAGGCTCTGGAGGAACCAGGGCTCGGAGCGGCCTGGCGCTGGCCCGCCCGGGCTCTTCTGGGTGACCAGACCTGGGTCAAGGCGCTGGCGGCTGAGTGGGAAAGGCTCACACCGCCCTTCCGGCTCCAGGCCCTGGAGGCTGCCCGCAACCTGCCGGACGAGCTCAAGGTCAGCGTGAAGGCGGCCACGGCAGGTGCCTCTGGCCAGGCGAAGTCCGTCTGGGATTGCCTCTGAAGCAGGCCGCTTCTTCTGGAGTAACATCGCCCCTTCTGGACGAGGTGCTTGGATGGTTCTGCTCTTGCTGCTCCTGGCCTTCACCATCGGCATGGGTCTGCCCCTGCAGGCGGCCATCAATAGCTCGCTCCGGGACACGCTGAAGAGCGGTTCGGTCCTCGCGGCCCTGGTGTCCTTCTCAGTGGGAACGCTGGCCCTGGCCGCCGTGGGACTGCTGGCTGGCCAGCCCTTTACGGCGCTTGCTGGGCTGCCCCGCATCGCCTGGTGGCAGTGGGTGGGTGGCTTCCTGGGCGCCACCTTCATCTTCGGTTCGACGATGCTGGCCCCACGCATCGGCCTAGCGGCGATGACGACCCTGATCGTGGCCGGGCAGGTGGTCATGTCCCTGGTCTTCGACCGCTTCGGCTGGCTTGGGATTCCGCTGCGGGGCCTCTCCTGGGTCCGGCTGGTGGGGGCACTCCTGCTGCTGGTCGGGGCCGTGCTGGTGAACTTCGGGGACCGGTGGCTGGCGAAGGCCTGAGGAGGGTCAGGGCTTCTTCGCCCGCTCGGCCACTTTGTCCAGCATGTCCCAGATCTGGTGGCACTCCTCGCAGGAGGACTTAGGGTCCCCGCAGGGGAAGCCCTCCACCCCCATCCCTTCGCACTTGGGATGGCGGAAGAAGAAGAGCAGTTCGTTCAGCGAGGCGTGCACGCGCCGCCTGAGGGCCTCGTCGGGCAAGGCCCTCAGATTCTGGATGAAGGTCCATTCTTCAGCGCTGAGTTCAGGAAGTTCGGTGGGCTGGGACATGGTCGCTCCGGACCAGCCCAGTATACGAACATTGGGTTCCGGGCTACTTTTTGCTCTTGGCCTGGTGGGCCAGGATCTTTTCCATGTCGTCCATGATGCCGTTCATCTCGGCGATGGCCTTGTCGAAGGGGGCCGAAGTGGTCATGTCGACGCCGGCACCCTTGAGGAGGTCGATGGCCGGTTTGGAACTGCCCGCCGAGAGCATTCCCAGGTAGGCATCGCGAACCCTGGTGTTGCCCGCCTTCAGATCCTCGCGCAGGGCCTTGGCGATGCTCGTGGAGGCCACGATGCTGGTGGAATACTGGAAGACGTAGAAGTTGAGGTAGAAGTGGGGGATGTAGGCCCATTCCACCGCCATCAGATCATCCACCTGGCAGACGCCCTGGTCGTGGCCGTGGTACTCGCGCAGCAGCTTGAGGTAGAGCGCGGACAGCGCCTCGCCGGTGAGGGGCTCGCCGCGCTCGGCCCGCTGGTGCACCTGCAGTTCGAAATCGGCGAACATCGCCTGGCGGAAGAGGGTTCCTCGCAGGTTGTCCAGGTAGTTCCCCAGCAGGGCCAGGCGCGTGCCGTCGTCCTTGGCCTTCCCCAGCATGTGGTGGAGCAGCAGGTTCTCGTTGAGGGTCGAGGCCACCTCCGCCACGAAGGTGGGATAGTCCGAGGTCTGGAAGGGCTGGTTCTGGCAGGAGAGGAAGGTGTGCATGGAATGGCCGCACTCGTGGGCCATGGTCGAGAGATCCAAGTACTGCCCGTTGAAGTTGAGCAGCTGGAAGGGGTGGACGCCATAGACTCCGTTGGTGGAGTAGGCACCCGACCGCTTCCCTGGGCTGGGCAGGAAGTCGGTCCAACGGCTTTCGAAGCCAGACTTCAGGGTGGCGACATAGGACGCGCCCAGGGGCGCCACGGCCTCCAGGGTGATGGCCCTGGCTTCGTCCGGCTCGAAGTGCAGGTTCACTTTGTCGACCAGAGGGACGTAGAGGTCCTGGTAGCGGAGCTTGTCGAGGCCCAGCATCCGTTGCCGCAGCTTCAACAAGCGGAAGAGCGTGGGCAGGCTGCGCCGCACATCGGCCACCAGCTGGGTGTAGACATTGGTGGGGATGTCGTTCTGGAACAGGGCCGCATCCAGCGCACTGTCGAAGCGGTGGACCTTGGCATCGAAGACATGGCCCTTCACCTGGGCATTGAGGGTGGTGCCGAAGGTGCGCTCGTACCCCTTCATGGCGCCGAAGAAGCTCTGGAAGGCGAGATCCCGGTCTGCCTTGATCTTGGAGGCCCGGTGCAAGCTGAAGGCGGCCGCATCCAGCCGCACTTCGCCGCTAGAGAACTTCACCATGGGGTAGGGCAGGTCCGCATCCTTGAGGGTGCCGTAGCTGGTCTGGCCCGTGTCGGTGAGGTCCCCGGCCAGGGCCGCGACCTGCTCCTCGGCGGCCGTGAGGGTGTGGGGCTTCCAGCGCAGCACCTCTTCCAGGTAGACGCGATAAGGCGCCAGCTTGGGTTCCTGGGCCAGGAAGCCGCGCACCTTGGCCGGATCGAGGGACAGGATCTCCGGCCTGACCCAGGAGATGGCCGCGCCGAGGTCCACGCCGAGCTTCTGGGCTCCCTGCTTGAGCTCACGGGGGCGGGCCAGGCGCGTGTCCTCGTCTGAGCGGCAGCTGGCATAGGTGTAGAGCTTGGCCAAGTCCATCTGGATGGCATTCACGGCGTCCAGGCCGGCCAGCAGCGCTGAGGCGGAATCGCCCAGGTGGCCCCGGTGGGCGGCCAGGCCGGGCAGCCGGGCGGAGGCGGCGTCCAGGGTCTGCTGCCAGATCTGCTCGGTGGCGTAGATATCCTCGAGCCGCCATTTGTACTTCTCGGGGATTTCCGAGCGCTCGCCGGCGGAACCGGTCGAAGGCAGCCCGGCAAGGATGGCGAAGGCCAGGACGTAATGGATGGGCTTGCGCATGGGCTGCTCCCTCCAGGTGAGGTCAGGGTCCTGCTCGTGCAGGAACCGTGGGGTCGTCGGGTGCTCAAATCGAACCAAGGCGGTATACCTAGTCTATTGAGGCAGCGACAGTGTAGTACCGGGCCGGAAGATTTGAAGTGGAACTTTCACGGGCTTGTCAGGTTGAAAAAAAACAGACAAATCATTCCTAAAAATCCACATCGCATGACATGGCCCGGCTCCATCCGGGGAGGGAGGCGGGAATGCTCCCTGTGGAATCGCCTGACTCGATCGAAAAATGTGTTTCTAATTTATCCAATTAAAATAGTTAAATGAATTGCGGGGCAATTATGAGTGCCTGCTGGCGCCTTGACCACCCGTGAGTCTTTTAAATTTAGGATTGACTGGTCCTGATTTTGTTTTCATCCTTTCCTTTGTGCCTGGCCGGTGCCCGGCACCTCGATTGGATGCCCCGTGACCGGAAAGCGCCGATTCTTCTTCTTCAGCCTGGCCTTCAGCGTGTTCCTGGGGATTCTCCTTGGTTCCGGCGCCTACACCTTCGTCTCGGCCCACGGCACCTCGTATCTGTCGAACGACCCTGCAGTCTGCGTGAACTGTCACATCATGCGGGAGCAGTTCGACGGCTGGCAGCACGCCTCTCACCACGCGGTGGCCACCTGCAACGACTGCCATCTGCCCCACGACAACGTGGTGAACAAGTTCTTTGTGAAGGCCAGCAACGGCTACCACCACTCCAAAGCCTTCACCCTCCTGGATTTCAAGGAGCCCGTCCGCATCAAGCCTGGCAATGCCAAGGTGCTGGAGGACAACTGCCTCCGCTGCCATGGCGATCTCGCAGATGAGATCACCGCCCACGGCACCCTGGGCGTGCCCACCGACCCGGCCCTGAAAGCCGACCTCTACGGCTGTGTCCGCTGCCACCAGGGCGTGGGCCACGGCTCCGCCCGCTGACACCTTCTTTCACGCGCTGCCCTTCCTGACCCCAACCCGATGACACGTGCCACCCGCACGGGAGGATCCCTCCGATGACCGACAACCCCACCCCTCAGCCATCCCGTCCCTGGGGCCGCATGGGCCTCCTGGCCGGTGCCGCCGCTCTGGCCACCGTCCTGGTGATGAGCCTGTTTTCCAGCATCTCCAGCCGCAAGGCCGAGGCCCGCCAGACCAGCCTCAAGGTGGTGGACCTCGACGAGAAGACCGTCGACCCGGCCATCTGGGGGAAGAACTTCCCCAGCCAGCTGGATGCCTACAAACGCACCGCCGAGAAGTACAGCACCAAGTATGGCGGCGCCGGCAGCGAGGGTCTGCCCAAGAGCCGCATCCAGGAGGATCCCCGGCTGGTGAGCATCTTCGACGGCTATGCCTTCGCCATCGATTTCAACCAGCGCCAGGGCCACGCCTACATGCTGGAGGACCAGCGCAACACCAAGCGCGTGACCACCAAACCCCAGACCGGCGCCTGCATGCACTGCCATGCCTCCAACACCGTGGCCTACCGCGAGGCCGGACTGCAGAAGGGGGCCCCCGGCAGCCTGGACGAAGCTTTCACCAGCCCCAACGCCCAGGCCCAGCTCATGGCCGGCTTCGAGGCCATCTGCAAGATGCCCTATGCCGAGGCCACCAAGCTCGTGAAGCACGCCGTGGCCTGCATCGATTGCCACGATCCCAAGAACATGGGCCTGCGGGTCACCAAGCCCGGCTTCATTCGCGGCATCGTGGCCCTGGCAACCAGCCAGGAGCCGGTGCCCCACCTGCCTTCCATCGAGAAGTGGCGCAAGGGCGACCGGGCCACCCCCTACGACGCCAACCGCGACGCCTCCCGCCAGGAGCTGCGCTCCATGGTCTGTGGCCAGTGCCACGTGGAGTACTATTGCGGCCCCAAGGCCACCCTGTTCTTCCCCTGGAACAATGGCCTGAAGGTCGAACAGGAAGAGGCCTTCTACAACGACTACAAGTTCGCGGACGGCCACCGCTTCTTCGACTGGAAGCACGCGAGCACGGGTGCCGAAGTGCTCAAGGCCCAGCACCCGGAGTTCGAGATGTGGAGCCAGGGTGTGCACGCCCGATCCGGCGTCTCCTGCGCCGACTGCCACATGCCCTACGTGCGGGAAGGCGCCATCAAGATCAGCAACCACCATGTGCGCAGCCCCCTGCTGGACATCTCCCGCTCCTGCCAGACCTGCCACCGCTTTCCCGAGGAAGAGCTGAAGGCCCGGGTCGTGGCCATCCAGGACCGCACCAAGGCCCTCATGGACCGCGCCGAGGATGCCGTGGTGCAGTTGATCAACGACATCGTCGCCGCCAAGAAAACCGGTGTGGATGACGCGAAGCTGCAGCCCATCTTCGAGCTCCAGCGCAAGGCCCAGTGGCGTGTCGACTGGGTCAACGCCGAGAATTCCATGGGCTTCCACGCCCCCCAGGAGGCCGCCCGCATCCTCGGCGAGGCCATCGACTACGGCCGCCAGGGTCAGATCGCGCTGCGGGACCTGGGCGCGGGAAAGGTCGCGAAGAAATAGGGTTCAGCCTGCCGAAGCGCCAGGGGGGGCGGAAGATCCGCTCCCCCTGAGTCGCTGGTCAGGCTGGGAACAGGGTCGACGGACAGACGGGTCGTCCCTCAGCCAGCGACGGATCTGCTCGTACCCTTCGGGCCGGGTGATCAGGTCCAGGTGGCCCATCCCGTGACCGACCCAGGTCTGGTTCTCCGGGAAGTCAAGGCAGCGCCGGGGATCCCGGTGGCGCCCGAGCGCACTGTCCAAGGGGACCAGTCCGTCTCCCAGCAGCCGCCCCTTCAGGGAACCTGGATGAGTGCCCGTTACTGCGGCCAGGGCGAAGCAGTGCACGCCCTCGGGTAGAGGCACATGGGTTCGCCGGTCCTTTCCGGCCTTCAGGCCAGCCGGAGGCTGCCAGTCCCCATCCAGAAGGTTGCCATGACGCAGGTCGGTGATGCCGGCACTGCGGACCTTCCCCAGCCTGGCCAGGGGACCGGCGAAGGGGACGGCCTCCAGGATGCGGTCGACCCAGTGCCCCCATCGCTCGAGTGGTGAGCCGTGGTGGGGCGTGCCGAGGAAGACCAGGTGCCGCAGGGAAGCCGGCCAGGCTTGGCCGGCTTCCTGGGCTTGCCGGCAGGCACTGCGGGCCACCAGGCCACCCATGCTGTGGGAGAGGATCGTCAGGCTCTCCACCGGCTCGGGCCACTCTGTGAGCAGGGATTCGAGGAGGTCGGCCAGGGCCCTTCCGTTGGTCGACACATGCAGACCGCTGTTGTAGCGCAGGTAGAGGGGCGTGCAGTTCAGGTCCCTGGCCAGGTCGTTGACGGGATCCCGGCCGTTCTGGGTCCATTGCTGGTCATTCCGGCAGAGTCCATGGATCAGGAGCAGCAGGCGCGAACCTGGCTTGGGAATGGTCGTGGCCAGGGCTGATTTCTCCAGGACCAAGGGGCGGCCTTCATGGTGCAGGCTCATGACGATGGCCAGGGGGTTGCCCGTGGCTGCCAGGTGATCCCCCACCACGCCGTTCAGGGCCGCCCGCAAGGCTTCGTGACGATATGAAAGTGCTGGGCCACCGTCTGGAAGGGCGGCCCCCACGATGGACAGGAGGGCCTCGACCCCACTGCCCACGGCGCGGGTCAGGAGACGGATGGTCCCGTAGACCATGCCCTCGATGACGCCATGCTCCTCGGAGCGTTCAAGCCTGCGGGTGTCAGCCGGGTGGCGGACGTTGTGGTGCATGGCCTCGACCAGGTCCGTGACTCCGATCGTCGCGTCCACTGCCAGCCTGGACAGGCCGCGCAAGTCCGAAGCCACCACCTGCAGATTTCCGCTCATCCTGGCTGATGATCCTCTGAGTGCATCGCAGAATGAAGCCTTTTCTGGCGGTCCTGGGAATCGCGAGGGAGGGCTGCGCACCGATCCGGTTTTCCGACAGAGTTCTATCGCTGCTCGGTGATTCCCTTCTGAGCCATCCAGCGGTACCACGAGTACTGGCCAGGCTGGAGACCCTGCGGGTCCCAATGTGGTGAAAGTGGCAAGATCAAGGCTCAGGATGGGGTCGATCCGGGCCGGTGGATCCCCCGGGCGCCAAGTGCAGAATGGCATCCATATCCAGGGCTTCATTGGACTCGATCTGGGGCTGGACGATCGGGAGGGTGACCCTGAAGACCGACCCTTCCGCGACCACGCTTTCCACTTCGATGCGTCCTCCATGGGCCTCGACAATGGATCGACAGATATACAGTCCCAGCCCCCACCCCTTCTTCGCATCTTTGTCCTGGGCCTGTTCAAAGGGGTTGAACAACTGGGCACAGAGATGTTTGGGGATGCCTCTCCCCGTATCCCAGACTTCCAGAACCCATTCCTGTTCACGGATCGAGCAGCGCACGCCCACTTTTCCCGGTGAGCGCGTGAACTTCAGCGCGTTTTCAACGAGGTTGAAGAGCACTTGTTGCATCGCTGCGGGGTCGAGGAGAATGTTCACGTCCAGGGAGGCCGGATCGAGGCTCAGATAGCTTCGAAGGCCTCGGGATTCCGCCTTGAGCGTCAGCGAATCTTCCACGTTCTCCAGAATCGTCCTCGGGGAGGAGAGCTTCAAGGACAGCTGGTCAGCCAGGGAATCGCCCCGGTTCCGGTCCAGCACGGACTTGATGATGCTGTCCAGCCGCTTGGCTTCATGGGCCAGAACACCAAATATTTTCATCACCTTGGGGTTCATGCCGTCGGTGAATTCCTGCACCCTGTCCACGCTCAGCTGGATCGTGGTCAGGGGCGACCTGAGATCGTGGCTCACGGTGTTGATCATCTGCATCCTGGATTCGAGCGTGCTGCGAAGCTCGCGGTGGATCCACTGCATGGACTCGTTCCGCAGGGCCAGTTCCTGGGTTCTCCCCTCAAGCTCCCTGGTACGGACCAGGACCTTCGCTTCGAGGTCCCGGTTGTTCTGTTCGAGCAAACGGACCCGCTGGATGACCAGGGCGAGGCAACCCATGAACACCAGAAGTGCCAATGCGCCCTTCGCCCACAGGGTCAGGTACCAGGGCGGCTGGATCCTGATCTCGATCGGATTGGTTTCGCGCCAATCCGCACCGTCGAAGCTCGCCCGGAAAACCAGTCGATGCGTGCCGTAGCCCAGACCGCCGTAATAGATCCCTCCGAGGCCGGGGTCGAGGGGGAGCCACGGGGAATCGGCCCCCTCCCTTCTGGCCTCGAAATGAACTGGGAAAGGCGAATTGGGTGATCCGGCGTCGACATGCACCGCAAGATTCGTGAAGCCGGGAGGCAGCGTCACATCCTTGGGCAGCCAGAAGGATCCCCGCTCCCAGGTGAGATCCAGCACCACCGGTGTCGGAGGGACCGAAGCCGGGAAAGCCTCCAGGCGGTCAAGGAGGCAGGCTCCCCCCACCATGCCGATCCAGAGCCGGCCGTGACTGTCCTCCAGGGCTGCGTCCTGGTTGGTCTCATCCGAGAGCAACCCCATGCGTCGCGTCAGGTGGAAGACGGCGCCCTCGGGGCTGACGAAGGTGACGCCCTTCGTATGTCCGATGGCGGTGGCTCCCTTCGAAAGGGTGCGAATCCAGGTGATGCCAGAGAGGGGCTGTCCCCCAGCCGACAGGTTGGACACCGCCCACGCCCCGTCCTTGGGTTCCCGCGTGAACAGGCTCTGGGAGGTGCCGATCCAGAGCCGGTGCTGGGGGTCCTCATGGATCGCCAGGACCTGCAGCTTATCGGCAGGATTGCCGGGATAGGGCCGGCTGAAGGCACCGTCCTTGAAGCTGAACAGGCCGAGGCTCGTGCCCACCAGCAGGTCCGACTCCCGGGGGAACAGGCAGTGCACGGCGGAATAGCCCGTGTCCTTGATCTGGTCGTGGAGCTTGAGGAAGTGGCCCTTGAGGTCCAGTTCGGCGAGGCCCTGGTCTGTCCCGACCCAGAGACGGTCGCTCCTTCGGACCAGGCACTGGACATAGGCCTTCGCCAGCTCCTTGGGACCCGGCAGGAGGCGGCCACCCGGGCCCAGGCGGTGCAGGCCCTTCATGGTGCCGACCCAGGCGCCCCGCTCTTCATCGGGAAGGAGTGCCCAGACATCCTCGGTCGCCAGTCCATCCTGTCGATGCCACTGCTGGATGAGACCTTTGCCCTCCTCCCACAGGAACACACCGGTGTTGCTTCCCAGCAGCATGCGGTTGCCGGGCAGTTCCAGGAAACAGGTCACCGTTCCAAGCCCCAGGTCCGTGCCCGTAGTCGGATGGCGACTCAGACTCTGCAGGCCCGGGAATGGCTGGGTCCAGAGGTAGTCCCCATCGGTCCCGATCCACAAGGCCCCGTGCCTGTCCCGGAGCGCGCAGTTGATCGCGGCGCGACAGGGCAATCCTCGGGCATTCAGAATCCCGTAGCTGCCCCCAGGGCGCCTCAGGTAGAGACCATCGGATCCCAGCACCAGGATGAGTTCCCCATCCGCCTGGATGGAGAAGCTCGTCAACACGACCAGGGGCGGCAACCCAGGCAAAGGATCCACGCTCCAGGACCCCTCCCTGGTCTGCATAAGCAGGCGTTCAGACTGAAGAGCCCAGAGCAGGCCTGAAGGATCGACCTTGAGTCCCAGGACCGTGCCAGACTCAGCCTGCGGGGGCAGTTCGATCTTCTTCAATTCTGCGCCATCCCAGCGAGCCAGAGCCCCATGTCTGGAACCGATCCAGATCGAATCCCCGCCGTCCACCGCCAGGGCGGTGATGGGGCTGGATGACCAGGGCTCAGGCAGGGGAACTTTTTCGAATCGCTCCCCCCGTTTCTGGAAGAGTCCCTGGTGCGATCCAGCGAGCACCACCCCTTGCCGCGTCTCGACCAGGCTGTGGATGTTCTCGTTGAGCAGGCCTTCATTCACTCCGAAAATGCTGACCTGTCTGCCCCGGATTCTCGCGACCCCGTTCTCGGCCGTGGACACCCAGATCGCGCCCTCCCGGTCCTCCACCAGTGCCGTGATGTCCTTGGCTTTGAGTCCGTTCCTCGCATCAAAGATCTGGGAGCCGTTCGGTCCGACCCGGGCCAGTCCGTCGGCTGTGCTGGCCCAGATGAACCCTTGCCGGTCCTCAAGCAGGGACCCGACCTGGCTTTGTGGAATGCCCTCCCGGTTGTCGAACCGGTGCATGGCCAGGCTCTGGGCCCGGAGGGGCACCACCAGGAACAGGCAGGCCAGAATCCACGCAGTCCCCGCACGCAGGCCACCCCGCACGCAGGCCACCCCGCAGCCAAGCTGCCCCGCCACCGAAGGCCGGTCGGGGGTTGTCCTGGCAGTCCTGAAATAGAAATCCCTTGGTCTCGCGGGCCATGGGCACTTTCTCGACACAACCGTTCATCAACGTAATTAAAGGCACGGACCAGAAGGACACGGCCACCCAAGGGCCTTCGCATCTGGGGAATGGTGGGGAGTGGCCTCTACCGGTACTTGGCCGCCAGGGCCTTCAGGATTCCCGCGAGGTGGTCCCGGAGTGCCTGCGGTTCAAGCACTTCCGCTTCCGCCCCGAACTGCAGGATGAACCGGGTGGGCCCGCTGAGCTCAGTAGCCAGGAATTCCAGCATGACGGTACCGCCCTTCAGCTTCCGGACGGCGATGCCGGGCAGGGCGGGGGGGGCGTCCAGCAGGGCCTGGGGCCAGTTGGTGCCCCCGACACGGACCGTCACCGGGAAGGGGGAGCCAAGACTGAACCAGCCGCCGATTTGCATCTCCCGGGCCTGCTCTAGGGGGACCTTGTCGGGGATGAGTCCGCGCTTGCTCAGGGCTTTCGCCTCCTCGATGCGGGCCAGGCGGAAGTGCCGGGGCTCCTGCTTGGCGGGATCCCAGGCCAACAAAAAGGCGCCGCCGGAAAACACGTCGTGGGTGAGCGTGAATGGCACGACGATGCGGGCGCTGGTGCGGCCCGTGGAGGCCGCCTTGTAGGTCAGTTCCAGCTCGCGGGGGCCTTCAGGATGACCCAGGGCCAGCAGCACCTGGGTGAGCATCCTGGTGTCCAGGGCCTGCTGGTCGTCGGCCCCGCCGCGCACGCAGACGTGTTCCTGCAGGGCCCGGAAGAGGTCGCGGTCCCGGTTGCTCAGGTGGCTGTCCGCCAGGGCCCGCAAGCCCTCCAACTGATCGAACCAGAGCTCAGTGGCCGTGCCTTCCAGGGCCATGAGGGCCACCTCCAGGGCCATGCGGGCGTGGGGCGTGATGCGGCTGTCCCAGTCCGGGGCCTTCTCCAGAGTGAAGTGAATGAGGGCGGGCCGGCCCTCCCGGGCCTTGCCGAAGCGGGCACCTTGCGCTTCCAGCACCTGGATGGCCCGGTCCACGGTGCGCATGGCCACGCCGCCCAGGCGGCGGGCCAGGCCCGCCTTGGTGATGCCCCGCTCGCCCGCATCCCGGATGGTCTCCAGCACGAGGTGCAGCCGCTCGGGTTTCACCAGGTGACCACTATCAGGGTGCGGAGATTGGAGCGCTTTGCGGAATGTGGCGCGGACCATGGGGACCTCCCGTCCAAAGAATTGGCCAGTGATTGTCCAATGGCAAGAGAAATGGTTGCCGGGCCTCAGGTCCCAAGGGTCCGTGGGGTTGACCAGAAGTCGTGAAAGGGCCTCGCATCCCAGGTTGATGCAGAGCCCAGGACGGCATGGGCGCCGGCGTACAGGGCGCACCACAGGGCGGCACGGATATCTGGGCTTCCGGCCTGGGCCCAGGGCAGCTCCACCCGGCTGTCATGGTCCCATCCAAGCTCCACGTTGAGCCGACGCAGCCTGGTCAGCATTTCGCCGTGGCTGAGTCCGGGACTGTAGACGGTCTCCGCCTGAACCACCTGCTCCCGGGCGTGGTAGGGGCCCCGGCCGGCTTCGTCGTTGAAACGTGGCCCGCCCAGCACATCGGAAGTCACCCGGGATCCGGCCGCATCCCAGGTCAGGCCCGAGGCGGCGGCGGCCAGTTCGGCGGCCCAGTCCCAGGCCGTGCCGGTGGCGCTGAACACGCTGGAGTGAGGCCCGGCGGACAGCAGACCCTTGGCCACCCCCTCGACCCGGTTGCGGTACTGGCTGTAGTTCAAGGTCCCCCAATCCGGAGCGGTGAGGGCGGGGCGGTCCTGCAACCGCGCGGCGCGTTGGATCAGCAGATCCCGGAGGGTGGAAGCCATGGACCAGTATGGTCAGCCGGGGCAAGGCCGCACCAGGAGGGACCCCTGACTTGAAGGTCTTGACCCTCCGGCTCCGGCCCATCAATTTCGCCCTGAATGCCAGATGAGTGTTGGAACATTTTTTTAGGGATCCTTCCCGGTGTTTCTGGCACAAGATTAGGGACACAGTCCTGCTCAACCCCTTGGGACCCGATGGCTGCAACCCACCGGGTCGTTCTGCCTCTGGAGTTCCATGCACGGCCCATTCCCGAGTCTCCGAGCCCGACCTCTGATGGTCGTCCTTCTCCTGCTGGCCGGTACCACCCTGGGGGCGGCAGGGAAGGGAGAACCGGCGCCTTCCGTCCAGCTGAAGGACCTGTCCGGAAAGGCCTTCTCGCTTGCCGACTTCAGGGGCCAGGTCGTACTGATCGATTTCTGGGCCTCCTGGTGCGGGCCCTGCCGCAAGAGCCTGCCGGACCTGGATGGCATCCAGCGGCGGTTCGCCCCCCAGGGGCTCAAGGTCGTGGGGATTTCCCTGGACTCGGATGGGGGGGCCATGAGCGCCTTCCTGGAAAAGGTGCCCGTGGGATTCCCCATCCTGCCTGATCCGGCGGGGCTGACGGGAGAGGCCTTCAAGGTCGTGGCCATGCCCACCACCTTTCTCATCGACCGGGAAGGTCGCATTGCAGCCCGCTTCGAGGGGGGCTCCCATGCCAGGGAGGAGGCCGACGCGGTGGCGGCACTGCTTGAGGGTGGTGGTTCGGGAAGGGACGTGCGTGTGGCGTCAGGGCTGCAGGCCACCGGCTCTCTGAAGGCCTGGCGGCGAGGTCATCTGGCCGATCCCATCATGAGCCTGGATGGGGACCGGCTCACCCTCATGCAGAGGGAGCACATCCACGCCAGCAAGGAGGCGGCGGCGGGTACCGGCGGCGCGGCGGGAGGCGGCTGTGGCTGCAACTGAGGGAACCCGACTGGCACGGCGGCGGGGGCGGCAGGTCCTGCGGGGCATGCCCTGGATGGTCGCGGGTCTCGGCATGCTCGGTGGCCGGGTGGCGCGGGCCCAGTCTTCCGTCGAATTCCGCTACCTCTTCTACAGCGAATCCGATGGCCGCACCCAGGTGTCGAACCCCACCTTCCTGCTCCACCAGGATCTCGGCGAGGCCCTCGGCCAGATCGATCTGCTGCTGGCCCACGACAGCGTGTCTGGGGCCTCGCCCACCGGGGCCTACCCGACCCTCAGCGTGACCACCAGCACTTCGGCCTCAGGCAACACCAGCACCAATGCTGCGGGCAAGATCCCCATGGCCCAGTTCCGGGATGAGCGCAAAGCCGAGGGGATCACCTACAGCCTCCGGCTGGGGGCCCACCTGCCCACGGTGGACCTGTCCCACTCAGTGGAGAAGGACTACACCGCCCGGGGATCCGGCATCTCGGACGCCTGGACCATGTTCGAGGGCCGGGGCACCCTGCACTATGGCCTCTCCTGGTCCGACGACACGGTGGCGCCCGTCACCACGAACCTGCAGTTCCCGAAGAAAGAGCATGGATACGCCTTGGGCTGGACCTGGGTGCTGGGCGAAAACGATCTCCTGGATGTGGGCACCAGCAGGATGAACCTGAAGGGGGACCTGAACGAGCCCTACCTCATCGTGCCGGTGGGAACCACCACCGTGTCCGAACGCCGCCCGGATACGCGGGTGCGAGATGCCTTCTTCATCAAGCAGGCCCACTACTTCGAATGGGACGGCGCCCTCAAGACCACCTACCGCTACTACCGGGACGACTGGGGCATCAAGGCCCACACCCTGGATTTCACGTATGACCAGCACATCGATGACGGCTGGATCCTCACGCCCAGACTCCGCTTCTATTCCCAGAGCGCGGCCTCCTTCTACGGAGCTCAGTTCGCCGCACCCCAGGCCTACATGTCCGCCGACTACCGGCTCTCGGCCATGGACAGCATCCTGCTGGGCTGCAGCGTATCGGTGGACCTCACCAATGACCTGACCCTGAGTTTCGGTGGCAGCTACCAGTTCCAGCAGGGCAGGAACCAGCTGACGCCGCTTCAGACCGCGGCCACCCTGAGCTCTCCAGCGGTCTACGCGGGCCCGACGACCTCGGCCGCCGATGTGAACACGACCACCCTCACCCTGGGCCTGAAATGGCGGTACTGACGCCCGTGGAGGGGCGGACCCTCTATACCGCCCACTTCCCCCTCATGGGCGGCTCAGCGGAGGTCCGCTTCGTGGATCATCGCGGCCAGGAATCGGCGACGGTCCTCATGCGCGAAGCCGTGGCCGAAGCCCGGCGCATCGAAGCCAAGTTCTCCCGCTACCGGCCCACCAGCGTGGTGTCCGAGATCAACGACGAGGCCGGTGGTTCCCCCGTGGCCATCGACGAGGAAACGGAAACACTCCTGCGCGCAGCCCTGGCTCTGGCGGCGCTCACCGAGGGCCGCTTCGATCCCACCGTGGGTGTGCTGCGGCGGGTCTGGGACTTCCGGAAGGCGGTGGTGCCTTCGGATGAGGACCTCGCGGCTCTGCTTCCCCGCGTCGATGCCAGCGCCGTGGTGATGCAGCACGGCACCGTGCGTCTAGCCAGGAAAGACATGGAAGTTGACCTGGGTGGCGTCGGCAAGGAATACGCGGCGGACCGGGTGGCGGAGTTGCTCAAGAAAGAAGGTGTGGAATCTGCCCTGGTCAATTTCCTTGGCGATGTGCGCACCCTGGGACGGCGCGGCGACGGACAGCCCTGGGTGGTTGGCGTGCAGGATCCCCGGGACCCCGGGCGGTTCCGACTTGCGATCCGGGCCAAGGAGGACTGCGGCGTCGCCACAACCGGGGATTACGAGCGCTGCTTCGAGGCGGATGGCGTCCGCTACCACCACATCCTGGATGCCACCACGGGCCGACCCGCCCGGGGCATCGCCTCCGTGACCGTCGTGGCGCCCACCGCCTTCCAGGCGGGCCAGCTGTCCACCGCCGCCTTCCTGCTGGGAACCGACCGGGGGCTGCGACTGCTGGAGTCCACGGCCTCCGTGGAAGGCGCCCTCATCACCGAGGCGGGGGACCTTCTGGTCACCTCAGGCCTGGCGCGAATCGCCACGCTGCCAGGAGGGCACTGACATGAAATGGCATCCTGGTGTGCTGACGGTGTGCCTTTCGGTGTTGCTCCAGGCGGGCCCCGCCTTCGATCCGGTGAAGGATGTGGTCCTGTCGGTCTCGGGTGGCAGCCTCATGGTGAAGGTGCCCAAGGGGGTTCACCTCAAGACGCACTCCTTCGGCGTGGTCCTGGGCTCGCCCGGCACCCTGCGGCTTGGCACCCTTCCTCCCCCGGTCGGGCAGGACGAGGCCGGCGACCCCATCTGGCGGGGCACCGTCCAGGTGGAGCTGCAGGGAAAAGGCCTGGCTGAGCCCGTCCAGCTGTGGATCACCTACCAGCCCTGCACCGAAGGTCCCGAAGGGATGTGCTTCCTGCCGGTGAAGCGCCACCTGGTGGTACCCCTTGGAGCCGTGGCTTCAGAAAGACCCTGAGTCAGGCTGTTGCTGCGATGGCGCCGACCGTGAACGCCGGGTGCAGATCCATGAGGGGGCGCGGCGGCGGGTTGTGCCACACCTCCTGAAAGCCCGCATGGCGCAGGGCATCGTTCCAGGCTTCGGGCGTGAGGAAGCCGTGGCGGGGCCGCCACCGGGGGTCCAGGGTGACCTCGGTGAAGCTCCGGATGAAACTGAAGAAGAACTCCAGGTAGAGCGGCGCGTCGAGGTGGGGTTTCATGCATTCGCCGAGCACCAGCCGTCCGCCCGGTTTCAGGCGGCTCCGGAGGTCGGCCAGAGTGGCTTCCAGATCCTGGGCCACATGCAGCACGTTGATGCCGACGATGGCATCCAGACTGGCCGCCTCGATACCCTGTTCACCGAGGGGGCGGTTCAGGTCCAGGGCCTGGAAGCTGAGGGGCAGACTCGGCGCCAGGATCTTCAGATCCCGCTGGGCCCGGCGCAGGAAGGTTGGTGCCACATCCGTGAACCGGTACTCGGCGATGCGCGACAGCCAGTCCTCATCGGTACCACGCCTGGCGAGTAGCTGAGCGAAGGAGCCGGCGCCAGCGCCCAGTTCCAGCACGCGGGCGCCTGCGGGAAGGTCCTGTCGAAGGGCGAGGAGGGTGAGCAGGTTGTTCGGAAAATAGCCGAGGTTCTCGTTCCTGAAGTAGGTCAGCCAGAGGGGGAACAGCGCCAGGTCGAAGAGCAGCCCTTCCCCAGCCTTGCCTTCGGTGAAGAAGGGCCGGATATGGGATCTCACTCCGTCCAGCAGATCGAAGTTGACGCCATGGCCGGGAGCCTCGGCCTCCACGGCGGCACGGATGCCCAGGAGGTCCAGGTCCGGTGTGCCCTTCAGCCGAAAGACATCGCCTTCCCCATCCAGCAGGCCCTCGGAGGCCAGGAAAGGCAGCATCCAGGCCAGTGGCTTGCGGACCTGATCAGGCAGTCCCTCGCACAAGGCGTCGAGGCTGGTGCCTGCCCGGAGTTGGGGCTCCCAACCCAGGTCCATGAGCAGCAGCAGGCTGATGCGGGCGGTGTACATCGCCGAGGCCCGGTGCAGCACCAGGCACGGACGTGTGAAGGCCGCAACGATCTCAGGACCCAGGGGCCCCAGCAGCTCGAGGCTGGGTGTAGCCTCGATGGGGCCGAGGGGCCAGGGCATCAGTCCATCATCTCGCTGATGCTGCGCCCGCCGTGGATGCGCAGGATCGCGTCTCCGAACAGGGCCGCGGTGGAAAGCACCTTGAGGTTGGGCACCTGGCGGGCGAATTCCGCGGTCACCGGGATGCTGTCCGTCACCACCAGCTCGTCCAGTTCGGCGGACTTAAGGGTATCCATGGCCTTGCCGGAAAACACCGGGTGGGTGACGCCCACTCGCACGGACCGGGCGCCCAGCTCGCGCAGGATGCGGGCCGCCTCCTTGATGGAGCCGCCGGTGGCGATCTCGTCGTCGTAGATGATGGCGTCCCGGTCCTTCACGTCGCCGATGAGGGCCACGCTCTGGGCGGTCTCCGAGTCGTCGAAGCGGCGCTTGTCGATGATGGCCATGGGGACGGACAGGCGCTTAGCGAAGTGGCCCGCGAACTTGGCGGCGCCGGCGTCGGTGGCCACCACGGTGGTGCGGGAGAGGTCCTTGGTCTTGAAATAGTTCGAGAGGATGGGCGTGGCCAGTAGCTGGTCGGCGGGCTTGCGGAAGAAGCCGAGGATCTGGGGGGCATGCAGGGTCATGGTCAGCACGCGGTCGGCCCCGGCTGTCTCCAGCAGATCGGCCACCAGGCGGGCGGTGATGGAAATGCGGGCTTCGTCCTTCTTGTCGCTGCGGGCGTAGGGGAAGTAGGGCAGCACGGCGGTGATGCGGGCTGCCGAAGCGAATTTAAGGGCATCGATGAGGATGAGCAGTTCCAGCAGGTGGTCGCTGACTGGGGGGCAGGAGGACTGGATCACGAACACATCCGCCTCGCGAACGTTCTCCTCCACCTTCACCTTGATGTTCTCGTTGGAAAAGCGGGTCACCTTCAGGCGTCCCAGCGGCATGCCCATGTGCGTGGCGATGCCGCTCGCCAGGTCCGGGTGGCTGCTCCCGGAAAAGACCTTCATCTCGCCGAACATGGATCCCCCGATCGTAAAATCAGTGTAACCCACCGGCCCGGTGCAGGTCGTTACCTGGAATCGCTCGGACCTCCGGCCATCCTCTCCACCTGAAAAAGGAAGCCCTTAGCCGTTCGGCTGCCCCAGGGGAGCGGGCTCGCTAGCTTTTCGGCCGGGTCTTGATGGGAGAGACGAAGCGGTAGTCGATGTCCCAGGGAAAGTAGATCCACTCCTCCTGCCGGAATTCCCGGACAAAGGTGTCGACAATGGGTCGGCCCAGGGGTTTGGCGTAGATGGTCGCGAAGTGGGCCTTGGGCAGTCGCTCGCGCACGGCCCGGGCGGTCTTGCCCGTGTCCACCAGGTCATCGATCAGCAGCCAGCCATCGCCGTCGCCCTCGATGGTCTTCAGCCAGCGCAGGGCCCCCTGGGACTGCTCGGCCTCACCGCTTTCGGAGGCGCCGTAGCTGACCACGCAGACCGTATCGATGAGCCGGATCTCAAGCTCCCGGGCAATGAGGGCCGCTGGGACCAGCCCGCCCCGGGTGATGGCGATGATGCCCTTCCAGTCGCCCAGGTCGTGGAGCACCCGCGACAGGTACCGCGTGTCCCGGTGCAGTTCGGGCCAGCTGATCACCACCTGGCCCTGGTAGGGATCCTTGGGCTGCTGACTGGCGTTGGAAGCGGGTTCTGCCGTCATGGAAGGCTCCTGCTGGACTCTGGTTCGACTAGACTCTGCCGCCGCCCACTCGCTCGATGCAGGCACCGACGCCCTGGAGCTTTCTCTCCAGACCGGAATAGCCGCGGTCGAGATGGTAGATGCGGTCCACGATGGTCTCGCCCTGGGCCACGAGGCCGGCAATGACCAGGGCCGCGCTGGCCCGAAGGTCCGTGGCCATGACCGTGCAGCCCGTCAGTTCCGCGGGTCCCGCGACGATGGCGGTGTGCCCGTCCGTCCTCAGGTTGGCGCCCAGGCGTTCCAGCTCCATGGCGTGCTGGAAGCGGTTCTCGAAGATGCCTTCGTTGATGACGCTGATGCCACAGGCCTGGGTCATGACGGCCATGACCTGGGCCTGGAGGTCCGTGGGAAAGCCGGGAAAAGGGAGGGTGGTGACGTCCTTGGAGCGGAGTTTCTGCCCCGGCTCCCGCTGGACGCGGAGCTGGCGTCCCTCCTGGCCTTCGCGCTCGGTGATGACACAGCCTGAGCGCTCCAGCAGATCCAGCAGGGAGCGGAGGTGCTCGGGTTCGCAGCGGTCCAACACCACGTCCCCGCAGGCGGCGGCCACGGCACAAAGGTAGGTGCCAGCCTCGATGCGGTCGGGGATGACCGCATGCTCGCACCCATGGAGGCTCGCGACGCCATTGATGGTGAGGGTGCCGGTGCCGATGCCTTCGATCTGGGCCCCCATGCTGACCAGGAGCTGGGCCAGATCGCCGATCTCGGGCTCCAGGGCGGCGTTGCGCAGGATCGTGGTGCCCTCGGCCAGGGTCGCGGCCATGAGGATATTCTCGGTGGCGCCCACGCTCACCTTCTCGAAGGTGTGGTCGATGGCCTTCAGATGTCCCTTCACCGAGGCGTGGATGTAGCCATGGCTGATCTCGATGAGGGCACCCATGCGCTCCAGGGCCTCCAGATGCAGGTTCACGGGCCGGGCGCCAATGGCGCAGCCGCCGGGCAGGCTGACCGTGGCCTTGCCGAACCGGGCCAGCAAGGGCCCCAGCACCAGAATGGAGGCCCGCATGGTCTTCACCAGATCGTAGGGCGCCTTGGGGTCCTCGCTGCCGGCGCAGGCCAGCCTTGCGGTCAGCTCATACCCATCCGCATGGGCCTCCAGGGAGGCTTCGGTACCAAGTGCCTGCAGGACCTTGACCATGGTGCGGATATCGGCCACGGCGGGCAGGTTGGAGAGGGCCACTGGCTCCGAGGTCAGCAACGCCGCCGCCAGGCAGGGCAGGGCCGCGTTCTTTGCCCCGGACACCCGGATGCGCCCCCGCAGGGGATGTCCACCTTGGATCACCAGTCGGTCCATCGAATCTCCAGCCTTCCAGCGTAGCCCAACCCGGACCAGGCCACGTCGGACCTTCGCTCCAGAGGTGGCGGAACCACCGATGGGACGGGTTAGAGCTCGAACTGGCCGAATTCCCGCTGCAGTTCCCTGTTCCGGGCCAGGCGACTGTCGAGCTCCGGCCCGAGGCGCTCCACCACCGCCGAAAGCAGAAGGTTCTGCAAAGCGGCCAGAGGCGACCAGGCATCCCAGAACTGCTCCACATCGGTCTTCAGCTGCAGGAGGTCGATGGGATAGTCTCGGGCCCAGGTGCAGTAGAAGTCGGTGATCAGCAGCAGGGGCAGGCGCCGCCTGCTTGCGGCCTCGCAGTACCGCCGGGTCAGGCTGGCATAGGCACGGAAATCCGAGATGACCAGGTAGGGCGTGGCGCACTCCGAGTTCAGGGACTCCACGTAGGCCCCGGAAGCGCCGTCCACGTAGTAGACCCGCGGGCGGATGTACTCGAGCTGACTGAAGAAGGAATTGGCGATCCCCCTGTGGGACTGGATGCCCACGACGAAGATGACCTCAGCCGTGGCCAGCCGGTCAGCGATGCGGGCGAAGTCCGGGGTGGCGGCCAGGTGGTACACATGTCGGAGAGCCTCCTGCTCCAGGTTCAGGCTGCGTTCCAGGGCCTGACTGCCCACCGGATGCTGGCGAAAGGAGGCCAGGCGGTCCGTTTGCATCCAGGGGCGGCCCGAATCGGTGCGGAAGGATTGCTTCAGGTCTTCCAGGTTCTGGAACCCGATCTGGCGGAGGAACCGCCCGACGGAGATCCCGGTGGTTCCCGTGGTCCTGGCAATGCTGTCGGCCGTCTCGAAGGGCAGCTGGTGCAGGTTGGCAAGCATGTAGCTGGCGATCTTCTTCCCGGTGGGCGTGTAGCCGGGAAAGCCCAGCTTCAGGGTCTGGAGAATGGCGGGTTCGGTCATGCTGGGAGTCCTGGAGTGTTTGATAATTGTCACTAGTTTAATCGATGTTACTAGAATAACATTCTGGGCGCCCTCCTCCATTCCACAACCGGGGATCCCTCCGGTGCCCTTTGCCAGCCCACCGGAGTCTCCATGCCGCTCGGTCCCGAACTCCGCATGATCGATCCGACCACGGTTGAGTTCGACCACCAGCGGTACCTGTTTTTCGCCGGCAACGACTACCACCGTCTGGGAAATCATCCTGAGGTCCTGGCTGCCTTCGGAACAGTGGCCGAGGCGGGTGGCCTGAATGCCTCGGGCAGCCGTGTCACCACGGGCAATCACCCTCTTCATGGCGAGCTTGAGGCCAGGGCGGCAGCCTTCCTCGGTACCGGGAACTGCGTCATCTGTTCGGATGGATTCCTTTCGAACGCGGTGGCTCTCGAAGCAACGGCCCCCGACTTCCAGCGCTTTTTCGTGGACGCGCAGGCCCACGCCAGCCTCATGGCACCAGTGGACACGCTGCCCCGGGATCGGGTGCATGTCTTTCATCACGCCGACCCCGGGGACCTCGAGGCGACTGTGGCGGCCCACCTCCTGCCAAGGGAAAGGCCGCTGGTTCTGACCAATGGGGTGGAGCCCGGCGATGGAGAACTGGCACCCCTCATGGGCTACTGGAACGTCGTTCGCGATCGGGGCGGAATGCTGCTGGTGGATGATGCCCATGGGATGGGGACCGTCGGGCTCACCGGCAAGGGCAGCCCGGAAGAGGCCGGAGTTCCCCCGGAAGCCTGCTTCCAGACGGGAACCTTCTCCAAGGCCTTTGGAGCGTTCGGTGGCCTGCTCGCCGGTCCTCCGGGGCTATCGGCCAAGGTCCTGGAGCGCAGCCGGACCTTCACGGGCGCCACGCCCATGCCACCCGCCCTGGCCGCGGCGGCCCTGGGCGCCATCAGGATCCTGGAGGCGCACCCTGGCATCATCCGAGGCCTCCGGGAACGGACCCACCGTGCCCGGGTGAGGCTCCGGACCATGGGTCTGCCCTCCTGCCAATCCCCGGTGCCCATCCTGTCCGTGACCCACTGTGATGCGGTGAAGAATCAGCGTCTGAAAGCGCTGCTGCTGCAGAACGGCATTTATCCGCCCTTCATCAACTACCCCGGCAGCCCACCGGGCGGCCATTTTCGCTTCACCCTGTCCGGTCTCCACACCGAGGAAGAAGTGGACCGCCTGCTTGACACCATTGCCCAGTCTTGCGACTGAAGGGGAGAACGCCATGCTGAATTCCGCACAGGGAACCGCCGGGCTCGTCATCGACGGTATGCGGATCTACAAGCTCGACATTCCCCTGAAGGACATCTTCAAGATCGCCACCATGAGTCTCAGCACGGCGACGAACCTTCTGGTGGAACTTCGGACCAACCAGGGGCTCAGCGGCTGGGGCGAAGCCTCTCCCTATCGCTCCCTGGTGGGGGAGACCCAGCTCATCAATATTGCCGCTGCGAAGGAGCTCAAGCCCCTGCTGCTGGGCCGGAACCCGCTGGCCATCCATGGGCTGGTAGAGGAACTGGACGCCTACCTGCCCCACAACACGACCCTGAAGAGCGCCATCGACATGGCCCTCTACGACCTGGCCGCCAAAGCCGCTGGCATGCCGCTCTACGCCTACCTGGGCGGCCAGCCCAGGCCCATGGAGACGGACCTCACCATCGGCATCGGGGATCCCGAAGCCGCCGGTCCGAAGGCCCGGGCCATCCAGGCCATGGGCTTCCGGATCATCAAGGTCAAGCTGGGGCTGGACTTCGAGGGCGACCTCCGGCGCTTGCGCAACATCCGGGAGGCTGTGGGGCCCGAGACCATCCTCCGCATCGACGCGAACCAGGGCTGGGACCGCATCAGCGCTGTCCGGAACCTCTGCGCCTTCGAGGAGCTAGATATCGAGTTCTGTGAGCAGCCCTGCCACGGCCACGACCTGGACGGCATGCGCCATGTCATGCGGAAGACCTCCATCCCGGTCATGGCCGACGAGGCCGTGTTCTCGCCTGCCGAGGCGCTGGAACTCATCCGGCAGGATGCCGCCGACTACTTCAACCTCAAGCTCTCGAAGGCGGGGGGCATCCGCCGCTCCCAGCAGATCGCGAACCTTGCCGAGGCCGCCCACCGCCCCTGCATGATCGGGTGCATGTCCGAGTCGCTGCTGGGCATCACCGCCGCGGCGCACCTGGCCTGTGCCAACTCGATCATCCGGTTCTTCGACCTGGACTCCTGCCTCGAACACGCCGAGAATCCCATGGTTGGCGGGGTCCAGTTCGAGGGCGGCAGGATGACCCTGCCGGATCGGCCCGGCATCGGCGTACAGCCTGATCCCGATTTCCTCCGGACCCTGGAAGAGATCCCCTGACAGGGGTCCAGGACGGATCCACCAGGTCGCAGGAGGCTCGCACAGATGAAGGAAGGGACCTCGGGCCGGGGCGGCGTGCCCTACATCCTGGCCTCCGCCGCCTGTTTCGGGAGCATGGCCATCTTCGCCCGGATGGCCTATGCATCCGGGGTGGATGTTCCAACCCTGCTCCTGCTCAGGTTCAGCATGGCTGCAGCCCTCATGTGGTTGAACCTGCTGGCCAGGGGAATCAAGCTGCCACGAGGCAGGGGCATGGCGATGCTGCTCGTCATGGGTTCCATCGGCTATGCCGGCCAGGCCTTCTCCTACTTCACCGCGCTGACTTTCGCCTCCGCAGGACTGGTCGCCCTCCTTCTCTACCTGTATCCAGCGTTTGTGACGCTCCTCTCCCGTTTTGTCTTCAAGCGCCCCATCACCCCCAGTCAACTGGTGGCGCTGCTCGTGGCCTTGGTGGGCAGCGGGCTTACGATCGGCAGGGCAGGGGACGGAAAGCCTCTCGGTGTCTTCTTCGGTGTCCTGGCCGCTCTCATCTATTCGATCTACATCCTCATGGGGAGCCGGTTCCCGAAGGACGTGACCCCCACGGCCTCCACCACCATCATCACCAGCTCGGCCGCCGTGACTTGTGCGGCCGTGGTATCCGTCCGCGGCTACCATCCACCTGGAACCGCGGAGGGCTGGCTTGCGATCGTGGCCATCGCCCTGGTCTGCACGGTGCTCGCGATTCTTTTCTTCTTCGAGGGGCTCGAACGGGTCGGAGCGGTCCGGGCCTCGGTCCTTTCGACCATCGAGCCCGTGTTCACGCTGGTCCTGGCGACCGTGTTCCTGGGTGAATCCGTCACATATTTACGGCTGGTGGGGGGAGCCCTCATCTTGGGGGCCGTGGCTCAGCTCGCTCGTGAACGCCCGGAACCCTAGTAGGTGGCGTGGCCTTCCTGGGGACTGCGGCATTGGACCCCCTGGCTGAGGCTGGCCTCAGGACCGCTCGGCTGTCGTTTGGTTATAAGGGTTAAGCAACTCGAGGTTAATCATTTGAATTTGCACACTAGGGTGTCCCAGTCGGAAAGTTATAGAAACCAGGATCAGTCCGTTGCCTGGATGGATGCGCCCGAATCGTGAAGAATCAGCGGCTTCTCGGCCGAGTGGTCTGCCCAGGGCAACGGTCTCTAAGGACTGAATCGGAGGATGAGTCTGGTCCAGACCGATCCAATTAAAGGGCTTCAGAAACCCTTTCCCTCGCCCTGGGTGTGTAGTACACCTAATGGCTGCCCAACCGACCCTTCTCTTTACCTACTTCAGCATCATTTTGGTGTTCCGTTCCATAGTGGTGGAACCCCCTTCCTTCTTCAACGCCATCGGCAACCCCCGAACCCGCTGGCATCCCAACCACATTCCCTCAGGAGGCAAGCCCATGCGTAAACCCATCTCCACCCTCGCGCCGGCTGTCGCGGCGCTATGCCTGCTGCTGGCGGGAGGTTGCGACAAGGAAAGCAAGACCATCAAGATCGCCACCCAGAGTCCGCTCTCGGGCGCCACGTCCGTCGTGGGCAGCGACATCAAGAACGGCACTCAGCTTGCCATCGAGCAGCTCTCCGAGCCGCTCACCAAGATGGGCTTCAAGGTCGAGCTCGCGCCCTTCGATGACCAGGGCAACCCGGACACGGGCGTGGCCAACGCCAAGAACATCGTGTCCGACCCGGCGGTGCTAGGAGTCGTGGGCCACTACAACTCTGGCGTGCAGATTCCCTCCTCCGAGGAATACCACGCGGCCAACCTCTGCAATGTGTCCCCCGCCAACACCAATCCCAAGGTCACCGACCGCGGATACGCTGAAGTGAACCGCGTCTGCGGCCGTGACGACGTGCAGGGTGTGGTCGGTGCCCAGTTCGCCAAGGCCAAGGGCATGAAGGTCGCCTACGTGCTGCATGACAAGACCGCCTACGGGCAGGGCATTGCCGAGTACTTCAAGAAGGAGGCCGAGGCCCAGGGCATCAAGGTGGTCGGGTTCGCCGGGACGGAAGAAAAGGCCAATTTCGACGCCATTCTCTCGCCCATCATTTCTGCCAAGCCCGAGTGCATCTACTTCGGCGGGATGTTCGACCAGGCCGCCGTGTTGTTCAAGCAGGCCCGCCAGAAGGGCTTCAAGGGCATGTGCCTCTCCGATGACGGATTCGATTCCGGTGACGCCGCCAAGATCGCCGGTGACTCCCTCCAGCAGGGCGCTGGCACCTACTTCTCCACGGTATCCGGCCCCGCCGACATCTATCCCGATACCGCCAAGTTCGTGGCTGACTTCAAGGCCAAGTTCGGCAACACCCCCCAGCCCTTCGCGGCCCAGTCCTATGACTGCACGGCCATCCTGCTGAAGGCCATCGAGAACGCCACGACCGCCAACGGCGGCAAGCTGCCAGCCCGCGCCGATGTGGCCAAGGCCGTCCGCGCCCTCCAGAACTTCAAGGGCATCACCGGCACCGTGACGTTCAATGGCAAGGGCGATCCGAGCCTGGCCAAGTACTTCGTCATCCAGGTCACTTCGGCCGATCCCGCGAAGTGGTCCGCCAACAAGATCGACCAGATCCTCAGCATCGCACCGCCCAAGTAGACACCAGGCTTTGGCACCCCCCCTTCTTCCTTGGAGGGGGGGTGTTTTTTGGGAGACCCTATGCGTCCTTTCATGGGTTCGAGGAACCTGCGGCAGCTCCTGCTGCCCATCGGCCAAGTGGTGGTGTTCGTCACCGGCGCGGGAGCCATCTGCTCCCTGGTCATGTTGCTGCTGGCCCTCCTCTTCCGGGGATCCGCCGCCGACCAGGCGCTGCAGGCCACCCAAGGGGTGGGAATCCTTGTCTACACCTTCAACAGCCTGCCCCAGGTGCTCATCGACGGCATGACCATCGGCTTCGTCTACGCGGCCATCGCTCTGGGCTACACCATGGTCTACGGCGTCCTGCAGTTCATCAATTTCGCCCATAGCGAGATCTTCGCCATCGGCGCCTTCTGCGGCGTGGAATCCCTCATCGCCCTGAACAAGATGGGGGTCCTGGCGAAGGCCTCGACCATGGGGGCCTTTATGTATCTGGGACTTGCCCTGCTGGTGGGCATGGCGGCCTCGGGTGGCATGGCCGTGCTGGTGGAGCGGGTGGCCTACCGTCCGCTGCGCAATTCTCCCACCCTGGTGGCCCTCATCTCGGCCATCGGCGTCTCCTTCGCCTTGCAGGACCTCATCCGCCTGACGGAAAGCCTCACCACGGGCCAGTTCTACCGAGTGATTCCGACCTTCGGCAACTTTGATGACCGCATCAACCTGTTCCGGCTCGGTTCCAAGGTCATCGACATCCAGGTCAAGTCCGTGGTGGTGATCATCGCTGCGGTGCTCATGCTGGTGGCCCTGAACTACCTCGTGAATTCCACCAAGGTAGGGAAGGCCATCCGGGCGGTGGCCCAGGACAAGAACACGGCGGCCCTCATGGGCATCAACGTCAATGCCATGATCTCGCTCACCTTCCTGGTGGGCGGCGCCCTGGGTGGTGCCGCGGGTGTCATGTATGCCCTCAAGTTCACTCGCATCGATCCCTTCGTGGGCTTCATGCCGGGCATCAAGGCCTTCGCCGCGGCGGTGCTGGGCGGCATCGGGAACCTCACCGGCGCCCTGCTCGGCGGCATGGTGCTCGGAATGATCGAAAGCTTCGCGGGGGCCTACCTGGGCACCTACACCATGGGCGCCTTCGGGGCCGAGTACAAGGACATGGTGGCCTTTCTCATCCTGATCGTCGTGATCGTGTTCCGCCCCAATGGGCTGCTCGGCGAGCATGTCTCGCAGAAGGCGTAGGAGGATTCCATGAAAGAATCCCTCAAGAGCCGATCCCAGAACCTGCTGGACTTCCTCAACCGGGGACGGACGCCCTACTTCGCGTCCATCGGCCTCATCATCCTTGGGTTCTCCCTGGTCTATGCGAGCCCCCGCTCCATCCCGGGGTTCCTCCTGTTCGTGTTCGCCGCCAGCTCCATCTACTGGCTCAAGATGAACCGGGCCGTCCAGCTCGGCCTGGCGGTGTTCCTGGCGGTGGTCCTGGTGCCCATCCTCGGCGCGCGGAACCTGTTCTATCTGGAGGTCATCTTCCAGATCGCGGTGTTCTCGGCCCTGGCCCTGGGCCTCAATATCGTGGTGGGCTTCTCCGGCCTGCTCAACTTCGGCTACATGGCCTTCTACGCGGTGGGGGCCTACCTCTGGGCCTTCTTCGGCTCCCAGCAGCCCTACCTGCTCCATTCCACGGTCACGACCAAGGCCTTGAACACGCCGTTCTTCCTGGCACCCGACTGGTTCTACCTGTTCGTGTTCCTGGGGGTCATCGTGGCCGCGATCCTCGGCCTGCTCCTGGGACTGCCGGTGCTGCGGGTGCGCGGTGACTACCTGGCGGTCATCACCCTGGCCTTCGGCGAGATCGTGCGGCAGCTGGCCAACAACCTGGACAAGCCCATCAACTTCACCAACGGCCCCCAGGGCATCACGCCCATCCAGCGGCCCACCATGCCGGAGGGGGTGCTGAAGCTGTTCAATCAGGTCATCCAGCCCGTGGTCGGGCACCGGGTCACGGAGAACCAAGCCTACAACATCCTGTTCTACCTCATCGCCCTGCTGGTGGTGATCGCCGTCATCGTGATCACCTACCGGCTGGATGATTCCAAGGTGGGCCGGGCCTGGACCGCCATCCGCGAGGACGAGCTCTCTGCCGGAGCCATGGGCATCAACGCCAACAAGCTCAAGCTCGGCGCCTTCGCCGTGGGCGCTTCGTTCGCCGGCGCCATGGGCGTGCTGTTCGCGGCGAGCCGCACCTTCGTGAGTCCAGAGACCTTCACCTTCCTCCAGTCCGTGGGCGTACTCACGATGGTCATCCTGGGGGGCATCGGGAGCATCACCGGTGTGATCGTCGGGGCCACGGTCGTCACTTTGCTGAACATCCAGGTGTTGCAGAGCTTCTCCCTCTACCTGTCCCAGCTGCGGCAGAGCGACGCGGTGTTCCTGGGCTTCCACTGGAAGAATCTCTCCAACCAGCTGGACCCCACCAAGTACCAGCGCCTGATCTTCGGCATCGTCCTGGTTCTCATGATGATCTACCGGCCTGCGGGGCTGCTGCCCGCGGCCCGGCGCAAGCGGGAACTCGGCGGAGAACCTGAAGGCGAGAGCCTGGAAGGGAAGGAGGCCTAGCGTGGGCGACGACAAGTACATCCTCACGACAAAGGACGTGGTGAAGCGCTTCGGCGGCCTCACCGCGGTGAACAAGATGTCCGTGAACATCGAGCGGGGGCGGATCTTCAGCATCATCGGCCCCAACGGCGCCGGCAAGACCACCTTCTTCAACGCGATCTCCGGGCTCTACCATTGCGATGAGGGCGTCATCGAATACGAAGGCCAGCGCATCGAGAAGCTTCATCCCTACCAGATCACCGAGCTGAGGATCGCCCGAACATTCCAGAACATCCGCCTGTTCGGCGGCATGACCGTGGTGGAGAACATCATGGTCGGGGCCTATACCCGGCTGAAGCAGAATTCCCTTCAGGCCATCTTCCGCACCAAGGCTTTCCAGAAGGAAGAAGCGGAGACCCAGGCCCGTGCCGAAGAACTCATGGCCTATGTGGGATTGAAGGACGTCGGCAACGAACTGGCCAGCAGCCTGCCCTACGGTGCCCAGCGCCGGGTGGAGATCGCCCGGGCCCTGGCCTCCCAGCCCAAACTGCTGCTCCTGGACGAACCCGCCGCAGGCATGAATCCTTCCGAGAGTGAAGACGCCCTCCGGCTCTTCCGCCGCATCCGGGACGAGCTGGGCATCACGATCCTGCTCATCGAGCACGACATGAAGGTGGTCATGAACATCTCCGAGCACATCTACGTCATGGACCACGGCGAGCAGATCGCCGAGGGCAAACCGGCCGACATCGCCTCCAACCCCCAGGTCATCGAAGCCTACCTGGGCAAGGGCGCCGCCGCCTCCCATACGGCCTGAGGAGGAAACCATGAGCCTGCTCGAGCTGAACGACGTCCACTCCTACTACGGCAACATCCACGCCCTGATGGGCGTGTCCCTCAAGGTCGAACAGGGCGAGATCGTGGCCCTCATCGGCGCCAACGGCGCCGGCAAGACCACCACCCTCCGGTCCATCTCGGGCCTCCTGCATCCCCGCCGGGGCACGGTGCTACTGGAGGGCAAGGAAATCCACCATATGGCCCCCAATGTGGTGCACAAGCACGGGCTGGGACTGGTGCCGGAAGGCCGGGGCATCTTCCCGGCTCTGACGGTTACCGAGAACCTGGAGATGGGTGCCTATATTCTCGATGATAAGAAGCAGATCGAAGCAAACATGGAGAACGCCTTCACCCTCTTTCCCAGGCTGAAGGAGCGGGCCCAGCAGAAGGGCGGCACCCTGTCGGGAGGGGAGCAGCAGATGCTGGCCACCGCCCGGGGCCTCATGTCCAATCCTAAGATCCTGCTCATGGACGAGCCTTCCATGGGCCTTGCGCCTGTGCTGGTGGACCAGATCTTCGACATCATCCGGGAGCTGAACGCCCGGGGCACGACCATCCTATTGGTGGAGCAGAACGCGCTGATGGCCCTCTCCATCGCGCACCGCGGCTACGTCCTGCAGACCGGCCAGATCGTGCTGACGGACACAGGACAGAATCTGAAGGCCAATGACATGGTGCGCAAGGCGTACCTGGGGGCCTAGGTTTCGCAACGGCGCCTTAAAGCAAGCGACCTCGCAGCGCCTGGGCTGGAACTGGCCCCCAGGCGCGTCCATCCTGGCTATCGGGACGGTTGTCACCGAGGACCAGGTAGCCTGGGCCGCAAAGAGATTGCCCGTCCCCATTGCGTTCGGGATGGACGACCCAGGGCTCATCGAGCCGTCGGCCGCTGATCCAGACATCCGGGCCACGCCAAGTCACCGTCTCGCCGGGCAGGCCCAGCACCCGCTTCACCGAGCTGCCATGGGGGCCTTCCACGAGCCAGATCTCCCCTCGTTGCGGCAGGTGGCTGGCCCAGGCGCGCAGGGCCCAGCGCAGATCTCCGTCCCTGAGGGCGGGTTCCATGCTGCGTCCTGAGACCCGCACGGGATGGACCACCAATAGCGGTGACAGAGCGAGCGCGAGGGCGGCAATAGGGATGAAGGGGCGCATCCGCCCTAGGCCCTCACGGCCAGCTTCCGCCCCGTCCCGTCCGTCAGCGCCACTTCCTTGAGGCGGGCGGGGACCGGCACGAAGGGGGCGAGCTCAGCCAGGAGTCGTTGGGCCAGGGCCAGGGGGCCGTCCAGGCCCAGGTCCGAGAGCAGCCGTCCCTGCAGGGGGACCAGGCTGCGGTCCAGGGCCCTCTCCAGGTCCCGGAAGTCCACCACCACGTCGAAGCCGTCCAGGCCCTGGCGCGAAGCGATGATCTCCACCGTGTAGTCATGGCCTTCCCAGAGGTCGCCAACCTTGAAGACCACGGACAGGGGACGGGTCACTGCGGCTTCAAAATGCAGGGGTTCGGGAGGTGCCAATGTCGACTCCTGTGCTGACCCAAGGTCGGGCCTTCAGTTTGTCATGGCCACGGCTACACTGGGCCTTACACCATACTTGATAGCCGGGTGAGACAATATATGGGACCTCGACGTCGCGCCGCGGCCCGTTATGAACGTTCATCGCATGGAGGGACCCCATGAAGGCCCTGGAAATCGCGCTTTTCTGGATCATGACGCTGGGAGCCCTGGGCTTCTTCGCCTGGACCATCCGGCTACGGCTGGCCACGCTGAAGGCCGGCCTGCCGGACAACCGCTTCGACCAGCCCTGGGTCCGCCTGAAGGGCGTGTTCACCCTGGCGCTGCTGCAGCAGCGCATGGTGCGGGACAAGTACGCGGGCTTCTATCACATCCTCATCTTCTGGGGCTTCTGCGTGCTGTCCTTGCGCTCCATTGGTCTGGTGCTGGAGGGCCTTTTCCCTGCCTTCCACATGACCGAGGCCCTGGGGGGCTTCGGGTACGGCTACCAGACCACCAAGGATGTATTCGAGGCCCTGGTGCTCCTGGGTCTGGGACTGGCCGCCTTCCGGCGCCTGGTGATCAAGCCCTGGCGGCTGGAGAATTCCTGGGATGCCTGGGCCACCCTGAGCCTCATCGGCGCCCTGATGGTGACGGACCTGCTGGCGGATGGCGCCTACATCTGGCTGCACAATCCGGCCTGGAAGGCCTGGGCCCCGGTCAGTCTCTTCGTCGCCAACCTGCTGCGGCCCCTGGGTGGCACAGGCCTGCTGGTGCTCTACAAGACCATGTGGTGGCTGCACCTGGCGGTCCTCTACTTCTTCGCCAACTTCCTGCCCTACTCCAAGCACTTCCATGTCTTCACCTCGCTCTTCAACATCTACTTCCGCGAGCTGGAGCCGCAGAAGAACCTCAAGCCCATGGACATGGAGGCCGAGCACTTCGGCATCAACAAGATCCAGGACTTCACCTGGAAGCAGATGCTCGACTTCTACACCTGCGTGGAATGCGGCCGCTGCCTGGAGAACTGCCCCACCACGCTGACGGGAAAGCCGCTCCGTCCGAAGGATTTCGGCAATGACCTCCGCGACTACCTGAAGGCCACGCCCCTGGATCAGATGGGCCAGGATCAGGCCGTGCCCGAGGACCGCCTGCTCATCGGCGGCCCCGTGCCGGAAGGCTCCTTCTGGAAGCGCGATGACGAAGTCGCGCCCTGGAGCAAGGAGCAGCTCGAAGGCTGGATCAGCCAGGACACCATCTGGGCCTGCACCAGCTGTGGCTACTGCGAGTGGGCCTGTCCGCTGCAGATCAGCTTCGTGGACAAGCTCGTAGGCATGAGGCGCTACCTCACCCTGGAAGAGAGCAACTTCCCGGCCGAGGCTCAGGTGGCCTTCAAGGGCATGGAGCGCCAGGGCAACCCCTGGAACCTGGCCAAGGTGGACCGGGCCAAGTGGGCCGAAGGGCTCGAGGTGCCGACGATGGCCGAGAATCCCGAGGCCGAGTACCTCTTCTGGGTGGGCTGCGCAGGATCCTACGATGCGGCCGGCCAGAAGGTTTCCCAGGCCCTGGTGAAGCTGCTGAAGGCGGCGGAGGTGTCCTTCGCCATCCTTGGCACCGAGGAAAGCTGCACCTGCGAATCCGCTCGGCGCCTGGGGAACGAGTACCTCTTCCAGACCGCGACGGAAGCCAATGTGGAAGTGCTCAAGGGCTACAGCGTGAAGAAGGTCATCACCAACTGTCCCCATTGCCTCAACACCCTGAAGAACGAGTACCCGGCCTTCGGCGGAGAGTTCGAGGTGGTGCACGGCACCGAGCTGGTGGCGAAGCTCCTCGCGGCGGGCAAGCTGAAGCTGGAACAGACCGTGGATGTGGACCTGACCTACCACGACCCCTGCTACCTCAGCCGCATCAATGGCCAGGTGGAGGCGCCCCGGGCGATCCTTGACGCCATCCCTGGCGTGAAGCTCACGGAGATGGAAAAGCACGGCGAAGCCACCATGTGCTGTGGCGCAGGCGGTGGCCGGTTCTGGCTGGAGGAGCACCTGGGCAAGCGCGTGAACCACGAGCGTTTCGAGCAGGCCCTGGAGACCAAGGCCACCACCATCGCCGTCGGCTGCCCCTTCTGCAACGTCATGCTGAACAACGCGGCCGGCGAGACCGGCCATGAGGGCGTGGCGACCACCGATGTCCTCGAACTGGCGGCCAAGGCCCTGAGGGCATAGATGGGCCATTCCAGCCCTGAAGCGGGATGCGAATGCGCCCCGCTTCGGGGCTGATCGTCCATCCGGGACGGGCCTCCGCCCGGCGCCTTGTGACGCGAACCACATCGGGACGGACCTACATTGGGCCCGCCATGAGCGAGGCGACCGTGCTGAAGCGCATCCTGGTCGGCATCGATTTCTCGGAGGCCAGCCGGGTGACCCTGGCTCGTGCTTCCCTGTGGGCCCAGCGACTCGGCGTTCCACTGACAGCCATCCATGTGGTGGCGCATCCTGATCCACCCCTGTTCAGCGCCCATGTGCCCATGGGTGATCCCGCCTGGTTCGAGACCTTCGAACCGAATGCCCGGAAGCTGCTGGACCAATGGCTGGAACCCTATCCGGGAAGCCAAGGGCTGATCCGAACAGGGAACCCCGCCAGATGCCTGGCGGAACAGGCGGACGCGGATACCCTCCTGTTGCTTGGGCACAAGGGGCACAGCGCCCTAGAGGCGTTTCATCTCGGCAGCACCGTGGAGCGGGTCATCCGCCGGGCGGCGGGTGATGTGCTCGTCATCCGGGCGGACCCCAGGACCTGATTTTCGACGGAGATCCGCAGTGAAGCCCTGGGGCGAAATCGCCACCAGGGCCTCATTTTCCCGAGCGCTGAAATTCCGGAAGGGTCAGACGGCCTTGGCGATGGAAGAGTACGGCTCGACCACATAGCCCCCCTTGCCGCCCACGATGACCGTGCCACGGTTGGGGACCAGGAAGGCATCGCCAGGGTGGATCACGTGGTCGTCCCGGTCATTCTCGACCGTGAGCCAGAGGTACCCGGAGGTGCAGCGGACCTGCTGGCCCTCCAGGCCGGTGAAGGTGGCGACCCGTTCGAACTTCACGGTCCCGAAAATGGGGGCGCAGGTATCAACAGCGGGTCTTCCAAACGAGATCAGCTTGATCGCATGTTCAGTCATGTCACTCTCCGTCTTCCAAGGGGGCGATGTCTCGCCACACCCAAAAGGTAGGCGCCCCGGAGGCGGCATAACAGTGACACTACAATAAAATTATGATCGGTACAGTTTAGATACAATGCATGTGTTATCTAAAATGATTGGCCAACTGTTATGGCTTTTCAGAAACTGTTAGCTGACCATGTGTCGGAACGCGTGAGGAAGGGCATCCATGAAAGAACCCAAGAAGAGCCCACTGTACGAGCGCTTCGCCCAGGAGCTGGAGGGTCAGATCCGCGCGGGCACCTTTCCCGTGAACAGCCGGATTCCCTCAATCCGGGAATCCAGTGTGCAGCGTGGCATCAGCTTTTCGACAGTGCTCCAGGCCTACCAGGTGCTGGAGACCCGCGGCATCATCGAGGCCCGCCCCCAGTCCGGCTACTACGTGAAGCTCCAGTCCCGGAAGCCGCTGCCTGAGCCGGACTTCGAGCCGCTGCAGGGCGATCCCACCAGCATCAGCATCGATGAAGTCTCCCTCCGCCTCATCCACGACACCATCAACCTCGATTTCGCCCAGTTCGGCGCGGCCCTGCCTGACCCGGACCTGCTCCCCAGCACCAAGCTGAACCGCATCCTGGCGGAACTGGCGCGGGACGGGAAGTTCCCCCACCACGTCGGCGAAGCGGTGCAGGGCCGGGAGGACCTGCGCATCCAGGTGGCCCAGCGGGCCTTCAGCTACGGCTGCGACATCTCGCCCAGCGAGATTGTCATCACCGCAGGCTGCACGGAGGCGCTGCACATCTGCCTGCAGGCGGTCTGCAAACCCGGCGATTTGGTGGCCATCGAGTCGCCCGCCTACTTCGGCATCCTGCTGGCCATCGAGTCCCTGCACCTGCGGGTGATCGAGATCCCCTCCCATCCTCGCAAGGGGCTGAGCCTGGACGCCCTGCGCTTCGCGGTGGAGAACCACCCCATCAAGGCCGTGGTGGCCATGACGAACTTCAGCAACCCCACAGGGAGCCTCATGGAGGACGAGGACAAGCGGGAACTGGTGGAGATCCTCAGTGCCCGGGAGATTCCGCTCATCGAGGATGACATCAATGGAGAGCTGCACTTTTCCGACCGCCGGCCGCAGGTCGCCAAGTCCTTCGACAAGGATGGTCTGGTGATGCTCTGCTCCTCCTTCTCCAAGGACATCTCGCCGGGCTTCCGCATCGGCTGGGTGGCACCGGGACGGTTCTACCGGGAAGTGCAGTGCCAGAAGTACGCTTTGAACATCCGCACCTCCGTCCTGCCCCAGCTGACCATCGCCCGCTTTCTCGAAAGCGGCGGCTACGACCACCACCTCCGGAAGATCCGCCGGGCCTACGCCCAGAAGGTGGAGCTGATGTCGGCGGCGATCCTCCACCACTTCCCCGAGGGCACCCGGATCACGGAACCGGGCGGGGGCTTCGTCCTCTGGGTGCAGCTGCCGGGGAAGCTGGACTCCATGCTGCTCTACCAGGAGGCACTCCGGGCCTTCATCGCCATTGCCCCGGGCTACATCTTCTCCCCAACCCACAAGTTCAACGACTTCGTGCGCCTCAACGCCTCCTGCTGGTCGGACAAGGCGGAGGTGGACGTGGCCAGGCTGGGCAAGCTGGCAAAGAACCTGCTGTCGGGGAAGCGCTGATTGGCGCTGGCGGAAACGAGGGCGCTACTCCAGGCGCCAGGGCACCTTTACCGGCCCTCCTGGCACCGGAAGGATGGCCCGGTAGTCGTTGATGTAGGCCTTGTAGTGGCCTCCGGGCTTCGTGTCGACCGCAATGAGGCTGGCCTTGGCGGGATCCTGGGTGCCGCCTCGGGTGCCATGCCCGTAGGCAGCCGGTGACTCGCTGGTGTAGCCGTAGTGGTAGTCATCCGGGGCTTCGACGAGGCGGGCGTAGAACACGTACCTTCCAGGAGCCGGGAGATCCAGGGCGATGTAGGGCGTGTGGGGCCCGTACGGGAAGAGCAGGGTCTGGCCCGAAGTGACTTCCTGGGCGTAGATCGTGGCTCCGAATGAATTGTCGCCGCCGACGATATCGAACTTGACGGTCACCTTGGCCGTCTTCTGATCTGCGCATCCGGCCAGCCATAGGCAGGCGATCAAGCTCAACAGCATCCGGTACCAGCCCATGGGATTCCCCACTGCGCCGGCCCATCCTGAACCACAGGGGTGCCTGGCGCAAGGGCATGGGTTCTCCTCCAGGGTTGGACTGGCACCCCAGCGCGGGTCCAGAGGAAGGGTCAGCGCATCGGCAGGATGTCCTTCAGCAGGGCACGCGTAGCTCTCAGCATGCTCACGGTGTCGTCCCAGCCGAGGCAGGCGTCGGTCACGGAGCAGCCGTACTTGAGGGTGGAGAGGTCCGAAGGGATGGGCTGGTTGCCCTCCTCGATGAAGCTCTCGACCATGACCCCGATGATGGAACGGTTGCCCCGGAGGATCTGGTGGGCGCAATCCTGCAGGACCAGGGGCTGGAGCTTGGGGTTCTTCAGGCTGTTGGCGTGGGAGCAGTCCACCACGATGTTCTCGGGCAGACCCGCCTTGCGCAACGCGGCTTCAGCCAGGGAGATGCTGACGGTGTCGTAGTTGGGGCGGCCACTGCCGCCGCGCAGGACCAGGTGCCCCTGGGCGTTGCCCCGGGTGCGCACGATGGCCGCCAGGCCCTGATCGTTGATGCCCAGGAAGCTGTGGGGGTGGGAGGCCGACAGGATGCCGTTGGTGGCCGCGCTGAGGTCGCCGTCCGTGGCGTTCTTGAAGCCGACCGGCGTCGAGAGGCCGCTGGACATCTCCCGGTGCGTCTGGGACTCGGAGGTACGCGCGCCGATGGCGGTCCAGGCGATGAGGTCACCCAGGTACTGCGGCGTGATGGGATCCAGGGCCTCGGTGGCGGCGGGGAGGCCGATCTCGCCGATGCGGAGCAGGAATTCCCGGGAGCGCCGCACGCCCTCCTCGATGTGGAAGGAGTCGTCCATCCGGGGATCGTTGATGAAGCCCTTCCAACCCACCGCCGTGCGAGGCTTCTCGAAGTAGACCCGCATGACCAGCAGCAGGGTGTCTGAGACTTCATCCGCCAGGGTTTTGAGTCGCCGAGCGTAGTCGAGGCCCGCCACGGGGTCATGGATGCTGCAGGGCCCCACCACCACCATGAGGCGTGGGTCCTGGCGGCTCAGGATGCGGGAGAGATCGCGGCGACCGGTGGCCACCGTGGCGGCCACCTCGTCGGAAACCGGGAGGGCCGCATGAATCTCGCCGGGGGAGGGCATCCGATCGAAGGCTTCAATATTGAGGTTCTCAAGGTCCTGGTGGGTCATGATCTGGGCTTTCCGCAGGGAATGAAAACCCCGATCCCTGGATCGGATCGGGGTGTCCGGAAGGGGGGCTGAACCTCGAAATCAGCTCTGACCAAGCCGTGAGGCATCGCAGAGCAGGGCTGGGAAGGCTTGGCAGATCGAGGAACCATGGGCGTTCCCAAGGCCTTCATCCTGGAGCAGTGGACCCGGGTCGTCAAGCTGGGGGTAGGGATGGACGCCTTGTGTTTGAGGGGTTCTCCATCACTTCGGCCTTCAGCCTCTGGCTAAGAAGGAATCGTTAAATCATACAAAAATGTTGATGAATGAACTTGGTGATACAATTTTGTAATCGAATGATGTTGGAGTTTTCATGTCCACCCCCGAAGATGTCCATCGACTCTCGCCACTGCTGGAGCTGAGCCATGCTCTGGCCGCCTCCGACATCCGCTCGGCCCTCCCCCGGGTGCTGGAGATCCTGGCCGAAGCCTTCGGCGCCTTGAACGGGGCGATTCTGCTGGCGGATGAGGAGGGGAAGGGACTGCGGATCGAAGCGGCCCGGGGGCTTTCCCAGCAGGCCACGGAACGGGCGCACTACAAGGCCGGCGAGGGGATCAATGGCCGGGTGCTGGCCAGCGGGAAGGCTGTGGTGTTGCCCCAGGCCAGCCAGGAGCCGCTGTTCCTGGATCGGACCGGGGTGCTGAGGGAGCAGAAACGCAAGAAGACGGAGCTCTCCTTCTTCTGCGTGCCGGTCTTCCTGGACCGCAAGACGGCCGGGACCCTCTGCCTCACCGTGCCCTATGACCAATACCGGGACTACGACCGGGATACGAAAGTGATCCAGATTGCGGCGTCCATGGTGGGATTGGCCATGAAGGTGGCCAAGCTGGTGGCGGCGGACCGGCAGCGGCTGGCGGAGGAGAACCAGCAGCTGCGCCTGGAGCTGCGGGAGCGCTACGACCTGCGCCACCTCATCGGCCACAGCCACGCGATGCAGCGGGTCTACGAGGCCGTGGCCCAGGCCGCGCCCAGCAGCACCACCGTGCTCATCCGGGGCGAATCCGGCACGGGCAAGGAGCTGGTGGCCCATGCCCTCCACTACAACTCGCCCCGGGCGGACAAGCCTTTCATCAAGGTGAGCTGCGGCGCCCTGCCGGAGAACCTGATCGAATCCGAGCTGTTCGGCTACGAACCCGGTGCCTTCACCGACGCCCGGCACCAGAAGAAGGGGCGCTTTGAGCTGGCCCACGGCGGCACCTTGTTCCTCGATGAAGTGGGCGAACTGTCGCCAGCCACCCAGGTGAAGCTGCTGCGGGTGCTGCAGGAGCGGGAATTCGAGCGGCTCGGTGGGGTGAAGCCCATTCAGGTGGATGTGCGCCTCATCACCGCCACCCACCGCGATCTGGAGTCTGCCGTGAAGAACGGGAGCTTCCGGGAGGATCTCTACTACCGCCTGCACGTCTTCGAGCTCTTCATGCCCCCCCTGCGGGAACGCCAGGCGGACATCCTGCTGCTGGCGGACCACTTCGTGGAGAAGATCTCCGCGGCCCAGGGCAAGGATGTGCGCCGCATCTCGACCTCGGCCATCGACATGCTGGTGGCCTACCACTGGCCCGGCAATGTGCGCGAACTGGAGAACGCCATCGAGCGGGCCATCCTCGTCTCGGAAGGCGGCGTGATCCACGCGCACCATCTGCCACCCTCCCTTCAGACCGCCGAAGTGTCAGGGACCCTGCCTTCCATCGGTCTGGGAGATGCGGTGGCGGCCTTCGAAAGAGATCTGCTGCAGGACACCTTGAAATCGGCCCGGGGCAACCGTGCCCGGGCGGCTCGGCTGCTGCGGACCACGGAGCGGATCCTCAACTACAAGATCAAGAAGTACGACCTCGAGCCCGAGCGGTTCAAGACGCCCTGAAGGCTGTGGGGCCATTCGCCTGATTCATGAATCATACAAAATTGAATGTTTTAATTGCTCTAATTACAATTTTGTATGCGCCAAGCTGTCCTGATTTTTCCTTAAGCCATGACCTAAATACTTAAATAAATAAGCTTGAAAATAGAATGGGTCGATCCTGGGTTCAGGCATCCCCGTTGCAATATCCCCTCCTGATGGAAGTGATGAACCACTTTTCTGAACTCAGGAGGGAACATGGCAGTGCCCGAAGTTAAAAAGACACTCGGATTGACCGGGGTCACCGTCAACGCGATGGCCCTGATCGCGCCAGGAGCCTTTCTCTGGATCACGTTCCAGATCCAGGCCGCCAACAAGGGTGGCGACACGGACATGTGGACGGGCATCGTCGCCGCGCTGATCGTCGCACTGCTGACGGCGATCTCCTTCGCCGAGCTGGCGCGCAAATACCCCGAGGCGGGGTCCGGCGGTTCCTACTACTTTGCCGAGAAGGCCTTCCTGGACCGGGACAAGACCAACCACCAGCGCTTCGCCCGCATCTCCAAGTTCCTCACGGGCTGGGCCGCCCACCTCTTCTACTGGGTCTATCCCGGCGTCATGGTGGCCTTCATGGCTACGCTGGTGGCCTACATCTTCAGCCAGTTCGGGGTCACCCTCTCCATTCCGTGGCAGATCGCGGTCGCCGCGCTGTTCTCGGTGTTCGTGGGCTTCATCGCCGTGCGCGGCATCACCGGCAGCACGAACATCTCCATCGCCATCAACATCATCCAGCTGGTTTCGCTGGTTGGTTTCAGTGTTCTGGCCATCATGTTCCGGTTGAAGAACCCCTTGGGCGCCACCCAATGGGCGCACCCCACGGGCTTCTCCATCACCTGGCCGCACAGCCTGTCGGCCATGCTCTTCCAGTCCACCATCGCCATCCTGATCCTGGTGGGTTTCGAGTCTTCCACCTCGCTCGCCGGTGAAGCCAAGAACCCCAAGCGGGACATCCCCCGCGGCGTGCTGCTCTCCCTCGTCATCCAGGGCCTCTTCGCCTACCTGCTGGAATACTTCGCCGCCAACTACGCCGTGAGCGAGAAGCTCGTCAACATCGCCGCGGACGGCACCAAGACCACGGGCATGGCTGCGGTGGCCGCTTCCAGCGCCCCCATCGGGGATCTGGTCCGGCAGATTGGCGACGCCATGCTGGGCGGCAACGGCTTCGCCCTGATGCTGGTCATCGCGGTGACGGTGGGTCTGGCCGTGCTCGGCACCACCCTGGCCGCCATCAACACCGCCGTGCGCGTCAGCTTTGCCATGGCCCAGGACAGCGAAATGCCGGGTCCTCTGGGCGCCCTGCATGGCAAGCATGCCACGCCCCACTATGGTGTCTGGATCCTCGTGGTGGTCTCGGCCATCATCGGCGCCATCGGTGTGCTCAATACCACAGCCCTGACGGCCATCACCCTGGCATCGAACATCGGCACCTTCATCCTGTATGCCCTGATCTGTTTCCTGACCTTCGTCGCCTTCTCCGGGCGAAAGGAATTCCACAGCGCGAAGCATGCGATCGTGCCCTTCCTGGGACTGGTCGGGAACATCGGCCTCCTGGTCGGGATCGTGGTCATCGGCCTCACGGCGGCAGATCCGGTCAGCAAGAATGCCACTCGGTGGGCCATCTACTTCACCCTCGGCTGGGGTGTGGTGAGTGCCTTCTACCTCTGGTGGAATTCCAGGAAGACCGGCAAGGCCATCCTGCCCAGCCTGCAGCCTTCTGCCGGCACACGCTGATCAGCCAGCCAGTCGGATTTCTGCGGGGAGCGGGGCCTTTGCCAGCCCCCTCCCTGCACCTTTGTTCATGACCTGATCCAGGACCCCTGATGGAAGCGCCCCACATCGAAATCCACGGCTTCAGCCACGTGGGGAAGGTCCGGGAAGAAAACCAGGATGCGATCCGGGTGTGTTCACAGGAGGAACATCCCATCGCCACGCTGGGACACCTGTTCGGCATTGCTGATGGTATGGGGGGGTTCTCGAATGGCGGCATGGCCAGCGACATCGCCCTCAACGCCCTGTTCGAGGCCTTCTACCAGGGCCCTCGCGCCAGCGTGGCTCAGCGCCTTCGTCAGGGCGTCCAGAATGCCAATACCCAGATTCTCCAGACGGTCATGAGGGATCGCCTCCCGCCCATGGGCACGACCCTCACCGCCGTGCACCTGCATGGCCACACTCTCCATCTGGCCCATGTGGGCGATTCCCGGGTCTACCTGGTGCGGGATGGGGCCACGCGCTGCCTCACCAATGACCACACCAATGTGGGCGAACTGGTGCGCATGCGCCTGCTGCCGCCGGAAAAGGCGCGAACCCACAGCCAGCGGTCGGTCCTGAACCGGTGCGTGGGGCTCGAGATGTTCGTGCAACCCGATATCGTGGATGCCCAGGTCCGGGAGGGGGACCTGATCATCCTTTGCACCGATGGGCTCTGGTCCGTGGTGCAGGATGACGAGATCGGGCGGATGGCCCAGGCGGCCGGGAGTCTGGAAGTGTTCGGACAGCAAATCTTTGACCTCGCGATGGACCGCGATAGTGACGATAATCTCTCGGTGATCGCCCTGCGCCTTCACCAACTCGACTCCAGGGTCCCTGCACCGGAAAAGGGGTTCAGCTTCAAGAACCTGAACCCCTTTCGGTTTATCAGGAAAAGCCTCGATAACGGCAGTTCTACCTAGACGGCACCCATGCTTCAGATCGGCGATCAATTCGACCACTACCGGATCCAGGGCCACATGGCCCAGGGGGGTATGAGCGATGTCTACCGGGCCTTCGACCTCCTGACCTCCAAGGAGGTGGTGCTCAAGGTGCCGGACCGTTCCAGCATCGGTGACCCCGCCCAGTACGAGCGGTTCCAGCGGGAACTGGAAGTCATGAGCACGCTGTCCCATCCGGCCATCCAGAAGGGGCTGGGGTCCGGCCGCTTCAACAACACGCCCTATCTGGTGACCGAGCTGATCACCGGGCAGTCCATGCGGGACTTCATCACCGCCTCCGCGCCGCTGGACCCGGAGACCGCCGTCGCCCTCATCATCAAGATTGCCGACGGCATGGCCCACTGCCATGAGATGGGCATCATCCACCGGGACCTCAAGCCCGAGAACATCCTCATCAAGGACAATGGCCAGCCCGTGATCCTGGACTTCGGCCTGGCGCTGACGAAGACGGCCCATCGCGTGACCTACGCCAACCTCAGCGCCACTGCGGGGACCCCCAGCTACATGGCGCCCGAGCAGGTGGAGGGCCACCGGGGCGACCAGCGGACGGATCTCTACGCCCTGGGGATCATGCTCTTCGAGCTGTTGACGGGGCGGGTTCCCTTTGAAGGCGACAACAACTACGCCGTGATGGCCCTGCATCTCAAGGGCGGCGTGCCTCGCCTCGACCGTGAAGCCGCCGGTGTTTCGCCCCAACTGGCAGCGGTTGCGGCCCGGGCCCTGCAGCGCCAAATGGAGGATCGGCACGCGGACCTGCATGCCTTCATCCATGACCTCACCCACCTGGAGGAGGTCGATACCGCCATTCTCGACAAGGTCCCGGACACTTCCGCTTCCTCCAAAGTCCGCAGCCTTCCGGCCATGGGCCCCATCCTGATTGCAATCGTTACACTTCTGGGTATCGTAGTCCTGGCCCTCGCCCTCCAGAAACTCCGCTGATGCCTTCCAACCGAGTCCACCTATCACCCACGGACCTCCTGGCGCTCGTGGAAGCGCGAGGGGTGAGGTTCATCGACCTCCAGTTCACCGATGTGGTGGGCGTGGTGAAGAACGTCACCATCCCCAAGGAGGAACTGGCCTCCACGCTCAATCATGGGATCTGGTTTGACGGCTCCTGCATCGAAGGCTTCGCTAGGGTCGCTGAGAGCGACATGTACCTGGTGCCGGACACGTCCACGTTCGCCATCCTGCCCTGGGTGAGCGGCCGCGAGGCCACCGCCCGCCTCATCTGCAACGTCTTCACACCGGATGGCCACCCCTTCCTCGGGGATCCGCGAGCGGTGCTGGCCAAGGTCATGCGGGAAGCTGAAGAGATGGGCTTCGTCTACAACGCCGGGCCGGAACTGGAGTTCTTCCTGCTGAAGCCCCAGGCGGGCGATGGACCCATCCATCCCCAGCCCGCGGACAGCGCCAGCTACTTCGATGCCCCCACTGATCTGGTGGCCACGGGGCTCTGGCGGAACATGGCGGACACGCTCAGCGAGTTCGGGATCCAGGTGGAGGCCATGCATCACGAGGTGGCCACGGGACAGCATGAGATCGATTTTCGCTACTCGGATGGTCTGAATACCGCAGACAACATCGTGACCTTCCGGGTGCTGCTCAAGATCATGGCTCAGCAGCGGAACCTGGTTGCCACCTTCATGCCGAAGCCCATCCGGGGCATGTCGGGCAACGGCATGCACATCCACCAGAGCCTCAGCTACAAGGCCAACGGCACCAACGCGTTTGCCGATCCAGGGGATTCGCACGGGCTCTCCACCATCGCGAAGCACTTCATCGCGGGGCAGCTCGCCCACGCCCAGGGCATGTGCGCGGTGCTGGCCCCCCTGGTGAATTCCTACAAGCGCCTGGTGCGAGGCTACGAGGCACCGGTCCAGATCAGCTGGGGCAGGATCAACCGCTCGGCCCTCATCCGCATCCCCCGGGCCCACAGCGTCGATTCGACCCGGATCGAACTGCGCTGCCCGGATCCCAGCTGCAACCCCTACCTCGCGTTCGCCGTCATGCTGGCGGCGGGACTGGATGGCATTCGCCGGCAGCTGGCCATTTCTTCGGCCTCGGATGAGAACCTCTTCCCCACCACCACCTCGGCCATGGTGGAAGAACCGGATCTGCTGCCTCTTTCCCTTGGGCAGGCACTGGATGCTCTGGAGCACGACAGCGTGATCCGGGCGGCCCTGGGTCCCCAGATCTGCGAGACCTTCCTCATGGCCAAGCGCCTTGAGTGGGAGGATTACCGCCTGGAAGTCTCTCCCTGGGAACTGGCGAAGTACCTGCCGATCTTCTGAGCCCAGGCATCCGGATTGATCGGCTGCGATTGGTTCGAAAAAGGGCCATTGAGACCTCGACCAATTTATCTACAAAATTGTTGTTTTTATGATTCAAGTAAACATTTTTGGCGGAGTTCCACTGCATTACTCCTTGGACCGAAGCGCTGCTTGGACCTTGGCCAAACCCGGAGGACCCGTGAAACTCCCCATCCTTGCCTGGTTGATCTTCCTGGCTGCGGCCGTGCTCGAGGTCGGTGGCGACGCCGTCATCCGGAAGGGCATGCGTGGCGGCGGCCCTGCCTTCCTGCTGATGGGCTGCCTCATGCTTGGAACCTATGGCGTGGTCGTCAACCTCGTCCCTTGGGACTTCTCAAGGCTGCTCGGGGTCTATGTGGCCATCTTCGCCCTGGTGAGCGTTCTGGCGGGGAGGTTCCTCTTTCACGAAGTGGTGCCGCTCTCCACCTGGATGGGGGTGGCCATCATCATCGTCGGCGGGTTGGTGGTGCAATTTGGCCATGCGTTTCAAGGAGTAAGCAAGCACTCTTGAAATATATTACAAAAATGTTTTAAATTGAAAACAGAACGACAAAAATGTTTTAGGTAAATTTTCAACCATTGGTCTTCGACAACATTCAAATTCTAATAATAAATGGTTTATAAAATTCAAAACCTCCTGGTCCTCATGGGCACGCTTCCTGCTCCCTGATTTGAATAGAAGGGGTCGATCCTCGACCTCTGGAGCCGAGGCTGGGAGGCAACCATGGCATGGCACGCGGATCATACTCCTGAGGCCGATGGATCCACTGTCACCTTGGTCCAGGCTGAAGGAGCTCCCAAGCGACGAACGCTATCGAGGGTCCTGGCTGTCGCTGTAGCCATCGTTGCCATCTCCCCGCTTTTTGCGGCCGATCCCAACGGCTGCGCCAGGGGGAGTGTTCCGGCCAGGCCGTTCCACCAGAACCTTCCCTCTCAGTCCCCGGATCTCCACCACCACTGAGCCCGAACGGGCACTTCACAACCCTTTCCACTGGAGCACCTCATGACCTTCCCCAAGGCCCTTCCTCTGGCCGCGGCGCTGACCGCCCAACTGCTGGCCCAGGCTCCGGCCGCGCCTGCAGCCGCCCCCGCGCCACCGGCACCGCCTTCGATCCTCGGGTTCGCCTTGACGGGCTCCACCACGCTCGGTTCCCAGTACATCTTCCGCGGGCTCACCCAGACGGATGGCAAACCCACCGTGCAGGCGGAACTGGATCTGGTTCATCCTTCGGGGTTCTACCTCAGCGTCGCCGGAAGCAACATCTCCTGGGTCACGGACCAGTTCACGGGATCCTCCGCCGGGCCGGTTTCCGCCGGGGTGGAGCTGGATCTGTTTGGGGGCTACAAGTGGTCCTTCGCCAAGGACTGGGCTCTGGATCTCGGCCTCTACCGCTACTTCTATCCCGGCAACTATGTCAACCTCGGGGCCCTGGCCAACCCCAACACGACAGAGGCCTACCTGGGGATCAGCTACAGCTGGGCCAGCCTCAAATATTCGCGCGTGATCAGTGCCGATGACTTCGGGATCGCCAAGGCCCAGGGTTCCAGCTATGTCGACCTCACGCTGGCCTATCCCCTGGGTGAGAGCGGGTGGACGGTGCAGGCCCACGGCGGCAAGACCACCTTCAACACCAGCAGTTCGGCGACAAACACCCTGTTGGGCTACACCGACTACAAGCTGGGCATCGCCAAGGAGATCAAGGGCTACACCCTGGCCCTGGCGGGGACCAATGCCGACACCAAGGATCTCGGCTATGACAACGCCATGGGGAGGAACATCGGCAAGGGCCGCGTGACCTTCACCATCACGAAGGCTTTCTAGGCTCGATCCGGACGAGGCTCTGCCTGCCGTCGGTCCCTTTGACGGCTGGCGGAGCCTCTGTCCATTCGGGAATCGACCACCTGACCTTCAAGGAGCCAGACATGACGCACATCACACCCCGTGGAGAGCGGCTCACGATGAAGGAGAAACGCAATCGATTGGCCCAGCGGCTGAAGGACCCGGAGTGGCGACGCTACGGCTGGACCCTGGCCTCCGGGAAGCTGCTGGGCATGCTCCTGGTGCTGGGCATGATGCTGATGATTCCGTTGCTGCTGACGGGCACCGCGGCTCGCGCGGATACGCCGGTAGCGGCCACCCAGGCGCCCGTGGCAGCGCCCGTCACGCCTCCGGAGGCCGCGCCGGCCCCCGTCCCGCCACCCGTGGTCCTCGCCAAGGACATCGTCAACCCGCTGAACACGGTCTGGACCCTCATCGCGGCCTTCCTCGTGTTCGCCATGCAGGTGGGCTTCGTCATGCTCGAGGCCGGGTTCTGCCGTTCCCGGGAGACGGTGAACGTCCTGGTGGAGTGCGTGTTTGATACGTGCCTCTGCGGCATCCTGTTCTGGGCCATCGGCTACGCCTTCATGTTCAGTGAGGGCAATGGATTCATCGGCTACCACTGGTTCTTCCTCAAGGGTGCCCCGGTCACCTACGGAACCACAGGTGTGGCGCTCCTGGCCCACTGGATCTTCCAGTTCGCTTTTGCCGACACGTGCTCCACCGTGACCTCCGGAGCCATGATCGGCCGCACGGATTTCATCGGCGATATCCTCTACAGCTTCGCCGTCTCTGGCTTCATCTATCCCATCATCGGCCACTGGGCGTGGGGGCCCGACGGGTTCCTCGCCACCATGGGCGCTGCGGGCAAGTTCCTGCCCTCGCTGGGCATGAACTTTCACGATTTTGCCGGTTCGACGGTGGTTCACACCATCGGTGGCGCCGTGGCCCTGGCGGGTGCCATCGTCCTGGGTCCCAGGCTCGGGCGTAGGTTCAAGCGGGATGGCGGTGGTCCCATGACGCCCCACGATCTCACCATCGCGGTCTGCGGCGGCCTGCTGCTCTGGTTCGGCTGGTATGGCTTCAACCCTGGCAGCACCCTGTCGGCCATGGACTTCGAAGGCATCGGCCGGGTGTCCGCCAATACGACACTCGCCGCCTGCGCCGCAGGATTGACGGCGGTCTTCTTCATCTACTTCCGCACGGGGAAGTGGGACCCGGGCTCCATCACCAACGGCTTCCTGGCGGGCCTGGTGGCCATCACTTGCCCCTGCTACTGGGTGAGTCCCTTCGGCTCGGTGATGATCGGCGCCATCGCCGGAGTCATCGTCATCCTTGGCGTCGACCTGCTGGAGCATCTGCGGATCGATGACCCCATTGGCGCTGTGCCCGTCCACATGATCAACGGCATCTGGGGCACCCTGTCCCTGGGCCTGTTTGCCAGCGGGCAGTTCGCGGCAGCGGGCAGCGATCCCATCGCTCCCGATCTGTCCAGCAAGCTCACGGGCCTGTTCTACGGCGGAGGGTTCAAGGTCCTGCTGGCCCAGGGCATCGGCAGCGGCATCGTCACCGTGGCCACGCTGGCGGTTTCCTTCGCGGTCTTCTATGCCCTCGACGCCAAAGGCCTCCTGCGGCTTTCCGAGGATGGCGAACACGATGGCATGGACCTCCACGAACACGGCATCTCGGCCTATCCCGAGTACGTGATCTCGGCCCTGGCTTCTCCGGCAGGCGCGCCCATCAAGGTCCCGGTCTCCGGGCACAAGTGAGCGGCTCATGAGTCGACTTTCCCCACCATTCCGCCGCAGGAGTCACCCATGAAAATGATCGTCGCCATCATCCGACCGGACAAGTTCGAAGCGGTCCAGGCCGCCCTCGTGGCCAAGGACATCTACCTGATGACCGTGTCAGACGTCCGCGGCTGCGGAACCCAGAAAGGATTCGCCGAGCAGTTCCGCGGCAACAAGATCGGCCTTGTGCGCCTGCTGCCCAAGGTGAAGCTGGAGATCGCCGTGAACGAAGAATTCGTTCAGCCCGCGGTGGAAGCCATCCTGTCCGCGGCCCGCTCCAGGCCGAGTTCGCTGGGAGATGGAAAGGTGTTCGTCCTGAACCTGGAGGAATGCTACCGGGTCCGGACAGGCGAAGCCGGGGGCCTTGCCATCGGGCCCTGAGTTAGGTCCTTGCGGTTTATCGGATTCACCAGGAGGGCAGCTTGTCCTGGTGCATAAGAAGCGAGTTCCGCCCTAGCGGGGGGGCTAGGTCTGGGAAGTTCCAGAGGCTCGGGCCGTGCCCGATGCAGCGGAACTCGCGTTTGGAAGGGGGCCCGGCAGGCTACTGCAGGGCCTTCAATGCTTTCCCGGTGGCATCCAGCAGTGCCTCGGGGCCCACGGGGCGGCCGGTGGCCCCGCGCATCCAGAGGTCCGGCGTCAGGCGGCCCTGGATGGCCATGCGCTCGAAGGTCTCGCCCAGCTTCCCGGTCTTCTCGATCTCATGCTCGATCTGGAAGGCGATCAAGTGGCCGATGGCATAATCGGGCAGGTAGAGGAAGCTGTGGATCATGTGGCTGTAGATGCCCAGCAGCACACAGTCCTTCTGCCCCAGCACCGGGAAGTAGTAGCGGTTCCAGACATCCCGGGAGATGCCCAGCACCGCTTCCTTGAGCTGCGCGGGGGTGGCGGCGGGATGGTCGTACATCCAGTGCCAGACGGCAGTGTCCACCAGACCCACGCCGGCGATCTCGTAGGTCATCCAGAAATCGTTGAGGGTCTTTTCGGCCTGGGCCTTCGCGTCGGGCAGGGGCTGGCCCAGGAGCTTCAGGTCCTGGGCCTGGAAGACGAAGGCCAGGGCCTCGGTGAAGGCTGTGTTGGGCACCCCGTTCAGCAGCCAGTGGTCCACGTTCACCAGGGAGAAGGTCTGTTCCACGTTGTGGCCCATTTCGTGGACCGCGATGTTGAAGCCCTTGTAGTCCATGCCGTCCCTGCCCACCCGGGTGCGCAGGTGGGCGTTGTCCGCCCGCCGCTGGGCACCCATGGCGTGGCCGGAGCCCCGGGCCGGGTCCACTTCGATGCGACTGGCCAGCCAGACGGCACGTTCGGGACTGAAGCCCAGGCCCTGCAGCAGGTTGGGCATATCAGCCTTGTAGGCGGCAGGTGTGGGGTACTTGGCCTTGATCAGCGCATCGAGCTTGGTTTCATCCAGGCCGGCGCCCGGCCGGAAGCCGTTGTACCAGACATCGAAGGGTTCCAGCTTGCGGCCTACTCGATGTTCGATGACCCGGGCCACCTGCTTTACGAGCGGGCTGCCGCAGACTTCTTCGAGGATGGCCTTCACCCGGGCTTCGGGCAGCTGGCGACCTTCCTCGAAGCTGCGGGCGATGTGGGTGGGCGCCGTGGGGCTGCAGGGATCGGCCTTCCTCACTGCCAGGAAGCAGTCCAGCAGCACCTTGTAGCGCGTGTCGGGTTCAGGGGTGGAACTCGGCTTGAATCCCGCCGGGATGGCCTGGTCGCTGTCCTGAACCGTGCTGGCGAGCACCTGGTTGGAATTCGGATTCCAGTCCACCAGGGGATTGTCGATGACCGCCGCCGGGATGGTCTGGGTCACGATGCGCTCCATGACCTTCTGGATCATGCGCTGCCGGGCCAGGCCACCGGGGCCCTCGGCATAGCGGCTCTTCAGCTCGTCCCGCAGGTTCCAGTGGGAGAGCAGCCGCTTCTTGGGCTCGAAGAGTCGATGGCCGCTGGCGTCCAGGAGGTGGTGCATCCAGATGTTGTAGGAGGCGATGTAGCGCTCGGCCTGGCCGCTGGCCTCGGCCGCGGCTTGGTTCACCTCGGCGGGGATGCGCTTGGCAAAGAGGTCCACGAGCCGAGCTTCTGCCCACTGACGGCGGGTCCAGGTCGCCCCGTCCCGCTGGCGTTCCTCCAGGCTGGAGAGGGGAAAGTTCAACAGCACAGCGAAGGCCAGCTTGTTCGTGAAGGCATCATCGACGAAGTGGGCACCAGGGTCGTAGCCTGAGAGGACCTCATCCACCGGAAGCATCGGCCCCAGGTCCAGTTCCGAGTACCAGCGGAAGTCCCGTCCGACCTCAAGGGCGTGGCCGAAGGCGCTCTCCAGGACGAACTCCAGCCTGTTGAACAGCGCGTCCTGCGCGCTCTGATCGCCCGCGAAGTGGGCCTTCGCGAAGGCTTCGAAGGCGCGTTCGTCACCGTCTTCCGTCCGCCAGAAGGCCCGCACCTGCCTCAGCCCGCGCTGGATGCGGACCCGCTGGCCTTCCCCATGCCGGGTGACCAGCTCCTGGACCAGCCGGGTGGAGGTGGCCTCGACCCCTGAAACCGCAGCCGGAGTGGGCACGACTCCCGGGGAGCCTGGAAGGGGGGCGCCGAGGGCGGCCAGCATGAAGGCGATGGTTCCGGACATTTTCATGGAAGGCCTCATGGCAGAAGGAGGCCAGTCTACTCCCTCCCTGGCGGGGCAAATTCGCCAAGCGGGAAGGGCACTCTGCTGCTAGCTTTTCTCCATGCCACTTGATCCCCGCCTTCTCGAGATCCTCTGCTGTCCGGCCTGCCATGGCGACCTTCAGGAGCAGTCCTCGGGACTGCATTGCCAGAAGTGCGGACTGCTCTACCCCATCGAGGATGGCATCCCCGTCATGCTGGTGGACGCGGCGAAGCAGGTGGAGAAGTGAGCCCGCGGCAGCAGGGGGGGGCCGTGACGGTGGGTGCCCAGGAAGGGCGACCATGAGGCTCGATCGATCCCAGGCCGAAACCCTGCTTCAGCGCATGCAGGGCCGCAAAGTGGCCGTGCTGGGCGATGTGATGCTGGACGAGTACCTATTCGGCGAGGTCAACCGCATCTCGCCGGAGGCGCCGGTGCCGATCGTTCGCGTGCTCCGGGAGCGGGTCGTGCTGGGCGGCGCCGCCAATGTCGCCTCCAACCTCAAGGCCCTGGGTGCGGAGCCGCTGCTCATTGGCACCCTCCAGAAGGATGCCGCGGGTGATCGGGTGCTGGGACTGCTGACCGGGATGGGTGTGTCCATCTCGGGCCTGGTGCTGGACAACTCCCGCCCCACCATCATCAAGACCCGCGTAATCGGCCAGCAGCAGCAGATGCTGCGCATCGACCGGGAAGACGCCGGGCCCCCCGACGCGGCCGTGCTGCTTGGATTGAAGGACCGGCTTGAGCGGGCGCTCGGTGGCGCCTCGGCGCTCATCGTGTCCGACTACGCCAAAGGGACGGTCAACATGCCGGTGATGGACGCAGTCCGAGAGATCTGCGGGGCACAGAACATCCCCTGGGTGGTCGATCCCAAACCGGCCCACAAGCTGCTCTATCGTGGTGCCACGCTGATGACGCCCAACACGAAGGAAGCCTCGGAACTGACTGGACATCCGGCGAGGTCGGACATGGAAGTGACCATCGCAGGTCGGGACCTGATCGCGGAACTGGGGTTGAAGGGGTTGCTGGTGACGCGCAGCGAGCGGGGCATGGCCCTGTTCTCCCAGGATGAAGGGCATGCAGCGCCCTGGATGATTCCCACGGAAGCCCGCGAGGTGTTTGATGTCAGCGGTGCCGGCGACACGGTCATCGCCGCCTTCAGCGCGGCCATCGCCACCGGCGCCGATTGGCGCGAGGCCGCCATGCTTGCCAACGCAGCGGCTGGCGTGGTGGTCGCCAAGATGGGCACGGCCACCGCCACGCCGGACGAGATCCTGGCGCACTATCGTGAGCAAGAGGCCAATTAGTTCCTCAGTTCGATGGCCAGGAAGAACTTGTCGCCAAAGGCGAGGCGCTCCTTCACCTGCGTGAAGTTCAGATCGAACGTTTCCGTCTCGCCGGGCTTGATGGTGCCCACCTTGGTGCCGCCGGAAGCCACGCCGAGCAGGCGCCCATCCTTGTCCAGCACGGCCACCGCGAAGCCCGGGACCTTGGGGAACTTGCCGGTGTTGGTGACCTCGACCTGGGCCCGGGTACCGAATTCAGCATCCTTGAGCAGGTTGAAAAACCCGGACTGCACCACCCGCTTGTTGAAGAAGATGCTGCTCACCTTCAGGCCATCAAGGCTGATGGTCAGTGGGATGAGGCGATCCCAGGCGAAGGGGAAACTTTCAGAATAGAAGGTCAGCGGAGAGGCTGGTGTCGCCGAAGCTGGGGCCGGGGCAGGCACCATCGGTTTCACCGGTGCCGGGGGGGCCGGAGCGGGTGCCGGTGCCTCGGTCTTGGCCGGGGGTTGGGGAGCCTGGGCCGGCGCCTCCACTGGGGGGGGCGGAATCTGCAGGGGCGGCTCCTGGGCCAGACCAAGGGCGGCGATCAGGATGAGGGTTTGCATTTCAGTTCTTTCCGAATAGGCCACCAAAGAGGCTCTTCTTGGGGGCGATCTCGCCTGGGGGCTGCTCAAGGCTGGGGGCGCCACCGCTGCGCTCCCGGCGAAGGCGTTCGAACACGGGGCGCAGCCCCGGCACCTTGTGAGCCTCCAGCCAGTTCTCACTGTGCTGACGGGCCACGAGGTGGTTCTCCAGAATCCGGCCCTCTTCCACCCACCCGATCAGCTGAGGCATGGTGAGGCTGCCATAGATGTCCTCGCCAATCTTGAGGCGCAGCATCTCGATACTGGAATCCTGCGCTTCACCCAATGGCGGGAAGGTGGGCCTGATGGGAACCGTCGCTCCAAGGTTCGAGGTCGCTTCCTTGGCGTTGACCAGATCGGAGGCCCGCAGCGCTACCGTGGGCTCCGCTGCCGCCGGTGCGGCAGCGATGGCCGCCAGGAGCTCCTGCTGGGAAAGCCGCAGCGTGGAGGTGGACGGTCCGGCCAGGTCCTCTTCGGACAACCCGGCTGCTGCAGCATGAGCGCCTGCTGCAGGGCTCGACTGGACGGGTGAGGAGGAGCCGAGGGTGTGGTCCAATGCGGACATGGTGGCTTCCATGTCCATGGGATTCGAATCCTGGCTCAGCTTCAGACCGGTGGGAGCGGCAGGTGCGCTCCCAAAGAGCTTCTCAATGGCATCCCGGGCCGATGTGTAGCCGGAGAGGGTGGTCTCCGTGATTTCGGACGGATAGGGACTGGCGGTTTCAGACTTCGCCTCGGGCAGCGAGGCTGGTACGGCCACCAGGGTCTTCTCCATGATCTCCGCATCGGTGCCGTCCAGATCGGCGGGACTGAGGGAGGCCAAGCTGGCTTCGGCGGGAATCACCGCGGGCTCATCCTGCTGGATGGCGGCCACGTCCTCGAGCTTGAAGGCGGCTGTGGAGGCCTGGGCCGGGGGGGTCAGCAGACGCTGAACGACATCACCCACTGGGAAAACACTGCCGCAGGAAAAGCATTTCGCTCGGCGAATCACCGGCTTCAGCCGCTCAGGGCGAAGGCGGTAGCGGGTGGTGCAGCTCGGGCAATGGATCGCTTCGGCCACCGGTCACTCCTGGTGTTTCCAGCAGGATAGCACTGTGCCAGGGCCCTGTCGCCCGCCCCCTCTTCGTCGTCGGGGCCGGGTATCCTCAATCCACGGAGGTCCCGTGCAGGGCGTGTTCATCACCATCGAAGGCGTAGAGGGGTCCGGCAAGTCCACCCAGATGCTGCGCCTGTCGGAGCGCCTGCGGCGCCTGCACCTGCCCCTGGTGGTGTCCAAGGAACCTGGCGGCACGGCCCTCGGCCGGGAGCTGCGCCGACTGCTGCTGGAACGCCACGCCAGCGGCGAGACCTGGTGCGCCGAATCCGAGCTGCTGCTGTTCTATGCCGACCGGGCCCAGCACCTGGAGACCCTGATCCGGCCCGCGCTGGCGCAGGAAAAGATCGTCCTCATCGACCGCTTCGAGGATTCCACCCGCGCCTACCAGGGCGCCAGCGGTGTGGCCGAGGCGTCCCTGGACCGGCTCAGCGAGCTGGTGCTGCGGGGCCTCAGGCCCCACCTCACCGTGCTGCTCGACATGGACCCCGAGCTCTCCCTGCAGCGGGTAGAAGTGCGCAATCTGGCCCTTGGCCACGAGTTCTCGGAGACCCGGTTCGATGAAGCCGAGCTGGACTTCCACCGGCGGGTCCGGAACCGCTTTCTCGCCATCGCCCAGGGCCAGCCCAACCGGGTGGCCCTGATCCCGGCCCGGGATCCCGTGGAGCAGGTGGAGGCCGCCATCTGGCTGCGGGTCGCGCCCCTGCTTCGCAATGCCGGCTTCAGGATCGACTGATGTTCAGCGCCGATATCGCCGGCCACCAGGCCATCCGCCAGCGGTTGCTCGACCGGCTGCAGGGCGGCCGCATCCGGGGCTCGCTGCTCTTCACAGGCCCCGAAGGCATCGGCAAGCGCCGCGTGGCCCTTGAGATGGCCCAGCGCGAGATCTGCTTCCGGCGGACTGCCTGCGGCCAGTGCGAGGGTTGCCGACTGTTCCAGGGCGGCGACCTGCCCTTCGAGCTGCCGAACCTGCTCCGCATCGTGCCCGAGGGCAAGGCTGGTGTCATCCGCATCGACCAGATCCGCGAAGGCCTCGATTCGAACAACCAGCCTCGCTTCAGCCGCGGCGTCATCGAGTGGGCCTCCCTGGCCCCGCCCATGAACTGCCACCGGTGGATCCTGGTGGAGGAGGCGCACCGGCTCAACGAATCCAGCGGCAACATTCTGCTCAAGACCCTGGAGGAGCCTCCGCCGGGCACCCACTTCATTCTCGTGACCCACCGCCCCGAGGCCCTGCTGCAGACCATCCGCAGCCGCTGTGAGCGCATCCCCTTCGCGCCCCTGTCGCCGAAGGAGGCCTGGGCCGTGGCGCTGCGCCATGGCTGGCAGGAGGGGGATCAGCCCCGCTGGTCCGCCCTGGGGGAGGGCAGCTTGCGTTTCCTGGGGGAAGCGGACTTCCGGCGGGCCGAGGCCCAGGTGGACGCCTGGATCGCGCTCATGGCGGGCCGCCCCTTCAGCGAGGCGGCGGGCCCGTTGCTGCCTGAAAAGGAGTCCACCCAGGCTCAGGGGGAGCAGCTCCGGCAGCCCCTGGAGCTCCTGCTTCGGCTATTGGCGGATGTGGCCCGGATCCGGGTGGGAGAAACGCCCGCCTTGTTGCCCTGGCGCGAAGAGCTGACCACCTTGGCTACGCCGCAACGGGATCTGAAGGCCCCCCAGGAGGCGGCCCTGGAGGCTCTCCGGCACTTGCCCCGCAACCTAAGTCCGGAACCCCTGATTCGGGAAGTGACACTGTCCCTGGTGTCGTGACTGGAATCACCCGATTCTGGGTTAGAATTAGTTCAGGAGTAACGGCTCCTAAATTGGAGATTCTCATGTCCGAGCCCCTCTATGGCCACGATCTGCTGAGCCTGCTGCTGGAGAAGGGCGGGAGCTGCCGACTGGAGGATCTCCGGGCTGCTTCCGCGACTGTCCACGGGCCCGATGCCGTCTACTGCAACTGCCAGGGCGACAGCTTCGACTTTGACGGCGTCATCGCCTTCCTGGGCAGCAAAGGCAAGGCCACCGTCGTCGATGGCGTGGTCAGCCTGGGCATGGCCCCGGCCTGCCAGCACTGAACCTGGGCTGTGAGCGGGCAGCCCAGAGGCGCTAAGCTGTCCCCATGAAACTGCTGCGCATCAACCACCTGGGCATTGCGGCCAACGGTCTGGACGAGGTCATGGCCCGCATGTCCCGGCTCTTCGACATGGCCGCCGATCACACCGAGGAAGTGGCCGAGCAGAAAGTGAAGACCGCCTTCTTCCCCGTGGGCCCGAGCACCCTGGAATACCTGGAAAGTACGGATCCGGAAGGGCCCATCGGCAAGTTCCTGGCGAAGCGCGGGCCCGGCATCCACCACGTGTGCTTCGAGGTGGATGACATCGACGAGGCCGTGGCCACCCTGCTCGCCAAGGGCGTGCGCATGATCGACCAGGCCCCGCGCCAGGGCGCACACGGGTGTCGCGTGGCCTTCATCCATCCGGCGGAGACCGGCGGGGTGCTGATGGAGTTGAGCCAGGGGGGATGACGGGACCGGTCAGCCCAAGAATCTGTCCGCAGGACATGGTCACGGCCCCCAGCACCACCGTGAGGATCAACAAGCAGGAAAGGAGGACCAGGGTCCAGACCATGACGTGCTGGAGCCGGTTGGTCCCTGCAGGCCCCCCCGCTGGCAGCACGGTTTTCAGGAGGTGGAAGGAATACCACACGCCGGTGACGGCGCCCACCAGGATGGCGCTGATGCCGCCGAGATAATTGACCCAGGACAGGTGCAGGAAGGACTCCATGGGGTTCTTGATGAGGTAGATCCCCACCAGGAGCAGGCCCGTGATGGAGAAGTACCCCTTGATGGCGTCGACCAGCTGCTCGATGACACTGCTGTCAGTCCTGGACGCCATGGGCCCTCCTCCCGGCAATGAGTATCGAACCTGCCCTGTCCGGCGGCGGTGGCCGGTGGTGGTGCGGTCACCAGGCGGTTCCAGGAGCGTTCACGTGAGGACGCTCTGCGCGATGGCGTAGTATTTCTTCCTTTCGTCCATCCCGTTGGTGCCGCCGTTGATGGTGTAGCTGATGAACTCCACCGGGGACACATCGATCACGTTGCCCCGGTATTTCTTCTTCAGGATGTCGGTGTCCGCATGATTGGCGGCATCGTTCAGATTGCGCGTCTGCCAGAATTCGCAGGCGCTCCAGACGGCGTACTGCGGCTGTTCAAGCAGCGCGGGGTTGTCGATGAACAGGTTCTGCTGTCCCTGCTTGAGGCCCAACTGCAGGTAGTTGGCCCGGCCGGTGGTCTGGAAGATCCCGCGGCCCTTGAAGCGGACCCCGTCACCCGGCTGCGTATTCCCGAGGTCGGCGCGACCTTCGTAGGCATTCCCCGAGGCGTACTCATGGAGCGTATTGAAGTGGTCGGTCTCGTGACAGGCCTGGGCCAGGAAATGGCAGAATTCCTGGGGTGAATCGATCCCGTAGCCCGGACAGGTGCTGTTGATCCAATCCACCAGGCCGGCCATCAGGGGCGTGGTCCTGCCAGCGATGGCCGTGAGATGTTCGGGTTGAATCAGGTAGGCCATGGCTTGCTCCTGGACGGAGGCCATCCTCCGGCTGCTGCTCAGGGTAAGAGAATTGTTCACTCACGCAAGAAGAATTGGGTTATTTTTCCACATGATTTCCATGTGTGGATTGTTCGTATAGACAAGCATCCTATTTTTCGCGGAGGGTTCAATGCATGGGTACACGTTCTGGATCATGAGCGGCCTGACCTGCCTAGCCCTGATCTCCACGGCGGGTCTCGCCCGGCAGAGCAACCTGATCCGCGACACGGGCACCTTCACGGAACCGGAAGGGGCCCGGCGCACCTACAGCCTGTCGCGTTCCCAGATGCTGCTCTGGACGTTCAACGTGCTGCTGGCCTTCCTTCTGATCTGGCTGAAGCGCGGCCAGTTCAACCAGGTGCTGTCCGATGGCAGCCTAGCCCTGCTGGGCATCTCGACGGGCACGGCCTTCGGCGGAAGCATGATCGACAAGAATCAGCCACCCGTGGCGGGCCAGGACAAAGTAGGCACTTCCAAGGGCTTCTGGCTGGACATCCTCTCCGACGCCAACGGCATCAACCTGCACCGCTTCCAGCTGGTGTTGTGGACCGTCGCCCTCACGGTGGTCTTCTGGAGCATGTCCCTGAAAATCCTGTCCTCTCCGGATGCCACGGTGTCGCTGCCGGATTTTGATTCCAAGCTGCTGATCCTCATGGGCATCAGCGGTGGGGCCTACCTCGGGCTCAAGATCCATGAATGACCAGCTGGATCCGCCCCAGGGAAGTGGACTTCAGCATGCATGGGGGGAGTGATGTCGCAGGAATTCCCGGACTCCGTTGATCAAATCATCACCCCGAAGGCGCGCTGGGATGATCTGGTGCTGCCCATGGAACAGACCCGCCTGCTCCATCACATGTCCGAGCAGGTCCGGCAGAGCCAGACTGTCTATTCGGACTGGGGCTTCGCTGCCCGAATGAACCGGGGGCCGGGCATTACGGCTCTGTTCGCAGGTGGGAGCGGGACCGGAAAGACCATGGCGGCCGAAGTTCTGGCCCAGGACCTGCAAGTGAACCTGCATCGCATCGATCTGTCGGCGGTCCTCACCAAGTACATCGGCGAAACGGAGAAGAACCTGAGACGGCTGTTCGAGGTCGCCGACCAGGGCGGGTCCATCTTGTTCTTTGACGAGGCCGATGCCCTGTTCGGCAGGCGAAGCGAAGTCAAGGACAGCCACGATCGGTATGCCAGCCTCGACAGTGGCTACCTGCTTCAGCGCATGGAGGCCCACACTGGCCTGGCCATCCTGGCGACCACCACCAAGAGCAACCTCGACGAGGGCTTCCTCCGGCGGCTGCGGTTCGTCATCGACTTTCCTCCCCCCAGCGCGGATGACCGCGCTCACATCTGGCAGAAAGTGTTTCCCCCACAGGCACCCATTGACGGGCTCGACATCAACCGCCTCGCCGCCTTCAACCTGACCGGAGGCGACATCCACCGTGTGGCCCTGAACGCGGCGTTCCTGGCGGCCCAGGACCGTTCGAAGATCTCCATGGCCACCCTGCTTGCGGCCATCCGGACCGAGCTTCGGAAACTGGATAGGCCCGTCAACGAGGCGGACTTCCGTTAAGGCTGGGTGGCTGGCCCGAGGCATCCAGCCTCGCCTCCCACTGACGGGCTACCCGACCCAGCCCAGATATCCCAGCCACAGCGCACGTCCGAAGAACACCACGATGGGTGTGGCCAGGGCCAGGAAACAGCCGAAGGGGAGCATGGTCTGACCCGTGGAGCGGCGCATGAGCATGAGGGGTACCCCCACGGCCGCGCCCAGGCCCGCTCCCAGGAAGAGGATGCCGAGCATGGGGGCCCAACCCCAGAAGGCTCCGAGCCAGGCCAGCATCTTGAAATCCCCCATGCCCAGGCCATCGGTTTTCCGAATGGCTTTGTAGAGCAGGTTCATGAGGGCTGGCACGCCGTAGCCCACGGCCAGCCCGATGAGGCTGGCCTGCCAGGTGACCGTGGGCTCGAATCCCTGATAGCCCGGCGCGGGTTGCAGCCCGTTGTGGAAGGCCAGGGCCTGAAGGAGGGCGCCGGGGGCGGTCCAGATGTTCACCAATGTCTCCGGCCTGAGGAGCTGGGGCAGGGTCAGCAGCACGCCCAGGGCCATCAGGGGGAATTGGATGACGTCCGGCAGCATCATTTCGGTGAAGTCGGTGAAGAACAAAACGATCAGGGCGTAGCCGCAGACGAGGCCCTTGAGCCAGATGAGCGTCCCGAAGGGAAAGATCCAGGGCGAAGCGGCAAACAACAGACCGGTGAGGAGTTCCACCAGGGGATAGCGGCCGGGAATCCGCCAGCCGCATTCGGCGCACCTGCCCCTCAGCCACAGCCAACCGAGGAGGGGGACGTTGTGCCAGGGCTTGATCCTGGCCTTGCACGCCGGGCAATGACTGGCCTTGGTCACCACGTTCCGCTCCGCCGGATCCTCCTGGGGCAGGCGGTGGATCAGGACATTGCCGAAGGAACCCAGGACCAGACCGAAGGGGGCCAGCAACAGGGAGATCATCCAGGGGGGCAGGTCGATGAAGGGCATAGCCCTACGATAGCGGGGACTTTCCGGGCGTTCGCGGCAGAATCTGGTGGAGGCGGGACCCATCCGCCGGCCCAGTCCAAGGCGCTGGCGCCTGGGCCGGTGACCCCCTTTCCGTTAGGCTCCTTCTAGGTCTTTTCTTTTCCATGGAGTCGCCATGATCCGTTCTTGGTTCTGTGCCCTTGTCCTGGTCCTCCCCTTGGCCGCGCAAGGCTCTGCTGCCGCCTCTCCGGCCACACCTGCGCCGGTGGTCAAGCCCAGGGTGCAGTTGCTCACCAGCTACGGTCCCATCGTGGTGGAACTGGAACCGGAACTCGCTCCGAAGACGGTGGCCAATTTTCTGCAGTATGTGAAGGACGGGCACTACAAGGGCACCATCTTCCACCGCGTCATTGACGGCTTCATGGTCCAGGGCGGCGGCATGCTGGAGAATCTGGAAGAGAAACCCACTCGGGCACAGATTCCGAACGAAGTAGGGCAGACCTTCAAGGCCGGACTGAAGAACACCCGGGGCACCATCGCCATGGCTCGCACGGCAAATCCCCACAGCGCCGCGGCCCAGTTCTACATCAACCTGGTGGACAATTCCGCCCTGGATCCCCACGGGTTCAGTGAAGAAGGCTTCGGCTATTGCGCCTTCGGCCGGGTGGTCTCGGGCATGGAGAACGTGGACAAGATGGCCAAAGTCAAGACGGAGTGGCGCCGGGGGATGGGCGACATCCCGCAGTTCCCTGTGCGCATCAAGGATGCCGTCGTGCTGCCCCCCCAGTAGCCAGGGAACCTGCCGTTCCGACGCCCCCAGCCTGAAGGAAGTCTGGTATACCTACGGACCATGAAACCCTGGACAGTGCTCCTCTCCGGCTTGGTGATGCTCACGATCGCCGCCCCTTGGCTGCATGCCGAGCAGAAGCTCGACCGGGTCGACATCAGGCTTTCCGTCCCCGAGGGCTGGGTCGAGGCGCCGGACATGGCGGCGGCGGCGCTCAGCGCCACCCGCGGGAACGGGGATGCGCTGGATGCCTCCACCCTGTGCTTCAGCCACCCCGCGAAAGTGCCCATCGCCCTCGGTGTGTTCATCCGCTCCAAGCAGTCGGCGAGCAGCGACACCCGCCAGGAACTTGGGGACTTCCACGCCAGCATGAAGCAGGCCCTTGAGAAGGGCGGCGCGACCTTCTCCAAATTCGAGATGTCGGAAAGCGCCGCACGTCTGACATCTACCTTCGAAGCCCAGCAGGGCCAGGTCAAAATGGTCGGTGTGGCCGTTGCGGCCATACGGGCCGATGGAAAGCTCCTCGGGTGGAGCGTGGAGTGCATGTACCTGGCCGACAAGCCTGCCGATGCCCAGGTCTGCGCCAAGGTGCTCTCGACCTTCCAGGTGGTTCACCCCGACACGGATCTTCGACTGCTCAACAAGTAGTGTCGAAACCCTCGTGCCGTTCGCGAGGTGTGGCCGGATTAGTTCACGATCTTGATCCTGGGTTCAGGGCCCTGGGGCCGTTGGCGGTCCTTGGGAATGAAAATGGCGCCCAGGATGGAGGCAACCACACTGGAGACCAGGGCCCCGAAGAAGCCCGCCCAGAAGCCTTGCACCGTGAAGTTCAGGCCCAGTTTCGCGGACAGGGCTCCCGCCAGCCAGAACACCAGGCCGTTGATGACCAGGCTGAAACAGCCCAGGGAACAGGCCATGGGGACGATGGCGATGAGCTTCAGGACACTGCCCACGGTGGTGTTCAGGGCCGCCAGGATTACCGCCACGATGAGCAGATCCAGGAAGCTGCCGTGGCCAAGGCCCGGCACGAAGGAGCAGGCCACCAGCAGGCCGATGGCGGAAAAGAGGAAACGCAGCAGCAGGTTCATACGGGCATCCCGTCCTTCTCGTTGGCCTGAGTGATGATGCTGCCCGGTGGCACGCTGCGGGTGAGCCACACATTCCCGCCGATGGCCGAGCCCTTGCCGAGGGTGACGCGTCCCAGGATGGTGGCGTTGGAGTAGATGATGACGTCGTCCTCCACCACCGGGTGACGGGGGACGCCCTTGATGGGATGGCCCTCCGCGTCCAGCGGGAAGCTCTTGGCGCCCAGGGTGACGCCCTGGTAGATCCGCACGTTGTGGCCGATGACGCAGGTCTCGCCGATGACCACACCCGTGCCGTGGTCGATGAAGAAGCGCTCGCCGATCCGGGCGCCTGGGTGGATGTCGATGCCCGTGATGCCATGGGCATGCTCGGTGATCATGCGGGGCAGCAGGGGCACCCCCAGCTTCAGCAGCTCATGGGCCAGCCGCTGGTTGGTGAGGGCCAGGAAGCCCGGGTAGGAGAAGAGCACTTCTTCCGGGCTGGTGGCCGCGGGATCGCCCTCGAAGCCCGCCTCGATGTCCGTAGCCAGCAGGCGGCGCACCTCGGGCAGCCGGGCCAGGAAGGCGCGGGCAAGTGTGCGGGATCGTTCCGAGCAGTCATGGCAGCTGGCATCCGCGGCCATGAGCCCGCGCTGGATCTGGTCGGCCAGGCCGTGGGCCACCCGGTCCAGGCTGGCCCCGAGGTGGTAGCGCAGGGTTTCCGCCTTCAGCTCCGAGGTCCCGAAATAACCAGGGAAAAGCAGGGCGCGCAGCTCCTCCACGAGGGCAGCCAGGGCGGTGCGGGAGGGGAATTCCCGCCGGCCCAGGGGCATGTCCGTCAGCGTGGTGGACGCCTCGACGAGGGCCTCGACGATGGCGTGGAGGCCAGGCGCGGTCGCTGGTTGGAGTTGCGTCATGCGAATGAGGATACTCCGAGCTGGTATCAGTAGGTCCAGCTCAGCGCACAGCCCGTCTCCTTGGCCAGTTTTTCCGCCAGGTCCGGGTCGTGCTTCAGGCGCAGGTCGTGGCCCGCCTTCACCCGGGCCAGGAGTCCCTCTCTGGAGCGGTACTCGAAGGTCACGGGCAGATCGCCCCGGTGGTCGGCGAGGATGGCAGCCATGCGAGGCGGGCATTCGCCGATGGGCAGGCGCACCAGGGCCCCGGTGAAGCCCATGCCCTGGAAACTTTCCAGGGGTTCGAGCAGGGTGGCGAAGACCTTGACCACGGTCTGCTCTTCTTCCTCTTCACCTTCACTGCCGCCATTGCCATTGCCCTGGAGCGTCTCCACCCGCAGCTCGCCGGTGATGCGCAGCATGGCCTCGGGCACGGCAAAATGCCGGTAGCGGTCAAAGGGCTTCAGCGTGGACTTCTTCGTGAGGGGATCCCACTTGGAGGCCATGAGGAGCACTTCCATCTTCCCGGTGAGATCCTCCACCTGGAGAATGGCCCAGGGTTCGCCCTTCTGGTTGGTCTTGAAGGCCACGGTGGTGACCATGGCGCCGAGGGTGACTTCATTGCGGTCCCTCAGCCGGCCCGAGGTCGCGTCTTCCATGATCTTGGCCAGAGTGCCATGGGTGTGGACCTGGATGGCGTCGGCGAATTCCTCCAAGGGGTGGCCACTGACGAAGAGGCCCAGCACTTCGCGCTCTGCGGCCAGGCGGGTTCTCCGGTCCCAGGGTTCCGTGTTCTCGGGCACCCGCCAATCATCGATGAGGGTGGCCATTTCCGCGTCGTCGAAGAGGCTGGTCATGCCCGTATCACCGGTCCCTCGGGAGGCGGCGGACACTGCGTCCGGCAGGCCCTGCAGCAGGGCGGCCCGGTTGGGCTCCAGACTGTCGAAGGCCCCGGCCTTGATGAGGGATTCCCAGACCTTGCGGTTGGCTTTCTGCAGATCCGTGCTCTTGAGGGCGTGGAAGAGGTCCTTGAAGCGTCCTTCGTTCTGGCGGGCTTCGAGGATGGCCTGCAGCGCAGCGTCTCCAAGCCCCTTGACGGCGGCAAAGCCGAACCGGATTTGCCGATCGCCAGTGGCCGTGAAGTCCAGGGCTGATTCGTTGATGTCGGGGCCAAGCACGTCGATGCCCCGCTCCCTGCAGTTCTGCACGTACTTGGCCACGTCGTCCGTTCGTCCAGACTTGGTGGACAGCAGACCCGCCATGAATTCCACGGGGTAGTTGGCCTTCAGGTAGGCGGTCTCGTAGGCCACCATGGCGTAGGCCGCGCTGTGGCTCTTGTTGAAACCATAACCAGCGAAGAACTCGATGAGGTCGAAGAGTTCCGCGACCTTGATCTTGTCGTACTTGCGGTCCACACCACGTTCGATGAACTTGGATTTCTCCTTGGCCATCTTCTCCTTATCCTTCTTGCCCATGGCCCGGCGCAGCATGTCCGCCTCGCCCAGGGAGTACCCGGCGATGAGGCTGGCGATCTGCATGACCTGCTCCTGGTAGAGGATCACGCCGTAGGTGGGGGAGAGGATGGGCTCCAGGTCCGCGAACATGTAGGTGACGGGCTCGCGGCCATGGCGACGCTCCACGTAGGTGTTGCCCATGCCCGCGCCCAGAGGGCCGGGCCTGAACAGGGCGTTCAGGGCGATGAGGTCATCGAATCGGTCCGGGCCCAGCTGGCGCAGCAGCTGCTTCATGCCGCCGGATTCGAACTGGAAGACGCCGTCAGTGTCCCCGGCGGAGAACAGCTCGAAGGTCTTCCTGTCGTCGAAGGTGCGGATGGTGGTCATGTCCTTGGGCTGGCCATGGCGCCGCGCGATGACCTCCTGGGTCTTGGCAATCTGGGTCAGGGTCTCCAGCCCCAGGAAGTCCATCTTCAGCAGGCCCGCCCCTTCGGCCTCCACCATCGTGTACTGCACCATCACCTTCTTGTCCTTGTCCACGCTGAGGGGCGCGAACTGGGTGAGTTCGTCCGGCGCGATGATGACCCCCGCCGCATGGACGCCCGTGTTGCGGGACAGGCCCTCCAGGCGGGCGGAAATGTCGAGGATGTTCTTCACCTCGGGATCAGTCTCGTAGAGCTCCCGCAGCTTGTCGCTCTGCTTCAGGGCTTCGCCGATGCTCATGGGCTTGCCCGGCTCCTGGGGCACGAGCTTGGTGAGGTTGTTGGCGAAGGCGAAGTCCTTCTCGAAGACCCGCGCCACGTCCTTGATGACGGCCTTGGTCTTGAGCTGATTGATGGTAATGATGTTGCTCACCTTGTCCTGGCCGTATTTTTCGGTGACATAGTCGATGACCCGCTGGCGTCCGTCCCGGCAGAAGTCGATATCCACGTCGGGCATGGACACCCGCTCGGGATTCAGGAAGCGTTCGAAGAGCAGGTCGTACTGCATGGGATCGATGTCCGTGATCTTCATGGACCAGGCCACGATGCTGCCCGCCGCCGAACCGCGGCCCGGTCCCACGGGCACGCCCATCTCCCGGGCCTCGCGGATGAAGTCCCAGACCAGCAGGAAGTAGCCCGGGAAGCCCATCTTGAGGATCATGTCCAGCTCGAAGGTTAGGCGCTCGCGGTATTTCTCCTCGGCATGCTTGAGGGCGCCCTGTTGCCAGAGGGGCCGGCATTCAACCAGGCGCTGCTCGAAGGTGTCCTTGGCGATGTGAAGGAAGTAGGACTCCAGGTCGTAGCCCTCAGGCACGGGGAAGCGAGGGGTGACGGGCTTCCGCGTGATGGGGAAGAGGTCCACCTTGGCCGCGATCTCGAGGGTGCGTTCCAGGTACTCCGGATGGTCCGGGAAGACTGAACGCATTTCGGCAGGGGTCTTCACATAGAACTGGTCCGTGGAAAAGCGCATGCGCTTCTCCTTGGCCTTGGTGGTTTTGGTGCCGATGCAAAGGAGCGTGTCATGCAGGTCGGCGTCCTCGTGGTTGAGGTAGTGGGCGTCGTTCGTGGCCACCAGGGGGATGCCCAGCTTCGCCGCCAGCTCCTGCTGGAAGGGGATGATCTCCCGCTCCTTGTCGAAGCCCTGATCCTGGATCTCCAGGTAGAAGTCCTCGCCGAAGATGTCGCGGAAATCCCGCGAGACGCGTTCCGCCTGGTCCAGCCGGTTCTGCAGGATGCGGGCCTGCACCTCGCCGCCCAGGCAGGCGGACAGGGCGATGAGGCCCCGGCTGTACTGCCGGAGGAGGTCCTTGTCCACCCGGGGCTTGTAGTAGAAACCTTCCGTGAAGCCCGCAGACACCAGCTTCGAAAGGTTCGTGAAGCCTTCGGAGTTCTTCGCCAGCAGCACCAGGTGGTAGCCGGCATCCCGACTGCCGCTGGGATCCACGCAGTCCTCCAGGCCTTCTTCGCCCGTGGTGTTCTTGGCTTCAAGCTTCTTGTCGAAGCGTGTCTTCGGCGCCACATAGACTTCGCAGCCCAGGATGGGTTTCACGGCCCAGTTCCCTTCGGCATCCTGGGTTTTCTCGCAAGCATCGAAGAGCTTCATCATGCCGAACATGTTGCCGTGGTCCGTGACGGCCACGGCGGGCATCCCGGAGGCGCGGCACTTCTTCACCAGCTCGGGAATCCGGGTCAAGCCGTCGAGGAGGGAGTGCTCGGTGTGCAGATGCAGGTGGGCGAAACTCATGGGCCCATTCTCCAATGGACCTTCCGGTTTCGGGCAAGTGCCCCAGGATCAGCGCCGGGAGAGCAGCTGTTCCAGGGTGATCTGGAGGGCCGACTCGGTCGCGCCGATCTCCAGGCGAGCATGGGGGCCTTCGGTGATGGGTCCGCCGATCTGGATCCAGCGGGGGCGGCGGCGCAGAAGGTCGTCTTCCCGCCACACCGAAAGAATGCTCGGCTCCCTGGCCCAGAGCAGCACGCTCGGATAGGGTCCCTCCCGGGGTGGCACGGTACCCCAAGTCTGCACATCCGCGCCCCAGGCCTTCAGTACTGCCTTCAGCCTTGCGCTTTCATAGGCATCATCCATTCCCAGGCCCACGGTCCATCCAGACAGAAAGCCCTGGTGGCCGGTCCGGGTGATCTCCTCGCGCTCAAAATACCCGAGGCGCTCCCGGTGGTGCAGGGGACGGCTTCGAATCTGGTAGGTGGTCCCGTCGGAACCCACCAGCTGAGCATCAGGCCTGGACCGGATCCGGTCGGGCCAGGTGGGACCGAACAGGCTTTCCATCTGTAGGGAGGGGGTGTCGGTGCGGAAGACATTGCCCGGCACCAGGCTGCGCCAGATCTCCGCTTCGGATTCAGCCAACCGGAGGCGGGATTCCATGGCGCTGGCCACCAGCCACTGCCAGGAGGTGCCGATGCCCATGGCGAGAGCCACCAGGCTGAACCCGGAGAGGCGGATCTTCCGGTCGAAGAAACTGAGAGCTGCGATTTCCACCACCACGGGAAGGATCAGGCCCAGGAAGCCCAGGAAGAGCCGCTTGCCCATGGGGTCGCCGTCCTGTCGGGCCTTGAGGGTCCAGTAGACGATGAAACCGCAGCCCACGAGGTAGTTGACGTTGACGGCATGGTGCAGCCAGTGGTCCCAGGTGCCCGGGTGGGGGAGCAGGAAGTGTCGGAGGAAGTTCGGGGCCATGCCCAGGGTGATCCAGAGGGAGAACCGCCGGGGGACCTGGCGCGGGAACAGCTCGGTGATGGCCGCGCAGAGGGCGATGAAGCCGAAGGACACCAGCAGGCTCTGGGCCCGGTCCAGCAGATCGGGATCCAGGGTGGGCAACACCGTCATGGCCAGGACCGCGTGGCGCAGGCCCACCAGGAGGCAGGAGAGCGAGAGCCAGGCCATCATCTTGTCCCGACGGGAATAGGCGTCGGCTCCGAAGCTGACACAAAGGGCCGCCAGCGCCCCGGTCTGCAGGGCGTCCAGGTAGGGCCAGTCCAGGAGTTGCATGCGAAGAGATCCAGGTGATGGGAGGATGGTGGCGTACAGCCTAATCGATATCCTTCCTGGTTCGTAGCAGACAACATCCTGGAGATGATTTGAGCGCCACATGGAGGATTCGTTGATCGCCTTCGAGCAGCTGGAAGTGCGGTACCAGGCGGCCGCGGTGCCGGCCTTGAAAGGGCTGACCCTGTCCCTTGAGCACGGCATCGTGGGCCTGCTGGGCCCCAACGGAGCCGGCAAGTCCACCCTGCTGAAGGCCCTGCTGGGCCTGCTGACACCTTCAAGGGGATCAGGCACGGTATTGGGCGTGGCTCTGGGCGGACCGGAATCGGCGAGGCTGCGGGCCCGCATCGGCTACATGCCCGAGTACGATGCCCTCATCGAAGATGCCAGCGCCTATGAACAGGTGGCCTTCTGGGGGGAGCTGAGCGGGCTCGCCCCCGAGGCCGCCCGGGACCGGGCCCACGAAGTGCTCTATTTCGTAGGGCTGGACGAATCCCGGTACCGGCCCGTCAGCGGCTACTCCACCGGCATGCGTCAGCGGGTGAAGCTGGCCCAGGCCCTGGTGCACAGCCCCGAGTTGATCTTCCTGGATGAGCCCACCAATGGCCTGGATCCAGACGGTCGGCGCCGCATGCTGGACCTGGTGCTGCGCGTCCACGCCGAACTGGGCACGGGCGTCATCCTGGCCTCGCACCTGCTGGGGGATGTCGAGCGGGTGGCGGACCAGCTGGTGATCCTGGACCAGGGTGAGATCAAGGCGGCGGGTTCGATGGCGGGCCTGAGGAAGGCTCTGGCCAGGCGCGTGGAACTGCGCTTCCTGGATCCCCTGGACGCGGGCCAGGAGGCAGGCCTTGTGGAACTGGGCACCGTGCTTGAAGCACGGAATGGCCTCTACGATCTGGAACTGGCCGAGACCGATCCCGCAGGCGTCTTCCGCTGGGCCCAGTCCCGTGGCGCGACCCTGGTCCAGGTGACCCCCCGCCACGACCGGCTGGACGAAGTGCTCTTGCGAGCCCTCCATCCAGGGAGGGCTTAGTCATGCCCATCTACGCCCCCACGCTTCCCCCCGCGCCAGATCTGACTCTGGGCCAGCCGCCGGCCCTGGTGCTCATGCGCTTCGATTTCACGCGGCTCTGGCGCCAGAAGATCGGCCGCTTCTTCGGCTTCACCTTCCTCCTCCTGCTGCTCTGGAAGGTGGCGAGGATCTACCTGGATCATCTGCTCCACACGAATCAGGCCCTCAAACCCATGCAGGATTTCGCCAAGACGATCCTGACCCAGGGCGCGGCCTTCCAGGCGGACCTGCTGAATCCCGCCAGCTATCTGCTCTGGTTCCTGGTGGCCCTGGTGGGTGGTGGCCTCGTGGCCCGGGATACGCTCTACCGCGTGAGGCCCCTGATGTACGCCCACCCCGTGACACCCAGGGACTACCTTCTGGCCAAGCTGGGATTCGCCTCTCTGCTGCCCTTCCTCATTCTGCTGCCCTTCGCCCTGCTGCCCTGGCTCATGTCTCTGCTGCTGGCCGGAGCCCAGGGACCAGTCTGGGTGACGGCGCCCCTTCGCCTGCTGCCCGCCATGGCCATCAGCTCGGTGCTCATGGGTTCGTTGGCTGTGGGCGCCTCCAGCATGGCCGCCACGCCGAGGGCCGGTGTGGGCTGGGTGCTGGGTCTGGTGCTGGGCGCCAGCACCCTGGCCTCCATGATCCATGGCCTCGCGGGCCTGCCGGCGGTGGATGCCCTGAATCCGATTTTGCTGGCGGAGACCTGGCCCCAGCTGCTGGTGGGCGTGGAGCGGCCCCTGGTGGCCTGGCTCCCGGCGGTTCTGGGCACGGCCTTCCACATCGGCCTCTGGACCTGGGTGGCGGCCCGGCGGACCCGGCCCTCCGAGGCGGTGATCTGATGCTCTCACTCGATCGCGCCTCCCTCCGCTACGGTCCCATCCTCGGCCTGAGTCCCACCAGCTTCGAGCTGCCCGGGGGCGGGGGCATCACAGGCCTGCTGGGACCCAACGGGGCCGGGAAATCCTCCCTGCTTCAGCTGGTGTCCGGTCTGCTGCCGCCCTCCGGGGGCGCGGTGCGCGTCTTCGGCGAGGCCCCCTTCCGCAACCCCGCGGTCCTGGCCCGGGTGGGCCTGGTGCCCGAGGGCGACCGCCTGCCCACCGGCCTGCGGGCCGATCGCTGGCTGCGTATGATGGGCGAGCTGTCGGGATTGTCCGGCGAGGGGCTGAAGGCTGCCATGGCCAGGGCACTGCAGACCGTGGGCATGGCCGACCGGTCCCACCTCACCTTCGCCCGCATGTCCAAGGGCATGCGCCAGCGCATGCGGCTGTCCCAGGCGCTGCTGCACGAGCCTGAGCTGCTCATCCTCGACGAGCCCTTCAATGGGCTCGACCCGGAGGCACGCCTCACCCTGATGGCCCTGCTGCGGGACCTCGCCGAGAAGGGCACGCGCATCCTGGTATCGAGTCACATCCTGGGCGAGATCGCCCAGCTCACGGACCGCATCCTGCTGCTCTTCCGGGGCCGCCTGCTGGCGGAAGGCACGGTCACGGAGATCCGGCAGCTGCTGGATCGCCACCCGGTGGAGCTGCGCCTCACGGGCGAGGCCCAGGTGCTCGCCCGCTGGGCCGTGGAGCAGCCGGAACTGGCGGCCCTGCGCATGGAGGAGGAGGCGGTGGTGCTGTCCGTGCGCTCACCCCGGGACTTCCTGCCCCGGCTCCAGCAGGCTGCGGCCGAAGGCGCCATCCCGCTCCGCGCCCTGGATCCTTTAGACCTCAACCTGGATGCCGTGTTTCAGTACCTCACCAAGGATCACGCATGAACGCCGCCCCTTCTCCCCTGGCGACGATCCGGGCCACGGCCCTGGGCTATGCGCCTCGCGTGCTCCAGGGCCGCGGCTGGGTCCTGGCGGGCCTGGTGATCCTGCCCGTGGGTCTCAGCATCCTGATCTTCACCATCGTGCGAATGCAGGGCGGCGACGCCAGTTCCGCCGAGGCTGTGAAGGTCTTCCACGAGGTGCTCGTCAAGATGATGCTGCCCATCATGGCTCTGGTGGCGGCCCCGGCTGGCATCCGCGAGGACCTGGAGCAGCGCACCCTGCCCCTGCTGCTGACCCGCCCTGCTCCCGCCTGGGCCCTGCCGCTGGGGAAGGGCCTGCCCTGGTTCCTATGGGGGTCGGCTTGGCTCGCCCTTGGGGTTCTGGGCCTCCAGATCCTTGGAGGAGATCCGGGCCTGCTGCCGGTCCGGATCCTGGCCCTGGTGGGTGCCTGGTGGGGGGAACTGGCCTTGATGACCCTGGTGGGCCTGGTGTTCAAGCGGGGCACGCTCTGGGGCGCCCTCTACTTCTTCCTCTGGGAGCCCCTGGTGCGAATCTTCCCGCCCTCGCTGCAGCGCCTTACCTTCACCCACCACATCGAGAGCCTGGCGGGCAGCCGGGCCGCCGAGGTGCAGTCCAGCCAGTTGCTGGCCCAGGAACAGGTGACCACCCACCCGGCCCTGGCATTCCTGGCCCTGCTGGCTATCGGTGCGCTCTGCTGGGCCCTGGCGGGTTGGAAACTCCAGCGCACGCCCATTGGACTGGCCGGAAGCGAAGCAGAGGGGTAGGGGACCCTGGCGGTAGACTGGTGCGATGTCGAATTCCCCCCTCCGCACCCTCACCCCAGAAGGCACCGAGATTCTGCTTGAGCAGCTCCCCCATGTGCGGAGCTGCGCGGTGGGCTTCTGGGTGCGGCGAGGTTCGCGCCACGAAGGCCCCGCGGAAGAAGGCCTGGCCCACTTCCTGGAGCACACGGTCTTCAAGGGCACCGAGGCCTATCCCACCCCTGACGAGCTGGCAGCGGCCACGGACCGCCTGGGCGGTCATGTGGATGCCTTCACGGGCAAGGAGGTGGCCTGCTTCTATGGCAAGGTGCTGGCCGATCAGCTGCCGGAGCTGGTGCACCTGCTGGGCGAGCTGGTGACCGCACCGCGCTTCGATGGTGAGGAACTGATCCGCGAGCGGGGGGTCATCCTGGAGGAGATCGCCCAGAGCGAGGACCAGCCGGACGACTGGGTGAGCGAGCTCTTTTACGGAGGCTTCTGGGAAGGCACACCCCTGGCCCATCCCATCCTGGGGCGGCGGGACCAGGTCTCCAGCTATGGGGCCCTGGAGGCGCGGGCCTTCTTCGACCACACCTACCGGGCGCCGAACCTGGTGGTGGCGGCCGCGGGGGCCATCGAACCGGAACCCTTTCTCGAGCTCCTGAAGCCGCTTCTGGATCGGTTACCCAAGGGCACGGCCCATGCGCCGATTGCCCAAGTAAGAACCCGGCCCTTCCTGCTGAACACGCCCCGGAAGGACCTCCAGCAAGCCAACCTCGTCATGGGCTTTCCCGCGCCGGACCATCATTCGTCGGACCGCGCCGCGGCCCACCTCTTGAGCCATGTGCTGGGCGGTGGCATGGCCTCGCGGCTCTTCATGGAGCTGCGGGAACGCCGGGGCCTCTGCTACCAGGTGGGCAGCTACCTGAGCCCCTACGCCGACACCGGAGCCCTGCAGATCAGCGCCAGCTGCGCCCCGGCCCAGCTCCGGGAGCTGGTGCAGCGGACCATGGTCGAGTGCGCCCGGATCCAGGAAAAGGGCGTCCAGGCCGACGAGCTGGAGCGCGCCAAGCTGCAGGCCCGCACGGGTCTGGTGTTCAGCCAGGAGAGCAGCAGCAGCCGCATGTTTAGCCTGGCCCACCAGGCCATCCACCTGGGCAAGCTGCACAGCCTCGACCAGCAGATGGCCGAAATCCAGGCAGTCACGCTCGAAGACATCCAGCGCCTGGCCCGGACCCTCCTGGATCCCGCTCAGATGGGCATCTGCGCCCTGGGGACGCAAAAGACCAGCCGGATCCGGAAGGAGGATGTCGCTTGATCCCGGACCTCGGCCATGCGTGTTTCGCCCTGGTGCTAGCCCTGAACACCGGCGTGGCTGTCTCCGCCGGAGGACCCGTCCGTACCGCCCCGTCGGCCGCGGATCCGGCTGCCTACCAGCAGGTGAAAGTGGCTGAAGGCATCCAGGCGTTCCTGTCACCGGAGGGGGTGACCCCCATCGTGTCCGGCAACAGTGTCGTGATCGTGGGTGAGGATGGTGCACTGGTGGTGGACACGGGCCAGTTCCCCTCCGTGACCCGTCAGCACATCGCCGCCATCCGGCGATTCACGTCCAAACCCGTGCGCTACATCGTCAACACCCACTGGCACCCCGACCACTGGCTGGGCAACGCCGAGTATTTGAAGGCCTTCCCGGGTGTGGTGATCCTTGGCACCGCCAACACCCGGCAGATGGCTGACACGAAGGCGCGGCAGTTCATCACGACGGGTTACGCCGACTCGGCCCTCGCCTATGTGAAAGGCCTCCTGGCCGAGGGGAAGCACGAGGACGGCAGCCCCCTGTCGCCCATCGAACTCGGCTACTACACCTGCGCACTCCAGCAGTTCGAGGTCTACCGGGCTGAACTGCTGGCCGTGGAACCCATCCTGCCCCAGGTCACGTTCAAGGATGGACTGACCCTCCACCTGGGTGGGTTGGACGTCCAGGTCTTCTGTCCCGGCCGGGGGAACACCGGGGGTGACGCCGTGGTCTACGTTCCTTCGCGAAAGACGCTGGTGACCGGCGATCTGGTGGTGGCGCCCTTTCCCTACGGCAGCGGCTCCTTCATCGGGGAATGGATCCAGGCCCTGAAAAGGCTGGCGGCCCTTGACGTGGACACCCTCGTACCTGGCCACGGCCCGGTCATGCAGGACAGGGTGTACCTGAACCAGGTCGTCGACCTGCTCTCCTCCATCCAGGGCCAGGTCCGGCAGGCCGTGGACCAGGGACTTACGCTCAAGGCCACCCAGCAGGCCATTCAGGTCGATGGTTATCGAAAAGCCATGTGCGGTGATGATCCCTGGCGACTGTTCGGATTCATGGGCAACTTCCTGCGCCCGGCAGTGGAACGGGCCTACCGGGAAGCCAAGGCGGGTCCCCTCCAGGATGAGAACTGAACCCAGAGAGCCTCGAAGCGCCCTCGCCAGGCCACCCAGGCTCACATCTCCGGGCAGGAACGAGTGAACTTCAGCTACGCCATCTCCCTCTTCAACGCCTGGAACTGCCTGGGGTGGCCCTCCAACCGGGCCTGCCGGGAGTGACCGCATGAGCGCCGACCTGACCTTCCACCTGGACCGCCGCCCCGAGGTCGAGTCCATCCGCGCCCTCTATGCCGCAGCGCCCCTGCGCCGGCCCATTCACGATCCCGAGCGCATCCGACGCATGTTCGACGGGTCCAACGTGGTGATCACCGCCTTCCACGGGGATCGCCTCGTCGGCGTCCTGCGGGGCTGGACCGATTTCGCCCATGACGGCTACGTGTGCGACCTGGCCATCCATCCAGCGTTCCAGAAATCGGGCGTGGGGCGTCGTCTCCTGGACCTGGCCCAGGGCCTTGGCGAAGGCATCCAGTGGGTCCTGCTGGCTTCGCCCCTGGCCCGGGACTACTACGCCCACCTGGGCTGGGAGCGGATTGAGGTCGGCTGGCAGCTGCCCAGGAAAGGCTGGAAGGCGGGGCCCATCGAGGCATTCCAGGCCGAGCATGCGGACCTGGCGGCGAGGGCGTGATGGCAACTGTTCCTGTCCCCCGCCACCGCTGGGCCTTGCGCTACGCCCGCTGGAGGTCGGGCCATGGCTACGGCACTTCCGCCAACTTGGTGCGCGGCTCGGCCAAGGTGAACCGCTTCATGCCCGCCGCGGCCATCCCGCTCCTGGGCTGGACGGCCAGGGTGACCGAGCTGGTCCTGGGTCTGGCCCTGCTCCCGCCGTTCCATGGGAAACTCGCCCAGGCTGTGGCCCAGGCCAGCGCTGGACCGCTGGCCCTCTTTGTCGTCGCCCTGCTGGTGGCCCTGGATCCAGTCATCGAACCCGAGGCCGCATGAGCAATCTCTCCCTCTACCTGATCTCCGTGTTGATATGGGGCTCCACCTGGATCGCCATCACCTACCAGTACGGCCGCGTGGCCCCCGAAGTGTCCGTGGCCTACCGCTTCGGCCTGGCCTCGGTCCTCCTCCTGGCCTGGTGCCTGCTGCGGGGCCTGAACCTGCGCTTCACCCGGCGCGAGCACGGCTGGCTGGCCCTGCAGGGGGCGCTGATGTTCGGTCTCAACTATGTCTGCGTGTACCTCGCGGAGCAGCGCATCCCCTCGGGCCTCATGGCGGTGATTTTCTCCCTCCTGTCGGTGCTGAACCTGCTGGGGGCCCGTCTGTTCTTCGGCACGCCCCTGCCCGGCAAGGCCCTCTGGGGCGTGGCCATCGGCATCACGGGCGTGGCCATCATCTGTCTGCCGGGGGCGGCGGGGGCCCTGCATGGTGGCGGCTTCGGCTCGGGCCTGGCCTTCGCCCTCGTGGGGGTGGTGGCGGCAAGTTTCAGCAACCTGGTGTCCCAGCGGAACCAGCGCCATGGCCTCCCGGTGGTCCAGGGCAACGCCCTCGGCATGGCCTATGGAGCCTGCTTCGTGGCCTTGTCCTGCCTGCTGGCGGGGCGCCCCTTCGCCATGGATCCTTCTCTGCGATACCTGAGCTCCCTGGCCTTCCTGGCCGTCTTCGGGTCGATCCTTGCCTTCGGCGCCTACCTCACCCTCGTGGGCCGCATCGGCGCCGGGCGTGCAGGCTACGCCATGGTGGCCATTCCCGTGGTGGCCCTCCTCCTGTCGACCCTGCTGGAAGGGCTCCAGTGGCGCTGGGGCCTGGCCCTGGGCACCGCCCTCTGCCTCACGGGCAACGCCCTGGTGCTGCCCAGGAAGGGAAGCGAGACCACTGGCTCCGATCCGGTGCCCGCCCCAGGGACCCAGAAGCCGACCGCTAGAATGAAGGGATGACGGACAGCTTCCCCTCGCCCTGGGATCGTCCCGCCCCCGAGCGGGAAGGACAGCCTTCGGCTTGGTCTTTGTTCCCGGAGGATCTGGCGGCCCTGGGCTGCCCTGGCAGTGCGCTGGAAACCTTCAAGCGCCTGCACCGCCCCTGGACCTGGAAGGACGGCGCGCCTGCACTAGGTTCGAGCATCCGCCTCTGGCTGGAAGGCGTGGCGGACCTGCGCCTGCCGCTTCTCGTGGAGCGTCAGCCCTCGGAGGACGGTTCCACCAAGCTGGCCTTGGCGTTGGCGGACGGGAAGCGCATCGAGGCGGTCCACATGCCCCGCAAGGTGCGGAATCCCCGCGTCACCTACTGCATCTCCAGCCAGGTGGGCTGTGCCATGGGCTGCACCTTCTGCGCGACGGGCAGCATGGGCATCCTGCGCAACCTGCAGCCCGGTGAGATCCTGGGCCAGGTGCTGGCCCTGATGACCCAGCTGGGGCCCGACCGCGGCCACGAGCTGACCCTGGTCTTCATGGGCATGGGCGAGCCCCTGCACAACCTGGAGCACCTGCACCACGCCATCCGCCTCATGTGCCATCCTTCCGGTCTGGGTCTAGGGAAGAACCGCATCACCGTCAGCACCTCGGGTCTGGTGAGTGGCATGGAGAAGCTCGCAAGGCTGGAACCCAGGCCACAGCTGGCCCTCAGCCTCAACGCCACCACCGATGAGGCCAGAGGCCGCACCATGCCCGTGAACCGGGTCTGGAACCTGGCGCGGTTGCGACAGGCGCTCGATGACTGGGGCCTGAAACGGGGCGAGAAGTTCTGCTTCGAATACGTGCTGCTGGCGGGCGAGAACGACACCGAGGCCGACGCGGATCGCCTGGCCACCTGGCTGGGCGACCTGCGCAGCGCCCACAACCTCAACCTCATCCCCATGAACGAGCATGCCGCCAGCGCATTCCACCAGCCCAGCGAGGCCCGCGTCCAGCAGTTCGCAAAGTGGCTCAAGAGCCGCGGCTGCTTCGTCACCGTCCGCCGCAGCAGGGGCCGGGACGTGCAGGGCGCCTGCGGGCAGCTGGTGAAGGGGAAATGAAAGGCTGGTCGCGGAAGGCACGGAATATCACAGAAACCGCGGAAGAAAAGCACTGAAAGGAAGACTCAGGCAGGTCGGTTCCGGTTGATTTTCCCTGTACCTTCCCCGCCTTCTGCGACCAGCTTCTTTTCTCTTGGCAGTTGAGAGACATTGCCTGGATGCTTTCAGGATGCGCATTCCGGTCCACCAGCTTCCCCACGGCCTTGGCCTCGACCTTCCGGTGGCCGCCACGCCCCACGCGGCGGGCATGGACCTGCGAGCGGCCATCCCCGAGGGCGAGGCCTGGGAGATCTGTCCGGGCCAGCGACGGCTGGTGCCCACGGGACTGGTGATGGCCATTCCGCCGGGCTTCGAGGGGCAGGTGCGGCCCCGCTCGGGCCTGGCCCTGCGCCACGGCCTCACGGTGCTCAACGCGCCGGGCACCATCGACGCGGACTACCGGGGCGAGGTGGCGGTGGTGCTCGTCAACCACGGCGAGGCCCCCTTCGAGCTGCGCCGAGGCGAACGCATCGCCCAGCTGCTGGTGGCCCCGGTGGCCAGCTGGACCTGGGTGCCCGAGCCCAGCGTCGAGGCCCTGGGCGATACGGAGCGGGGCAGCGGGGGCTACGGCAGCACCGGGCGCTGACAAGTCACTGGAATTCGCGTTTAAACAGCTATAGCATCGGACTCCCGAACCAGGAGGCTCCCATGCGTCATGCCGCCCTTGCCCTTTCCCTTGCCGCCCTGCCCCTGCTGGCGGGCCAGCCGCTCAGCTACGCGGATGGCGCCACCAAGCTGGCGGGCTATGTGGCCCACCCCACCGCCGCCAAGGGCAGGGTCCCGGGTGTGGTGGTCATCCACCAGTGGATGGGTCTGACGGACCATGAGCGGAAGGTATCGGACGATCTGGCCAAGCTGGGTTATGTGGCCCTGGCGGCGGACATCTATGGCGAGGGCGTGCACCCGGCGAACACCGGCGAGGCCGGCAAGCTGGCGGGTTCCTACAAAGGCGACCGGGCCCTCTACCGGCGCCGCATCGCCGTGGCCATCGACGCCCTCAAGGCCCAGAAGGGTGTAGACGGCAGCCGCATCGCGGTCATCGGCTTCTGCTTCGGAGGCACCGGGGCCATCGAGGCGGCTCGCGGCGGCCTGCCCGTGAAGGCGGTCGTGTCCTTCCACGGCGGACTGGACGTGCCCGCAGGCTTCACGCCAGGACCCATCACCGCCAAGGTGCTGGTCTGCCATGGCGCCGACGATCCCTGGGTGCCCGCCAAGGATGTCGCCGCCTTCCAGGACGAGATGCGCCAGGTCAAGGCTGACTACGTCTTCGTGGCCTACGCCAACGCCGTCCACGCCTTCACCCAGAAGGAGGCCGGGAACGACAACAGCAAGGGCGCGGCCTACAACAAGACCGCCCACCGCCGCAGCTGGCAGCACATGCAGGACTTCTTCAAGGAGAACCTCTAGCGAAGCTCGCTCTGCTTCAGCAGGTCGACCAGAAAGCTGCCCCATAGCGCCGCCACCGTATGGCTCCCGTGGCCGCGGGTCTGGGGCCCCAGGGGCAGCAGTACCGCCCGGCCCTTGGGGACGCGTCTGATCTCGCGCTCCAGGATGCCCAGCTCGGGCGGATTGATGAGGTCATCCGCGGTGTTCACCGTCAGCAGGGGAGCCTGGATACGCTCCAGTCCCGGTCCGGGGTCATAGTCCCTGGAGGCCTCCACGGCGTAGAGCACGTCATTGGCGTCACCAGTCTTCAGGTAGGCCGCCACGTACTTGTCCAGGGTCGCGTCGGTCTTGGCCAGGGTCGACGCTTCCGCCTGGCGCAGCACCGGATTGCTGCCCATGAAGTAGAGCAGCATGGCGGCGGTGCGCAGAGACTGGGGCTGAGCCCGGTACTCGCCGTCCAGCCACTGGGGATCCTGCCGGATGGCATCGATGATCGCCCGGCGCCAGACGCGGTTGCGGCCCGCGATCTGGGTCGGCAGGCTGGCCAGGGGCATGAGCGCATCCATCATCTCCGGGTGCAGCTGACCCCAGAGCCAGGCATGCATGCCCCCCATGGAAGTCCCCATGACGAGGCGGAGGTGGGTCACGCCGAGGCCTTCAGACAGCAACCGCCGCTGGGCTTCCACCATGTCCAGATACCCGTAGTGGGGGAACTTGGCATGCAGGCCATCGCTGGGCTTGCTGGACTGTCCATGACCGATCCCATCGGGCAGCACCATGAAATAGGTCGCCGCGTCCAGCGGCTGGCCCGGTCCGAACAGGCTGCCCGAGAACTCGGGACGCAGGAACTGGGTCCCGCTGCCCGTGGTGCCGTGCAGGATGAGCACCGCGTTCCGCACCACCCCTGACGCATCCCGCCGAGGAGTGCCATAGGTACGATAGTGGACCCGCAGCTCGGTCAGGACCTCTCCGGAGTGGAACCGGAAATCCCGGAGAGTGACCTCGCCTTCGGTGGGCGTTTGAGCTGGAAGCAGGCAGGTACAGAGCACCGCCAGAAACAGGAGTGGGCTCCGAAGGTTGATCAAGTCAGTTCCCGGAACGGTTGGGGTAGGCGGGCTTGGGCGTCGCGACGGGGGGCTGCTTCTTCAAGGCCGCCTCCACCTCCTGGAGGGCGCGATCCAGCTGGGGATCCTTGCCCTGGGCGAGTAGGGCGGGATCGTCCATGACCTCGATGTCGGGGTCCACGCCGTGGCCTTCGACCACCCACTGGCCCTCCTTGGAGTAGATCCCGAAGGTGGGCACCGTCACGTTGCCGCCATCAATGAGGGCGGGTGATCCGCTGATGCCGATGAGCCCGCCCCAGGTGCGGCGGCCGATGAGGGGGCCGAGCCCGGCCTTCTTGAAGTAGTGGGGGAAGAGGTCGCCGCCGGAGCCGCTCCAGCCATTGATCAGCATGGCCATGGGGCCGTCATGGGCCACGGCCGGCCACTGCCAGTCCTTGCCGTCGCGGACGCCCCAGTAGTTGAGTGTCTTCCGGCCGAGCATCTCGATGAACCGGTCGGGGATCTGGCCGCCGCTGTTGAAGCGCTCGTCGATGATCAAGCCGGACTTGTCCCACTGGCCACGGAACTGGCGGACCAGGTCATTCTGACCCCCGATGCCGGTGTCCGGCACGTAGACGTAGCCGATGCGACCCTGGGAGACCTTCTCGACATACTTCCGGCGGGTCTCGATCCAGTCCCAGTAGCGGAGCTGATAGTCGCTGGCGAGAGCTTCGACCACGACCTCGCGGGCGCCAACCAGGGACGGCTTGTCGTTGACGGTCAGCAGCACCGTCTTGCCGGCCAAACCCGCGAATGCGGCCCAGGGATCCTGGCGGTTATCGAGGGGGATTCGGTTCACGGCAAGGAGGTAGTCGCCTTCTTTCACCTTCAGGCCAGGCTGGGCCAGGGGACCGCGGACCTGGGCATCCCAATCGGCGCCGCGCAGGATCTTCTTGATGCGGAAGGCTCCGTTCTCTAGGCTGAAGTCCGCCCCGAGCAGGCCCACGCCTAGCTTTGCGGGCACTTCCAGGTCACCGCCGCTTCGGTAGGCGTGTGAGGCGTTCAGCTCGGATATGAGTTCCCCGATGACGAAGTTCACATCCTCCCGGGTGACGCAGTCCTTGAGCAGCTTCCCGTAGCGGGTCCGCATGGCCTTCCAGTCGACGCCGTGCATGCCGGGGTCGTAGAACATGTCGCGTTCCATGCGCCAGGCGTCGTTGAAGAGCTGCTGCCATTCGGCGGCGGGGTCCACGATCATCATCAATTCGCCGGTGGGCAGCTTCTTTTCGAACTTCTGATCCGGCTTGAGGTCGATGAGGGCGAAGTCGAGCTTCCGGTTGACGAGCACCTTGCTGCCGTCCCCACTGAGGAGGGCCCCGTCCACATCCGCGAGCACGACCTTTTCCTCCCGCTCCTCGAAGTCATAGACGTAAAGGGTGGCCTTTGTCTCGCCCATGGGGTTCATCTGGGCGGCGCGCCGGTAGACCAGCTTCCCCTTCGGTGCGGCGACATCCATGTAGTAGCCTGCGGTCGGGGGCAGCAGCACCATGCGCGACTCGATCCCCTCGAGGTCGATCTCGACGGGCTTGGGGGGCGCCTTCTGGTCGGCGGTTTCCTTGTTCCCGATCTCCTTCTTGTCTCCCTTGTCCTTCTCGTCCTTCGGGCGGTCAGCATCGTTCCGCGGGGCGGTCGGGGAGGCGACGTCCTTGCGGAGGGGCAGGGCGGCCAGGCGGGTGGTGGCCGCGTAGATCCAAGTTCCGTCGATATCGCTGTACGTGGGGCTGAACTGCTGGCCCGTGGAGAGGAAAAGGTAGTTCCCCTCCGGCTCGAAGACCGGATCCGCGGCGGAGTAGAAGCCCGAAGTGACATCGTGGCGCTGTCCGGACTTCGTGTCGTACAGGGCCACCACGTTGTGCCGACCGGCAGTGTCGTGCGTGTAGGCGAACCAGCGGCTGTCGGGGGACCAGCTGGCGCGGAATTCCTCTAGCCCGCCTTCGAAGAAGTACAGGCCCTTGTCGACCTGCTGGACCTTGCCCGTGTCGAGGTCACAGAGGTTGATCCGCATGGCCTGATCCGCGAACACTACCCTCTTGCCATCCGGCGACCAGGAGATGTGATAGCGGAAGCCAGGCCCCATGTGGGTGATCTGCCGTTCCTCGCCGGAGCCGTCGGAGGAACGGACGCAGAGCTCGTATTCCCCGCTGCGGTCGCTGAAATAGGCCACCTGTTTGCCGTCCGGGGACAGGGCTGGATGACGCTCAGCCACACCGGGCGTGCGTGTGAGGTTGATGACATAACCCTTCTCCGCCGGTACGGAGAAGATTTCCCCGCGGGCCTCAAAGACCGCCCGCTTGCCCTGGGGGGAGAGGTCGACGCCCGTGATCAGCTTGCTGGCATTCTCTTCGCGGGGTTTCAGGGCAGCGCGGTCGGTCACCACTTCGACCTTCACCTCGACCAGCTTCTCGGAGGGCAGCTCGATGCGGTAGAGGCGTCCCCCCGCCTCGACCACGACATCGGTGGGACCGATGGCAGGGAAGTGCGCGTCGAATTCCTTGAAGAAAGTGATCTGCTTGAAGGCCTTGGTGGTGAGGTCGTAGGACCAGATGTTGCTGCGTTTCTTGGCATCACGATCGGAAAGGAAATAGAGCTTGTCCCCGTGCCACATGGGCATGGAGTCGTTGGAGCCAGCGAGGCTGGGCAGGCGGCTGGCCGTCTTCTTTTCCAGGTCATAAAACCAGATTTCTGAGGCCATGCCGCCGCGGTAGCGTTTCCAGGTGCGGAACTCGGTACTGATGGGCTGGTAGGCGAGCACCTTCCCATCAGGTGACAGGGCGCCGAATTCCGCGTAGGGCAGGGGCAGGGCCTCCGGCAAGCCGCCCTCCTTGGAGACCAGGAATAATTTGTTGAACCGGTCCTTGCCCGACTCCATGCCCGAGGCGAAGAGCAGGGCTTTGCCGTCTGGGGTCCAGTCCACCAGCCGGTCGGCCATCGGGTGATGGGTAATGCGGGTCGGAATGCCGCCCGTGACCGGGAGCACGTAGACATCCTGGTTGCCGTCGTAGTTGCCGCTGAAGGCCACTTCCTTGCCATCGGGCGAGAAGCGGGCGAAGGATTCCTCGCCCTTGGGCGTGGACAGCCGTTGGGCCGTTCCCCCAGTCTTGGGGACGACCCAGAGGTCGTTCGCGTACGTGAACACGATCTGCGTGGCGGACACGTCGGGGTAGCGCATCAACCGTGCGTCGATCTGCGCCAGGGCACTGACGGCGGTCGCCAGGACCAAGGTAGTGGAGAAAAGGGGCAGAAAGCGCATGCGATGCTCCGGGCTCGTGGGGGCTCCAGGAAGCATACGCGGGGAAGCTGCCGATCGTTGAGTGGTGCCTTCCGCTTCCGGGCTAATGTAAATTCCGGGGGTTTCCATGCGATCCATCCTGTGTGCAGTACTGGCCTGTGCCTTGCTCCCGGCCCAAACCCCCTCTGTGGACGAGGGGACCATTCGCGCCCACCTGGCCTTCCTGGCAGATGACCTCCTGGAGGGCCGTGGCACAGGGCAGCGGGGCGGGGAGCTGACCGTACGCTATCTGGAAACCCAGTTGCAGGTGCTCGGTCTCAGACCAGCCAACGGGTCCAGCTACCGGCAGACCGTGACTCTGGCCGGGGTCCGATTGGAGGCTGGCACCAGCGGACTGAAGTTCGAAGGACCCAAGGGAATCCTTCAGCCCGAGCTTGGAACGGAACTCGCGCTGGGCGCGGCGGCCGCAGAAGCGACCCTGGCGGTGGATGCGCCACTGGTCTTCGTCGGGCATGGCATCGTCGCGCCTGATGGCAGTCGGGACGACTACAAGGGCCTGGATGTGCGGGGCCGCATCCTCGTGATGCTAGTGGGGGACCGCAAGCATGGCCCGGCCATGCCCCTCTGCTGCGAACCGGAGAACTACTACGGGCGGTGGACCTACAAGTTCGAGGAGGCCCGCCGCCGCGGGGCCGCCGGGGTCCTCCTGGTGCACACCGATGCCTCCGCGGGCTATGGGTGGGCCGTGGTGCGGAACAGCTGGACCCAGGAGCGGTTCCTGCGCGCGGGCTCAGGGCAGCCCGGGGCCGTGCAGGGTTGGATCACCGAAGCCACGGCGGCCCGCCTTTTCGCCCTGGCCGGGCTGGATTTCCGGACCCTGGCGGCTGGGGCGGATGGCCTTGATTTCCGTCCGAAGCCCCTGCCGGTCCGGGCCATGGGCACCTTGCACTCCAGCCTCCGCACGCTGGAACAGGCGAACGTCGCCGGCCTCCTGCCGGGCAGTGATCCGGACCTGCAGAAGGAACTCGTGATCTATTCCGCGCACTGGGACCACTTCGGCAAGGGCGCGGATGGCGCCGTCTATGCCGGGGCCGTGGACAACGCCACCGGTTGCGCGGCGGTCCTGGCGCTGGCCCAGGCCCTGGTTCACAGGCCCCTGAAGCGCAGCGTGATGTTCCTGTTCCCCTGCGCGGAGGAGCAGGGTCTGCTCGGCTCCTCCGCCTATGTGGCCAGCCCCCTGTGGCCGCTGGCTCGCACTGTCTTGGACATCAACCTGGAAAGTCTCAATGTCGTGGGACCCACCCGGGACATCGGCCTGCTTGGATCCACGGAAGCGCCGATCCGCGCCCTCTGCGCCCAGGCCGCCACCACCACGGGGTTGGTGGTGACGCCCGCCAAACCCGATCCCGCAGGCCTCTGCTTCCGCTCGGACCATTTCCCCTTCGCCAAGGCCGGGGTGCCGGCGCTATCGCCGGGCTTCTCCCTGGACGGTGGCTGGGACTACCTGGGCGACAAGGCTGCGGCCCAGGCCAAGGCCGCGGCTTTCCTGACCCGCTACCACCGCCCCACCGACCGCTACGACCCGGCCTGGAACCTAGAAGGCCTGCTGCAGCAGGTGCGCTTCGCCCTAGAACTGGGACGCCTGGCGGGAACGGTTTCATCGCCCCGCAGGTAGGGATGCTCTGAAGGGTTCCCCGGGGCGCAGGGCCTTCCTTGTGAGGAAACCGGTCCACAGGGGCGCCAAAAACCCTGTTTAGGTCGTGCCTGACGGTACCGAAAAGAGGGCCATGGACCCGTGGTTCATGGGGGCGCCGCATGCACAGGACAACCGCGAAGGGGAAGGGGCCGGGTCTTGCTGCCCTCATTTTCCACAGGATGTCCTGCCTCCTGGTTCTCCTGCTCTGGAATGCCTGCGGGGGCGGAGGTGCCACCGGCAGCAGCACACCCGCCCCGGTGACCTACACCGTGACGTTCCTGGCAGGGGCCGGGGGAACCCTTTCCGGAATCTCCACCCAGACGGTCCCCTCCGGGGGCTCCTGCGCAGCGGTGGCAGCCATTCCGGACACGGGCTACACCTTCACGAACTGGAGCGGGGCTGGGTTTTCGACGAATGCGACGAACCCGCTGACGGTGTCGAACGTGACCCAGAACCTGACCATCACGGCCAGCTTCACCCAGCAGACGTTCACCGTGACCTTCGCGGCCGGAACCGGCGGCACCCTCACGGGCACCACCACGCAAACGGTGGCCTACGGGGGCTCGACCTCGGCGGTGACGGCGGTGCCGAACCTGGGTTACACCTTCACCGGCTGGACCGGTGCCACGGGCTCGAACCCCCTCGTGGTGAGCAATGTGACCTCGAACCTGACCATCACGGCCAGCTTCACGCAGCAGACTTTCACCGTGACCTTCGCGGCCGGAACCGGCGGCACCCTCACGGGCAACCCCACGCAGACCGTGGCCTACGGGGGCTCGACTTCGGCGATAACGGCGGTGCCGAACACCGGCTACACCTTCACCGGCTGGACAGGTGCCTCGGGCTCGAACCCCCTGGTGGTGAGCGGTGTGACCTCGAACCTGACCATCACGGCCAGTTTCACGCAGCAGACGTTCACCGTGACCTTCGCGGCCGGAACCGGCGGCACCCTCACGGGCACGACCACGCAGACGGTGGCCTACGGGGGTTCGACCTCGGCCGTGACAGCGGTGCCGAACACCGGCTACACCTTCACGGCCTGGACCGGCGCCACGGGCTCGAACCCCCTGGTGGTGAGCAATGTGACCTCGAACCTCACGATCACGGCCAGCTTCACGCAGCAAACCTATACCGTGACCTTCACGGCCGGAACCGGCGGCACCCTCACGGGCACGACCACGCAGACCGTGGCCTACGGCGGCTCGACCTCTACAGTGACGGCAGTTCCGAACACGGGCTACGCCTTCACCGGCTGGATCGGTGCATCAGGCTCGAACCCCCTGGTGGTGAGCAACGTGACTTCGAACCTGACCATCACCGCAAGCTTTGCACTGGTCTACCAGCTGAGCTTCTCGGCTGGCGCTGGTGGAACCCTCACGGGCACCACCTCCCAGAGCGTCGTGGCCGGGGCGGACGCCACACCCGTGACCGCCATGCCCAACGCGGGCTATGTGCTCACGAACTGGACCGGAACCGGCGGGTTCCCGACCACCACGAACAACCCCCTGACCGTACTGGGCGTTGGCTCCTCCATGGCCATCACTGCCAATTTCGGGAAGCTGCCCGTGCTCGGCAGCTTCTATGCGACTTCGACCACCATCGGGAAGGGGCAGCCGGCCTACCTGAACTGGACCGGCCTCGCCAACTACACCACGGCGAGCATCGATCATGGGGGGGGCAGCCTCCCGAGCAGCAGTGGCATGGCCGCGGTCTACCCCACGTCGACCACGACCTACACTCTGACCGCCACCAACGCGGTGGGCTCTACGACTGCCCAGGTGACCGTGACGGTGGTGCCCCTCCCGACCGGCGTCAGCGTATCGGCCACTCCCATGGCCGTAGCCGCGGGAGGAACGGTCACGTTCAGCTGGTCTGCGACGGGCGCGGCCACCTACACGCTGCAGAACCTCAGCGCAGGGAATATCACCGTCGCCGGTCCCACCACCGCCACCTCAGTGGATCTGGTGCCGCCCACCGGCACGACCAGCACCACCTACCGCCTCGTGGCCAACAACGGCTACGGGGGCACGGCTTCCGCCACGGTGACCGTGACTTCCGGTCCGCCGGCGGGGCTCACCTATGGCACGCTCAACGCCACCTACAGCACGGGCGTGACCATCGCGCCCAACACGCCGAGTAACACCGCCGGTCCCATCACCAGCTATGCGTGCGTTCCGGCCTTCCCTGCCATCGGCCTCAGCCTGAACCCCGCCACGGGCGTCATCTCCGGCACGCCCTGGGCCAGCATGGCCCGGAACACCTACACCATCCAGGGCTCCAACGCCTACGGAACGGCCAGCGTCTCCATCTCCATCGCGGTGGTGGATCCCCCTCCCTGCGTCACCTACCCGAACGCGGTCTACCCCCTCAACCTGGGGGCCCCGGTGACACTCATCCCCGGGAACACGGGCGGCCCGGTGAACACCTGGTCCATCAGCCCGGCCCTGCCCACGGGGCTCTCCTTCAACAGCAGCACCGGCACCATCACGGGCACGCCGTCGGCCTTGGCCTCAAACCAGACCTACACAGTGACCGCCACCAACACCGGGGGCACCAGCTCACCCACCTTCCAGCTCTCCGTGGTCCAGGCGCCACCCCAGATCGCCTATTCCAAGGCCGTGTGGCAACTCTTCTTGAACCAGGCCATCACGCCGCTCGTGCCCACCAATGCCGGGGCGCCCGCCACCCTCTGGTCCATCAGTCCGGTCCTTCCCGCGGGACTGGTCTTCGACACGGTCACTGGTGCCCTCAGCGGCACACCCACGGCCGCCAGCGCGGCCCTGGACTACACCATCACGGCCACGAACGGGGGCGGATCCGGATCCACCAAGCTAACCCTTTCAGTGCGGGTGCAGCCGCCCGTCATCACGGTGCAGCCCTACGGGCGCATCCTCCACCTGGGGGATGTGGCCAGCTTCTCGGTGACGGCCACGGGCTCCGGCACCCTCACCTACCAGTGGTGCCGGGATGGCGCGCCCATCCTGGGCGCCACCTCCAGCCTCTACACGGGCCTGGCCTTCGGCCTGGCGGATGATGGCGCGGTCCTCACCGCGGTGGTGAACGACAGCTTCGGCGGCAGCACCACCAGCCTCCCCGCCAGGCTCTCCCTTCACCAGGATCCAGAGGACTGGCTCCTCAGCCATCCCGTGGTGGCCGGCGCCCTCAAGTGGCAGGTGCAGAGCGGCGATCCCTTCAATTTCTATGTGCCTCCCTCCGATGCCCAGAAGGCAAGTTGGTCGGGGTGGACCGCCCAGCAGCAGGACGACCTGTACCAGGCCTACCAGGACCTGGTGGACTGGTTCAACGCTGGTGCCCAGCCCGTGGCCATGGTGGATGGCGGCACCAGTACCGACCTCACGGACCGGCCCACCAACCAGTACTCGCAAGCCTCGGTGGATTCCATCTCCACCATGGTCCAGGTCAGTCCTGCCTACATGTGGCGCCTCTATACCCGCCACGCGGCCTTCTCCATCCTGATGGAAGCCAGCCACCAGGTGCCCTGGAGCGTGTCCGGCTACAGCGAAGAGGGGCTCCGCTGGCTCTTTGACAGCTCCACCATGGCCTGGATGCTGCCCAACGGGAACTTCGGACTCGGCACCTACCCCGGCGCAAATCAGCCCGCGTTGCGCCACGACAACCGGCCCCGGACCACCTTCACGGATCCCCGGTGGACCTACGCCTGGCTGCGGTCAGCCGGCATCCTGGCGGGAGCGCGCCTGGACACCATCGGCGGCTTCCTGGACTACATGCGGCAGAACCTCTACCACGTGAACGGCGGCGCGGACACGTTCGGCAGCGACTTCGCCATCTGGCAGTACCGGGGCTACTCGCCGGTGTCCCGCATCGTGGGTGGCACCGTGGACAGCCGCTACCTGGGCCAAGGTACCCAGCACTACACGGAAGGCTGCCACGGCAGCACGGGCTTCCTCCACGCCGCCCTGCGGGTGGTGAACATCCCGACCCAGCCGGTCTGGGTCTGCGGCCATGAGCTGATCTACTTCCCCAGCGAGGACCTCTACCTGGACCATGCGGACGACCCCTACAACCAGGTCGTCCGTGCCTCCAACGCTCCCAGCCTGAACCTGCTCATCGACTCGGGCACCTTCCGGAGCCGTTTCGGGGCGGATGAAACCGTCAACATCTGGGACTACAGCAGCCCCGTGTCCGCCTACATCGGCTACACCGCCGTGAACTTCAAATAGGAGCTGGGCGGCTAGGCGCGCCGAGCCCAGCGCAGCTTGGCGCTGGTGGAGCGGGGATTGGACCGCCGCTCCTCCGGCGATGCGCGGAGGGGTTCCGGAGCGATCCCGGAATAGAAACCGGCTCTGAACCCCTCCTGGAAGGCCTTCTTCACGCGCCGGTCCTCGCCGGAGTGGAAGGTGAGGATGGCCACCCGGCCGCCGGGGTTCAGCACCGCGGGCAGGAAGGCGAGGAACTGGTCCAGCACCGTGAACTCGTCGTTCACGGCGATGCGCAGGGCCTGGAAGGTGCGCTGCAGGGCCTTCTTGGTCTCGTCTTCGTCGAGTCCTTCGGGCAGCAGGGCCGCCCGCACCCGGTTCGCCAGGTCCCGGGTGGTGTGGATCGGCTGGCCATGGACTGCCCGGGCGATGAGGGTCGCATGGTGCTCGTCGGCGTTTTCGACGAGGAGCTCTGCCAGGGCCAGTTCATCCAGCTTAGCCAGCAGTTCCGCGGCAGAGCGACCCCGCTGGGGATTGAGCCGCAGGTCCAGTGGCCCCTCGGCCTTCCAGGTGAAGCCCCGGGCCGGATTGTCGATCTGCATGGAGGACACGCCCAGGTCGGCGAGGACCACATCGAAGCCCCCCGCTTCGGCCTTGAGCCGGGGCAGCCCCGCGAAGTTCATGCGACGCACCTGCAGGACCTCCTCACCAAACCCGAGACCCCGCAGCCGGGCCTCCGTGCGGGGCAGCTCCAGGGGATCCACGTCCACGCCGAAGAGCCGCCCGCTGGGCAGCAGTCGCGGCAGGATTTCTTTCGCATGTCCTCCGTACCCCAGAGTGGCGTCCAGGGCCACTTCACCGGGCATCGGCGCCAGCACCTCCAGGATCTCAGCCACCATGATGGAGCGGTGGGTTCCCGCAGGGGTTTGGCCCCGGGCCATCACCTTCTCCAGCTCGGCCGCATGCTGCTCCGGCGATAGCTCCTTGTACTTTTCTGCGAAGCGCCGCGGGTGGGTGCCTTTGTAGCGCACTCGGCGCTGGCGGGGGGGATCGTCGTGGGTCATGGTCGAAGGGGAGATGATTCAAGGAGTTCGTGAACCCCATATTGCCAAGGTCTCTTCGGTCGCGTTGGTTACATTCAAACCGGTGATGGTTGATCGGCTCTACAGGTCATGTTCCGGTGTCATTCCCGATGTTGTTAAATATTCTTGACTCACTGATGATGTTAACAATTAAGCGGGTAGCCGCCATTCACTTATCGAGGTTGTGACATGAAATGTCGCTACGCCCACGCTCCGGCTCTATGGCGTCTGCTTGGGGAGTTCACCGCAGTCCTGCTGCTGTGTGTGATGGCGGCGTGCCGGGGAGGGGGTGGTGGCAATCCGCCACCGTCTTTGCCAACGATTGCCAGCTTTTCGGCAGCGAGGTCTCTGGTTACTGCAGGTGAGACAACGGTGCTCACGGCGGTGTTCAATCATGGGACGGGTGTCATCAGCAATGGTATAGGCCGAGTCGACAGTGGTACTGGAGTGTCCACGGCAGATCTGGCGGCGGATACGACTTTCTATCTCACGGTCACCAACGATGCGGGTTCGAGCATTACAGCCCAGGTAACGGTTGCGGTCGTTGCTGCACCCACCATCACTCGATTCGTTTCAAGTCCCCCGGCCGTAGCTATCGGAGGCAGTTCCACGTTGGCCTATTCGTTCACGAACGGGACAGGGACCATCAACCAGGCTGTCGGGAGCGTCAATAGTGATGACAAAAGCACCGTCGTGCCGGTTACCACAACCAGCTTCACCCTGACTGTGACCAATGCTGCCGGGAGAAGCGAAACCGCTCAGGCGACGGTGGAGGTTCTCTCGGTTGGGGTGCTCTCCCTCTTTGCCGGGGCTCCTACAGGTAGCGGAAACATAGATGGCCCGGGCGAAATCGCGAAGTTCAATTCGCCGCATGGGCTCGCCGCGGATCATTCTGGCAACATCTTCGTGGCAGACACCGCGAACGGTACCGTCCGTAAGATCGCACCCGATCACACGGTGAGCACTTTCGCGGGGAAGGCCGGGGAGTATGGAAGCACGGATGGCACCAGCCTGGAGGCCAGGTTCAATACACCTCGCGGGATGGCCGTGGATGGCGCGGGAAACCTCTACCTTGCAGATGATTCCACCATCCGAAAAATCACACCATCGGGTCAAGTCAAGACCTTGGCCGGAGTGTCCGGGCAAACGGGTACCGCGGATGGCACAGGGGTTGAAGCGAGGTTCTATTACCCTGCGGGTCTGGCCGTCGATTTGTCAGGAAATATTTTCGTGGCTGATACCGTCAACCATGCCATCCGAAAGGTCACTCCCGAAGGCGTGGTGAGCACTGTCGCGGGAAGAGCCGGGCAATCCGGCAGCGCCAACGGCCTTGGAACTGCAGCCGCCTTTTGCTTCCCCAATGCGGTGGCTGTGGATGCCCTGGGGAATGTCTATGTGGCAGACAGCGGGAACGACCTCATCCGAATCGTTCTGCCCTCAGGCCAAGTGGCTACTCTCGCCGGGAAAACAGGCATGCAGGGGAGCACCGATGGCCCTGGTGTCACCGCGCTATTTTCCGCTCCTGAAGGTGTGGCTGTTGATGGTGCCGGGAACCTTTATGTGACAGACGTCGGCAATCACGCCATCCGCAAAATCGCCGCCACCCCAGAACGCACCGTCAGCACAGTGGCAGGAACGGCCGGAGTGCGAGGCGGCGCCGATGGGTTCAGATCCACGGCAAGTTTCTCCGCCTTCAACGGATTGACCATTGATCAGAATGGAACGGCATTTATTGTGGACACCGATTCCATCCGGAAGATGGAACCCGCTGGCATGGTGCGAACCTTGGCTGGAATTGCCGCCAGCCCAGGCAGTGCTGATGGGCCTGGCGGAGTTGCGAGGTTCTACAAACCCTTCGGCGTTGCCTCGGACAATCTCGGAAGTGTGTACGTGGCGGATACGAGCAACAACATCATACGGAAAATCTCTCCCACAGGTGTCGTCAGCACCTTCGCCGGCACGGCCGGCGCGCCCGGGGCTGCTGACGGCCAAGGTGCTGCAGCACGGTTTTCCTCGCCCGGCAGCCTGGCCGTGGATCCTTCCGGAAACGTCTACGTGGCAGACTCTGGGAATCACGTCATCCGGAAGATCTCTTCGACGGGCATGGTGAGCACATTTGCTGGATCGGCAGGACAACCGGGCAGTATCGACGGGATGGGGGCAGATGCGCGTTTCTCGGGACCTGAGGGCGTTGCGCTTGACCATTCCGGAGATGTTTATGTGACAGATTCCCTTAACGCCACCCTCCGGAAAATTTCACCGGGAGGCCTGGTTACCACTTTGGCTGGGATTCCTGGCTCAACTGGCAGCAGCGATGGATTGGGCCCCAACGCAAGGTTCCAGTATCCCGCCGGGATTGCCGTGGATGGGAGCGGCACCATCTATGTTTCAGATGTTCGTGATTTCACCATCAGGAAAATCACTCCCGCTGGTGCCGTAAGCACCTTTGCCGGTGCGGCTGGAATCCAGGGAAGTACCGATGGATCAGGGGGCACTGCTCGGTTCTACGGCCCCATGGGCTTGGCTATGGATAGCTCTGGGAACATCTACGTGGCGGATTTCAGTAATCACCTCATCCGCCGGGTCTCACCTACAGGTACCGTGAGCACCGTGGTCGGGGTCGCTGGCAGGAGGGGCGCAGAGCCTGGGATCCTTCCTGGATGCCTCGAAGAGCCCTTGGGGGTTGCCGTTGACATGTCCACAGGGCACCTTTTTATCGCCATGCCGGATGCGATCCTGAAGGCGATCTTCTAGCCAATCAACCACTTCAACGGACATCGGACCTGCTGATTTAGCGATCTCACCCTGGATTGGCCAGCGCCAGGCCCTCCCGCCGGTAGTCGCTGACGGCCAGGACTTCTTCGCCCCTGCGGAACACGCCTTGCACGTCGGAGATGAGTTCCTGCTTGTCCTTGACCTTGTAGCCCATGTCCGCCAGGGCGGCGAGCAGGTCGGGGCGGTCGAAGCCGGGCTCATGGTAGAGGGTGTCGGGCCAGCCTTGGTGATGAAGGCGGCTGGCCCGGACCAGGGGCTGCGGATCCACGCCATGGAGCAGGGTGGCGGTGAGCATGGTCGCCAGGGTGGTGGGGATGGTGGGTCCACCCGGCGTGCCCAGCACCATCTCGGCGGTGCCGCCCGAGGTCACGAGCACCGGAGCCATGTTGCTGGCGGGGCGCTTGCCGGGGGCGAAGAGGTTCGGCGTGCTGCCGATGACCCCGAAGTAGTTCTCCTTCCCTTCGATGAACGAGAAGGAATCGATGCTGCCGTTGAGCAGGAAGCCCGCGCCAGCCACCGCCCACTTCGAACCGTAGCGGAGGTTCATGGTGTAGGAATTGGAGACCGCGTTGCCTTCGGCATCGATGATGGCGAAGTGGGTGGTGTTCTTTCCCGCAACCTTCAGGCTTGCGGCCAGAGCATCCGTGGGGGTATCCCGGGCGGGATGGATGCAGGCGAAGCGCCGAGCCGCGCTCTCCCGGGTGAGCAGATTCTGATAGTCGGGACCGAGGGGCATGTCCCCCAGATAGCCCATGCGATCAATGAAGGCCATCTTGGAAGCCTGGGCCAGGTAGTGGTAGTACTCGGGACCGCCGTAGGCGCAGCCGCGGAAGGCTGCCTGGTCCAGGGTGCTCAGGATGTCCAGCAGCATGGCGCCACCGCCCTCAGGGGGCACGGTCCAGACTTGCCGGCCTGCGATCTCCACGGAAATGGGATCCACTTCGCGGATGGCGTAATCTGCCAGGTCTTCAGCGGCCAGAAATCCGCCATGGGCCTGGAGGTCCGCGACGATCTGCTCGGCGATGCGGCCGCGGTAGAAGGCCTGCTCGCCTTCCTGGGCCAGGGTGGTCAGGGTCGCGGCCAGGTCGGGGTTCGGAAGCAGGTCGCCCGCCTGGAATGGGTTGTCGCGGACATAGATGCGCCTGGCCTCGGGGGAGGTGGCGAGCTTGGGGCCGAGCCGGTTGAGACAGTCCGCTTCGTACTGGGTGACGACGGCGCCGTCCCGGGCCCGCTGGGCCACCGCCAGCAGGAGATCCCTCGCCTTCAGGTTGCCGTGGCGCTGCTGAAGTTCGAAGAAGGCCTTGACCGTACCGGGCACGCAGACCGAGGTGGGGCCAAAGGAGGTCCGATCGGGATCCACGGAGCCATCGAGCCGAAGGAAGTCTTTCTGGGTGGCGCCCCTCGGGGCCTGCTCCCGGTAGTTGAAGACCTTGGGTGTCCCGCCCTTCGGCTGGAAGAGCAGGTAGCCGCCACCGCCGAGGTTGCCGGCCTGGGGATGGTAGATGCAGAGGGAGAAGGCGGTGGAGAAGGCGGCATCGAAGGCGTTGCCCCCGCCCTGCAGCACCTGGATCGCCAGCTCCGAGGCCTGCCGGGAGGCGGTGGCCACGGCGCCTTTGCCCCGGGCCAGGGAGACCTGTCCCGGCGCCCGGGCGGCCATGGTGACCCTGAAGTCGTTGTACTGGTTCGTCAACCCCGTTCCTTTCGCCTGCAGACTTCAGTGTAGAACACAGCCCCCCTTGATCTGGGTCAGGTGTTGCGGCGCGATGGACTTACAGGCTCCGAAGGGGCCCCGCGCTGCCGGTGCTGCAGCCCTCGCGCGGCGAAGTGGAGTACGGGTACGACCCCTCAATCCGTCCGGTTGATGAAGCTGGCGGGCGTCCTCATGAGCACCGTGCGCCCCTGATCCTCCGTCCAGGTGACCTCGACCCGCACCCGGCTTCGCGCCGGCAGGTAGGGCCCGTCCGAAAAACCGAATTCCACCACGCGAGCTTCGCCGGCCTCGAGGGTGCCGTCCCAGATCAGGCGGTACTCGCCCATGAGTTTCTCCCGTGTCGCCAAGTCCCCAGCCTGGAACTGGTCCATGACCTCGGGCGAGAACACGCGGTAGTTGGGCTCCACTCGGATGGAAACCGGATGGGTTCTCCCCTTCTCATCCATCAGGTGGATCTTGACGGCGATCGACGTGGCCGGGCCCCTGGTGTTGTCCACCCAGAACTGCAGGCGGCCGCGCAGTGGCGAGCCCCCATCCGGTCCCGGCTTGGCGACCACGGGCATCCAGTCGCGCCAGAAATAGGTCCTCAGGATGGAGATGGCGGTGGCACCCACCGCCACAGGGTCCCGTTCTTTGCCGATGAGGGCCACGTCCTGATAGGGCATGGTCGGGGGAGGATCCGCGGCCCGGAGAGGAGCCTGGGTCAGGGCCGCAAGCACCAGGAGGCTGGAAGCGAGACTTACGGCTCCGGGACAGATGGACACGGTGATCCCCTTGATTTCGAGCATGGCCTCGGATCCCGCCGAGGTCAGCGCTCCCTGCGCGGATCTTCGAGGAAGGCCTTGGCGGCCATGGATTCCAGGAGGGCCTCGAAAGCGTCCGCAGGAAGGGGGCGGCCCAGGAGGAACCCCTGGAGGCAGTCGCAGCCCAGCAGCTCCAGCATGTCCCGCTGGCCTTCGGTCTCCACCCCTTCGGCGACGACGGTGAGCTTGAGGCTGTGGGCGAGCTGGATGATGGCACGGACGATGTGCTCGGAGGAGATCTCGGACTCCTCGGGCTGGAGGGCGGAGATGAAGGTCTGGTCCAGCTTGAGGGTGGTGATGGGCAGGCGCTGGAGGTAGCCCAGCGAGCTGTAGCCGGTGCCGAAATCGTCGATGGCGATGCGGGTGCCGATCTCCCGCAGGCGGTGGAGAGGGCGGACATCCTCGTGGCCCTGGCGCATGACCAGACTCTCGGTGAGCTCCAGCTCGAGACGGTCGGGTTTGAGTCCCGATTCCACCAGCGCCCGCACCACGCAGGCATCCCAGTCACCGTTGGCGAACTGCAGGGCGGATACGTTGACGGCGAGCAGCAACGGCATGGAGGTGAGCGACTGCCAGTGGGCCATCTGGTTGCAGGACTCCCTGAGCGCCCATTCGCCGATGGGCAGGATGAGCCGGTTCTCTTCGGCCAGGGGGATGAACTTCGTGGGCGGGACCAGGCCCAGCAGGGGATGGTTCCATCGGATCAGCGCTTCCGCTCCGGCGAGGCTGCCGTCCATGTGGAACTGTGGCTGGTAGTACATCTGCAGCTCGCCGTTCTGCATGGCTTCGCGCAGGCAATGCTCCATTTCCTGCCGCTCCAGGGAGACCTGGTTCAGCGTCGTCGTGAAGCATTCGAGCCGGTTGCCGCCCCGTTCCTTGGCCCGGTACATGGCGGATTCGGCGTGGGCCAGCAGGGCCGAGGCATCCAGGCCATCCTGGGGGAAGACGCAGATGCCGACGCTCGTGCTGAGTTGCAGGCCCCGACCCAGCGCCTTGAAGGGAGATCGGAAGGCTTCCAGGAGATTCTTGCCCACTTTCGTGGCATCCAGGTCCTTGTTCAGCTTCGGCACCAGCACCATGAACCGCCCACCGCCCATGCAGGCGAGGGTGTCCCCCTGGCGCAGGACTCCCTCCAGCCGCTGCGCGACCTGGCGCAGCACCTCATCCCCGCCCGAATGTCCCACCAGCTCATTGACGCGTTTGAACCGGTCGAGGTCCAGCACCAGGACGCCCACCAGGTGATCCGCACGCTGGGTCTGGAGGATGGCCTGGTCGAGGCGATCCGCGAAGCGGACCTGGTTGGGCAGTCCCGTGACAGCGTCCTGCTGGCTGAGTGCCACGAGCTTGTGCTCCAGGTCCTCGATGCGATCCCGGGCCTGCCTCAACCGCAGCTGGGTCTCGACTCGGCGGATTTCGCGCAGGAAGCCCCTGAGGTCGGACGCTCGGGATGACTCGGTCCCCAATCGGCACCTCAGGTGGTTGACCTCATGATAGTCAGCAGTGGTTGGGAAGTCCCACGCGAATGTTCAGTTGTTCCTGCTGCTTCCGGAAAGGAGCGGCTCCGCCTTTTTTATGGCCCTTCGGTTTCGGTCCTGGTCAGAATGGGGCCTTTCCACGCCTGGATCATGGAGCCATGCCTCACGCCGCCGGAGATGCCCTGGGTCCCTACATCATCGTCTCCCCCCTGGGAGCCGGGGGCATGGGCGAGGTGTACCGGGCCCGGGACACGCGCCTCGGACGGGAAGTGGCCATCAAGGTCCTGCCGCCGGAGCTGGCCGCATCGCCCGACCGGTTGCGGCGCTTCGAGACCGAGGCCCGCGCCACGGCCGCGGTCAGCCACCCCAATGTCCTCGCCGTGTACGACGTGAGCGTGACGGGGACGCCCTTCGTGGTCTTCGAACTCCTGGAGGGTGAGACGCTGCGGGCGCGGATGTCGGATGGGGACCTCCCGGTGGTCCAGGCCGTGGAATTCGCGCTGCAGATCGGCCGTGGTTTGGCCGCCGCCCACGAAAAGGGGATCATCCACCGGGACCTCAAGCCCGACAACGTCTTCCTGACCCGCGATGGCCAGGCCAAGATCCTGGACTTCGGCCTGGCCCGCATGTTCGAGCCGCCCTCCCATCCGGACCTGAGCTCCGCGCAGACCCTTGGCCAGACCGAAGTGGGCACCATCCTCGGCACCCCGGGTTACATGGCTCCCGAGCAGGTCCGCGGGCAGCCCACCGACCACCGTTCCGACCTGTTCGCCCTCGGCATCCTCTTGTACGAAATGCTCACCGGCCAGCGGGCCTTCGGCCGGCCCTCGTACGCCGAGGCCCAGGCCGCGATCCTGCGGGACGATCCTCCGGCGCCACGGCCCGAGCGGCCCGTGTCCGCGGGCCTCGAACGCATCCTCCGCCGCTGCCTGGCCAAGCGGAGCGAAGATCGCTTCCAGTCGGCCCGGGAATTCCTCTTCGCCCTCGAGGCCGTGGGCTCGCACCCCGAAGCCGTGCCCGCTCCGCTCGCGGCGCCCTCCCTGCCCTCGGTGGCCGTGCTGCCCTTCGCCGATCTGAGCCCGGCCCACGACCAGGAGTACTTCTGCGACGGCCTCGCGGAGGAGCTCACGGCGGCCTTGGCGCGGCTGAAGGGCGTCCGGGTCGCCTCCCGTACCTCCTCCTTCCAGTTCCGCGGTTCCGGCATGGATGTGCGGACCATCGGGGAACGGCTGGGCGTGGGCGCCATGCTGGAGGGCAGCGTACGGCGCGCCGGGGAGCGCCTGCGGGTCACGGTCCAGCTGGTGAACGCGGTGGATGGCCTCCAGCTGTGGTCCGAGCGCTTCGACCGTCAGATGGAGGATGTGTTCGCCATCCAGGAGGAGATCGCCGAAAGCGTGGCCCGCGCGTTGAGGCTGGTGCTGACCCAGCATGATCGGGATGCGCTGCAGGCCCGGCGGACCACCAGCCTCGATGCCTACGAGCTGTACCTGCGGGCGAGGCAGATCCTCAACTCGCTGCGCAACCTCCGCATGACCTTGCCGCTCCTGGAGAAGGCCATCGAGCTGGACCCCGATTTCGCCCTGGCCCATGCCACCTTGGCCGAGGTGTCCCATTGGTTGTATGCCTGGTTCGGCGCCCGCAACGAAGACATGGTTCGGGCGGAAGCGGCGAGCCAGCGGGCGCTCGCCCTGGCACCGGATCTCGCCGAGGTCCATGTGGCACGCGGAGCGGCCCTGGCGCTCACCCGGCGCTGGGAGGATTCGGCGGTCGAATTCAACACGGCGATCCGCCTCAACCCCCAGCTCTGGGAAGCCTACTGGCTGTTCGGCCGCATGCGGTTCACCGAGGGCAGGCATGGTGACGCCGAGCAGCTCTGGACCACCGCCATGAAGGTCCGGCCCGAAGACTATCAGGCACCCCTGCTGCTTTCGATGATCTACCACGAAGGTGGCCGGTCCGCGGAGGTCGAAGCCTCCCAGCGGAAGGGGATCGAGCTGGCGCGGCGGCAACTGGCCCGGGATCCGGGCGACCTGCGGGCCATGTACCTCTGTGCCGGGGCCCTCGTGGACCGGGGTCAGCGGGATGAGGGCCTCCGCCTCCTGGATCGAGCCATCGAGATGGCCGACCAGGAACCCTCGGTCCTCTACAATGCGGCCTGCGTCTATGCCAAGTGCGGCGAGGTCGAGAAGGCCCTTTCCGCTCTGGAAAGCTGCATCCAGGTGGGCTGGGTCAACCGCGAATGGATGGCCCAGGATTCGGACTTCGAATCGATCCGCTCCCACCCCCGCTTCCAGGCCCTTCTGCACCCCGAGGGCGCTGAATGACCCAATGGCAGGGAACCCCCTCGAAGCTCGGAGCGGTGCTGCGGGTCACCAGTGGCAATTTCCTGGAGATGTTCGATTTCTTCTTGTTCGGGTTCTACGCCAACCACATCTCGAAAACATTCTTCCCCGCCAGCAGCGAATTCGCCTCCCTCATGCTCACCTTCGGCACCTTCGGCGCGGGCTTCCTGATGCGCCCGCTCGGCGCCATCATCCTGGGTGCCTACATCGACCGGGTCGGGCGCCGCAAAGGACTCATTGCCACCCTGGCCCTCATGGCCTTCGGCACGGTCCTGATCGCCTTCGTGCCCGGCTACACCGCTATCGGCTTGGCCGCGCCCTGCATTGTCCTGGTGGGCAGGCTCTTCCAGGGCTTTTCGGCAGGAGTCGAGCTGGGAGGAGTCTCGGTCTACCTCTCAGAAATGGCCACACCGGGTCACAAGGGCTTCTATGTCAGCTGGCAGTCCGGCAGCCAACAGGTCGCCATCATCGCGGCCGCGGCCATCGGCTACGAGTTGAACCTCTGGATGGCCCCCGAGGCCATGGCGGCCTGGGGCTGGCGGATTCCCTTCTTCATCGGCTGCCTGATCGTGCCCCTCATCTTCGTCATCCGCCGGTCGCTTCAGGAGACCCAGGCCTTCCTGGCCCGCAAGCGCCATCCCGACCTGCGAGAGGTCTTCCGGTCGATGGTCGAGAACTGGGACATCGTCGGAGCCGGCATGCTCCTGGTGGTCATGACCACCATTTCCTTCTACCTCATCACGGTCTACACGCCCACCTTCGGCAAGACAGTGCTAAAGCTCACCAGTGCCGACAGCCTCATCGTCACCCTCTGCATCGGCGTGTCGAACCTCTTCTGGCTGCCGGTCATGGGGGCGCTCTCGGATCGGATCGGTCGGCGACCCGTGCTGCTGGTCTTTTCGGTCCTAGCGCTGCTGACCGCCTACCCCTCGCTCGCCTGGCTCGTCCAGGGACCGACCTTCCAGCGCATGCTGGTGGTGGAGCTCTGGCTGTCCTTCCTCTACGGCGGCTACAACGGCGCCATGGTGGTGGCCCTGACGGAAGTGATGCCGGAGGAGGTCCGGACGGTCGGATTCTCCCTGGCCTACAGCCTGGCGACGGCCCTGTTCGGCGGCTTCACGCCGGCCGTTTCGACGTGGCTGATCCAGGCCACGGGCGACAAGGGTGCTCCCGGTTTCTGGATGATGTTCGCGGCCCTGTGCGGCCTTGCTGGAACCCTGATCCTCTACCGGCGCAGGGCAGAACCCGGAGTCCGGACGGCCTGAACGCCAGGTCGAGCTCTCAGGAGGACCAGCTGCGGCGGCTCCGGCTTGACCCGCACTGGAGCCTGGGCGAAGGTAAGGCCTGGCTTCCCCCTTCGAGACCCTCCCATGCCATGGACGCGCCCGATCCTCCAACTCAGGGCCAGGATCACGCTCCTGGTGGCCCTGATCCTGGGCCTGGCTGTCCTCGTCACAGGCCTCATGGTGGACTGGCGCATGGAGCAGCAGACCCGCGAGGCCGCGGGCGAGAAGGTGGTCCTCCTGTCCCGGATCACGGCCGAGGCTGATCTGGTGAGGGAGGGCTTGACCGGGCAGCGGCCCCGGAAGGAGGTCCAGGACTTCGCGGAACGGCTCCGGATCCAGTCTAGCTCGGACTACGTCGTGGTCATGGACATGGATGGCCTGCGCCTTTCGCATCCCAATCCGACCCTGCTCGGGGCCCGGTTCGCCGGTGGCGACGAGGCGGATGTGTTCCGGGGACGCTCCTACCTTTCGGTGGCCAGAGGCACCCTGGGCGTCTCCCTGCGCGCCTTCACGCCCGTCTGGAAGGGGGACCGCCAGGTGGGGGCCGTCGCGGTGGGCATCCTGCAGTCCGGGGTCGACCGCACCGTGGTGAGCGTGCGGAAGCGCATCGCGCTTGGGGGTGTCATCGGCTTCGCTGCGGGCATCCTTGGCGCCATGTACGTGACCGGCCGGATCAAGGGGATCCTGCTGGGCATGGAGCCCCAGGACATCTCGACCATGCTTCAGCAGCGCAACGCCATGCTGCATTCGGTCCGGGAAGGCATCATCGGAGTTAACCGGGACCTGGTTGTCACCATCGTCAACGAAGAGGCCCTGCGTCTGTTCGCGCTGGCGGGCAGCCACGACCAGCTGGTGGGTCGCAACGTCGAGGAGGTCCTGCCCAGTTCCAGGCTGCGCACCGTGGTCCAGACCGGCCAGGCGGAGTACGACCAGGAGGGCGACATCCTGGGCTTGAAGATCCTGACGAACCGCGTGCCCGTGCTGGTGGACGGCCGCATCACGGGAGCCGTGGCCACCTTCCGGGACAAGACGGACATGAATCGCCTGGCGGAACAGCTCACCGGCGTCCGGCTCTATGCGGATGCTCTGCGGGCCCAGACCCACGAGTTCATGAACAAGCTCCATGTCATCCTCGGCCTGGTCCGGCTGGAGGAATACGACCGCCTCAAGACGTTCATCACCGGCATCGCCGGGCGCCTGGATGACGAGGTGGGCTTCGTGGTCCAGCGCATCAAGGATCCCATCATCGCGGGCTTCCTGCTCGCCCGGTTCTCTTCGGCGCGGGAGCAGAACATCAGCATGCAGCTGGACCAGGATTCCTCGCTGCCGGCCTGTCCCCATGACGCCGCCTCCCACGACCTCGTCACCATCCTGGGCAACCTTCTCGAGAATGCGGTGGAGGCCATCGGGGACGCCCCCGTCCGGGAGATCCAGGTCTCCCTCAGGCCCGAGGGCAGCTGGTTGCATCTCTCCGTGGAGGACAGCGGTCCGGGGCTACCCCCGGATGTCTTGACCAGACCGTTCAGGCTGGGCTTCTCCACCAAGGGCGAGAACCGCGGGTTCGGACTCTGGCACGCCGCCAAGACCGTCGAGGCCCGGGGCGGTCATCTGGCCGGGACCAATCGGGAGGGGGGTGGCGCCATTTTCAGTGCCTCCCTTCGACTTTTCCCCGGGGAGGATCCATGATCCGCGTGCTGCTGGTGGAAGACGATCCCATGGTGGCCGAGCTCAACCGGATCTACCTGGAGCGGGTGGGGGGCTTCGAGACCGTGGCCTCCGTGCGGAGCGTCCCCGAAGCGCTGGACCTGCTCCGGAGCCGCCCCGTGGACCTGCTGCTGCTGGACATCTTCATGCCCGGGCACAGCGGCATCGAGCTCATGGAGGAGATCCGGAGGCAGGTGCTGGAGGTGGACGTGATCTTCGTGTCCGCCGCCCGGGACGCAGCCACCATCAGCCGGGCCCTGAAACTGGGCGCGGTGGACTACCTCATCAAGCCCTTCGAGTTCGAGCGGCTCAAGCAGGCGCTGGAACACTACCGGGACAACCACCGCCTGATCCGGGGCAAGCAGTCCCTCGACCAGACGGAGCTTGACCAGCGTCTGGGCCGCCGGCCCGCCGAAACCAGGGTGGCGGAAACCCTCCCAAAGGGGTTGGACCGGAACACCCTCGCCAAGGTGCTTGAGGTCATCACCCGCCGCCCGGAAGACCCGCCCTGGTTCACCAGCGAGGAGATCGCGCTGGTGGTGGGGATCTCCAGAGTCTCCGTGCGGAAGTACTTCGAGTTCCTCAGCACCCTCAAGGTTCTCCGGATGGAGCCTGGCTACGGCACGGGGGGCCGTCCGGTCCACCGGTTCACCCTCCAGCGCGCCTACCTGATGGAGGTTCAGCGCTTCCTCTGAGAGCTCCTAGGACCGCTTACAAAAGTTCCAATTCCCGGAATCAACTTCCAGAACGACCCGGTGCCCGAGGAATGACCGAGGATGATCCTTAACGATCCGGAGGTCATATGATCAAGCGCGCAGCGTCGAAGCTGTACAACTGGGTAGCGGTCGCCATCATTCTTGGCGCCTGTGTGGGCCACTTCTTCCCCATCTTCGCAGTCAAGATGCAGCCCTTCGCCGATGGGTTCATCAGCCTCATCAAGATGCTCATCCCGCCTGTGATCCTCTGCAGCGTCGTGCTGGGTATCGCCGGCTCCGGCAGCATCAAGAAGGCCGGTCGCGTGGGCGGCAAGGCCCTGCTCTATTTTGAAGTCGTCAGCACCTTGGCCCTGGTCATCGGCCTGGTCATGGCCAATGTGTTCGGACCCGGCCGGAGCTTCCACGCCGATCCCTCCAAGCTGGATCCCAAGCTGGTGGCAGGCTACGTGGCCCAGGCTCAGCACATGACCCTCTCGGAGCACCTGCTGAAGATGATCCCCAAGACCATGTTCAGCGCCTTCACCGATGGCGACATCCTGCAGGTGCTGCTGATCTCCGTGCTGCTCGGCTTTTCCGTGGCCGCCATGGGTGAGAAGTACAAGACCCCCCTCATCGGCTTCCTGGAGAACGTCAGCAAAATGTTCTTTGGCGTCATGCACCAGATCCTCTACCTCGCCCCCATCGGCGCGGGTGCCGCCATCGCCTACACCATTGGCAAGTTCGGCTTGAAGTCGCTGGTGCCCATGGCGCAGCTCATCGTGCTCTTCTATGCGACCTGTGCCGTGTTCATCTTCGTCGTGCTGGGTCTGATCGCGAGGCTGGCGGGATTCAACATCTTCAAGGTGGTCGGCTACATCAAGAGCGAACTGCTGCTGGTGCTGGCCACCAGTTCCTCCGAGTCGGCACTGATTCCCCTCATGGAAAAGATGGAGAATCTGGGCCTGTCGAAATCCATCGTCGGGCTGGTGATTCCCACCGGGTACTCGTTCAACCTGGATGGCACCAACATCTACATGACCCTGGCCTCGCTCTTCATCGCCCAGGCCCTGGGTATCGAGCTCACCATCGGCCAGCAGATGGCGATTCTGGTGGTGGCGATGATCACCAGCAAGGGCGCCGCGGGCGTCACCGGTTCGGGCTTCATCACCCTGGCGGCCACCCTGGCGGTGGTGCCTGGCATCCCCGTGGCGGGCATGGCGCTCATCCTCGGCATCGACAAGTTCATGTCCGAGGCTCGTGCCATCACCAACCACATCGGGAACTGCATCGCGGCCGTGGTCATGGCCAGCTGGGAAAAGGAACTGGACTGGGACCGCTTCCACGCTGTCCTGGACCGGAAGGCAAAGCCCATCTCCGAAGTGCCGGTCATGGTCGGCGAATAGATCAGCAGTCAGGCGCGAGGAGACGGCAACGGAACAGCGGGGGCAGCGGCCCCCGCTGTTGTCGTACCACCGGGTCACCTTGGAGGAAACCATCCGGATCAAGGACGCTACCCTTCCAGGATGGAGCTCCCCACTTTCACCTACCGACCCATCGGCCTCGTGCGAACACCCTACGCTCGTCGCATCGATGCGCCCCACCAGCCCACGGTCGTCACAGGCACGGAAACAGGCGCCGCCGTGGAAGCCACGCTGGAACTGGATGCTTCGCTGCCCGAGCGGGTCCTTCAGGATCTGGCGGGCTTCGAGCGCATCTGGCTCATCTTCGCCTTCCATCTCAGCGAGGGCTGGGCGCCCCTGGTGCAGCCTCCCCGGGGACCCAAAGGCAAGCGGGGCGTGCTGGCCACCCGCTCGCCCCACCGTCCCAATGCCATCGGCCTCTCCGCCGTCGAGTTGGTGGCCATCGAGGGCCGCACGCTGCACCTGCGGGGAGTGGACCTGCTGGATGGCACGCCAGTCCTGGATCTGAAACCCTACGTGCCCTACGCCGACGCCTTCCCGGCCAGCCGCGCGGGCTGGGTCGAGGCGGTGGATGCCGCCACCGGAACGCGCTCGGCGCCGGGCCCACGGAAACCCCGGAAGCCCTGAAACCACTTGACCGCCACCACCAGGAAGCCCACCCTACCGACGCCCCTTGGATCAAATGCCCTGCTTAAAAGGAGTCGCCATGGCCCATGTCTCGCTCGTCCAGCTCTGGCTTCCCATCCTGCTGTCCGCGGTCTTCGTCTTCGTGGCCAGCAGCCTCATCCACATGGTGGTGAAGTGGCACGCCTCGGACTACAACGCCCTGTCCAACGAGAAGGAGGTGCGCGCCGCCATCCGCAAGGGCAGTCCGGCTCCAGGCCAGTACGTGCTGCCCCACTGCGCGGACATGAAGCAGATGGGCCAGCCGGAGATGCTGGCCAAGTACGCGGAGGGCCCCGTGGCCTTCCTGTCCGTGAACCCCAACGGGCCGCCTGCCATGGGCGGGGCCCTGGTCAAGTGGCTGCTCTACACGGTGCTGGTGGCCTTCATGGCCGCCTACCTGGCCAGTCGCACGCTGGCGCCTGGTACCCATTACCTCCAGGTGTTCCGCGTCGTGGGTACAGTTTCCTTCCTCACCTACGGCTTCGGCAGCATCCAGATGGCCATCTGGATGGGCAAGCCCTGGCGCAGCGCCGCTAAGGACCTGGCTGATGCCCTTATCTACGGCCTGCTCAGCGCCGGGGTCTTCGGCTGGCTATGGCCGCGATAGGCGCGGGCGCCAGTCCCGACCCCTATGGCCGCATCGCCTACCCTGGCCTCATCGCCTGGCCGGAACGGCTGCAGCGCGAGGCCCCGCTGCTCCAGCGGGTGCTGGGGGCGGGGCCGTCCCGCCAGGTGTTGGACCTTGGGTGCGGCAGCGGGGAGCACACGCGGTTCCTGACAGCGCTGGGCTTCCAGGCCATCGGCGTGGACGTGTCCCCCTCGCAGGTGGACGCCGCTCGACGGGCCGACCCCGCTGGCCGATACCTCCAGGTTGGGCTTACCACCCTGGGCGATGGCATCAGGGCCGGTCAGGGCGGCGCCCTGTGTCTGGGCAACACCCTGCCGCACCTCTGCGAGGAGGCCGAAGTCTTGAGCTTCTTCTCGGGTCTCGCCCCCCTGCTGCTGCCGAGCGCCCCCTTCCTCCTCCAGCTGCTCAACTACGATCGCATCCTGGACCGGGGCGAGCGGACCTTCCCGGTGGTCCTGCGTCCGGGCGAGGCTGAGGGGGAGAGCACCCTCTTCCTCCGGCTCATGACCCATCACGGCGGCGGCCGCCTGACCTTCACACCCGCCCACCTGTGCTACCGCCCTGGAACCGCAACCCCCCTGGAACTGGTCGCCGCCCACGATGTGCCCCTGCATGGGTGGCGCCGAGCCGAAGTCGAGGCCCTGCTCGGCGCCTGCGGTTTCCAGGTGCGGGAGGTCCTGGGTTCGATGACGGGCGAAGCCTGGAGCCCCACGTCGACTGACCTTGTGATCGTGGCGGTGCCTGCCGCAGGTTGACGCTCCCGGGACTCCAGAGGCCTTTCGGGCCTCGCTGGCCAGAGGCGCTGGCGAGGCCGTGAGGGCGGAGCGATCAAATGATACAAAAAAGCTCATGTTTGGACGTCACCCGGCCGATAGCATGCAGGTGGATGGCCTTCAGGTCAGCTGCCACTCCGGGAGGGCACCATGGGTCCAGTTCAAGGCGTCGGCGGCGTGGGTTTCACGGCAGCCCTTAGCAACCTCGCTCCGAAGTCCCAGGCGGTCGCGGCGCCCAAGCCCGAAGCCCAGGAGACGGCACAGGCGGAACGCGTGGAATCCCAGCGGAGCGCCCAGGAGGTCAGTGAGACCCAGACCTCCAACGCGCAGGTGGGCAGCCGGATCAACACGACGGCCTAGCCTTACTTTCTCCCGGACTGCGGGCCAGGAACCCGCCAGGGATGATCCAATGGGTGCGGGAGGCGAGCACCATGGGTTTTGCCTGGACCTTAGACGTGGGGGGACGCGGTCTGCCCTTCGGCTACCTTGCGGGCATGGCCGCCATGCTCTGGTTGATGAACCAAGCCCGGCGGTCCTTCTGGCTGTTTTCCCTGTTGGCCCTGCCGGGGACGATCTGCCATGAAGCTTGTCACTGGTTTATCGGGAAGCTGCTGAATGGCCAGCCCATCCACTTCACGGTCATTCCCCGGAGGGAGGGACATGGCTTCGTGCTGGGCTCGGTCGCCCTTAGCCACCTGCGCTGGTACAACGCCTTCTTCATCGGCCTGGCGCCGCTGCTGCTCCTGCCGGCGGCCTATGGCCTGTTCATCTGGCGGCTGGGAGGAAACCCGGATTTCGGCTGGCCCGAGGCGGGCCTGCTGTACCTTCTGGCCAACCTGATCTTCGGCTCCATGCCCTCCTGGCAGGACCTCCGCATCGCCGCCAAGTCTCCTATTGGATGGCTGCTGCTGGCGGGGCTGCTGGGATGGGGGTGGATGCGGTACCACCGGGAACCTCAAAGGACAACAACCAGAACCCAGAGGGTGAAAAACCCCACAGGAATCACAGAGCAAGAGCTGACCCGCTGGTGCCCAGTGCACCTTCGGGACCGCGCGCAGTGCTAGGGTCTGTTTTAAAAGCGGACCCTAATAGCAGCCGGGAACCTGCCGCAGCTGGGTCTTCAGGGACTGCAGCTGGCTGACATGTTCTTTGATTACGCCCGAGACGGCCTTAATCCCCTTGAGTTCACCCTCCGTGAGTTTGTTCAAGGCCTCGATCTGGCTCATGCTCACGCGCCGGGTGGCATTGTTGAAGATGGCGGCGATGGTGATGTCGACTTCCGTGACCAGGAGGGTCAGTTTGGGGTCCTCGACACACCATCCCAGGATGGTGGCCGTGGCCTTGAGGCCGTTGCGATCCTTGGCCATCTGGTACTTGTCCTTGGCCTTCTGCAGGCGCTCCATGGCTTCGCCGATGGCCTTGGCCGCGGCCTTTCTGTTCTTCGCCGCCTTGCAGGCCTTGAGGGCATCGTAGAAGAGGGAGTCTTCCATTCCCAGCGCCTTCGCTTCCTTGATGACCTGGTCGACCTTGGAGTTGCTGAGGGAAGCGAGCTTGGTCGAGCCGACCTTGACACCCAGGAGGGCCGTGTCGATGGCCCCGCTCACCACGGAGTCCTCGAATTCCTTCTGCGACTCGGAGCTGAGTTCCACCCAGTCCTCGAAATCCCGTTCCTGCTTGGTGAAGCCATGCATGGTGATGGCCCGCTGATCGAGAGCGATCTTGTCCCGCACGGCCTGGATGCTCCGCTGGAGGGCTTCGTAGCGGTCCGCGTTCCGGTTGAAGGCGGCCGCCAGAGCCTCCGCCTGCTCGATGCTCACTTCCTGGTCATTGCGAAAGCCGAGGGTCACCGTGCAGGTCTGGAGTTCACCTGAGGCCAGGCGCTGCCGACAGCGCTGGGCCGCATTGGTGAGCCGCCGGGCGCGCTCCCGGCATTCCGACTGGCCCATGGCCTGCCCGCAAACTCCAGCCAGGAGGATCAAGGCGAACAGCGCCTTCGGGGAAGGCAAGGCGGGGTGTCGCATCGGCAGGACTCCGGGCTTGGTCCTCAGGTCTTTTCCGAACCCTTGTTTGGCGTGGTGATGTTCGTGTGTGGCGTGTTCTGGTGGGCCGTGTTGGTGTGGCCGATGTTCGTGTGGGCGGAGTTGGCGTGCGGCCGCTGCAGGTTGGCGTGGCCGACCTCCGAGGGCACATTGACGTGTTTCCCGGGCACGTTCGTGTGGGGCACGTTGGTGTGGGGGCGGTTCACGCCGGGGACGCTCCTGCCGGGCACGTTGGTGTGGCCGGCCAGGAACAGTTCCGGGTTCGTGGAGGAGACACCGGGGGCGAAGGTGCCCAGCCCGCCGTTCTCTCCCGCGCTCGCCAGAAGCGTGGCGCACTTCTCCTTCAGCCGGGCGGCGGCCCGGTCCATCCCGAAGACCGGCGTCTGGAACAGAGGCAGGGAGAGCGCCAGCACCGCAAAGGAAAGGAGGGAACGCTGGAGGCGGAAGGCTGCGCTGGGCCGGTCCAGGATGACGGGCGTCAGTCCCGGGACCGGCGTCAGACTGGGGTTGCCACGACGTCTGGAGGGCGGGTGGACAGACAGACGGTCATTCATCACGTCCTCCTGGCTTCAGAGAGAAGGCTGCACTGGTTTCTGTTGAGTGATTGAAAGGATATAGGCCTCGATCAGGCTGTCAACGGCTTCCGAGCCCATGGCGTGCTGGGCGTACTGATTGCAGAGCCGAAGCAGGGATGGATTCCTGTGCACCCGCCACATCAGCTCTTCGAAAATCACGCTGTAGAAGCGGCACAGGGGATCTTCCTTCCCAAAGGTCCCAAAGTAACGGAAGGCCTTGTTGGCACAGCCGCTGCCATGGAACCGCTTCCAGGGGCAGATGGCGCACTTCGGCACGCACTCGACCCGGCGGCGTTCCATGAGGTCCGCCTTGACGGAAGCGCTGTCCAGCAGCTTCCTGAGGTTGCCCGCCTCCTGGATGTTCCCGAGGTAAGACCCGGGCTCGCCCACCAGCTCATCGCAGAGGTACATCCCGCCGTCGGCGCTGAAGCCCAGGATGGAGTTCCCCACGCCACAGGGCGAGCGGTAGCACATGTGCGGCCGTTCCTTGGAGACCAGGTGGAACAGGAACAGGTTGAGGTCGGCGATGTCCAGCCAGATGCCGGTTTCCTGCACATAGGCTTCGGCATAGTCCAGCAGGCTCAGCCAGCCCCGAGCGAAGGCCGCGCCCCGATCCGCGGGAAAGCTTAGGGATTCGCCCGCCCGGCCCTCCAGGGAGGACATGTTCACCCGCAGGGATGTGACGTGGAAGGTCCGCACCAGGTGGTCCGCGATGGCCACATAACCTGAAGGGTCATGCACCACCGCCAGGAGGCCCGGCGGGGCGCCCTGGTCGCTTACGGTCCTGATCCCCTGGGCCACCCGCTCGTAGGAACCCTCACCGCCCCGGTCCACCCGATGCAGGTCATGGATGGGCGCGGGGCCGTCGATGCTGACGCCGATCCCCACTTTGAGGCGCCGGAGGGCCTCGACGGTTTCAGGGGTGAGCAGGGTGCCGTTGGTCTGGACCAGCAGCTCCACCTGCTTGCCGCAGGCTTGGGCCACGGTGGCAGCCTCCTCCGCGCCGGCCCGGATGCCGGGCAGGTTGAGCAGCGGCTCGCCGCCGTGGAAGCTGATGACCAGGCTCTGGAGGGGGCTTTCCTCGATGACGCGGCGCACGATGCGCCGCACCAGGGCGGGGTCCGCCAGCTGGGCCCGCTCGGGGGAGGACACACGGCAGTAGGTACATCCCAGGTTGCAGGCTTCGGTCATGTGGATGTTGAAGTAGTGGGGATGGGCCTGGACCTCCCACATGCGGGACGGTTCGAAGTACCGCTTGCCGTTCACCGAGATCATGTTGGTGCGGAAGAGGTCCATGACGACCCGGTTGAACGCGGCCTTCCCCAGGGAGGACTGGTCCGCCAGATCGCCCACCTGCCAGAGCTGGTGACTTTTCTCTGTCGTCGTTCCGACCGTCCTTCCCGACAGCAGGGCGAACAGCTCCCAGGCTTCATCCTGCAGCACCAGCCAGGAGGCGCTCTCCGGCTCCACCAGCAGAATGTCGCGGCCCCGGCGGGACAGGTACACATCGGGGGTGGCGGCCACGAACCAGGATCGGGGCAGCTCGTCTGGGATGGGCAGGAAGAGGTGGCTAGGCATGATCGTCGTCCGGCTGCACGAAGCGGAGCATGTCCCGCTGGAACAGGGCCAGTGCCAAGGTTGCGGTTTCCTTTCCGAAGCGCTTGTTCAATTGGTGGAGCGTCTGCTGTCCGTCGAAAGCACGGACCACATCCAGGCCACGAGCCGTGACTGGCATGAACCGGTAGCCATGGACCAGCAGGGCACCTTCGGCTTCTGTCCGGATGTCACAGAAGGCCAGGGGGCAGAGGGTCTCGTCCAGGTGGAGGGCGGGTGGTGGCGCGGCCGGGGTGGCCTCGGTTTCAACCGGAGGCCCGTCGGCCCACAGGGATTCCAGCGACGCCTGCCGCAGGCTTCCAAGCGGTGCCTCTGCGTGCGGACAGGTCCAGACCTGGGCGGAACCATCCACCCAGCAGATCCCCTCGCGTCGATGTCGGATCCGGTCCGGAGCCGGGACCAGCGGGGGGGCTTCCACGGGCAGGCAGCCCTCCAGGTACACGGGGTAGCCCCGCGCGTAGACCGCCGACAGGGCCCGAAGGCATTCGCCCTCCTGGCCCGGCTCGACCTGACCGGGCAGCTTGAAGCTCATCCCCCGCAGGCCCATGGACTGCCCCCTGGCTACCCGCGCTTCCAGGTCCCCGGCGCCAGCGGCCGCCAGAGGCAGGATGCTCCAGACGTTCAGACCCGTGTCCAAGGCCATCTGGAGCTGGGATGCCCCGGGGCCGTTGGTCCAGTCCTCGAACCCTGTCATGGGGATCCGCAGCCGGTCCAGGCGTTCCAGGGCATGGAGCCGACCCAGCAGTGGCCGTGGCTCCAGCCAGGGCAGCCGGGTCTCCAGGTGGTACCTGAGACCGAGGGACTCGAGACGCGGAAGCCACTCGGACCACATCGCCAGCGGACATGCATCGGGCATTCGCAAAAAGAGCTGCGTCAGCTGTGGCTGGAGCGCCGCCAGCACCGGTTCGAAGTCCCTGGCCCCCAGGACTGGGTCAACCCCGGCGCCGGGGTGCGCCCGGTCGGCCTTGAGGTCCAGGGCCACGATGAAGGGGGTCACCGGGTCGACGACTCCACGGCCCTCGGAGGAGGGTCGAGGTCTGAACCAGGAGGCAACCTTGAACATGAGTCCCTTCGATGGAGGCATGCGCTGAAAGTGTCTGGGGAGATTCCCATCCAGGTTGACAGTTAGTCTATCTGGGGCCTAAGGAATGCCCCGGGGCGCACGAAACCCCTCCCCATTCCGGCCCGGCAGACAAAACTCCGGCAACATGGGCAGGAGTTGCTGAATAGGAGACTCCATGACCTCCCCTGTCTGCGCCCGGTTGGGCCTCATCGCGGCGCTGCTCCTGGGAGCCCTCCCGGGTCGCTCCGGCGCCCCCACGGCAACCCCTGGAAAGGAGTCAGCCATGCTCTCTCCCTGGCAAGGCAACCATGGCGGCACGCCGGCATGGTCGAAGGTCAAGCCGGCCGAGTTCCCCGCCGCCTTCTCCGCGGCCATGAGTGACCAGCGCCTGGCCATCCAGCGCATCACCGATAATCCGGCCCCCGCCTCCTTCACCAACACCATTCTGGCCATGGAGCAGTCCAGCGCCGCCCTGGACCGGCTGAAGGTCCTGTTCAGCGTCCACGCCGGCACACTGAACCTGGGGGTCATCCCGAAGGTCGAAGCAGAAATGGCCCCGAAGCTGGCGGCCTTCTCGGACGAGATCATCCAGAACGGAGCCCTCTTCCGGCGCATCGAGGCCGTGCACCTCCAGGCCGCCAAGGGTTCGCTGACACCGGAACAGCGGCGCCTGACCTGGCTCTACTACACCAACTTCGTGCGCAGCGGAGCGAAGCTCGAGGCCGCCCAGAAAGCCCGGCTCAGCGAGCTGAACCAGCAACTGGCCTCGCTTGGCACCCGATTCAGCCAGAATCTGCTCGCGGAGGAAACGAACCGGTTCACCGTCATCGACCGGGCGGAAGACCTCGCCGGTCTGAGCCAGAGCCTGAAGGCCGCCGCCGCGCGCGCCGCGGAGAAGCACGGCCTCAAGGGGAAGTGGGTCATCAGTAACACCCGTTCCGCCGCGGATCCCTTCCTGACCTATGCCGAGAATCGCGGACTCCGGGAGCAGGTCTGGCGGACCTTCGTGAGCCGGGGCGACAACGGCGGCGATACGGACAACAAGGCCATCGCGGCCGAGATGCTCAAGCTCCGGTTCGAGCGGGCCCAGCTCCTGGGCTATGCCACGCATGCCCACTGGGCCGTGGAGCTGTCCATGGCCCAGAAACCGGAACGGGCCGTGGCGCTCATGGAGGCCATGTGGAAGCCCTGTGTGGCCCAGATCCAGACGGATGTGGCCGCCATGCAGGCCTTCGCCGACTCGATCGGCGCGAGGCAGAAGATCGCCCCCTGGGACTACCGCTTCTACGCTGAAAAAGTCCGCAAGGCCAAGTACGACCTCGACCTCAACGAGGTCACGCCCTACCTGCAGCTCGACAGGCTCCGGGAGGGGATGTTCTGGGCCGCTGGGGAGCTCTACGGGCTGCACTTCACCCTCCTCAAGGATGTCGAGGTGCAGCATCCCGATGTCACCGTCTACGCGGTCAAGGACGCCAAGGGCGCGCAGGTGGGCCTCTGGTACTTCGATCCCTTCGCCCGGGAAGGCAAGCGCTCCGGCGCCTGGATGGATGAGTACCGAACCCAGAACCGAATGGAGCAGGAGGTGACGCCTATCGTTTCCAACAACTCCAACTTCGTGAAAGGTGTCCCGGGGCAGCCCGTGCTCATTTCCCTGGATGACACCCGGACCCTCTTCCACGAGTTCGGCCACGCCCTGCATGGGCTGCTCTCCAATTCCACCTATCCCAGCGTCTCTGGAACGGCCACGGCCCAGGACTTCGTGGAGTTCCCCTCGCAGATCAATGAGCACTGGTTCATGACACCGGAGGTGCTGAACAGGTTTGCGCGCCACTACCAGACCGACCAGCCACTTCCCGCCGCGCTCATCGCCAAGATCCAGAAGGCCGAGTCCTTCAACCGGGGCTTCCACACCATGGAGTACCTGGCCTCCGCCGTCATCGACATGAAACTGCACCTGGCGGGCGGCAGGACCATCGACACCACAGCCTTCGAGCGGGAAGAGCTGGCCAAGCTCGGCATGCCCAGCGAGATCGTCATGCGCCACCGGATTCCCCAGTTCGGGCACATCTTCTCCGGAGCCGTCGGCGGCTACGAGGCCGGCTACTACGCCTACCTCTGGAGCGATGCCCTCACGGCCGACGCCTGGGAAGCCTTCCTGGAAGGGAAGGGCCCCTGGGACAAGGCCGTGGCCGAGCGGCTGCGGAAGGAAGTGCTCTCCGTGGGCAACACCAAGGACCCCGGCGAGGCCTTCCGTGCCTTCCGGGGCCGGGACGTGAACACCGACGCCCTCATGCGCAAGCGCGGTTTCCTGGCGCCGGCCCCTCCGGTCTCAGCCAAGCACTGAACCATCGACACCCGCGCCGTTCCGGCGAGGCGGTACCGTCAGCGACCCGGGGGCGCAGCGCCTGCCGGGGGAGGTGCCATCCGACCCAGGGCGGCGAGGAGGGTGAAGAGCAGCAGGGGAACCAGGATCCCGATCGTCACCCCCCAGTTCCCGGGCCCGAGAATCCCAAGGATGCCGCCCAGGAAAGAGCCCAGCAGGGCGAGGCAGAAGCGCCTGAAGGCCGGCCAGAAGCGCGCCGGTCCCAGGAAATGGTGGAGGAGACAGGCGCTCCCTCCCCCCAGGAGGCCAGCCCCCAGGATGATGAAGTCCTCAGTCGCCCTGGCCAGACCGTGGAACACGCAAAGTCCGGCACCCAGGGCCGAGGCGATGAGTCCAAAGAGGCCGAACCGGAGCGCGTGGCCCGCCCCGCGGATGGCCTTCCCGCGCCAACCCGACACGGGGCTTCCCGCCAGCTCGATGAGCCAGCCGAAGGCCACCAGCACACCCACCACGGCTGCGAGGAGCCCGCCCATGAGCAGCAGGGCCAGTAGCGCCCCCTTGAGCCCGTGTTTCTGGCTCTGGGGGATGATCACGGCCAGGGCTAGGCAGAGCATGGCCACCGCAATGAAGAGGTCGTACCGCACGAAGCCCTGGCCGGGGCCCATCGCCTGGGCTGAGGATCTGGGAACGTGGTTCATGTGGGGGTTTCCGAGCACTTGATGGGCATGGGTCCGCTCGTCAGGAGTTCCGGCTTGGCCTCATGGAGGGGACCGGGATTCACGTTACTCGATCTGCCCTGGTGCCAAGGGTGGTACGTTCAGTGAACGCCCCGGAGCCTGCCATGCCATCCATCGCGTCCCTGTTCCTGACCGCCGCCCTGCTTCATCCGGCTTTCGCCGCCGGCCCAGGGACGGTGCTGCTGCGCACCTTCAGGCTCGGTGGCGAGGGACGTTGGGACTACGTCAGCCTGGACCCCGAGGCTGGGCGGATCTATGTGCCCCGATCCACGCGGGTGATGGTCCTGGACCTGGACGGGAACCTGAAGGGCGAGGTCCCGGGCACGGCGGGAGTCCACGGGGTGGCTTTCTCCCGGGAACTGGACCGGGGCTGGACCAGCAATGGCCAGGCCAACACGGTCACCGTCTTCAAGCTGTCGACCCTCGAGGTGCTGAAGGTGGTGGCCACCACCGGAGACAACCCCGACGCCATCCTGTTCGAACCGGCGACCAGGCGCGTGTTCACGTTCAATGGCCGCGGCAAGAACGCCACGGTGCTCGACGCGGTCACCTCCGAGGTGGTGGGCACCATCCCCATGGGCGGGAAGCCCGAGTTCTCGGCCTGCGACGGGAAGGGCCGGGTCTACGTGAACAACGAGGACACCGCCGCCATCCTGGCCATCAATGCCCGGACCCTGAAGGTGGAGGCCACCTGGTCCATCAAGCCCCTGGACAGCCCCAGCGGTCTGGCCATGGACGTGACGCAGAACCGGCTCTTCTCCGTGGGTGGCAACCGCCTCGCTGCGGTGGTGGACGCGGGCACCGGCAAGGTGCTGGCCACGCTGCCCATCGGGGCGGGCACCGACGGCATCGACTTCGATCCGGGCAGCGGGCTCGCCTACGCCAGCAACGGGGAAGGCACCGTCACGGTGATCCGCCAGACGGGGCCGACCACGTACGGGGTCGCGGCCACCATCCTCACCCGTCCCGGCGCCCGCACCCTGGTGGTCAATCCGAAGACGCATCGCCTCTACCTGCCCACGGCGGACTTCACCCCCGTTGCCAAGGACGCGAAGCCAGGCACCCGGCCAGCCATGGTGCCGGGCAGCTTCCAGATCCTCGAGCTGGGTGAAGCCCGTTGATCCCACGGCTCACAGCCCTCGTGCTCGGTCTTTCCTGCGCCGCCCTGCTGGCCGGGCCGCCCTACCTCACGGATGATCCAGATCCCGTGGAGCTCCACCACTGGGAGGCCTACCTCTTCGCCATGGGGCAGACGTCTCAGGGGGTGCGCTCGGGCCTCGCGCCCGCCATGGAAGCCAACTACGGCGCCTTCCCGGATGTCCATCTCCAGGTCTGGGTTCCCCTGGCCTATGGAAATGGGGTCGATGGGCTCCGCCATCGCGGTCTGGGGGATGCCCAGTTCGGGGTGAAGTACCGGTTCGTTCACGAATCCGACAATCTGCCCCAGATCGCCACCTACCCGCAGGTCCAGGCTCCCTCCGGCAGTGCGGTGGATGGGCTTGGCTCCGGCCATTGGCGGGTGTTCCTCCCCTTGTGGCTCCAGAAGAGCTTCGGCGCCTGGACCACCTTCGGGGGCGGGGGCTGGTGGCGCAATCCCGGCGAGGGCAACCGCAACTACACCAATTGGGGTTGGCAGCTCCAGCGCGAGCTGGGCGAGGGCAATTCCCTGGGCGCGGAAGTGTTCCACCAGGCCTCCCCGGCGCTGGGACAGCCTGCCACCACGGTCTGGAACCTGGGCTTCGAGCTGGCCCTCATCCCGCATCTTCAGCTGGTGGGCAGTGCTGGCCGTGCCTTCCAGGGCGGCCACGGCAGCCAGTTCTACCTGGGAATCCGGGGGAAGACCTGAACAGGGGAGCACGGATGGAACAGTCGCCTTCACCCAGGTCCCTGAGGGAAGTCGCGGCCTACTTCCTTCGGCTCGGATGGACGGCTTTCGGCGGCCCCGCCGCGCACCTGGCCATGATGGAAGAGGAAGCGGTGCGGCGGCGGGGTTGGCTGAGCCACGAGGCCTTCCTCGATCTGCTGGGCGCTGTGAACCTCATCCCCGGTCCCAGCTCCACCCAGATGGCCATGAGCATCGGCTACCGGCGGGCGGGTTGGCGAGGCCTCGTGCTTGGCGGGGCCTGCTTCATCCTTCCCGCGGCCCTGCTTACGCTCGGCATCGCCTGGGTCTATGTGCGTTTCGGCCACCTGCCCCGGGCCCTGGGCCTGCTCTATGGCATCAAGCCCGTGGTGCTGGCCATCGTGCTCCAGGCGCTGTGGAACCTGGGCAGGACGGCCTTCCGGACGCCCCTCCTGGTGGGGCTGGGAGCCCTGGCTCTAGGCTGCGCCTTGCTGGGTCTCCATCCAGTGGTCGTGCTGCTCGGAAGCGGCGGGCTCTGCTTCCTGAGGTTCCACCTGAAGGAGGCTTCACCCCCCGATGAACCCAAAGTCAGCGCAGGCTGGCTGCCGCTGTCCCTGGGGGCGGCGAGCCTCCCGGCTGCGGGCCTGCTGGGCTTGTTCGCCGTCTTCCTGAAGGCGGGGACCGTGGTCTTCGGGGGTGGCTACGTGCTCCTGGCCTTCCTGAAGGCGGATCTGGTGGACCGCTGGCACAGGCATAGCCAGTCCCAGCTTCTTGATGCCATCGCCGTGGGCCAATTGACACCGGGGCCCGTCTTCACCACCGCCACGTTCATCGGGTATGTGCTGCACGGGGTTCCGGGGGCGCTGGTGGCCACCCTGGGAATCTTCCTGCCGTCCTTCCTGATGGTCGGGGTGCTGGCCGTCCACCTGCCACGCCTCCGGAAGTCCCCCGGGATGGCGGCCTTCCTGGACGGCATCAATGTGGGGGCCTTGGCGCTCATGGCTTCCGTGTCCTGGGGGCTCAGTGGGGCCGCCCTGGTGGACCGATGGACCTGGCTGCTGGCCCTTGCCAGCACGATGCTGCTGCTGCGGTTCAAGCCCAACCCCGCCTGGCTGGTCCTGGGTGGCGGGCTGGCGGGACTGCTGCTTCGAGGGGGCGTGTGACCGGTGGTCACCCCCCAGTTGGTTCGATGAGTTCGGGGGCATCGATGCGCGGATTTCCTACCCCACTGTCGACGGGGTAGGCCTCCATGCCCTCCGAACGGCAGGGAACGAGAAGGGATGCAGCCCGCCGCGCCGTCATCCGCTCGCGGATCGGGCGTTCTTTGAGATCCCCCTTCCCAGTTCCGATACCCTTCCTGTAAGTCACCCGAAAGCAACCCATGTCCAAGACCATCCGCCGCATCGCCATCTGCACCGGAGGCGGCGACGCTCCCGGCCTCAATGCCGTCATCCGGGCCGTGGTGATCGCCGCTTCCGACCGCGACTGGGAATGCTATGGCATCCGCGAGGGCTACAACGGCATCCTCTTCCCGGAGCGCTACCCCGAGGGCGGCGTGTTCAAGCTGACCCGGGACCGGGTGCGGGGCATCGGCCACCTGGGGGGCACGATCCTGGGCACCACCAACAAGGGCAATCCCCTCTGCTTCCCCATGAAGATGGCCGATGGTTCCATCAAGGAAGTGGACCGCACGGACGAGATCCTGGACTGCTTCGCCCGCAAGGAACTGGACGCCCTGGTGTCCATCGGCGGGGACGGCTCCCTCACCATCGCCAACGCCCTCCACCAGAAGGGCCTGCGCGTGGTGGGCGTGCCCAAGACCATCGACAACGACCTGGACAAGACCTTCACCACCTTCGGTTTCGACACGGCCGTGAGCTTCGCCACGGAGTGCCTGGACCGCCTGCACAGCACCGCCGAAAGCCACCAGCGGGTGATCGTGGTGGAGATGATGGGTCGCTACGCGGGGTGGATCACCCTGCACTCGGGCATCTCCGGCAGTGCCCATGCCATCCTCATCCCGGAGATCCCCTTCGACCTGGACAAGGTCGCCGCGAAGATCCGGGCCCGGGACCAGGTGGGGCGCATGTATTCCCTGGTGGCGGTGGCCGAGGGCGCCAAGCCGGCCCAGGGCCAGCGCGCGGTGCTGGAGGAGGCCGGTGTGGGCCACGCGGAGCGCCTGGGCGGCATCGGCGAGTGGGTGGCCAGATCCCTGCAGGAGATCACCGGCAAGGACACCCGGACCGTGGTGCTGGGGCACCTGCTGCGGGGCGGCAGCCCCACCAGCTTCGACCGCCTGGCCGCCCTCCGGTTCGGGGCCGCTGCCGTGCGGGCCCTGGATGAGGGCCAGAGTGGCGTCATGGTGGCCCTGGCCTATCCCAACGTGAACTATGTGCCCCTCGCAGACGTCGCCGGCCGCATGAAGGCCGTGCCCCTGGACTGCGACACCCTGCAGACGGGCCGGGATCTGGGGATCTGTTTCGGGGACTAGCCGCCCGCCTGCGGCACCGTGAAGTCCTCGCCCGGGTTGATGAACTGGTCCAGCTCCATCCCGTGCTGGCGATCGTGCAGCTGCTTGTAGCGGCCATTCAAGGCCAGCAACTGCCGGTGGTCACCCCGCTCCACGATCTCCCCGTGCTCCACCACGAGGATCTGGTCGGCGCTCTCGATGGTGCTAAGGCGATGGGCGATGACGAAGGTGGTCCGGCCCGCCCGCAGTCGGCGCAGGCCGTCCCGGATGAGGGCCTCGCTTTCGCTGTCGAGGCTCGAGGTGGCTTCGTCCAGCAGCAGGATGCGGGGGTCCGCCAGGATGGCCCGGGCGATGGCCACCCGCTGGCGCTGGCCGCCGGAGAGCTTCACGCCGCGCTCGCCCACCACGGTGTCCCAGCCCTGCTCGAAGCGGTCCACGAACTCGTGCACATGGGCGATGCGGCCCACGGTCTCGATCTCCTCGCGGGTGGCGCCGGGCTTGGCGAAACCGATGTTCTCTGCCACGGTGCCATCGAAGAGGAAGTTGTCCTGCATGACCACGCCCAGCTTGGCGCGGTACTCCCGCAGCTTGAGGGTGTGGACGTCCTTCCCGTCCACCAGCACCTGGCCCTGCTGGGGGTGGTTGAAGGCCATGACCAGGGACAATATGGTGCTCTTGCCGGAGCCGCTGGAGCCCACCAATGCCACGGTGCTGCCCGCCGGCACCTCGAAGGAGATGCCCTTGAGCACGGGCGTCTCGGCCTCGTACCCGAAGTGGACATTCCGGAAGGCCACGGCGCCCTCCACGGTGGGCAGGGGGGTCCGGCTGGCGTCCTCCTGGTCCTCCGTGGGCATGTCCAGGATCTCGCGGATGCGGTCGAGGCCCGCGAAGGCCTCGCTCACCTGGGTCCCGATGTTGGCGATCTGCACCACCGGGGCGGCCATCAGGCCCACGAAGAAGGTGTACATGATCAGGTCGCCCAGGGTCATGGCCCCGGCCAGGATGGCCCGGCCGCCGATGATCATGATCAGCACGCCCAGGGCCCCGACGATGGCCGTGCCGAAGGCGGTGATGGCGCTGGTGCCCGAGATGGTCCCGGCGATGTTCTTGAAGAGCCGCTCGGTGCCTTCCGCGAAGATGCGGCGCTCCCGGTCCTCGGCCACGTAGACCTTGAGGATCCGGATGCCGCCCACGGATTCCGTCAGCCGCCCAGTGATATCGGCGGTGATCTCACTGCGCTTGCGGAAGAGGGGCCGGAGCTTCCGGAAAGCCAGGGCCATGGCCCCGCCGAAGACCGCGAGGAAGAGGACCGTGGCCAGGGTCAGCTTCCAGTTGAGCCAGAAGAGCACGGCCAGGGAGATGACCGCCGTGAGGACGCCGCCCACCAGCTGGATGATGCCTGTGCCTACGAGGTTGCGCACACCCTCGGCGTCGTTCATGACCCGCGAGATCACCACGCCGCTCTTGGTGCCGTCGAAGTAGTGGATGGGCAGCCGGAGGATGTGGTCCTGCACCCGCTGGCGCATGGCCATGATGGCCCGCTGGGCCGCCACGCTCACCACCTGGGAGTTGGCGTAGCTGGTGATGGCCTGCAGCAGCGTGGCGGCCCCCGCCCCGAAGGCCAGGGGCAACAGCAGGTGGCCGTTGTGCTTGCCGATGACCTCGTCGATGAGGTACTTGGTGCTGGCTGGCAGCACCAGTCCGGCCAGGCGGCTGATGAGCATCAAGCCGAGCCCCAGGGCCAGGGAGCTCCGGTGCTGCCGGAGCAGGGAGCGGGCCTCCCGCCAAGCGCGGGCCGTGTTCACTTTGGATTTCTCTTTGGATCCGGTCATTCGGCCTCTGGAGGATGGGAGTGGAATCGAGCCCATGCGGGCGAGGCGGGCCATCAGGGGTTTCCGGGGAGGAGGGGAGCCAGGGCAGTCCACACATGGTCCGCGACGATGCGGGCGCCCTCGGCATTCGGATGGATGCCATCGGCCTGGTTCAGCTGCGGCTTCATCACCACACCTTCCAGCAGGAAGGGCAGCAGGGGAACGTGATACTCCTTGGCCAGTCGCGGGAAGACCCCTGCGAAGGCCGACCGGTACTCGGGGCCATAGTTCTCCGGCAGCTGGATGCCCGCCAGCACGACCCGGCTGCCTTCCTTCCTGGCGCGGTCAAGAATGGTCCGCAGGTTCCGCTCGGTCTCCACCACGGGGATGCCCCGCAGCCCGTCGTTGGCACCCAGGCAGAGGAACAGCACGTCGACCTTCTGCTTGTAGATCCAGTCCAGCCGAGCCGCGCCGCCCGCCGTGGTATCGCCGCTGACCCCGGCATTCACCACTTTCCAGGGCCGCCCCTCGCGCTTCAGCCTGGCCTCGATGAGGGCAGGGAAGGCCTGTTCCTTGCCCAGGCCCAGGCCTGCTGTGAGGCTGTCCCCGAGGAAGACCAGGGTGCCCTGCGCCGCTCTGGCTGCAGGTTCGGGGGCCAAGGCGGGAATCGCCGCAGGATCCGGCGCCTGGACCTTCCGATCACAACCACCGGCCAGGGCGGTCAGAGCGAGCGCGGTCATCCACGGCTTCCCCATGGTTCGAGGATGCCACGGACCCGTCTGTGTCGGGATGATCTGAGCCGGATAGTCTGAAGCGGAGGGCACCCATGATCTCCATCCGCTCCGTCTCCAAGACCTTCCTGTCCCCCTCGGGCGAGCTGCTGCGGGTGCTGCAGGACGTCAGCCTGGCGATCCCTGCGGGCGCCTCGGCCGCCATCCAGGGCCCCAGCGGCAGTGGCAAGAGCACCCTGCTGGGCCTCATGGCGGGCCTGGACCAGCCCACCTCGGGCGAGGTCATCGTGGCGGGACAGTCCCTCACGGGCCTCAGCGAGGCGGCCCTCTCGCGTTTCCGGGCCAAGAACCTCGGCTTTGTCTTCCAGGCCTATCATCTGCTCCCCCATTTCTCTGCTTTGCAGAACGTGGTCATCGCGGCCGAGATCGCCGGTCTTCCTGATGCGGAGGCGAAGGCCCTCGACGCCCTGGCGCGGGTGGACCTGGTGGACCGCGCCGAGCATTTGCCCGCCATGCTCAGCGGTGGCGAATGCCAGCGGGTGGCCCTGGCCCGGGCCATCGTGGCGCGGCCTCCCATCCTGCTCTGCGACGAGCCCACGGGCTCCCTCGATCCCGTGAATGCGGACCGGGTCTTCGACCTGCTGCTGGAACTGCAGGGGGACCTCGGCGCCACCCTTGTCCTGGTCACCCACGACGTCGGGCTGGCGGGGCGCCTGGGGCTCCACTTCGCCCTGGAGCGCGGCCGCATCGCCACGGGCGTGGCATGAGCTTCGCCCTGCGCATGGCCCTGCGGGAGGGCGTCCGCCAGAAAGGCCGCCTGCTGGTCATCGCCCTCTGCCTTGCCGTGGGCTTCGCGGCCTTCTTCGCCACCTACGGGTTCAGCGCCCGGGTGCTCAGCGGCATCCGCAGCGAATCCCGAGCCCTGCTGGGGGCGGATTTCGCCATCTCGGCCAGGGGCCGTTTCCCCGAGGACCTGCTCCAGCGCGCCGCCACCCTGCCGGGCATCCAGGGGCATAGCCTCGTCTACGATGTGGTGAGCATGGCGCACACCGGCGAAGGCGCGGCCACCCGGAGCCGCCTGGTGGAAGTGCGCGCCGTGGACGCGGCCTACCCCCTGGTGGGACGCCTGGAACTTCAGACTCAGGGGCAGGCGGCTGCCCGGCGGGTGGGCGGCTCCGGAGCCGTCTTCGTGGAACGAAGCCTGGCGGATCCCTGGGCCCTCCAGCCGTCAGCAGTTGGAGCGCCCGCTGCCCACAGCACCTTGGGACTTGGGGAAGGTTCCCTGCCCGTGGGCGGGGTCATCGCCCTGGACGAAAGCCGCCAGGCCAGCGCCTTCACCATGGGCCCCCGGGTGCTGGTGGATCGTGTGGACGCCGAGCGCCTGGGGCTGCTCACAGAACGGGCGCGGTTCACCGGCCGCCTCCTCCTGGCTCTGGCGCCAGGGGCCGATGCCGTGAAGGTTCGCGCCGGACTCGCGGAGCTCATCGGACCCTCGACCCGGCGGCTGCGGCTGCAGGGCCATGAGGAGGCGGCCAGCGCCCTGGCCCGGCCCATCCGCAACCTCAACCGGTTCGTCCAGCAGTTGGGCCTCGCCACCCTGCTGCTGGCCATGCTGGGCGCCTGGGCCATCCTCACAGCCTTCCTGGAGGCGCGCTCCCGGGACGCGGCCATCCTACGGTGCCTGGGGGCGGCTCCCATGGAGCCTGCCAGGATCTATGGCCTGCTGACGATGCTGCTGCTGGGACTGGCCCTGCTGCTCGGCATGACCGCGGGCCTGGGACTGGCGGCGCTCATTCCCCGCTGGCTCGGCGACCTGTTTCCCGCAGCCATCGGCAAAGGCACCACGGCCCTGCCGCCTATGCTGGAGACCCTGCTGGCGGTGGCCATGATCGCCCTGCTCACCCTGCCGCCCCTGGTGCGCCTGGGGGATGTGAAGCCGCTGACCCTGCTGCGGGAGGGCTCGGATCTGCAGGGGGGCCGGGTCTGGCTCAGCCGGGGCTGCGCGGGCCTCGCCTTCTTGCTCGCGGTCCTGCTCATCGTCCGCAATGCCCCCAGCCTGACCGTGGGCCTCGCCACGGCGAGTGGCATGGGGCTGTTGTTCCTCCTGCTCTATGGTGCGGCCCGGCTGCTGCTCTGGGCGTACCGCCGAGGGGCGAACCGGATGCCCCTGTCCCTGCGCCTCGCCTTCGGCCAACTCAGCGCCCGGCGCGGGCTGACGGCGCTGATGATGGCCGTGATGGGGCTGGCGGTCTTCCTGACCAGCGCCTCGCAGTTCATCAAGGATGATATCGTCGCGCCCATAGTCGCCCAGCGGGGGGCGGGCAACCGGCCCAACCTCTTCTTCCTGGATGTGCAGACCACGCAGCGCGAGCAGGTGGCCGCCCGGCTTCGGGCGGAAACCGGCCGGGACCCCATGGAGGCTCCCATCGTCCGGGCCCGGCTCGCCGCCATCGGCGCCAGGCCCGTACAGGAACGGCAGCCCCAGCGCGAGGGCGAGGATCCCGGCGAACAACGGGGCGAGGGCTTCCGCAACCGTGAGCAGAACCTTACCTGGCGGGATCGTCCGGGGCCTTCGGAAGCCGTCGTCGCCGGGCGCTTCTGGGCTCCAGGCCTCGCGTCCCTGGATGAGATCTCCCTGGAGCAGGGTTTCGCGGATTCCATCGGCGCGAAGCTCGGTGACGAGCTGACCTTCGACATCACCGGTACCGAAGTGAAGGGACGCGTGACCAGCCTGCGGAAGGTCATGTGGCAGAGCTTCCAGCCCAACTTCTTCATCGTGCTGCATCCATCTCTGCTCAAGGGCGCGCCGGCCGTGCACCTGCTGGCGGCGGAAGCCGATCCCGCAGCCAAGGGACGCGTGCAGGCGGCCATGGCCCGGGACTTCCCCAACATCACCATCATCGATGTGACCGACGTCATGGCGAAGGTGGGTCGGGTGCTCGACATCATCGCCCTCATCACCCGGGCCCTCGCCGCTCTGATGCTGGCCTCGGCCCTGCTGGTGCTCATCGCCAGTCTCATCGCCGGGCGCCTGGGTCGCCAGAGGGATCTGGCCATGCTGCGCACCATCGGGGCTTCGCACGGCACACTGTTGCGCAGCCTGATCTGGGAGTTCCTGCTGCTGGGCGGCAGCTCGGCGGGCTTGGCCACAGTCCTGGCCTGGTTCCTGGCCCGGGTCTACACCAGCCGGGTGCTGGACCTGCCCTCCCACCCGAGCATGGCCATGGGCCTGCTGCTGCTGGTGGCCTCCGCCCTGCTCACCATGGGGGTCGGCCTCGCGGGCAGCCTGCGGGTCCTCCGTGCCAAGCCCATGGATGTGTTGCGGGGGGAGTGATCGGTCCCCACCTCGGCGGGACAGCCCGGGCTCAGACCTCCCGGATCCACTTGGCAATGGTCTGGAGCATCTCATCCCGCTTGAAGGGTTTGCCCAGGTAGTCGTCCATTTCGGCCGCCAGGCACCGCTCGCGATCGCCCTGCATCGTATTGGCTGTGAGGGCGATGACCGGCGTCCGGTCCTGGGGATCCTCCAGGACCCGCAGGCGCGCCGTGGCTTCGAAGCCGTCCATTTCCGGCATGTGGCAGTCCATGATCACGACGCCGTACCGGCGCCGGGCCAGGGCCTCCAGGGCCTCCACGCCAGTGCCGGCGACATCGACCTCGTACCCGGCGGCCTTAAGGATGGCCGTGGCGAATTTCTGGTTGATGAGGTGGTCCTCCACCAGGAGAATCGGGGCCCGCCGGGGGCCAGTGACCGTCGCGGGAATGGCCGCCGACTGCGCCGGGCTCTGGGCAGGTGCAGCCGGACCCAGGACCACTCGCAGGGAGGCGCGCAGCTGTGACTCCTTGAGGGGTCGGTGCAGGAATACGGGCATCCTGGTCAGGCCGATCTGCTGCAGCCGGGTCCTCTGGCCGGGATAGCCGAAGGCGAGAACCGCAGCCTCCGGTCCGGGACCAGTACTCGCCAGGATTTCCCGGATCTCCTCCGATGCCCTGCCTTCCAGATCAAGGATCACCAGATCGAAGGCTGGAGTTGGCTTTCCTGCGAGGACCGTCCTGGTGCGGACGGGATCCGCATCAGCCTCCACCAGCATGCCGTGGCGAAACAGGATTTCCTCCAGGAGCAGCCGGGCCCTGGTTGCCCCGCCTCGAATGAGGACCCGTTTCCCTGCGAATTCCCGGGTCGGTTCCGCAGGGGAGTCCAGGGACTGGGCGAAGGTGAGCTCGAAGTGGAACTCGCTGCCCTCTCCGACCCGGCTGCGGAAGCCGATCTCACCGCCCAGCAGGGCGACCAGCTTGCGGCAGATGGCGAGGCCCAGACCCGTACCGCCATGCCGCCGGGCGAAGGAGCTGTCGGCCTGGGAGAAGGGCTGGAAGAGCCGCTCCTGCGCTTCGGGAGGGATGCCGATGCCGGTGTCCCTCACTGCGAATTGCAGCCGGGCCTCCGTGCCTTCCAGGTGGGCCAGGCTCACACTCAAGACTACCGAGCCCTGTTCCGTGAATTTCAAGGCATTGCCCACCAGGTTCATGAGGATCTGCCGGAGGCGGCCCGGATCCCCCATGACCCGGATCGGTACCTCCGGTGCGATGGCCGCGCACAGGTCCAGCCCCTTGGTTTCGGCGGTGGGACCCAGGATGTCCAGCACCTCGTCCACGGCGGTTCGCAGGCTGAACTCCAGGTGCTCCACGGTCATCTGCCCGGCCTCGATCTTCGAGAAGTCGAGGATGTCGTTGAGGATGCCCAGCAGGGCCTCGGCGCTGATGCGGATGTCCCCGGCGCACTCCCGCTGTTCCGGGTTCAGGTTCGCATCCAGCAGCAGCGAGGTCATGCCGAGGATGCCATTCATGGGGGTGCGGATCTCGTGGCTCATGGTGGCCAGAAATTCGGATTTGGCATGGCTGGCCGCTTCGGCCCGGACCTTGGCCAGCTCCAGCTCCCGGGTGCGGGCAGCTACCAGCTCTTCCAGGTGCTCCCGGTGCTGGGCAAGCTCCTCGTCCCGAGCCTGGATCTGCGCCAGCATGCCGTTGAAATCGGCGATCAGCCCGGCCAGTTCATCGGAGCCCTCCGGCTTCAGCCGCACGGCATAGTCCCCGTGCTCGGCCACATGGCGGGCCGTATGGGCCAGCTGGAGGATGGGCGCGGTGATGATGGCGCGGAGTGGCGCCGAGAGCACGTACACCACGCCACTGGTGAGGATGGCGATGACCAGGGCCGCCAGGCTGGCCCATTTCAGCCGGTTGAAAAGCGGATCCATGCCGGTCATGAAGGTCAGGGTCCCGATGACTTCCCCCTTCAGCAGGATCTGCCGGGCCTGGATGAGCCGGGTGCCTTCGAACCAGGTGCCCAGCCGGTTGGTGGGCGGCATCGAGGCGCCCCTGTTCAAGCTGGCCAGGACCGTTCCCTTCGGCTGGTAGAGCCGCGCCTCCAGGATGTCGGGTTGGGCGGCGAGGAGGTTCAAGGCGTTCTGGGCTTCCGTGGGATCCTCGAAGACCAGGCCCAGGGTGGCCTGGGACTCCACCAGATTCCCGAAGACGTCCGCCTGCCGGACCATGGCCTGCCGGTAGGTCACGACTTCATAGCCGAGGAAGGCCCCCAGGGCGAGGATCAGGGCCGTGCCCGCGGTGGCCATGACCGCCCAGGAGAACTTGCCCTGGATCGACAATCGGAGGAACAGGTGGCGCACGTTCCCTCCTAGGGCGCCACGATTCGCACCACCTGCAGGAAGTTCGACGCAAACTGGATGCCGGACTCCTTGGCGGTGTTGGCGTTCACTTCGAAAGCCAGGCGGTTGCCTTCCCGGAGAAAGCTCACCATGACGCCCGCCTTGGCGAAGCCGGGCGTATCCGACACCGTCAGGATGGGCTTCTGGCGGACCCGGGCCAGGATGGGCTTCAGCCGGTCCTTTTCGGAGGCGCAGATGAACACCAGGTCGCAGGTGTCCAGGTCATCCAGGGTTCGGCAGTAGCGAATCTGGACACCTTTGCTCTTCAGTGGCTGTTTGAGGAAGTACCGGTCGAGGTCATCCCCGAAGGGGCTGTGACCAAACACTCCCAGGATGAAAGGCGAGTAGGGGTTTCGGACAGGACTTTGGTTTGGCCATTCCACGAACCGGGTGAATTTCGGGATCAAGTCCAGCTTGAGCTGGTACTCGGAAGGAGCTGCCATCACCACCACTGCGGGCAGGGAAGCCAGCAGCGCCAGGGGTAGCCCGAATGCTCTAGGCATACGCTCAGAACCTGAGGCTCAAGGTCAGCCTCAATACGGGGCCGTCCCAGGTCATTTTTTGGATCGGGTCATAGTCCGTGGCCACCAGATCCTGCCGTCGGGACCCGGCATCTTCCAACGAAAGGCGCAGCCAGGCCTTTGCCCACTCTCGACGCAGGCTTGCCCGCCACAGGGTGCTGGCCGGTACTGTCACGCCCACCGGTGCGTTGCTGCGGCTGCCCACACGCTGCACCTCCCCACTGGCGCTCCAGCCTTCCCAGCGTCTCGTCAAGCGGAAGGCCGCCTGAAACCTCGCCGTATTGGGCATTTCGATGCCGTTCTGGGTCCAGTCATAGGCACCGGCCTGCAGGTAGGCAGTCCAGCCCGGCCAGTTCCCCTGAAGCTCCCCCTCCAGGGCCTGCCCGTGCAGTTCGGTCCCTTGGTTCTGGAACTGCTGGAATCCGCTCGGAAGGGTGACGGGCTGGATGAGTCGCGTCCAGCGGGAGCTGGACCAGGACAGCTGGCTTCTCAAACCGATGGGCCAGATGCTGGCCCAGATGCCTTGCAGGGTCTCGATGCGCTCGGGGCGCAGCTCGATGTTCTCTTTGAAACTGGACCCGTCCGCATAGTAGCGCTCGAAGATGGTGGGGTTCCGGTAGCCACCGCCGTACAGCAGTTTCAGGATGTCGACGCTGGTGGGCTGCCAGATCAGGCTGAACCGGGGCGTCAGCCCCGACAGGGTGCTGGAAGGGAAGTCCTGCCTGACGCCAGTCTCGCTGGAGGCGGATTGCACCGACCAGCTGGCCTGCTGGAGTCCCGCCACCAGATTGAGGGTATCGAGGATCTGCCACTCGGCCTGAACGTAGGTGTTGCCGATTTGGTGTTGGACTTTGGTGCGGACCAGGGCCGGGTCGATGCCCGCGGTGCCATGGTAGTGGTGCCACTGGTGCTCCGACCCCAGGGTCACAAAAAGGCGCTCGCCGACGGGTGTCCGCGCCTGCAACTCCAGCCCCACGCCCCGGTCGGGGTCGGTCTCCTTAAACAGGCCCGCAGTGCTGGGTTGGCGGATGCCGTCATAGTTGTAATCGGCCGAGAATTGGTTCCAGTCCCCAAACACCCGGGCCAGGGTTTCCACGGGGCCGAAGACCGGCTCCAACCGAAGGTCGGCGAAGGCCAGCTGGTTCTGGTAAGTGGTGCCTGGATAGCCGACCTGGGAGAAGAAGGGTGCCGAGGCCAGGTTCTGGTCCCGTTTCATGGCATAGCCGAGGAAGCTCCACCCCGTGCCCTGGAAGCGCAGGTATGCGGATTGGCGGGACTCTTCATCCAGGCCCGCGGCCAGTGGGGTGGCCTGGAGGGCGGGGAACCTTGTTTCGGTGCCATTCCGCTGGAAGCCCGACACCATCAGGTTCCAGCCCCCGGATCCGGTGGCACCTCCAATTTGCGCGTCCAGGGCGCCGGTCCGGTTGTCCGAGGCATGCAGTAACGTTTCTCCGGAGGCGTGGTCCCTTGGCGTACGCGTCACCACATTGATCATTCCAAGGAAGGCGTTGTTTCCGTAGAGGGTCGAGGCTGGTCCTCGGATCACTTCGATGCGCTCCACGAAGTCCAGGGGAATGCCGAAATCCTCGCCGACCTTGCTCGAGCCCACCTCGGCGGGACCGTTCAGGGCGTGACCATCCAGCATGACCAGCACCCGGGTGTTCTGATCCCCCAGCACGTAGAGGCCTCGCGCCCCCAGTCCCGCATAGGCCCGGTCCCGATTGGTGCGGAAGCCCAGCACCCCTTCCAGGGCATCCGCCAGGGTCCGGTAGCCCATCTCCTGGAGTTCCAGGCTCGTCAGCACCGTCGCGTCCGCAGGTGCCTCCTTCAGACTCTGCAGGCGCTTGCTGGCGGCGGCGATGGGGCGATCGAGGGTGGCCTTCAGGTCGGCCAGGTCGTCAAGTCCAGGTTCCTGGCCCGAAAGACCCATGGCAAGGCACAGGGCGGCATAGGCGCGAAGTCGGGATCGGTTCATGGAAAGGGCCCACCATCTGTCTTTTCGGGCCCGCATCGGGACAGGTTGAGTTCGAGGGGTGACCCCGGGGTCCCCGCAGCCGCCAGCAGCGTGGTGACCGGCCTCAGGCCTGGGAAAGCAGCTCAGAGCCCGGACCCTGGAACAGGCTGAAAGCCCAGGCCAACCCCACCACGGCCAGGCAGCCGATGACGTTGTACCAGAGGAAGGATATGGACGTGAGCGCGAAGCAGGCGAGCACACCGGCCTCGGCCACCAGGGCGGCGTAGAAAGCTGTCCCGCCCTTGACCCGCTTGACATAGAAGGCGGTGATGAAGATGCCGAGAATGGTCCCGTAGAACAGGGAGCCGAGGATATTCACGGCCTCGATGAGCGAGCCCAGGCGGGCGGCGTACTCGGCGAAGGCCATGGCGAAGCAGCCCCAGGCGAAGGTGGCGATGCGGCCCACCCAGACTTCGCGCTGGCCCTGGCTGCCGCCGATGAGACGCCGCCAGAGATCCACCACCGTGGTCGCGCCCAGGGCGCTGATCTCACCCGACATCGAGGACATGGAACCCGAAAACACGGCGGCGATGACCAGACCCACCAATCCCACGGGCAGGCTGCTCAGCACGTAGGCCAGGAAGATGTAGTTCGTATCGCTGGGGTTAGTACCGGGGTTGGCTTTCTCGATGAGCGCCACGCCTTCGCGCCGGATCGCTTCACTCTCTGCATGAGCTTGCACGAGCTGGTGTTTGGCCCCCGCGATCATGGATGCCTCCCCGCTGTGCCGCGCGGTGACATAGGCTTCAGCCATCCGGCTTTGGCCTGCCCGGGCCTGGGCGAACTTCGTCTCAATGGCCCGGTAGGCCGCAGCGTCGGGTCCCGCCATCACCTGCTTCACGGGACCTGGGTTGAAGAAGAGGGGCGGCGCGTGGAATTGATAGAACACGAAGACCAGGGCCCCCAGCAGCAGGATGAGGAACTGCATGGGCACCTTGATCATGCCGTTCAGCAGCAGTCCCAGGCGGCTCTGGGTGAGGTCGCTGCCCGCCAGATAGCGCTGCACCTGGGACTGGTCCGTACCGAAGTAGGAGAGCATGAGGAAGAAGCCGCCGATGAGCCCGGACCAAAGGTTGTAGCGGTTGTGGGGATCGAAGTGGGTGTCGATGGCGTTCAACCGACCCAGGCCCCCGGCCACGTGGAGGGCGTCGCCGAGGCTCACGTGGGCTGGCAGGCGGTGGGCGGTCATCACTCCAGCGAGGAGCATGCCGCCGGCAATGATCACCATCTGGGAGCTGTGGGCCCAGGCCACCGCCTTGGTGCCCCCGGTCACGGTGTAGATCATGACCAGCGTGCCCACCAGCAGGATGTTGACATGGAGGCTCCAGCCAAGCAGCACCGAGAGCACCAGGGCCGGGGCGAAGATGGTGAGACCCACGGCCAGGCCGCGCTGGATGAGGAAGAGGATGGCGGCCAGGAGCCGCGTCTTCAGATCGAACCGGGCTTCGAGGAGTTCGTAGGCCGTGGACACCTTCAGCCTGTGATAGAGCGGGAGAAGAGTGACAGAAAGCACGATGGCGGCCAGGGGCAGGCCGAAATAGAACTGCACGAAACGCATGCCGTCCACATAGGCCTGGCCCGGGGTGGAGAGGAAGGTGATGGCGCTGGTCTGGGTGGCGATGATGGACAGGCCGATGAGCCACCAGCGGTGGTCCCGGCCGCCGCCGATGTAGCCTTCGCCGGTGCTGGCGCCCCGCCCCTTGTAGAGGCCCCACAGGACGACGAAGAGCAACGCGCCGCCCAGGACGAGCCAGTCCAGCCGGCTCACGAATAGGCCCAGGAGAAGAGGCGGAAGAGCAGGATGAGCAGCACCAGCTCGCCCAGGACGACCGCATAGACCCGTTTCCAGGAGCCGAGGAGGGGCGGGACCGGCTCAGTCATGCGCGTGCCCCAGGGCCAGGAGGTTGGCGAAGAGGCGGGTGGCGCCGGGCACCCCGTCCGGCAGCTGGCGGAAGAAGGCGAGGCCTGTGTAGACGTAACGGCCCTTGCCATGTTCCGCCACGAGGAGGGCGCCCTTGTCCTCGGCCTCGCCGGGATCCGCCATGGCGAGGAGCGGGGTGTAGCGGGCGTCCCAGCCTTCGGCGTGGTAAAGACTCCGCTCCTGGATCCAGCCCTCGAAATCCCTGGCCGAGATCTCGTTGGGTACGTGGAAGACCGGGTGGTCGGGCTGGAGGAAGCGGACGGGTGCGGTCTCGTCCGTGATGCGTTTCTGTCCGACCTTGAAGGGGAAGGGGCCAATGGCATCGGTCACCATGGCGGCATTGATGCTGGCAAAGCGGGAGTTCACGGTATAGAGCACGACCTCCGTGCCACCTGCCGCCACATAGGCGTGGAGGCGCTCTTTCAGGGCCCGCAGGGCGGGACGCGTGTTGAAGGCGCGGATGCCCAGCACGATGGCGTCGAAGCGGGCGAGGTCCTCCCGGGCCAGGGCTTCGTCCGTCAGCAGCTCCACGTCATAGCCGATGCGGCGCAGGGCCTGGGGGATGTCATCGCCGGCGCCCATGATGTAGCCGATGCGGTGGCCGTTGTGCTTCAGCTCGAGGCGTTCCAGGCGCGCCCGGGCTTCCGGCAGGAGGGTCTGCAGGGGGATATGCGGGTAGTCCAGCTTCACCAGGCTCCGGGCGGGTGTGAAGCCCGCGCCCAGGTCCACTTCAGCCACCAGCTCACTCGATTGGGTGGTGGGCGGCGGAGTGAGGTCAAAGGACAGTTCCTTCTCCTCGCCCGGGCGGGTCAGCGCGAAGGCCTGATCTGCGGGCGCGGCTAGCCACCCGGATGGTACCCGCAGGCGCACCCGGCCCGAGACGGCCGCGGACCCGGCGATCACCCTCAGCCGCACGGCCTTGGCCTGGTTTTCGGCGAACATCTGCACCCCATCGGCCAGGTTCACCAGGGCGGGGGGCACCACCACCTGCGGCTGGTAGCGCTCGCCCAGGACCGGATCCCGGAAGCGGAACCGCACCGGCACCACCACCTCGAAGCTGCCTTCGGGGCGGGACAGCTGGGCCCGCAGGCGGAAGGGTGCGGGGGATTCCTGCAGGCCCGCCCAGGCCTCCGCGCCGGGCCCACCCAGCCAGTGGGGTTGGCCCAGCGGTGTCTTCAAGGGCACAGCGAAGGTGAAGGACGCTTTCCTGGGCTGGTTGTCCACGAGGGGGTTCCCGTCCTTGCGAAGCTCAAGCAGGGCGTGGCCTTCGGGTGTCACGGCCTCGAGGCTGAGGGCATCCAGCACCATGGGACCGCCTCCCCGCACCAGGACGGCGGCCTCGACCTTGAGCGTATCCCCGGGCGCGGCGCTCTGCCGATCGGCGATGGCCTCGACCCAAAGTCCGGCGCAGGCCCGGATGAGCTCATCCAGTTCCGCTGTTTTGGTCCGGACGAGCGGTTCTGCCTGGAGCTTGGGGGCCAGGGCGCCCAGGGCCCGCCGGGCCTTGAGGAGCTGGCGGAGGATCCCGGCCGGGTGCTCTGGACGGAACCCCAGTCGGGCCTCCCGTAGCAGGGAGGCCACTTTGCCGGTGCCGGTGAAGCGGGACCAGGTGAGGTTGATGCCATCGAAGAGGTCCTTGGTTGCGGGCGAGCCCGCCAGCCGTTCAAACGTCTCTTCCCGCTGCCCCCGCTGGGCCAGGACGCCGAAGCCCTGGCTGCGGTGCTGGCTGCGGCTTTCTGCGGCCAGCTCACTGTAGGCCCGGCCGAGCAGGGGGTCGTAGGTGCCCACATCTAGTAGGAGACTGCCCGGTGCGGGCTTGGGTGCGGCGTCCGTGAAGAGGAAATGGTTCCACAGCAGCCGCGTGGCCTGCCAGGGGCGCAGGCCAGACCGGAGCTGCTCTGGGTAGCGGGCGGGATCCGCGGCGGCCTTGAAGGCCTCGATGGCGAGCAGGGCCGAGGCGATGTGGTGACCGTGGCCGGCCCTTTCATCCGGGGGGAAGCGCGAGAGCAGGACATCCGGGCGGAAGGACCGGATGGTCCACACCACCTCGCCCAGCACCTTCTCGTGGTTCCAGAACCGGAACGATTCCTCCGCAGTCTTGGAGTAGCCGAAATCCACGGCGGACGTGAAGAACTGCTCGGCGCCATCGAGGCGCCGGGCCGCCAGCAGCTCCTGGGTACGGATGGCCGCAAGGCTGTCGCCGAGCTCGTGGCCGATGAGGTTCTGGCCGCCGCCGCCGCGGTTGATGGCCAGGTAGGCCGTGCGCAGGTTGCGCCCCTTCGACAGGGTGGCCAGCACGGCGGTGTTCTCGTCGTCGGGATGGGCGGCGATGTAGAGCACGCTGCCCAGGGTCTGCAGCCGGTCGAGCTGTTTCTGCAACTCCGCGGCATCCCTTGCGGGCACCTGGGCCTGCAGGCCGACCAACACCGTGGCGGCCAGGACAAGGGCGGCGAGGCGGCGGAGGTCCGGCATGGGTGCTTACTTGCGGCTCGCCGGAGGGATGATGCCGTTCATGCGCAGGTAGACCGCCATCTGGCCGTAGTGGTCGAAGCCGTGGGCGACGGTGAGGGTGGCCAGGCCCAGGCGGGAGGTGGTGCCCCGGCCCCAGGGCGTGGGGATGGCGACGGTGGCGTTGGCAGCGCTGATTCCGGCCACGGCCTTGCGGGCGTAGGCGAAGGAGTCCTTCAGGTACTTGACGATATCGGCCTTGCTCTTGAGCGCCTCTGGGCCGTCCTCGCCACCGAGGTCCACGGGGGGCTTCTCGCCAAGGATGCCGGCGCCGAACATGAAGTTGGCGGAGGCCACGTGGCGGACCTGTTCGGCGAAGGTCTTCACACCCTTGAAGTCGCCACTGGTGGGGGCGAACTGGTACCTGTCCCCGGGCATGGCCTCGGCGGCGGGAACGAATTCACGCTCGAGGTTGGCAAGGGCGCGGTCCAGTACCTGACCCGGGGTGGGGGCCGCATCGGCGGCGGGATTCGGGGTGACGGGAGCCTGGGCCATGGCGAGGCCACTGGCAAGCAGCAGAACCAGCACGAGCCTTCTTGGATGCATGGCAGCTCCTGGAAAAGGAGGGTTAGCATAGCGCCTCGCGGGACGGCCGATGCCGGACAAGTGCTCGAAGACCTGGAGCGTCAGTCCGGGGCCCAGACCTTCAGCACGTCCAGGCATTGCTCAGCGGCGTCCAGGTCCGCCGTTTTCCGGGGATGGATGGCCGTCGTGCTGAGGGTTGTCCCCCCTTCGGGCGACAGTCTGGAAAGGTCGCTGGAAAGCACATTCCCCTCGGACTTGGCCTGTTTGATCCGCCTGGCCTGGTGGTCGATGAGCACGCGCTTGAACCAGGTCGAGAATTTCCGCTTGTCGAGAAAGACGGCCTGGTATTCCTTGGCCAGGGCTGGCACCGGCTGGACGAACTGGACCAACGCCTGCTTGATCTGGGTTGGAAACCGGTAGGCGGGTTCCAGCAGATGGAAACCCGGGGGCGTCGCATAGGACCAAGCCACCGCGGGAGTCGGGGGTTTCTGGCTCTGTGACAGGAGCGGCAACGCTGCAACGAGGAGGGCGAACCTGCGCATGGATCCTCCGGACCTGGCCTGATCATGGCCTCCCTTGGGTAGTGCCGCCAGGAAGACGTGAGCGCTCGCGCCAACCTGTGTACATTCCAAGGACGAGGAGGATCGAGACATGGCGCTTTCCGATTGGGCCTCAGACTATGTGAACCTGGTGCTGGCGGTGGGGCGCCACGATGGCGACTTCGTGGACGCCTACTACGGCCCGCAAGCCTGGAAAACGGTGGCCGGGACGGGGGACCCACGACCTCTGGCCGAGTTGCTTGGCGAGGCCCGGCGGATCCTGGATGGGGTTGCCAACTCGACCCTGCTTGCCGATGAGGACTTGCGGCGGGACTACCTTATGGGCCAGCTCGGGGCGGTGGAGGCGCACCTGGCCCGGCTGCACGGACAGCGGTTCAGCTTCGACGATGAGGCGGAGGCCCTGTACCAGGTCCGGCCCCCGCACCTGCCCGAGGTCACCCTTGAATCGGCGCTGGCCCGGCTGGACGACCTGCTCGAAGGATCGGGATCCGTGCAGGAGCGCTACCAGCAGGTCCGGGAGCGCGTCATCGTGCCCGTCGCTCGGGTCGACGGGGTCTTCCATGCGGCCATCGCGGAAGCCCGCGAACGCACCCGCCAGCATGCGACGCTCCCTGCTGCGGACCACTTCACGGTGGAATACGTGACCGACAAACCCTGGTCCGCCTACAACTGGTACCAGGGCGGGGGAACTTCGGTGATCCAGGTGAACCTGGACCTGCCCATCGCCATCGACCGGGCCCTGGACCTGGCCGCCCACGAGGGCTATCCGGGCCACCATGTCTACAACGCGCTGCTGGAGCAGCGCTTCGCCCGACCAGCTCCGGAAGGCCGGGGCTGGTTGGAGTTCACGATCTATCCCCTCTTCTCGCCCCAGTCCCTCATCGCCGAAGGCACTGCCAACTTCGGCATCGAGGTGGCGTTCCCCGGTGAGGACAGGCTGGCCTTCGAGCGCGAGGTCCTGTTTCCGCTGGCGGGCCTTGATCCGGCGGAAGCCGAACGCTGGGCGAGGGTGCAGGCCGAGCTGAAGGTCCTGGCCTTCGCCGACAACGAAGCCGCCCGCGGCTACCTGGATGGCCGCCTGGACCGCGCCGCCGCCGAGGCCTTCCTGGTGCGCTACTCCCTGCGCACCGAGGCCCAGGCGGCCCAGCGGCTGCGGTTCATCGACGCTTACCGGAGCTACGTCATCAACTACAACCTGGGCGAGCAGCTGGTGCGGACCTGGGTGGAGCGCCGCGGGGGGACCGTGGCGGATCCGGCACGGCGCTGGGCGGTGTTCCTGGACCTGATCTCAAGCCCGCGCTTGCCGCTGGGATTGGGGCTCCGGTCTTCCTAGGCCAGCGCCTGCCTCCGTGCCTTACCCGTCCAGTCCTTGGACAGTTCCTGGACGAGGGGAAGTCGGATCCTGAAGGCACTGCCCTTGCCCGGTTCGCTGGTGACCTGCAGGTTGCCGCCATGTCCCTGCACAATGCCGTACACCACCGAGAGCCCGAGCCCGGTGCCTTCGCCTACCTTCTTGGTGGTGAAGAAGGGCTCGAAGATGCGTTCCAGCGTTTGTGGATCCATGCCGCAGCCGGTGTCCTCCAGGGTAAGCTGGACGCAAGGCTCCGCGGACGGCTGGTCGCACAGGCGACGACCAGCCTCCACAGGTTGGAGGCGGATGGTCAGCACTCCGCCCTTGGGTTGCATGGCGTGGTTCGCATTGACGCTCAGGTTCATGATCACCTGGTGGAGTTGGGAAGGATCCCCGAGGATCCGGATGCCCTGGGCCAGCTCGCTGCGGACCTCCACGTTCTTCGGGAGCATGGTCTGCAGCAGACTGACCACTTCTGTAACCAGCCCCGTGAGGTCGAAAGGGGCCCACTTGTCTTCGCTGCGGCGGCTGAAATTCAGGATCTGGGTGCTCAGTTCCCTGGCGCGACTGCCCACCCGCTGGATGATTTCCAGCTTCTTCTGGATGGGGCTGTCCGGACCCATCTGGATCTCGATGAGCTCGGCCGCGCTCAGGATGGCGCCGATCAGGTTGTTGAAGTCGTGGGCCATGCCCCCGGCCAGCGCCCCGAGGGCGTCCATCTTCTGCGCCTGGCGGAGGTGGCGATCCTTCTCGATCTCGAGGGTGATGTCCCGGAGCCTCACCACCAGGGATTCCACGACGCCCTCGCCGGTGCGCACCGGGGAGACGGTTCCCTCGAACGTGAGTCGCTTGCCGCCACGGGTCTTCAGGGAGGAGCGGCCCGTCCAGGCTTGACCGGTGCGTGCCTGCTCCAGGGCGGTATCAAGGATCCTGCATTCGAACAGATCCATGAATTTCTCGTGGGGGGCATCCTGGCTGGGAATGTCGAAAAGCTGGAAAAAAATGGCATTGGAATAAATGATGGAGCCATCCCTTGCGTCCAGGATGACGATGACCTCCATGACCTGATCGAGGGCCGAAGAGAGGCGTTTGCTCGTCTCCTCCAGCTGCCTCTTTTCCGTGACATCCCTGAACACAGCTGAACTCTCCCAGAGCGAGGTGGTGCCGAGACTGGCTCCTTTCCTGTGGCCGAAGGGGTTCGAAGAGCCGAGGGGATGGAAATAACGAGTCGAAGCGCATAGGCGATTGATCATCATTTCGAATCTCCTGGATCTCGAAGCCGATCGTGCCGTCTGGGCAGGGGGCGTCTCAAAAGATCATCGGGAAAACATAGATCTCCCCCTGAGCTCCAGACCCGAATTCCGCTGAATCGTGCATTTTTCGCCTCCGAACGGTAAGCCGAACGTTCCTGGCGTGAAAACCGTTGGATCAGACGGCGGCCGCCCGGACGCACTCCCGGGTCCGGGGCGTCATGGCCCGGCTGACCGTCAGTTCCACCTTGGGGGCGATCATCACCTTGATCCTCCCGACGGTGGTGGGACGGATGCCCTTCACCATGCGGGGCCGGAGCAGCAGGTGGCGCTGGATCCGGATCATGCCGTCCTCAGGGAAGGTCTCTTCCACTTCGGACAGGGCCGACCATCGGGTCAGGTAGCGGTTCAGGCCGCGACAGGCCCAGACCCGGTCATTCTCCAGCTCGAAATGGGTGATGAGCTCCAGCTCCATGAAGATTTCCCCGTCTCCAGCCCGGATGGGGAAGCGCAGGGGCGGCGGCAGCAGCGTCCTCAGTTCGGCCGGATTGAGCCGCCGCACCAGCTGATCGCGCAACCGCTGCAGGCACTTGCCTAGCCGGTCCTCGAACACGGGTTTCAAAAGATAGTCCACCGCAGCCAGCTCGAAGGCGCGCACCGCATAGCTCGAGTGGGCGGTGACGAAGACCACGGGCGGCCGGTCCGGCGCCTCCGCCAGCACCTCCATGCCGCTGGGCCCGGGCATCTGGATGTCCAGGAAGATCACATCCACTTGATGAGGCGCCTTCAACCATTGGAGCAGGGCCAGCCCATCGCCCAGCTCACCTACCACGGTGCAGTTGGCCTCCTGAAGCAGCCTGGTCAGCCGTTCCCGAGCCAGAGGCTCGTCATCGACCACCAGGGCGTTTAGGCGCTTCATGGGCATATTCTACTCGGTTCGCTTCCAGGCGAATGCTGGCAAGCGTCCCCTCGCCCGAGGGCCCAATGGTGAAGCTGGCTCCGGCCCCGAAGTGCAAGGACAACCTGGAGCAGAGGTTCTTCACCCCAAGGCCGCCACCCCCCTCGCGATCGCAGAAGGGAATCCCGGAATTCCAGACTTCCAGAAGAATATGGTCGTCCTGGGTCCGGGCCCGAAGGATCAGGTCCCCGCCGGGGATGCTGGGCGCGATGCCGTGCTTGATGGCGTTTTCCACCAGGGGCTGGAGCAGAAGGGGGGGCACTTCGATGGCGTCCAGGCCATCCTCCCACTCCCAGACCACCCGGAGGCGATCCCCCAGCCGAATGGCCTCCAGCGCCAGAAAATCCGCGACGATCTTGCGCTCTTCTCCCAGCGGGAGACGCATGAACTCTGAGGCGCGCATGATGCGCCGGAGCAGGTCGGACAGGTGCTGGATGGCTCGCTCGGCGGCCTTGGGGCTCTTGTGGACAAGCTCCGCCAAGCCGTTGAGCGCATTGAACAGCACGTGGGGATGGATCTGACTCTGGAGCAGCCGATTCCGGGCAAACAGGGCCTCGGCTTCGGAGGCCAACCGCAGCTCATCGGAGTGAGCCCGTGCTGCGACCAATCCGCCGACGAGCATCATGACTGGACCCACAAATGAGGCGTAGAGCCCGACAATCCGGCCAAGGTTGAAATCAAATCTCCCATGTGCAAGCACCCATGCATCGAAATGCGGGAGAAACCAGGAGACCAGTTCGCATGAGACCACCGAGAGGCAAAGTCCCAGGACGAACCTCCAGGGCGAAGGTAGCCGCCTTGGGAGAATCCATGGCAGGGGGGCGAAGAAGGCGAAAGCGCCAATGTGAGTGAGGGGGGAGGATAAAGCACTGGCCCAAATCCACAAGGACCCAAGACGATGAAAAGTCCATTGCTCCTGCAAGACGACTAGGGTCCAAAGGAGGTAACAGGTTGCAATGGCCCGCCAAGAACTGGCTAAGGGGAACCAGGTAGCCAAAGGGATAGACAACCCTTGGGCCATCTCGACCCCAGGCTCTTTGAAGTCAAGCGGTTTACTGCGTGAGTGTGAATAGTGTGCCGATGGAAATGGGCCTCTGCTCACGGGCCTGCCCCTGAGCTTCCATCACCTGATTCAGTTTTTCGCTCACGCTGCTCGAGCGCTGGATGGACTCTTTGCGGAAGGACAGGCTGTTTTTCACGGGTGCTCCCAGGTAGCGCCTCGGGGCGCAACCTAGGTTCTGGGGCTTGCCGGGATGGAAGCCAACACCTTTCCATGAACGGTATCTAAACACGAGTTCAACCGTTAAGCCCCCCTGGAGGCACCGTTCGGGCCCCCCCAGTGGCCTCCATGGCCAGAGGCTGCTTCCTTTAGGTTTGGCTCTATGCTTCTCCTTCTCGGGATACCTCCTGCATGCCTCTTCGGCCCCCATGCCAGACCGCTGAATTCTTTGTGCTGCGCAGCCCGGGTCTGCCGCTGGACGCGCTTTCGTCGCAAGGACCTGATCCTTTCAAGGTGGACTCCGGCTGTCCTCCCGCACCGTGCCTGGAACAGGATCGGGAGGCCCTGCGTCAGGTCCTGCGAGGCCTGGTGCGGCGCGAGGAAGTCCGGGAAGCTCTGGCCCTGGCCTCGCCGGATCTCGCCTCCCGGCTGGAGCCCTGGCTGGCCGGTTCGCTGGACGGCCCCGCGGCCCGGAACATGGAGCGGGCCCTGCTGAAATACCTGAGCCGGATGAGCAGCCGCGCGACGCCCTTCGGTCTGTTCGCGGGTGTGTCCATGGGGACCTGGGGCCCTGCCAGCCACCTGTCCCTGGGGGCCTGGCGGGAGGGTCGCAAAGCCCTGCGCCTGGACTGGGGTGTCCTGGAAACCCTGGTGGAAGGCTTCGAGCGGGAACCCGAGGTGCGAGAGGGGACGCTCTATCGGCCCAACACGAGCCTCTATGCCCGTGGAGGGTGGTACCGCTACCTGGAACGCCGGGATCAAGGGGATGGCCAAGGCCGGACCTACCATCTGGAAGCCGTGGAAGGGACGCCCCATCTGGACTTCGTGCTTCAGCGGGCGCGGGATGGCGCGCAGTTGGAGGAGCTCACCACCGGTCTGGTCCGGCGCCTGGCGGTGGAACCGACGGTGGCCCGCGCCTTTCTCGACCAGCTCATTGATGCCCAGGTGCTGTGCGGTGACCTGCCTCCCTCCCTGACCTCTCCCGATCCCCTGGGGCAGGTGGTGGCCGCCCTTCAGGCCCGTCCCGCCACCGCCGCCAAGGCCGAGGAACTGGTGGCGCTGGCAGCGGACTTGAGGCTCCTGCAGGACGCCCGCCTGGGGAGCTTTCCCGGGGGCTACGCCCCTCGACTGGCGGCCCTGGCGGACCTGGGCCTTCCGCCGGAGACCCGGGATGTCGTCCAGGTGGATGTCTTCCGGCCCTCGCCGGGCCTTGCCCTCGCGCCGGGCGTGCGCCGGGCCCTGGAAGAGGGGGTCGACCTGCTCCGCCGGCTGTCCCCGGTGGCGCCCGAGGGGCCTTTGGACCGGTTCCGGGCTGCCTTCCAGGAGCGGTACGGCCCCCGCTGGATGCCCCTGCTCGAGGTCCTGGATGAGGAGAGCGGTCTGGGCTTCGATGGGGGGACGCCCCTGGATTCCCCCCTGCTCGAGGGCCTGCCCTTTCGCGGCCCATCCCCGGCCCGTTCCCTCACGGGCCGGGACCAGGTGCTCCTGCAGCGGTTTCCCCGCTGGGAGGGTCGCCGGGTCTGGGACCTGGATGAGGCCGATGTGGAGGCCCTCGCGAATCCGGATCCGCAACCCTTTCCAGCAGCTTTCTCCGCCCTCGCCAGCCTCGCGGCCTCGGACTCCGAGGCCCTGGACCGGGGCGACTTCCGGTTCTGGATGGAAGCCTACTCCGGGCCCACGGCCGCGCGCTGGCTGGGCCGGTTCGCCTCCGGGGACCTGGCCCTGAAGGAGGCCCTGGAGCGTCACCTCAAACAGGAGGAAGCCGCGCAACCAGAGGCGGTGTTCGCCGAAGTCGTGCACGTGCCCGAAGGCAGGATGGGCAATGTGCTGGCCCGCCCCGCCCTGCGGGCCCATGAAATCCCCTTTCTCGCCACCTCCGGTCGTTCCGGGGACCACCGGATCGAGCCGTCGGATCTCCGCGTGACCGTGTGGGGAAACCGGATCTGGCTGGCCTCCGCTCGGTTGCATCGGCAGGTCATTCCCCGCCTTTCTTCGGCGCACAACTTTGCCCGCGGGCCCGTGGTCTACCGGTTCCTGGCCCACCTGCAGGATCAGGATGGTCACTCCGGCGGATGGTCCTGGGGGGCGCTGGGTGACCTGCCGTTCCTGCCGCGGGTCGCCCGCGGCAGGCATGTGCTTGCCAAGGCGCGGTGGCGAATGGATGCCAAGGAAGTGAAGGCAGCCATGCAGGCCTCCTCCGAAGGGGCCTGGGGCGCCATCCAGGCCCTGCGGGCAGGCCGCGGGCTGCCCCGGTTCGTGCAGCTCACCGACGCGGACAACTTCCTGCGGGTGGATCTGGACCAGGCGCTTTGGGTGGAGGCCCTGTACCACCTTATTTCCAGCCGTTCCTCGTTCATCCTGACCGAGTGCTTCCCGGAGCCCGAGCAGGCCCCGGTCACTTCTGACGAAGGGCGGTTTGCGCACGAGCTGGTCCTACCGTTCGAATCCAGGAACCCCGGGCCGAAGCCGGGGCCGCTGCCGGCCATGCCCCAAGACACGCCGATTCGAGCGTTCCCGCCGGGCTCCGAGTGGCTTTATCTCAAGCTCTACTGCGGACCGGCCAGCGCCGATCGCCTGTTGGTGGAGCTGGCGCCCCTCCTTCGCGGGACCAGCACCAAGGGGCTCTGGGACCGCTGGCACTTCGTCCGGTACCGGGATCCAGAGCACCACGTTCGGTTACGCTTCCACGGCCCACCTGAACGGCTGGTGGCGGAACTCCTCCCCCTGGTCCACACCCACCTGGAAGAGGGCCTGGCCAATGGTCTCCTGTGGAAATGGCAGGTCGATACTTTCGAACCCGAGTGGGAGCGGTACGCAGGCCCGGTGGGCTTGGCGCTGGCGGAAGCGGGGTTCCATGACGACAGCCAATCCATCCTGGATCAGCTGGTGGACGGCCTGACGCTGGAGCAACGCTGGCGCGCCGGGCTCAGGAATGTGGATGCGATCTGGGCGGCCCTGGGGCTGGACCTTCACGCCCGGAAGTCCCTGGCCCAGGCTTCGCGGGACGGTTTCCGGAAGGAATTTGCCGATGGGGGGGAAGGGGCCGTCCAGATGGGCCGACGGTTCCGGGACCTGCGCAAGGAGCTGGAACAGGGATTTCCCTGGGTTTCAGGCCCTCCCTTCCCGCCTCAGTTCAGCAGCCTGACCCGGATCCGCGAAGCTTCAGACCGGGGGCTGCTCCAGGGGGAGCTGCCTCGGTTGGCCGGAAACCTGTCGCACATGCACCTCAACCGCCTCCTCCGCAGGGACCATCGGGAAACCGAGTGGGTCCTCATGGAATTCCTGGTGCGGCTCTACGAATCCCGCCTGGCGAGGGCCCCGGAGAACTGACTCACCAGGCCCGGGATGGGATACCATGAAGTACTTGACCCGAATGTATGGAATCTGTCGTGGCGGAGACGGCCGATATGGTGGCACTCACATCGCGCAGTCTGATCCACAACCTCAATGAGATTCGGCGTCTGGAGAAGAACCACTTCCATCGCCTGGGACAAGGTGAAACGAAGACCGTGAAGGCCTGCGGCAGTGAACTGGAGAGCTTGGCCCTGCACTACAAGACTTATGTGGGGTCACAGCGCGTCGGCATCGACGGCGGGACCTCCAAGACGCTGGAAGCCTATTTCAGTCAGGTCGCCGAGGCCATGGAACACCTGGAGGCCTGCCTGCGGCACCATCCGGCGGGCATCCATCTGATCTATGACACGTACGAACATGGTCATGCGGCCTGGTCCCTGGATGGCGGGAGGCGCTCGGCGGATATGAACAACGTCATCATGCAGCTCTGGCATGAAGGCCACGCCGCCCAGTGGTTCCTGCCGACCGGCCCAGACCCGAGTGAAGGGGAGGCGGCGGACCCCTCCGCTTGGCCCGCCCAGGGAAGCCGGGCCGAGGAACTCATCCAGATGTCCGCCCTGATGCGCAGGCTGGCAAAGGTCTATGCAGGGTTGCAGGCTCACCGGGGGTTCCTGAATGGTTCGGATCAGCCTGGCTACGACGAGAAGGATGCCCTGGTGTTCAACCTGGCGGAACTGATCAAGAAGAAGGCCAGGCCCGTCTTGCATACCGTGGAGATCTCCACCTCGATCCACGAGTGGGCGACGGGGGATCTGAATCCCCCCCAGGCACGGTTTCTGGCCGCCTACCAGACCTGGAAGAACCGGCCTCTGCCGGAAGCCATGAAACGGCGCTGAACGAGGAGAATCCCATGCCCGTCATTATCTGGAGCGAGCAGTACGAAACCGGCATCGCCGAAATCGATACCCAGCACCGGAACCTCTTCGAGGCCATCAACCGGCTGGCTGATTGCTTCAAGGCGGGACAGGCGGAACTAGGCGCCAGGGAGGCACTGGCCTTTCTCAACGAGTACACGCAGGAACACTTCGATACAGAGGAAGAGTTCATGCGGGTGGTGGGCTACCCCATGTCGAGCTTCCATCGGGTGGAGCACACGGAGCTCCTGACCAAGGTTCAGAACCTCATCGTGAAGATGGATGAGGGCTTCCTGATCACCGCCGATGTGGCCACCTTCGCCGCGGACTGGCTCACCCACCACATCAACGAAGCCGACATGGGCTACGTCAAATTCGTTCGAGACAAGCTGTCGCGGCTGCCCTGAAACACCCCGGGGCCCAAGTTGGCCTGGGCCCCGGGGTCGGTCAGAAAAGAGACAAGCAACTGGGCTGAAGAGCCTTCTGGTGGTCGGCCAGCCCTGCGTATCCGTTCAGATCGAGTTGGTGGAAAGCCGGGACTGCTTCCACCAGGCGAGGCTCATCCCCAGGATGGTGATGGCCACGATGACGAGTTCACTGACGATGGCCCGGCCAGGATGGTCGAGGCCGAGGAAAGCCACGGCGACTACAGCCGAGGCGGAGAAGACCGGGAACCAGTTCATGAAGACCTCCTGAAGGGTGGTGGTTCAGATGGCAAGAGTAGGTGCTTGAGTCGACGTCGCAACAAAAAAAACAAAATAACATCAAATAAAACTTAAATTAGATAGAATGATATGGATCAGATAGATCAATGGATATGTCCTTGGCAGATCCAAGAAGGGGGCGGCCAGACCTTTCGGCAGCACGCTGCCAAAAAGGCGGATCAACCGCTGCCCGGCCTTCCCCATGTGCACCCCATGGCCGAAGGTCTGGAGCCTCCTCCATGAGTCCGACCGCTCCAACCCGGACCTCCGTCTGACCGGGGAAGGATTCAGCCTTGAGCTGGGTAGGTGGCTGTGGTGCGGCGGTCAGGGCCGCCATCGTGGTCCCGAATTGACTCGCTAGGCCGAGCTGGTCCTGACCACGGCGTAGGGCGGCGGGTCACCGAAAAGTCCTGGCTCGGCCACCCGTGGCGGTGCCTCGGACTGCAGTCTGTATTCAGTCGTCCTCACCAGCATCCCCGCCCGGATGCCCAGGAGACGCAGCCTCTGCTCCAGAGGCACCCGCTTCAGGCAGGTTCGAACCGCATCGCGCAGGGCGTCAGCACTGGCGATGGGAACCTCGAGCGCATGATCGCGTGTGAGGGTGGAGAAATCCGCGTACCGCACCTTGAGGCCCACATTCCGGGCCAGGTAGCCCTTGCGGGCGAGGTCTTCCGCCAGGCGTTCGCACAGGTGCAGGAGGATGCGGGTGAGTTCCTCCCGGTCCTGCTTGGGATGCAGGTCGCGTTCGAAGGTGGTCTCCCGGCTGATGGATTTGGGTTCCCGCGAAGTGGCCAGTGGCCGCTCGTCCCGCCCGTGGGCGGCTTCGTGCAGCCAGGCGCCGTAGCTCTTCCCGAAGTGTTCCACCAGAAAAGCCGGGTCAAGCTGGGCCAGTTCCCCGATGGTGTGGATTCGGATGGCTGCCAGTCTCGCGGTCGCCTTGGGGCCGATGCCATTGATCGCCGAGCAGGGCAGGGGCCAGATCCGGGCCGGGATGTCCTCCAGGGTGAGGATCGTCAGGCCATCGGGTTTCTGCAGCTCGGAAGCCAGCTTGGAGAGCAGCTTGTTGGGGGTCACACCGATGGAGCAGGACAGCCCCGTAGCCTGGCGCACCGCGTCCTTGAGCCGCTGGGCGAGGGCTTGCGTTTCCCCCGGCACATCGGTGAGATCCACGTAGATCTCGTCAATGCCCCGGTCCTCGATCCGGGGGGCGATGGCGGCCACGGCGGCCTTGAAGGTACGCGAGACCCGGCTGTAGGTTTCGTAGTCGCCGGGCAGCAGGATGGCCTCGGGAGCCAGGGCCGCCGCCTTCATCAAGCCCATGCCCGAACGCACACCAAACGCCCGCGCCTCATATGTAGCCGTGGTCACGACGCCCCTGCCCGCGTAAGTGCTCAGGCGCTGGAACCCCTGGGCCTCCGCGAGCGCCGTGCGGCGGCGGCCACCGATCACCACCGGTTGCCCTCGCAGCTCCGGATAGCGCAGCAGCTCCACCGACGCGAAATAGGCGTCCATGTCCAGGTGGGCGATGCGGTGGGTCATGGGAAGCACCTGGCCCTTTCGAAAAGGAAGGCCCCAAGGCCTCCAGGGCTGACGCGGTAGCACCTCACGTCAGGACCATGCAAGTTGCCGCCTCAGGGTCCTGGTTGAGGGCCAGGTTGGGCAACCATAGGAAGTTGCGAGCAAAGAACATGAATCGCCACCAAGACACCTGGAAGGACCGAAGCCGATGCCAAGGGAGGAACTGGTGGCCTTGGTACCTTGGTGGTGAACCCCCCCTCCTTCATGCCTGGAAGGACGGTGGCTGTCAGTGGCGCGGCGGACACTGGCTGAACTGGGCATCGAGCTCGGCCTGAAGCCTGTCGGCGTCCTGAAGCAGAGAGGCCGAGCCGGTGTCCTTGGCTGCGCTTCGCAGCTGACGGACCAGGTGTTCGGCGAATTCCATGGAGATATGCAACTGAGGGGTGGTCGGGTTCGCCATGGCGGAACCTCCAGAAGGTCATGCACGGGACAATGTAGGTCCCTGGCCACTTTCCTTCACCTCTTCCTCCAGGAGCCCGGGCAGGGCCGTGGCATGCCTTGGCGCGGGCCTGGGCATCACCTGATCCAGGAAGGCCGTCACCTCTTCCGCCCAGGCCTCCGAGGGATGGTGGATGCCCAGCAGCAGGCGCAGCGCTTCTTCCAGATCGTTCAAGGCCTGGGTGGTGATTGTCTGGTGGATGGAAGTCGTCAAGCGCCGCTGGCGAAGGTAGTTCCTGAGCGCCTGGCGATCCTCCGGGGTGGTGTGGGCACGGACTTCCATGGGCCCCTCCTGGACGATCCAGGATAGCGAATAAAAAGCGAAAGTCAATCCCTGTTCGGAGTGTGGCGTTTGGACAGGTGCCTGGGTTTGAGGGTGACCGGCAGGCTCAGGGATTCGGATTCGCTCTCGGAACACGTCAACTGCGCGAGGTCCAGGAGGCAATCCTGGTCTAAGTCCTCTGCCGCACCACCTGGCTAGCTCCTTGGGCCAATCCGAACTGCACTCTGTGGATTGACTCGATGGATCCCGGGGGACCTGCGTTGCAGCCGGACTACCGGAAGAAGAGCATGGCCATGGCGAAAGCGCCCACGAAGCCGCAGAGATCGGCGAACAGGGCGCAGGGCAGCACGGAGCGGGTCTTCTTCAGTCCGATGGCGCCGGAGTAGAGGGCGATGACGTAGAGGGTGGTATCCGTGCTTCCCTGGAGCAGGCAGGACAGCCTGCCTGTGAAGGAATCCGGCCCGAACACCTTCATGGCGTCGAGGGTGAGGCCCCGTGCGGCGGAGCCCGACAGGGGCTTCATGAGCATGGTGGGGAAGGCGCCCACCGAGGCCGCCGGCAGGCCGGTCCAGGCCACGCAGGCCCAGATCCCCTTCACCACCAGATCCATGCCCCCCGAGGCGCGGAAGACCCCCACCGCCACCAAGATGCCCACCAGGAACGGGATGATGGAAAGGGCGGTCTGGAAGCCTTCCTTGGCGCCTTCGACGAACACCTCCCAGGCGTTCACTTTCTTGAAGGATGCCAACGCCAGGAACCAGAGGATCGCCGCCAGCATCAGGGCCGTGCCCAGGGTGGTGGACACCGCTTCCACGCGGCCGTGGGGCAGCCGGGCGATCAGCGCGACTCCGCTGCCCAGCACCACCGCGACCCCGATGATCCAGGCCAGGAGCACCGGATCCCACAGCTTCAGGCGCTGCACCAGGGCCACGGCGAGGAAGCCCCCCGCCACCGAACAGGAGCTGGCCACCAGGATGGGCAGGAAGATGTCGGCGGGGTTCCGAGCCCCGGACGCCGCCCGCAGGGCCATGATGCTCACCGGGAACAGGGTGAGGCTCGCCGCGTGCAGCACCATGAACATCACCTGGTGGTCCGTGGCCGTGCCCGGGTTCGGGTTCAACGTCTCCAGCTCCTTCATGGCCTTGAGGCCCGCAGGCGTGGCGGCGTTGTCCAGGCCCAGCAGGTTGGCGGCGAAGTTCAGCACCATGGCGCCCGAGGCCGGGTGCTCCGACGGCAGCCCCGGGAACACCCGCCGCAGCAGGGGCGACAGGGCTCGGGACAACAGCCGGACGGCACCTGCGGCCTCGCCCACCTTCATCAGGCCCAGCCAGAGGGTGAGGGTGCCGGTGAGCCTCAGGGCGATCTCGAAGCCGGTCCGGGCCGAATCGAAGGTGGCCTGGGCCATGGTCGCGAACACCTGGGGATCGGCGCCCGTGAACCAGCGCCAGGTGCCCAGCACCCCGGCCAGGAAGAACAATCCCAGCCACACCGCGTTCAAGGCCATCGAGTCCTCTCCTATCGCCGACACTCAGCGGCAGGAAGTGCCGTTGAGGTTGGTTGGAGCATTAGATCCCGCCACGGTTCCTCCTCGCCAGGGGAAAGGTCGGCCAGGTCGTAGAACCGACTCCAGGAGTGGATGGACCAAGCGGCCTCGACGCGGTGTGCAGAGGTGGCTGGGGTAAGGAGGAGATGCCAACTCCCGGCATCACCTCCACACGACAGCTTCCCTCGTGCTCTGCCGGGAGGGCCTCTGCCTCCGTGATTTCCGTTCTGCGCGGACGTGGCATATTTGAGGATTCGACCGGCGGGACCCATGACGCAACTGCTCGACACGATCCTGCTCTTCAGCCTCCCCGCCTCGGGCAAGTCCGAGGTGCGCCGCTACCTGGCCAGCCTCACCCCGGACCAGTGCCGAAACGACTTCCACATGGGCCCCACACTGCAGCTGGATGACTATCCGTATGTGCACCTCATGCACCGCATCGACGACGAGCTGAAGGCGAACGGCCAGGAATACGCGTACTACCACGGGCCGAACCGGCCCTTTCGGGACAACTGGACCTGGGCCGTCCTCATCGAGTTGCTGAACGGGGACTACACGGACCTCATGGCCAGCAGGCAGGTCGAGGTTGCCAGCGCCGCCCAGCACCTGTTCGACCGTCTGGATCGCGCCCACGCCAAGCTCGAGCTGCCCCAGCCCCTGGGCGAACTCCCGCATCGCCTCCGTGTCCGCATCGCCGAGGCGCTGGAGGCCGAATGCCGGGCCGAGCTGGACACCCTGAATCGCCAGAATGCCGAGGACAAGACCGGCCGCACGCTGGTGATCGAGGCCGCCCGGGGCGGGGCGAATGGTTCGGCTTTCCCGCTCGGCCCACCCCACGGGTATGAGACGGCCTTCCAGATGTTGTCGCCGGCCATCCTGGACAAGGCCGCAGTCCTCTACGTCTGGGTGGATCCTGCAGAGAGCCGCCGCAAGAACATCGAGCGGGGGCGTCCCAATGGCCAGGGCAGCATCCTGCACCACAGCGTCCCCATGGAGGTGATGCTGGGTCAGTACGGCACTGATGACATGGCCTACCTGATGGAGCAGAGCGACCGCCCAGGCACCATCCGGGTGGAGCGGACCATCCAGGAAGGTGACCGCTATTCCACCAGGGTCTACCACCTGCCCGTGGCCCGCTTCGACAACCGCCGCGACCTCACCACCTTCATCCGCGAGGACCAGAAACTCTGGAACCCCGCCGATGTGCAGGCCATTCATGGCGGGTTGAAACAGGCGTTCGATCAGCTGGCCATGAAGCACTGAGCGAGGTAAAAACGCTACCTTCGCTTGCCTGGGTTGAGCTGATTCTGGATCAGTGCGCCCCGGCGCCGGCCTTGGCGTTCCAGATGCGGGTCATGATGAAGGCGCCGATGAGGCTGAAGGGCATGATGCAACCCACCCAGACCCACGCATGGGCGGGCTGGTGGCCATGGGTCGCGATGCCGTCCCAGCCGTAGGTCTTGAGGATCCAGCCCAGGCCGAAGCCGGTGAGACCCGAGCCGATGTACTGGATGCCGTCCAGGGCACCCGCCACGGAGGCCGCGGCCTTGCGGCCGCCGAAATCCATGCTGGCCGTGCCGCTGAGCATGCCGTGGACCCCGAAGATGAACATGGCCGTGAGGCCCAGCAGGACCACGGCCCAGATCTGGCCGCCGGTGCTGCCCTGGCCCAGGGTCATCCCCAGCAGCCCCAGCATCACCACCTGCACCAGGTAGAAGAGGAACGCCACGGGAGGTCGCCGGGACTGGAAGACTTTGTCGCTCATCCAGCCGCACAGCAGGCCGCCCAGGATGCCGCCGCCCATGAATGCGATTCCCGTCCACCAGAACAGGTGCTCTTTCTTGCCCAGGTGGTAGATCTCCTGCAGGTATTCCGTGAAGTAGAGCATCACGCCCTGGCGCACGAAGCCCGTGCAGAACTCCGCGAAGATGAGCGACACGATGATGGGATTGTGGAAGACCTTCCGCACGAGGTCGCCCAGGGGCAGGGGGGAGTCCTCGGCGGAGGCGGCGTCGGAGCCGTCCCCGGTGTCGAAATCGGCGTGGCCGGCATGGCTGGGGCGGTTGCGGACCAGGAACCAGTCCACGCAGAACATGAAGGTGATGGCTGCAGCCGGCACGAACCAGATGACTGTCCAGCTGCGGAAGCTGGCCAGCAGCCAGGCCCCGATGGTGGTGGCCAGGAAGTAGCCCGAGCTGATCATGATGCCGAAGATGCCGCCGAAGACGCCGCGCTCCTTCACGTGGAACCAGGTGCTGTTCACCTTCACCACGGAGAGGGCTCCGAAGCTCTGGAAGTACATGTTCAGGCTCCAGAGCAGGCTCATGCTCACCAGGATCCGGGTGACATGGTTGTTCAGGAACATGAGCCCGATGAGCAGGTTCAGGAGGGCCGCACCGATGGAACCTACCAGGATGGCCTTGCGGCCCCCGATGCGGTCCGCGATGGGGCCGTTGAGGGCTACGGCCAGACCGTAGGTCCAGAAGCCCGCGGAGGCAATCAGGCCCATCTGAGCCTTGTCCAGGTGGTACCAGGCGCCGATGTCGTTCTTCACAATGTTGAAGTTGTAGCGGCCCATGTACATGGCCGCATAGGTAAGCCCAAGGGGGAACCAGTTCAGGAACCGTCGCAACCGGAAGGCTGGGCTGTCATTCAAGGGGACCTCGATGGTTTCAATGGTACCGGGGGCCGCCGGGATTCCCTAGTGACCAGGCTGTAACTCCGGTCAAACATGCGGTCTCGCCTGGACCGCCTGGTCCACCGTGTGGAAGACCGCATCGATGGCGTTCCTAGCCCAGCCTCGTCGCCCAGGCGCTTTATGCTGGGGAGGCTAGAGGCCTCCGCAGACATTTTCTGTCCAATCGGCTGTGGCAGGATGAACTGGAACCAAGTCAGTTCTTGGGATGCCTGCATGAGCTACGACCCCTTTGATGGCGTGCTGCTGAACGACCCCCGACCGCCCGTGCCGGGTGCCGTGAGCCTCATGCTGCACCTGCGGGTGGCAGGGAGGCTGGCCAAGGCCCAGGGGCGCGCTGCACGTCCCAGCCTAGAGGCACTTAAGGCACGCGCCCAGGCTTGCCGCGAACTGCTGGCGCAGGGTCTGCTGCCTGCCTCCCTGCGGGAGTTGCAAGCCTATGGACTGGATCTGGGGCATCCCAAGGCCGCCCACAGCCTGGCCAGTGTGCTCGCTCACATGGAGGCCTACCTCAAGGAGGTAGAAGCGGGCGGCTACCTGGAGCCGGATCTGGCCCTCTGGCAGGCCGTGGACCTGGAACTGGCCGGGAAACGGGGACTCTGGATCGAGCGGACCGAGGCCGATGGACCGCTGGAGGCCGGGCTCCGCGACCTGGTACCCTCCCGTCTGCGTGCCCTGGCCTGCGTGCCGGGTCTGGGCGGTGCCACGTTCAGGTTGGCTGCCCAGAAGGGTGGCGAAGCCTCGGGCCTCTTCGGCAGCGCCCAGCCCCTGGTGGCGTGGTTCCTCGATGGGCTCGAAGCCCATGGCGAAAGCCTTCCCAATGACCTCGCCCTCTCCGAGCCGGAGGGCTGGGGTTCGGCACCCTGGTCGCCCGCCCTGGAGACCCTGTTCGAGGGACTGCTGGCGCTCGGTGATCACGCGGACACGTTCCAGCGGGGGCTCGTTGAAGGTCCACACGACCTGTTGCGCCATGCCATCGAACAGGTCTGCGTCTGGCTGGACGCTGGGATCCCCCCTTCTGAGATCACCCTCATCCACCCCGAGCCTCAAACGGTGGCCGCCTTCCTTGCCCCCCTGCTGGCAGAAGAAGGTGTGGCTCTCCATGTGCGCGGCGGCCTGCTGCCCCTCCTCACCAGCGAAGCCTGGAGTCCGCTCTGGACCCTCCTCATGGGCGTGCAGCGCCTGGATCCCTGTGCCGTGTCCGCCGGGCTCCGCGCCTCGAAGCGAGACGACCTGCGCCACTGGGCGGACGCGCTGGCCCTCGCCGACCAGAGTGGGTCGCTCGCGTTCGAAAGCAGCTTCATGCACCTGCGGGATCGCGTGAAGGAATACGCCCAGGGCATCTGGCAGGAACTGGCCGCATTGAGGGGTACCACCCTGACCGCCCACCGATGGGCCGAGCGCCTGGAATCCCTGGCCACCACCCTGCGGCTGCCCATGGATCCCGACGATTTCTACTCACCCCTCGGCCTCCTCAAGGAAGCCTGGGGCAATGAAACTTGGACCTTCGCCGATATGCTCCTGGCGCTGGAGGCCTTCCTCGAAGCTGCCCGCAGCAGCGAGATCCCCCGGGCCTTAGAGGGTCTGCGCCTGGTGACCCCCAGCAAGATCCTCGACGACTGGAACGGCTCTCGCGCGACCCTGATTCTCGACCTCTCCGAAGGCGCCTGGCCTAGCCGCCCTGCCGAGAACCCCGACCTGGACGGCGACCGCAAGGCTGCCCTCAACCGCGCGCTGCTCGCCTGGAGTCAGGCGGTGCCGTCAGCGATCTTCCCACCTGCCCTGCAGCGGTTCTGGCTACCCCGCAGCGAACACGGCGACCAGATTCCCCGCGCCTTCCAACGGGAGGCCTACGCATTCAACAAGGTGCTGGCCATGACCCGCGAGCGCCTGGTGGTGCTCAGCCCCGCCCAGGATGAGGATGGCCGCATGAAGTCCCAGGGACCCTTCTGGACGGCGCTGGAAGGCGCGGCCCCGTGGCGTCCTGAAGCCGCGTTGCATAGCCGCTTGCGCTGGCGCTGGGAAGGCCACGATCAGGCACCGCACCAACAAGCCCGAGCCACCGCAGCCCAGGCCCGCCCGGCCAGCGAGGTTCTGCTGGCAGAGGCGCCCACCTTCGATCTGGCGCCGGGACTCCGCACCGCCTGGCTCAAGGGGCAGGAAAACGCCAGCCCCACGGCGCTAGAAGACCTCGCCAAGTGCCCCTTCCGCTCTCTCGCTGAGCGAGTGTGGGGCCTGCAGACCTTCGATGCGCGCACCCGGATGTCCATGGCCGTGGGCATCCTCGTCCACCACATCATGGAAGAGGCCCTGGCACCCTTCGTGGGTGTGGAGGACTGGCCTACCGCCTTCCGGACGACACTGGGGCTGGGACCCGAGGCCGGAGCCGACGAACTTATTCCTCACCTGCAAACCCTCTGGCTGGACCACCAGGACCAGTGGCTGAAGGAACTGGACCGCCACATCCCTCAGGAACAGTGGCCCCAGGCTGTACTGCGCCTGGAAATCCTGCTGCCGAATCTGGCCGCAGCCCTGCTGCGGGATGTCCAAGCGGAAGCCCCCGACAAGGGGGAAATCGCTTTGCTCGATCCAGCGCGTCAATCCGCTCCGAAGGCCAAGAAGGCCGCAGCGCCCCCGCCGGAGACCTGGCGCCGGACCCTTCTGGCCCTTGAGGGCAACCTGGGACCGGTGGCTCTTGATATGGGTGATGGGCGCTCCTTGGCTGTCAGTGGCAAAGTGGACCGCATCGAGCGCTGGACCAGTGAGGGCCTGTCCTTCCTGCGGGTGGCGGACTACAAGACCTCGAAGGAGACGTATCTCAAGGCCTACGCTGAGGACGATGCACCCTTCGGATCTCACCTCCAGACCCCGCTCTACATGCTCCTCGCGGAACAGGTCTACGAGGGCGAAAGGGCCACAGCAGTGCTGTTTCCCCTGAAGGAGGATGAGCCAAAGCCCTTCACCAAGCACTTGGCCACCCTGGCCGAGGCTGGACCAGATGGAGCCTGGCGTCAGCGACTGCTGACGAACCTCGCCCATTTTGATGTGCGGTTGGAGTCAGGGGATTTCCCACCCACTCCGGGCGAACATTGCAGCCAGTGCCAGTTGGCGGCCCTCTGCGGACGCCCCGTCGACGTGACCGTCGAGACCGATGGGGAGGGGGACTGAGATGCAAAATCTCGACCTGAGCGATCCCCGCATCCTCGACCAGTCGCTGGTGGTGAGCGCCAGCGCGGGCTCCGGCAAGACCTTCACCCTCACGGTGCTGGTCACCGCCCGGCTGGGTCGTGGGGACATCCGCCCCTGGGAGGTCCTCGCCACCACCTTCAGTGAAACCTCAGCGGCGGACCTCCGCGAGCGCCTGCTCCGCCCCCTGGACCTGCTGTCCGCTCTGGATAAGGCGGCCTGGCAGCACCTGCTGCCCCACCTCGACGCGCCCGTGGCCAGGGACCTCGAAGCCATCCTCAAGGGACTGCCGACCATCCAGCACCTGAAGAAGTCTGCCGGCGACGTGGCCCAGGCAGCCGCCCACTGGCTGGGCGCGCCCTGGCTCAACTCGCCCACCAAGGCCCGCGCCTTCTGGCGCCGCGTGCGACGGGAGGCGGAGCTGTTGCAGGTGTCTACCATCCATAGTCTGGCCATGCGCGTGCTGAGCAAGGGTGAGGGCAGCGGTGACACCATCCTCGACGTGGCCCATCCCTCCCTGCTGCGGCTGCTGCGGCAGACCGTGCGGGAATCGCTGACCCTGCCATCCGGCCATCCCGATGAGGTGCCCGCCCGGTTGCTGCTGGCCTGGGCAGAACAGAACTGGGAGGCCCTGTCTCAGGGCTTCGACAACCACCTCGATGCCCTTGGGCAGCTGCAGGGCGAGGACCCCAGTCACCACCGCGACGCTCTGAGCCGCGCCCTGGCTGAAGCCCGGACCGCCTTGGCGCCCTTCGCGGCGGATGCTGAGATGGCCAAGCACCCCAGCGGCAAGGGCCTCCACAACTTCAAGAAGGAGAACCTCCTTCCTGTTCCAATCGACGGCGTTGATCTACAAACCAACCTCCGCTGGGCCCAGGCCCAGAGCGGGCGAGTGTCGAACCCGCCCCCTGCCTATTACTCCGACGCCTTCTGCGACGCGATGGCGACCCTCAAACCGGTGGCCACCGCGCTGGAAGCCTGGCTGCGCTGCCTGCTTGTGAATGCGCTGCAGCGCTTTGAGGCCGAGAAGCAGGCCCAAGGGTTGGCCACCTTCGGTGACCTGGTCCGCAAGGCCTTGGATAGCCTCAAGACCCACGGACTGGAGACCCCCGCGCCCAAGCTGCTTCTGGTGGACGAATACCAGGACACCTCCAAGGTTCAGGATGCCTTTCTCGAGGCACTCGGGGCTGAGCGCATGGTGCGCGTAGGCGATGTGAAGCAGGCCATCTATGGATTCCGGGGCGGTGATCCCGACCTGCTGAGGGATCGGCTAGCCGAAGCGGGCAAGGGCGCCTTCCGCCTGCCCGCCAACTTCCGTTCCTCCCCCGAAGTGGTGGCCTTGGCCAACACCTATGTGGAACAGGTCTGGCCCCAGCTCGATCCCACGGTGGGAGCCCTCGATGGTGCCCAGGTGGCCGTGGCTGCACCGGGGCGCCCGGTGGGGTTGGTCCGTTCGGCTGCACCCTCCTCTTCAGGCGACCTTCCGGCCCTGGCGGATTGGATCTCGGGCCTCTCCCGAGAGTCAGGCTGGACCGAGTCTCTCGGCGCTCCCGCGAAGCCTGGAGGTCGCACCAGGGCACTTCTGCTCAAGCAGCGCACCCGCCTGCCGGGCCTCCTCCAGCGCCTCAAGGCTAAAGGAATCCAGCCCTATGTGGTTGCCAAGGCGGGTTTCTGGGACAGCCCCGGCGTGCGGCTCACCCTGACGGCCCTGGAAGCCGTGGCCCACCCCGAGCGCCCCATCCCCTGTGCGGCGTTGCTGCGCCAGGTGGCGGGCCTGGCCGATGCCGAACTGGCTGTCCTGGCCCAAGGCAGCGAAGGCCGTCCAGGGCTGCCTGGTCTGGGGCAAATGGACCCCGAGCAGTTACCGGAAGCTCACCGAGACGCCGCCCGATTCCTCCTTGACCTGCGGCATGCCTCCACGCAGACCATCGCAGGGCGCCTGCTGCGTCAGGGAGCCATGCTCCAGGCCATCTCAGCCCTGGAGGTGCATGGTGCGCTGGAACCTCTGCGGGCAAGGCGCAACCTGGCCGGACTGCTTGCCCGGCTACAGGACCTGCCCGCCAGTCCCTCCGTGGCCTATGCCCTGCTGGATGACGAGCGGAATGGCCTGGAGCGGGGTGACCTGCCCGCCTCCGTCGAAGACGCAGACCTGCTCATCCAGACGGCCCATGGCAGCAAAGGACTGGAGTACGACGACGTCATCCTGCCCCTGCTGAATGTGAACCCACGAAGTTTCCGGAAGGGTGACCTGCGCACTCGTCCCGAGACGGGGGAACTGCTACTCGCCTGGAAGTTGGGGAACCACACCGGGCGCGCCTATGACGACCTCAAGCCCCTGGTGAAGTCCCGCCAGAAGCGGGACGAACTCAATCTGCTCTACGTGGCGCTCACGCGGGCCAAGGAGCGCCTCTGTGTGCTCCTGCAGGAGCCAGGCAATCTAAAGCCCCCCGAGGAATCCGAGACCTGGGCCCGTTGGGGCCAGCATCTGGCCAGTACCCATCCGGACTGGAAACCACTGACTGATGCACCGATGCCAGCACTCCTGCCGACACGGGTCACTCTCACACCGGACTCGCCCCCTGTGAGACCGGCCCTGGCCGAGATTGCCCTGCCTCCCGACGTACATGAAGACCTCCCCGGCGACACCCGTAGCAAGGCCCGCAAGGAGGGTGAAGCCATGCATTCCTTCCTCCGTGATCTCCTCGTTCGGTGGGAGGATTCTCTGGCCTTCCAGGCCTGCCTTACCGCCGCCCCATCCGTGGCCCACGCGCGCGAGAACGCCCTGCAGTTTCTCGAAGAATTCGAGGCCAGGGGCTGGCGCCACCTCCGCCGCCGCACGGAGCTGCCCCTCATGGGTGCTGCCAGCAGTGGTGGCCTCGGACGCGCCGACCTCGTGGTCTGGGGAGAAGACTGCATCCACCTCCTGGACTTCAAGCACTCCAGGACCTTCGGGGAGGAGGAACTTGCGACCTACCGAGAACAACTCCACCGTTACTCCGCAGTGTTGGCGGAACGGGAGAGCATGCCCGTGACCTCTTGGCTTGTGCCGCTTCGAGGCAGCGCTTGGTTCAATGTGGAATGACAAGCCTGGCTTTCGGATCTACATCAGTAAGAGAAGGCGCCACCAGCTCTCAGACACGTTTCGAAGACCCATTGAGAGCCCAGATCGCGCTCTCTGTTTCTCGGACCTTTTTGGGGCAAGATAAAAATCGATTAAACACCAGGTGTGTTAATGCTGAACCTGCCGTCGGAAAGGTCCGATTCCACCGAGATCAAACCGGGCTGAGATTGGCTGATCGGTAACACCCGAGCCACTTTCCACGCCCAAATGGGCCTCAAGAAACAGAGAATTTTGAATTCAGGGTGCAACTCTCAGTTGGCAATAAAAAATTCTGAAAATTGGTGAGACGCGCATCTGCTCACCCAAATGATTGAACTCATTGGATGAAAGCATCCTTTGAGATAACTCGATTGTTAACAAAAAAAGGGCTTGACCGTAGTCAAGCGCGCTTCTGCTAGAGACGCCTGATTCGAATCGGCGTTACCTGCATATTCGCAAGTATTATTGGGTAAGGCTTTGCGGTCTGAGGCGCGATGACCCAGTTCGCATTCTTCCTGGTGGACCACCTTGAACGACCTGCCCACAGAGTCGAGCCTAGATGACTTCTGAAGCGAATTTGGCCTTCCGTGCTCTAAAGATGTTTTCCCGGCCAAATCATGGGTAGTAACTAGTGCGGTGTCGCCTGCAACTCACGAACAAACTGCTCCCCGCTCTGAGCCATTGCATCGAAATTACGCCGAACACCGAGGTGGTCCGCAAGGGGCGTGACGGTGACTGGGCCGGATTCATTCAGACTTTCACCCAGGTGGATTCCTCCAATATCCCCAATGAGGAATCGGGAGTGAAGCGCCTTAGGTTCCCAGATATAGAAATGAACCTCAAACATCGCGTTGAGGCCCTCCGCGGAGGTATAGGAGTTGGTGATCAATTATTGATCCACTGGCATCTCAAAGAAAGGAATACCCCAAGCAGGTTCAATTGGAACCACCTGAGGTGAAGGGAGAGAAGAACATCCTCGCAACCGTGCCAACAATGACAATGAAAAAAAATAGGGCCAGTAGCCAGCTGCCTCCGCCCAAGAGGGTGATCAAAACGATCAACCAAAAGAATCCCTTCACCATCGCGCCTGCCTTGGAGCCTTGAGCCAAGGAAATTATCGGTCTAAGGGGCAGACAAAAAATGTCGAGTCCCTCTGGGCCATGGCTGACCGCCGGGACTAGCCTTGTAGGTTATTTCGGAAGTCGTTGCGACGACCTACCTGTGTCCCGGTACTTTCATACCCCTTCAAGCAGCACTGGAAATCCGAGGGATGAATCGAGCGCTTGGAGCCAAAGCAGTAGCACCTCTATTGCACCATCTGACCTAGGGAGGCCAGAGCGAACACGTTTCGATCTAGCGGGCCGACGAGCTTCCGTCTCCGGGAACCAGAGCGCGTAGCAGATTAATCACCAGTTCTTCTCGCTCGCCCAGGCAGGGGAGACAGTGGCCTATGAACGCTTCGCTCGACAACAGACCCGTCGCTAGCTCGGCCAACCCTTGTCGGACTTTAGCCGAGGCTATTGAGATCTCAATGGGAAGCTCCAATCGTCCGTCTAGAACCGAGAGGATGTCCTCGATGTCCTGGCTACCGACCATGTCCTTCTTACCCCGATCTTGAAATGCTACCCACTTTGTGAGGAGCCACACAGGGGCAGAGAGGCCATAGATCGAGAGGGCAGGCCCTTGCGGCGACGCCGGTAGGACGTACGTCTCACGTCCAGCAAAGCCTTCCGAATACCAGGGATTCGTCGGGCCGAAGTCTGATTCCGCATCCCCCATAAGATCCACGAGGAGTTCACCCTTCTTCCAACGGCAGGTGGGTGCTCCTTCTGTTGGGTCGGGGCTGAAGCCAAGCCGACTCATTTCCCGATTGGCCCAGAGGTAACCAGGATGTCCCGCAATCTGGGCAATCACGTCCACGTCCTTCGTGGCCCGAACTGCTGAGGCGCCTGGATCGCTGACAAGGATCCCAGTGAGAGTCCCACCCACGAAGACCAGATCCGGCAGGAGCGGTTCGAGGGCCCTGGCCGTGCGGGTTAGGGTCTCAAGGTTCGGGTTCAGGATTTCCATTTCAGGTGCTCCCGGAAAAAGGCCTCCGCGACCTTCCTCTCTCGACTTTCCCCCACTCTGAGCACATCGAAATGTACAAGCGCCATGTTCAGTAGCACGTTTTTGGAATAGGAACTGATGACCTGGTGGCACAGGGGCGTGATGCTGGCACCTCTGGCGATTCCCTTGGGTGAGGACCAGACGAAAGCGTACCCGGGCTCCTTCTCCGTTTGCTGTATGAGGTCCTTGCTGTTGAAAAGGGAACTGGAGCTAGCCGTGGGGATGCCTCTAGCAATGCCACCCTTGATCGCAGGATAGACATACCGCGCCCCGTGAAGGATGAACTGGAGCAGGGCTCCTTTGTCTATCCGCCCCCTCAATCCCTTCCCGTGATAGAGCCCAGAGGCAGACAGTCTCTCGAGGGACTCGAAAATCCTAGACGGGCTCATGTCCAACATGGACCCCAGGGACTCGTAGGTCCAAGGCCTCGCCTCATACGTCACGCCTTCATCGTCCGAGTTCAAATCATTAGGTGAAGAATGCTCGTCTTCCACCGGCCATTTCACCTCAACCGAATCGTGTGCGAAGGCGAGCGCCAAGAGGACGTAAAAGTCCCGTGCTGAAAGGGCTATTTGTTTATCATTCTGCATTCCGGAATCCAGAAAATTTGTGTTCCGGAATTCAGAATAGCCCAAATTCCATCTGCGTCAAGCCACTTTCCTAAGCGTAAGGAACTCGACAGCTGCACTCAGAGCGGGCAGCTCGGTATGGACAAAGCCAGTGTGCCTGTCGCTTCGAGTGAGGCTGAAATCCAAGCCGTCAAGGATTTTTGGGAGGCAAAGCGGGCGGAGCGTGAGGTGGTTGTTGTTGAACGGGCGTTCACCTTGGGTGAACACGGTTCTGGGCAACCTGAAGGGCAACATCCAAGGCGTGACCCGCTGGGTGAGCCGGGTCCACCTGGACCGCTACTTGGCTGAGTTCCAATACCGCTTCAACCGGCGCTTCGACCTCAAGTCGATCCTGCCCCGTCTGCTGATCGCTGCGGCCAGGACTCCGGCCATGCCACAAAGGCTGGTGATCATTCCCTGGGTGGTGAGGGCTGCGTAACTCGGATCTATATGAATCACTCGCCGAGTGATTTCTTTATGTGCCGATCGAAGTCGGATTCAAATTTTCGGTCCTGAATGATTCGATACTTCTCGAATTCACTCAAAGCAAAAGCTTTGGCGATCTCGTGCTTCACCTTTCCAGCATTGTCGAGCACATCACGCTCGTTGAACTGTAAGAAGGCATTCAGCTTGTCTGCCCAATCTTTCATGGTCATTGGGATATTGCGGTTAGCTTGGCTTTCTGCGTAATCCAAATACATACCAACAATTAAATCAAGCTCCTTCATTTCTTTGGCGACCAGATAGCTCTTGGCGATAATCACATCGGGCTTGAGGATCTTGCCGTGCGGGGCGTTCTTCCATGTGACCAAACCCATGTTTTCCTTTGTGCTATCCGCACGTTCGACAATTATTTCTGCCGCTGTATGCCCATGAACCGCGAAATGAAGCTTGTTTTGAACCGTAGCGAAGAATGCCTTGGTGGTTTCAGCATCCTCCTTGTAATCCGAAGCCGTGGCATAAATGTCGGTGATCTTCTGGTAGAACAACCGCTCGCTGGCACGGATTTCGCGAATCTCTTCCAGCAGATCGTCGAAATACTCTTTGCTGAAGAAGGTCCCGTTCTTGAGGCGTTCTTTATCCAACACATAGCCTCGAATGGCGAAATCCCGTAAGACGCTCGTGGCCCATTGCCGAAACTGGATGGCCCGCTCGGAATTCACCCGGAATCCAACAGCAATGATGGCGTCTAGGTTGCAGAAATCGACCTTCCGGTTGACCTGCCTGCCACCCTCATCTTGAACTATCAAGAAATTCTTGATAGTTGCCTCTCTCTGGATCTCATTCTGGTCGTAAAGATTGAGAAGGTGCTGGTTGATCGTTTGCACGGAGGCGTCAAACAACTCTGCCATCTGCTTTTGGGACAGCCATACGGTTTCGTCCTCAACCCGAACCTCGATCGTGCTTTCACCTGCTTGTTTGGTGAAGATCAGAAATTCCGCCGTGCTATTGCGGATCTGCCTGACCTCCTGCTTCTTCGTTTGGGTCGGTTGTGTGATGGCAATGTCGTCCCCGACGGGCTGAACGCCCTCCGTCTGCTCATGGAGGCTCTTGGAAGAACTCGAATCGGGGCTCGATTTGTCCTTCTTCTTGTTGGGATCGCCGAGATTCATGCTGGACTTCCTTTGCGAGATCAGAATTATCCCACCTTCAGCCATCACAAGCGGGGTGCCAAATTTTTCGAGGTGGCAGAGTCCGTGATAGAGCCTGCTCCTAATGCTCGTGCTCCCGTTTAGGCTGAGGCTGGCCGATAATCAGGAAAATTTTTTAAACCGAATATTCCAAAACTGTTCCATTCAATCATCGACCCTCAACAACAGGGCGTGTCTGTGCTCAACACAATCTGATGGCAACACGAACCGGTCGAGAAGACGCCCAAGGCTCTGGTTCGTACCTTGTGGCCCCCCAAGGCCGTGCATAGCTCAGGTGACGTAGGAAGGTAGCTACCGCACCTTCTGTCCCACATCACACCCCAAGATGATGCCTTCCTCCAGGAATTCGTTCACCATGAACCATCTGTGCCCTGGAGTCGTATGCCCGTCCTTCATCCCGATCCCGCTCGCGTTCCGCCTCACCTCTACAGCGAGCAGGAGGTTCTGCGGGCGCTGTCGACCTTACCCCCCGAGGCGCATGTCTTCGTGCGGGTCAGGCTTCTGGATGCAGAGACGAACAAGGACCGTGAGCTGGACTTCCTGGTGGTCCACCCGGAGTTGGGGCTGGTGATCGTCGAGGTGAAGGGCAAAGGCGTCGAGCCGAAGGGGGACCACTGGATCCGTCGCGCTCCGGATGGGCGGGATACCATTCTGGAGGAAACACCGGGGGAACAACTCCTCGCCCAGCAATACGCCCTGCTGCGCTTCCTCCAATCCGAGCAGATGGGCTTCATCCCTCAGATCACACGGGTGCTGGCGCTGCCGGCCCTCCCCATTGGGGATGCGGTCGCCCTCGGGCCTGACCTCCCGGCCTGCCGGATCCTCACCAGAACCAAGCTGCAAAAGCCCTACCTGGCATTGCGCGAGGCAGTATCAGGCGGGGCGGACTGGGAGAAGTGGCGAAGGACGCCCGAAGGCAAGCAGCACCAAGTGCGGTCCGACGTGATGGAACGGCTGCAGGAAATTCTGACGCCCAGTCTCCTGCCACCACCCACCCTGGTGGAACTGCTGGCCTTCGAAGGCAGGCTTCAGGATGAAAGGGCGCAGTACCTGCTAGATCACCTGGCCCAAAACTTCTGCCGGGGTCGCTTCCAGGTTTCGGGCGGACCGGGGTCAGGCAAGTCGCTACTGGCGAGGCAGGTGACACGGCTCTGGACTGCGGAGGGGCGAAAGGTCCTGGTCCTGGCCTATAACAGGGCCCTCACCTACGCCACCCAGGGGATGCTGAACGACCTGATCACCGAAGGGCGTGCCGATGTGTTTACATACCACGATCTGGCCGTGACCCTACTCTCGGCGGTGGGGAGACTCCCCGCCCAACAGGACCTCTCCACCTATTTCAATGAGCAATTGCCCCAGGCACTGAAAGCCCTTCTGGAGACACCCGAAGCCCTCCCTCAACGTTGGGATGCGTTGGTGGTGGACGAGGCCCAGGATCTCGATCCCGCCTGGGTCCGCCCTCTCCTCAACCTGCTCAGCGATCCGGAGCGCGATCCCCTATTACTGATGGAGGACTCGGCTCAAAGCATCTACCGCGAAGCGCAGCATGACCTTGGCCAGCCCTGGCGGCTGGATCTCAGCCTGCGCCAGCACCCGGCCATTCGCCGGGCAGCCTGCCTGGCCTTCCCGGCCTGCGGCTGGGAGCCGCCCGAGGCAGGACCCAACGAGGGCGCCCTTTCCTTCGTTCGCAGCGGCCCTGAGACCTGGAAGCGCGACCTGGCGGGCCAAATGGAGGCCATGGCCATCGATGGTATCGAACCCCATCAAGTCATTCGAACCGCCCAGGCCACTGCCAGGAGGTAGCACAAGGGCTCCCAGGCAAGGTCTCGTGCCCTCGCAGGTCCATGAAGCTAGATCCGCCAAGATTAAGGAGTGACATCTGTCCAACCGAGAAGGTTCCTTGACAGTGGATGACCATCTTGAGCCAAGGTGGTGGGACCAAGGAGGCAGTATGGCCATTGTGGAGACCAAGAACCTGGTGGACAGCGAGCGCCAACGGAAGGCTGTCCTGGTGTTTCGGGAGGCGGGAGACAAAGGGCTTACACGGGCAAAGTTGGCTGAACTCATCGGCCATGTGGGTCTTCGGACCTCGGACCGGACTCGGGAGGTGCTCCAGGATCAGGGTGCCCGCTTCGAGGAGAAGATCCTGCCGCGGACCCGCGAGAAGGTCTTCGTCATGGTCAAGGGGCCCAAGTGGGACGAGACCATCAGCCGGGAAACCCGCCTTGCCTTGCGGGTGGCTGCCCTGGCTCTGGGACAGGGTGGCAATGCCATCCTGCAAAAGCAGTTGGAAACACTGGAGCAGATTACGGGCAACAGCCTTACGGATAGGGATCGAAAATTCCATGACCGTCTGCGGAGGAACATCCGCGTCAAAGGTGGCGTTGTAGAGAAGTCGGGCGATCTCCAGGTCACCATTTTGGAGACTGTGTTCAAGGCCTTCTCCGAGGAAATCCCCCGCCAAATGGAACTGGATTACCGGAGACCGGGTTCCACCAGCCTACGCAAGATCATCCTCTCCCCCTACTGCCTCACCCAGGACCTGCTCAGCGGCGGCACCTACCTGCTGGGCGAGGATGCGGAGAAGCACAGGGTCATGCAGTTGCGGCTGTCCCGGATCCAGTCTGCAAAAATTCTCAACCGCCCTGTGATCTTCCTAAAACAACCGGAACTCGAACTGGCGGCGGAGTATCAGATCGGTGGGTGGGTGAACCCCGACAAACCTTTTGATGTTCGCCTTAAGCTTGAAGGAGATGCCTGGATCCAGGCCATGGAGGAAGCCCCGCCTGATTTCCCAGGCTTTCAGATCAAGCCGAGCGGATCGACCGCCATCGTCACTTTCAAAGCCAACGCTGTGGAAGGTCTGATTCGATGGATCCTCCAACTTGGCCACTTCGCAGAAGTGCTGGAACCTGATGACCTGAGAATGAAAGTCAAGGCTTCCGTGGAGAAGATGGCAAAACTCTACCAGTGACAGGTTCGAGGGATTCAGGACAAATGATGACCGTGTGATAGAACGTTGCTGTTCTCCGATCACATGGACAAAGAATGTCAACCGTGGTGCCCGATCATTAGGTTGGGATCGTATCCCCTACTTGGAGCCCCACACATGAAGACCCCCAACACCAAGCCCACCCAGTCCCGTTTCGTGGCTATGAATGGCCGCACCTACGCCTGGGATGCCACCAAGGGACTCGACCCCTCCGTGGCTTTGGAGGTGGAAGGGTTCATCAAGAAGAAGGCCTGGGGCTATGCCCGCCGGGCACCGATGGCGGGCCTTGAATTCGACGACCTGGTCCAGGAGGGATGGACCGGCGCCCTCAAGGCGGCTGCGAAGTTCAATCCCGAGGCCGGGGCCAACTACCTCACCTATGCCGCCTGGTGGATCGATGCAGCCATGAAGGATGCCCTGAGTCGTCCCATCATCCGGACCCCGGAGGGGGAGGCCTTCGCCTGGGTGGACTCCCTGGATGCCCATTTGGGGGGTGACAGTGAGCAAGAGGGTCCCACCCGCCTGGACTGGCAGCGCGACGACCAGCCCAGCGCCCACGATCTGTCCACTGCGGCGGAAGACCGGGCCCGAGTGCGCAAGGCCCTGCCCAGACTCGAGCCCAGGGACCGGGCGGTCCTGGTCCGTCACCTTGGTCTGGACGGGCGTGAGCCCCAGTCCCTCCAGGTTGTCGCCCGAGAGTTGGGCGTCACGCGCCAGCGGGCCGGGCAGATTCTCGACCGGGCCCGGAAGGAGCTCCAGCAAGCCCTAAAGGGGGGTGTGGCGTGAGCGACAAAGGACCCCGAAACCAGAACCGGATCATCACGGACGGCTGGTCCAACCCAGATAGCCGAGCCTCCTACGAACAGCAGTGGCCAGGGGAAGCGAAGACTGCCGACCTGTACCGGTCGGCCCTGAACAAGTCGCAGATATAGGGCGGGCAACAATTTAAGGGAACTTTCGGCATATCTGGTACACCAGAAAGGAAGGGGAGACCCCCGTATTTCTGGTGTACAAATGAAGCCAAAGCCGAGGCGGACGACGAAGGATCAGCCGGTGATCGGGTGGGAATTGGACCTGGCACTGGACCCGAACCACGAACTGGTGAGGCTGGCGACGAAGATCCCGTGGGACGACCTGGCGCAGGAATTCGGTCGTCTCTATGTGCCGGATCTGGGTCGTCCAGGGATTCCCATTCGCCTGATGGCTGGTCTGCACCTGCTCAAGCACACCTATGGCCTGTCGGATGAGGACGTGGTGAAGGGGTGGGTCGAGAACCCTTACTGGCAGCACTTCTGCGGAGAGGTGATGTTCCAGCACCACTTCCCGATCCACCCTTCGCAGATGACGCGCTGGCGGAGGCGCATCGGCGAAAAGGGTGTGGAGAAACTTCTGGAAGCCACGATCACGGCAGGGAAGGCCACAGGGACCATCACGGAGCGCAGTTTCGAGAAGGTCATCGTGGATACGACCGTCCAGCCCAAGGCGGTGCAGCATCCGACGGACGCGCGCCTGTATCGGAAGGTCCACGCAGCCATGCTGCGCATCGCCGGTCTAGAGGGGATCAAGCTGCGACAGAGCTACCGGAACCTCATGGATTGGGGCTTCCGCAAGCATGGCGGCCACGCGAAGGCCAAGCAGTTCAAGAGGGCGAAGAGGGTTCTGAAGAGCCTGAAGACGATGGCGGGCAGGGTGATGCGTGACGTCGAGCGGAAGATCGACGACGCAGGCTTCCAGAAGCACAGGGGCACGCTGATCCTGTCCCACCTCATCCTCACGCAGAAGCGCACGACCAAAGGCAAGGTCTACAGCCTGCACGCACCCGAGGTCGAATGCATCGCCAAGGGGAAGGCTCACAAGCCCTACGAATTCGGCGTGAAGGCAAGCCTCGCAGTAACGCACAAGGAAGGCTTCGTTGTGGGCGCCATGAGCTGCCCAGAGAACCCGTACGACGGCCACACGCTCGAGCGTCAACTGGAGCAGGTTGAGCAACTCACAGGCCGAATGCCAGCCACGACCTTCGTGGACAAGGGATACAAGGGCCATGGCGTGGATCCTGGCCGAAGCGCGGCCCTCATAAGCGGCACCCGAAGGCTCAGCAAAATGCTCAAACGGGACCTACGACGACGAGCCGCCATCGAACCAGAACTGGGCCACATGAAATCAGACGGACTTCTCGGGCGGAACTTCCTCAAGGGAGTCGTCGGAGACGCCCAGAACGTCATCCTCAGCGGCGCTGGCCACAACATGAGGAAGATCCTGGCCCACCTCAGGGCCCTTTTGCGCCTTCTTATGGGCGAGCCCAGGAAGGCCATCCTGGCCCTCGTCACCTTGCTCGAAGCCGAGGCGGCCCCTCAGCAGGCCCTCGTGGCAGCCTAATCGCCAGCATGGGGGTTTTTCAGGACCGACTAATTATTGGATTTGCCCTCGGGGGAGGTCCATGCCTTGCTGAAGGTGATATCACCGGGATTTCCTCGCCTTCTTCAGCGCACCTCGTCCCCGTGCGTCTTGGGACTGTGGATGCCGTCCGAGGGAATCTCAGCCTCTCGCTCCCCCTCGGCCCCACAATCCCAGGGCGACTGCCCTCTGGATTGACTTGGCATTTCGATAGCCAGGACGCCGTCCAGTTCCGCATCGGTGGCACCTATCAGGCTGCAAGGTGGCCAGTCGGGAGCATGCCCACCCCGGCCACCACGGTCCTGGTCGGAGGGACGCGCTACTCCTTCCAGCAGCACTTTGCCGCCACCGCCGAGGTTCCCACCGATTCCGAGTGCCAGAGTCTGATGGCCACTCGTGGGGTCGATACCGGGGAGGCCGAAGCCGGCAACTACAGCCAGCCCGTCTTCGTGGTGTTGGCAAAGCAGCCTTCCTCGGATGGCACCAAGTGGTACCTGAAGACCAAATGGAACGTTGGTAGCTATGACCGCTATGGCAATCCGATCACCATTTCCGTTGCGCCACGAAAGGTGATCCTGGATGGATCGAATGCCATTTGGACGGCAGATGACCATACGACTCATTTCACGAATCGCTGGGGTGACCATGTGGTCGCCACGGAAACGACTGGTGACAGCCTTCATCCCGCCACCATCATGGTTGCGAATCAGGCAGTGCCTTCGGAATGGATAAAACTTGAAGTCACCCTGGCCGTGGCGCCGACTATGATCGGCCAGAGCACTTTCCAGGCCAATCAATCTCCTGGTGCCCTTACGGATTCTGGGAACCTGGCCACACTCCTAGTGTCCAATGGGATGGGGCTCCCGAGTGTCAGTCTGAAGGGCATGCATCGCACAAAGACCACGGTGGATGGCACCTTCTCGGGTTTCATCCCCGGTTCCTGGGTGGCTTCTGCGGACGGGGAATCGGTTCAAACCCAGTTTGCATGGGGAACCGAAGGAACTGAGGAAGTCCCAACGACGGACCAGGATCCACAAGGCCCAGGCTTCACCAAGATGGTCGCTTCGCCCATCGTGCAATTGGCATCAGCCACACACACTAATGGACTCATCGAACAGTTCATTTATGATGCACCTTCCAATCTATCAGCCAAGGCTTTCACGACGGATGGATTCTGGTCGGGGTACCACATCGGCATCTCCGGAACTTCCTCCGCCTACGGAGAAGTCCCGAATCCAACTTCAATGGTAGGGGTTCAGTCCATCCGAACCATGGACGGTGCATCTGGTCGAACGGTGTTGATTCTTCATCAGGAACCCACCATCAATAAGGCTGCTGGCACTGCGTCCTACACCTGGAGTAGTCCAGCCCACATGACCTGGGTGCTCAATTACGCTTCTTCCTCACCAGCAAGCACCCCAGCGTATCGGGGTATCCGGCTCACCCATCCAAGCGCCGGGACCTTCACAGATATCCTGGGTTCCTCTGCCTACCTGTTTGCCACGTCGGCGGTCCTCTCAGTGGAACGCATCCGAGGTGTCGATGCCCCGAGTGATTTGAACCTCATCCCAAGAACATGGTTCCCATCAAGTCCGCAGGTGGATCAGATTTCCATCATGGACGGTTGGGACCTGCGAAGCTGGGCCAATCCCACGGGTAGTCTCGGCTTGGCCATTCCGGTGACCGCCGTAGCCACTCGAATCAGTACCTACACAACGAATCTACCCACCAAGATCACCGTTGCGGGCTCCACAAGAGATACCTGGGGGCCAATCCAGTCTGATGAATACACCCTGCCACCGGGTTCCTCGCTTCCCACCGTTTCCGGCCTGGATCCCGGTGCTTGGAGCAGTGGGCTTGGCAGCCAGACGGGCAATATCAAGCGGTCTGGCTTGATCAGCCGACATTGGGATCGGGTCGCACTGGAGCTAGTCACTGATACGGACCACAAGAGCCTTGGTGGCACAGACCTCAATGCCTTGCGAGGTGTGGCATCCACTGATTTTGGAGTGACGACCTACGGCCACGAGTCGGGTTCTGGATTTCTGTTGAGCACCACGGGGACCCGAGAGGCCACCGCCCAGGAAATCCGTTCCTATGTGACTGGCACACCGCTTCTGCAAAGTGTGACGAAGTACCTAAGCTCAAATGGGGCGCTCCCCTATTCGGGGTCCATTGGCACGACTTACACCTACGACTCGTCGGCTCACCAGTGGTTGGCAACGGAGGGCGACAAGCTGACTGGACGCACGACCTCCTATCAGCGGGATGCTCTAGGGAGGCCGACCCTGACCACGGATCCGAACGGGGTACAGGTGCGTACCGATTATGACGGATGGGGACGTCCCAGGACGCAGGCCCGCTTGGCCAAGGGTGGAGTGGGGTCGGTGGTCACCTCCTACACCTATGACCCAATGGGCCTCTGGAAGATCGAAACCCTGACCGCAGATGGCCGGAACCTTACCACGCGCACGGAATTTGATCTTTGGGGTAGGGTGACCCGAGTGGTTCAGCCTGATGGGAGCACCCAACAGACGGGCTACGATGGTTGGGGGCAGAAGGTCGCTCAAACCCCGATGCTGAAACCAGGGCAGTCCGCCTATGGGAACTTCACCTGGACATACAGTGACAAGGGGTTCCTCACGGCGTCCTTCGATCCGAAGGGGCGGCGGTTGACGTCGGCCTACGATCCCGCCGTCGGTCCGACTGGCTTGTGGGAGCCGCAATGGGTTGGGGCTGACAATCGTGTAGTTACCCGGACCTGGGATGACCGCGAATTCCTGCGCCAGGAAAAGCTGGATCTCCTGGGCCAGAAGCGTGAGGTCGTGGACCAGGCAGGTCAGATCAGCCTGTACACCTATGATCAGGATGGACACCTCAAACATACAGACCAGGGTGGGCAAGGGCGGGATTACACCTACGACCTGGGAACAGGCTGGCTCACCAGCCGCAAGGAACCTGAGGAAGGCATCACCTATTATGACAATTTCACTGCCCTTGGAACCCCGCAGCACTCTCGAATGATCGGTCGAAGCGAGAATAGCAACGTGGAGACCGCCACCTACCTGGACGGCTGGCATCGACCCTATCAAGTCGATGTCACCAACGCGGGGAGCCTCGTGACCCGGCGGGCACTGACCTATCGAAATGACTTCAACAGCCTGACCAGCCTTACAGAGACCCAAACCAACGGTACCCTTTCGGAATCCTATGGCTATGACGATCTGGCTCGCCAGTGACCCGCCCCGGTTTTCTATTGCAGGCAGTAGGTGAGGATTCGGGCCTTGTGACCCGCCCCGGTTTTCTATTGCAGGCAGTAGGTGAGGATTCGGGCCTTGAAAGGACCCCTTAGCCAGTGTTTCCGGCCTTGGGAGCGGGTTGTTTGAATCAGGATACGCCCTCACGCAACGAGCGTGAATCGGGCAGCAGAAGGCCCGCCCCGAGG
>CAISFO010000096.1 GCA_903884655.1 uncultured Holophagaceae bacterium | reverse complement strand
GAGCACGGGCCTGATCGAGCTGAACAAGGCCGTGGTGCAGATGGACGAAGTCACCCAGCAGAACGCGGCCCTGGTCGAAGAGGCCGCCGCCGCCGCCGAAACCCTCGACAGCCAGGCCCATGCCCTCGCCGAAGTGGTCTCCCGCTTCAAGACCGGCACGGAAGCCCGGCGCGTCGAGAACGTCCGGGGCTCGATCGGCACCCAGGTGGCCGCCCACCCCGCCGCCTCCAAGCGGACGGCCCCCGCCCCCAAGGCCGTGGCCGGAAACGGAAGGCCCCGAAGCTCAGTCAAGGGGACCGCGGCGCTGCCCGAACTGGGCCACGCCAAGCCTCCCGTGGCCAAGCCCAAGGATGGCGACGACGGTCAGTGGGAAGCCTTCTGACCCCGAGCCCAGGTTCGATAGAAACTCATCCTTGTCACCCTCCCAACCGAAACCACCCTTAGCCCGGTCCCACCCCAGGGACCGGTGCGGAGAACCCCATGGCCACCACCGAAGCCAGTTCCCAGGGACTTCAACAGGTGCTCTGCTTCGCCCTCGCGGGGGAAGCCTACGCCCTGCCCATCATCAAGGTCCGGGAGATCCAGGCCCAGGCCACCCTCACGCGAATCCCCAAGGCGCCGCCCTACATGCCGGGAGTCATCAACCTCCGGGGCGCCATCGTGCCCATCCTCGAGCTGCGCCACCGGTTTTCCCTGGGGGAAGCCCCGGAAGACACCCGGCCGGTCATCGTCATTGTGGAAGTCCAGGGCCGCACCCTGGGCATCCGCGTGGATTCCGTGTCTGATGTGCTGGACCTGGATCCGGCCGCCATCCGCCCCGCTCCCGAACTGGGCACCCAGGGTGCCCTGGGACGGGAATTCATCGCGGGCCTGGCCAACCTGCCCGGCTCCACCGGCTCGGATACCATGCTGATCCTCCTTGATCTCGACCGTCTGCTCTCGGATGGCGAGCTGATGGCCCTCGATTCGGCCGTGAGCTAGACCATGGCCAAGAAATCGGCTGCTCCCCTGCGAACCCTCTCCCTGGAGGGTGATCTGGATGTCTTTTCCATCCAGCTGCAGTGGGAACAAGCCCAAACCCTGCTCACCCTCGAGAACGGCAAGGCAGAGGTGGATTTGTCCAACCTCGGAGACCTGGACCTGTCCGGGATCCAACTGCTTTGTGCCCTGGACCGGGATCTCCGGTCCAAGGGCGTCCAGTTCTCGATGGTGGGCGCCAAAGAAGAATGGAAGACCCGCTTCGCCCCCCTGGGCCTGGCGCAGCTGTTCGGCGGGAGCACTGCATGAGCCGTTGGTTCTCCAGCACCGCCGCCGGTCCAGCGCCCGTGGAAGCGGCGTCGGCGCCTGACCCCAGTCTGCGGGAAACCCTCCGCCGCCTGGCGGCCCGGGAAGGCACCATGCTGGAAGGCCAGGTGAACTTCCTGACGCCGGAACTGCTCCAGGTGGACGGCCTGGTGCGCGAGGCGGCGGGAACCCTCGAGGACGCCCTGAAGACCCTGAACCAGAGTGTCCAGCACCAGCACCTGCTGGTCCGGGAGGTCCAGACCAACATGAGCAACTCCCTCGAAGGGGAGGAAGCCGGGGGTGCGGATCACGCCAGCTCCAGCATCATGGGCACCGTCGACGGGCTGCTGAACCACATCATGTCGGTCTCGGATTCGACGGCGCAGATGGTGGACCAGATCAACGACATCTCCGAACGGTCCCAGCGCATGGAAGGCATGCTCGACGAGCTGGCGGAGATCGCGGGGCGGACCCACCTGCTGTCCCTGAACGCCAGCATCGAGGCCGCCCACGCCCGGCAGTTCGGGGCCGGGTTCGCCGTGGTGGCCGGGGAAGTCTCCAAGCTGGCGGACCGCAGTACGGCCCTCAGCACCAACATCCAGGCCCAGGTCCACGGCACCAAGGCCGCGCTGGAACTCGCGAACGCCCACATGAAGGACGTGGCCAGCAAGGACATGGACGTGGCCCGGCAGTCCAAGAGCGATTCCGAGGCCCTGATCATGGCCATCCAGACCACCAACTGGATCGTCAAGGATCTGGTCGGCCAGATGGAAGAGAATGCCAAGAAGATCACCGACCAGGTGGGTCATGTGGTGCGCAGCCTCCAGTTCGAGGACCTGGTGCACCAGACCCTCATGGCCTGCCTCAAGGAGCTGGGCAACCTGCTGGAACAGGCTTCCGCCTGGAAGCAGCTGGAGGCCAAGCTGGCGGACGGCGAACCTGAAGCGGCCGCCCTCGCCTTCCTCGAAGCCCGCCTCCTCGAAATCGAGGCGGCCCGGGTGCAGTTCCGCGCAGTGAAGAGCGGCTCGCTCACTGCCCGTGAAGTGGATCTTTTCTGAAGGGGAGCTGAACGATGGGACATAGCATTCTCACCGTCGATGACTCGAGCACCATGCGCCAGATGATCAGCTTCACGCTGAAGGGCGCAGGTTTCGACGTCATCGAGGCCGGCGACGGCGTGGAGGCCCTGGAGGTGGCCAAGGGCAAGAAACTGTCCCTCATCATCACGGACGTGAACATGCCGCGGATGGATGGCATCACCCTGGTGGCGCGGCTCCGGGCCCTGCCTGAGTTCAAGTTCACACCCATCCTGGTGCTCACCACCGAGTCCGATGCGTCGATGAAGCAGAAGGGCAAGGAGGCGGGTGCGACGGGTTGGATCGTCAAGCCCTTCAGTCCTGAAAAGTTGCTGGACGTGGTGAACAAAGTCATCTGAGGTTGCCCCATGTCTGACGCAATGGCCCAATTCCGAGACGCCTTTTTTGAAGAGGCCACTGAGCTGGCCGACGGCATGGAGGCCACCCTTCTGTCCATGGATCTGGCGGCGGTGGAGGTGGAGGATCTCCACACCCTGTTCCGGGCGGCCCATTCCATCAAGGGCAACGCCGCCACCTTCGGCTTTCCCGAAGTCGCGGCCTTCACCCACAAGCTGGAAAGCACCCTGGAACCCGTGCGGCAGGGGAACCGGCCCATGACCTCAGAGCTGCGCGAGATGCTGCTCCAGGGGGTGGACCTGATCCGCAGCCACCTGCACCAGGCCCGTCGGGGGGAAAGCCTCTCGCCCCGCGAACAGCAGGCCCAGGCCGAGCTGATCACCCGGCTGCAGGCGGACGCCGGGGCCCCGCTGCCCGCGCCATCCACCCCGGCCGCTCCGGCCAGGGACCAGGCCATGAAGGGGGGGACGGGTTTCTCCATCCGCTTCGAAGCGCCCCTGGACGCCTTCCGCCGGGGCGTGAACCTGGAGCGGCTGTTCCGGGACCTGGCCAAGCTGGGCCACCTGCAGACCTGGACCGACCTGACCCGGATCCCGGCTTCGAACGAGCTGGATCCCGAGGACTGCCACCTGGCCTGGGATGTGCGGCTGGAGACCTCCCATCCCCAGGCCGACGTGGATGACATCTTCGAATTCGTGGCGGATGGCGACAACCTGCGCATCCAGCCCTTGCCCCCTCTGGGAGCCGTACCGAACCTGGGCGACATCCTCCAGGTGGAGGCCGGAGTCAGCCCGGCGGATATCCGGGAGGCCCTGTCGCAGCAGAAGCGCCTGGGCGAGCTGCTGGTGGACATGGGCAAGGTCAAGCCCGAGGTCGTCAACAAGGCCCTCGATCAGCAGACCAAGAAGCGCAACCAGGCCGAGGCTTCCACAGTGCGGGTGGCCACGGAGAAGATCGACCGCCTGGTGAACCTGGTGGGCGAGCTGGTCATCACCCAGGCCATGCTGGCCCAGGCTTCGCAGTTGTCGAACACGATGCAGGGCGAAGAGCAGATGAGTGCCGCCCTGCTGCAGCTGGACCGGCAGACCCGGGAGCTGCAGGAGCGGGTCATGGGCATCCGCATGGTGCCGGTGGAGATGGTGTTCTCCCGGTTCCCGCGCATGGTCCACGAGCTGGGCAAGCAGCTGGGGAAGGACGTGGAGCTGATCATGGAGGGGCAGGCCACGGAGCTGGACAAGACCTTCATCGAGATGCTGGTGGATCCCCTCACGCATCTGGTGCGCAACGCCGTGGATCACGGCATGGAGACCAAGGAAGAACGGCAGAAATCCGGCAAGCCCTCCATGGGCAGCATCGCCCTCCGCGCCTCCAGCCGGGGCGGGCACATCCATATCGAAGTGAAGGACGATGGCAAGGGACTGAACCGGGACCGCATCTACCAGAAGGCCCTGGACCGGGGTCTGCTGCAGCCCGGCAGCCGGCCTTCCGACGAGGAGCTGAACCTGCTCATCTTCGAGCCGGGCTTCTCCACCGTGGAGCAGGTCTCGGACCTCTCGGGCCGGGGCGTGGGCATGGACGTGGTGCGCCAGAATGTGCGCTCCCTGGGCGGCCGCATCGAAGTGGAGAGCGAGCCCGGCCGGGGTACCCTGATCCGGCTGGTGCTGCCCCTCACCATGGCCATCCTCGACGGTCTGACGGTCCGGGTCGGCGAAGAGATCTACGTCTTCCCGCTGGCCTCGGTGCTGGAGAGTTTCCAGCGCCAGGTGGCCGATGTGCAGACGGTGAAGGGGGATCGTGAAGTCATCAGCCTGCGGGGTGAGTTCATTCCCGTGGTGCGGCTGCTGACGCTGCTGGGGCTGGGCCCGAATCCGGATGCTTCCGAGCGCACCCTGCTGGTGCTGGTGGAGTCCGAGGGCCGCCGCGCCGCCATGGCCGTGGATGAGCTCCTGGGCCAGCAGCAGGTGGTGATCAAGAGCCTGGAGACCCACTACAAACGGGTCGAGGGCGTCTCGGGCGCCACCATCCTGGGGGATGGCCGCGTGGCCCTGATCCTGGATGTGCCGGGACTCATGCGTCTGGAGGCCAGTACGGCCGCGGCCAGTGTATGAGCCGCATCGCCCGCCCCAAGCTGGATCCAGCACTGCTGGGGCAGGTGCAGCTCTCGCCCAAGACCTTTGAAGGCCTCCGCAACCTCCTGCACGAGCACAGCGGCATCGCCCTGGCCCCCCACAAGATCACCATGGTGCAGTCGCGGCTCGCCAAGCGCCTGCGTAGCCTGGGGGTCCAGTCCTACGAAGAATACCTGCACCGGCTCGAGGATCCCCAATGCCCCGAGTGGTCCGAGTTCATCAATGCCTTGACCACGAACCTCACGAGCTTCTTCCGGGAAGGCCACCACTTCACCCAGCTGGTGGAACTCCTGAAGACGCCCGCCTCCGGCTCACGTCCGCTCCGGATCTGGAGTGCCGGCTGCTCCACGGGCGAGGAGCCCTACACCCTGGCCATGACCCTGCTCAAGGCCTTCGGCTCCACCCGGACGATCCAGATCCTGGCCACGGATCTGGACACCGCCGTGCTCAGCACCGCCGCCAAGGGCATCTATCCCATGGCACGCATCGACGACCTCGACGACGCCTGGAAACGGTTCGCCTTCCTGAAGGGCAAAGGGGACAACGAGGACAAGGTCCGGATCCGACCGGAGCTTCAGCAGCTCATCACCTTCCAGCAGCTGAACCTCCTGGACGAAGCCTGGGCCCTCGGCGAGGAACCTTTCCAGGCCATCTTCTGCCGGAATGTCATGATCTACTTCGACAAGCCCACGCAGAGGAAGCTGCTGCAGCGCTACCACCGGCTGCTGGTGCCCGAGGGACTGCTGTTCGTGGGGCATTCCGAGGCGCTGCTGGACAATACCCTGGGCTTCAAGTCCCTGGGGCAGACCATCTACCGGCGCAAGGAGGCGGCGAAATGAGCCCGCCATCCGTTCCCCTCGTCCATGGCCGGGCCTCGAAGTACCTGGATCGGAACTTCGACCGGCAGGCCATGAAGATCCTGCCCGGCGAGTTCTACGCCACCGACAAGGACGAGGTCATCGTCACCGTGCTCGGCAGCTGTGTGGCGGCCTGCCTGCTGGACCCCATCGCCATGGTGGGCGGCATGAACCATTTCATGCTCCCCACGAAGCTTGGCGACCGGGATCCGGACGTGTTCTACGCAGCCCGCTATGGCGCGGCGGCCATGGAATACCTCATCAACAACCTCCTGCACCTGGGGGCCCAGCGGGACCGCCTGGTGGCCAAGGCCTTCGGCGGCGGCCGGGTGATGCAGGGCATGACCTCCGATGTGGGGGAGCAGAACATCGATTTCGTCCGGCAGTTCCTGCGAAACGAGGATATCCCCCTCTGGAGCGAGGACATGGGCGGGCCCTATCCCCGCAAGGTGTACTTCTTCCCCCATACTGGCCAGGTGCTCGTCAAGCGGATGGAGCGCACGCACAACGACACCGTCCTCATCCGCGAGCTGAGCTACCTCCAGGAATTCAGCCGGACCACCGAAGACGGCGACGTGGAGTTGTTCTCATGAACCAAGAGCGCAAGCGCCGAGTCCTGATCGTGGATGACAGTGCCCTGGTCCGCCAGGTGCTGCACGCCATCCTGTCCCGCCATCCCCAGCTCGAGGTGGTGGGCACGGCCAACGATCCCTACGATGCCCGGGAACGCATCAAGGAACTGAATCCCGATGTACTCACGCTGGATGTGGAAATGCCCCGGATGGACGGCCTCACGTTCCTGGGCAAGCTGATGAAGGCCCACCCCATGCCGGCCGTGATGCTGTCCAGCCTCACGGCCAAGGGGACCACCACGGCCCTGGACGCCCTGGACCTGGGGGCGGTGGACGTGATCGGCAAGCCCGCGATGAATCAGGCCGCCGGCCTGGAGGCCATGGGGGCCGAGATCGCCGAGACGGTATACGCCGCTTCCCTGGCGCGGGTCCATGTCCACCGGGCCCCCTCGCCCGCCGCGCACCCGGTGCTGGCGCCCCTGGCCGAACGGGCCAGGGCCGGCCGGGCCCTCATCGCCATCGGTTCCAGCACCGGCGGCACCGAGGCCCTGCGCCAGATCTTCGAGGCCATCCCGGAGAACCTGCCGCCCATCGCGGTGGTGCAGCACATGCTGCCGGGCTTCACCGGAGCCTTCGCGGAACGCCTGGACCGCTCCTGCCGGGCCCGGGTGAAGGTCGCCGAGGAGGGGGAGGTCCTCAAGCCGGGCACGGTGTACCTTGCCCCCAGCGAGGTCCATCTCACCATCGAGCGCCACAGCAAGGGCCTGGTGGCGCTGCTCAAGGCCGGGGACCGCGTCTCCCGCCACCTGCCCTCGGTGGATGTGCTGTTCCAGTCCGTGGCCGAGACCTGTGGCGCCCACGCCATGGGTGTCATCCTGACCGGCATGGGCGAGGATGGGGCCCGTGGCCTGCTGGCCCTGCGCCAGAAGGGTGCCCGCACGCTGGGCCAGGACGAGGCCACCTGTGTGGTCTATGGCATGCCCCGCTCCGCCTGGCTGCGGGGCGCCGTGGAGCAGCAGGCGCCCCTGCCGGCCATCGCCAGCCATCTGGTCGCCTGGTGCGGCCACGAATCCTGAAGTTTCTCCGCAGCGGAACCCGCCATGCACATCCACCCCATCAATACCCTTGCACGGCTCGGAACTTGGCGGGCCTTCCTGCTGTTGTTCCTGGGGTGGTCCCTCATCATCGCCGGTTTCCTCGGTCTTGCCTTGTACACAGCCAACCAAGAGGATCGGTCGATCGCCCTCAACCGAGCCAGGGACGCCTACCACAAGGATCTTGCCTACCGCCGCTGGGCCACGGAGCGGGGGGGCGTCTATGTCCCCCTGGATGAAAAGACGCCACCCAATCCCTACCTCGGCCACCTTCCGAACCGGGACGTAACCACCAGCCAGGGGCTTCGACTCACCCTGGTGAACCCGGCCTACATGACCCGGATGGTCCATGAGCTGGAAGAGATCGACTACGTGGTGAAGAGCCACCTCACCAGCCTCAATCCCATCCGCCCGCAGAATGCAGCGGATGCCTGGGAGCGGAAGGCGCTGGAGTCCTTCCGGGATGGAACCAGGGAATGCTTCGAAGTGACCATGGCCCAGGGACGTCCCGTGCTTCGCTACATGGGAGCCTTCCTGGTGGAGCCGGGCTGCATGGCCTGCCACGCCCAGCAGGGCTACCGGGTGGGCGATGTGAGGGGCGGCCTGAACGTTATGGTTCCGATGGGCGAAGGGGTGCTGGCCTCGTGGCCCACCCACAAGGACATCTCCATCGGGTCGATACTCGCATTCTGGTTTTTGGGGGGAGCGGCGCTGCTGTTCTGGACCCGTCGCCTGGTTCGGTCCGCCCGGGAACACCACCAGGCCCAGGATGAGCTGAAGGAGAGTTCCCTCCGCTTCCGCCAGCTCTTCCAGTCTTCGCCCGCACCCATGTACATCCATCGGAACGGACGCATCATCGATGCCAACCAGGCCGCCGCCCGGTTGCTGGAGGCGGACCAGCCCGGCCAGATCATTGGCCTGGATTTCCTGAAGCACATCCACCCCTCGTTCGTGGCCAAGGTGACGGAACGCATGCAGCAGGTCCGCCGGACCCATGCCCCCACAGAGCCCCTCGAGGAAGTGTTCATCACTTTGCGTGGGCGGGAAGTCGCGGTGGAGGTGCAAACCGCGCACCTGGATCTGCAGGATGGCCCCGCCATTCTGGCCTTCACGCAGGACCTGACCGAGCGCAAGCGCAATGAGGACGAACGGCGCAAGCTGGAGGCGGAGGTCCAGCACTCGCAGAAGCTGGACAGCCTGGGCAGCCTGGCCGGGGGCATCGCCCACGACATGAACAACGTCCTGGCCGCCATCCTGGGCATGGCCTCCCTGCTGCAGATCAAGCGCGAAGGCGATGAGCCGCTCACCAAGGCGCTGCGCACCATCGAGAACGCCGCCACCCGGGGCCGGGACCTCGTGAAGGGCCTGACAGACTTCGCCCGCAAGGGCCTGCAGCAGGCCAAGGAGATGGACCTCAACACCCTGATCCGGAAGGAGCTGGATCTGCTGGTTCGCACCAGTCGGCAGCGCTTCACCTTCGACGTCCGCCTGGTCGATGGCTTGCCCAAGATCAAGGGGGAATCCAGCAGCCTGGGCAGCGCCTTCATGAACCTGTGTGTGAACGCCTTCGACGCCATGCCGAAGGGCGGCACGCTGACGATCCAGACCCACCTGGAGGGTGACCACGTATGCCTGCTGGTGGCCGATACAGGGGAAGGCATCCCGCCCGAGATCCTCCACCGGGTGACCGAGCCGTTCTTCACCACCAAGCCGCCGGGCCGGGGCACGGGCCTGGGGCTGGCCATGGTCTACGGCACCGTGACCGCCCACGGGGGCACCCTGGACATCCAGAGTGACCTGGGGCAGGGCACCCGCATCCTCCTGCGGATCCCGTCCTCGACCGTGCAGGCCCAGAAGGAAGCGGAGGCCAAGGTGGCCGAGATCCAGCGTGGGCGGCCCCTGCGGGTCCTCCTGGTGGATGATGATCCCCTCATCCGGGACATCCTGCCGCCCATGCTCGAGCAGCTGGGCCACCACGTCGAAACGGCTGCGGGGGGACTCGAGGCCATCCGGCGGCTGGCGGCGGGCTTCGAAGCCGATCTGGTGATCCTGGACCACAACATGCCGGGCATGACCGGGGCCGATGCCCTGCCCCGCATCCTGCAGCTGCGCCCCGAGATCCGGGTCATCATCGCCACGGGCTTCCTGGATACGGACCTCAAGCTGGTCCTGGCGGACTTCCCCTCCGTGCTGACCCTGCAGAAGCCCTTCTCCCTGGGCGAGCTCCGCCAGATGCTGCAGGGGATCGAGTAGTCCTGGACTGAGGTGAGTTTCTGGGGGCTCAAGTCAGGTCCAGGGGAGGTCGATGACATGGCTGTCCACAATCCAGGGGCTCCAGGGGGAACGATGAACTTCGAGCAGGCTCTGTCGGTCCACCTGAAGTGGAAAATCAGGTTGCGGATGGCCGTGGAAGGGCACTCCGACGAAATGCTGGACCCGAACGTGGTATCCAAGGATGACCTCTGCGAGCTCGGGAAATGGATCCAGGAGGAAAGCACTAAGACGAGCGCGGCGAAACCCGAATTCGGTTTCCTGCGCGGCGCCCACACGGAGTTCCACCAGGTCGCCGCCAGCATCCTCCGCAAGGCGTCCGCAGGGGACGAGGCTGGCGCCATCACCCAGCTCGATGGTGACTACAACCGCTTGTCGAGCACCGTCCTGCAGGCCCTCACCCGCTTCAGGGTGGCCTGCAGGTAATCGGCGCGGCCCACCGCCGGGTCCAAGCCTCAGGGTGCTGGCGGAACCTGTTTCGACGCCTCGATGCTCTTTTTCGCTTTCTCCCGCTCGGCTTCGCTCGGGGTGCCCCAGACGACGCGGTTGGGCTTCTGCTTGAGGAGCTCCAGCAGCTCCTCGACGGAGGCCAGGGAGCGGCGCAGGCTCTTGAGCGTCTGGGACAGCTCGGGGTGGTCCTGGCCGGCGAAGCGGCCCATGAAACCTTCGGCCTGCTTGAGGGTGGCGGCGAGGCTCACCAGGATCTGATCCAGCTCAGGACCACGCTTCTCCAGTAGGCCACGCACCACGGAGAGGCTCCCGTCGAGGTCCGCCAGGGCCTTGTCGGCCCCGCCCATGCTGCGGTCCGCGTGGCCCACCAGACCCCGGCTTTCCCTGGCCAGGGACTGGAATTCCCGCAGGGTGCCATCCAGGGACACAAGGGCCTGGTGGACCGAGGGGTGATCCATCACGTCCCCCAGGCCCTTCTTCTCGAGGCGGCCGCGCAAGCCGTCCACGCCGGCCTGGAGGCTGGCCATGAGGTGGTCCGTGCGTTCCAGCACCCCGGCGATGGAAACACCGGAATCGCCCGGGATCTCTTCGCCCGCGGCCAGCAGGACGGTGCGCTGGGCCAGGTCCGGCAGCTTCAGGTCGAGCATGACGCTGCCCACGCCCTTGGGGGCGAGGGTCGCCCGGGTGCCCCGCCAGAGCTTGATGTCCTCCCGCACGGCGATGCGGGCCAGGAAGTGGTAGTCCTTGCCTTCCTGGCGCATGTCCACCCGCTCGACGGTGCCCACCCGGTAGCCCCGGAGCTGCACATCCGTGCCGGGCGCCAGGCCCTCCATCTGGTCCAGGTGCACCACCAGCGCGTAGCTGCGCTCCGTGACCGCCTGCGCATTCTTGTAGACCACCAGCGCCGTGAAGAGGGCCAAGGCGGCCAGCACCAGCAGCCCGAGCCGGGCATCCTGTTTCTCGAAGTTCATGGCGGCTCCTGGGACAGGGAGATCGGGGCCATCTGGAGGCGTTCCGCGTCCAGAAAGGCAAAGCCTTGGTCCTCCTCCGCCGTGACCACAAGGGTACGGGAGGCGTCCATGGCCCAGGCCCGGATCAGCTCCTGGGCCAGGCCCCGGTCGGCGGCATCCAGACCCTCGAGGGGATCGTCCAGAAGGATCAGCTCGGGCTCCAGGGCCAGCACCCGGGCGAGGTTGGCGTGTTTCCGGGCCGAGGCGCTGACCGCATGGGGGCGCAGGCCCGCGACGGCCACCAGATCCAGACGTTCCAGGGCCTCGCCCGTGCGGCGCTCCTGATCCTGGGTGGGCAGCCCCAGGAATCGCAAGGGCAGGGCGACATTGTCCCGCAGGCTGAGGTTCGAGAGCAGGCCACCGCTGGCAAAGGCGAAACCCAGGCGGACGTGGCCGTCGAGTGCGAGGACGCCGCCGCCGGGCCACACCTCCCGGCCCCCGATCCGCACCTGGCCCCGGGCCGGGCGCTCCGTGCCGGCGAGCACCCGCAGCAGGCGGGTCTTTCCGCAGCCGCTGGGGCCGGACACCAGCACGTGGCCCCCCCTGGGCATGGCCAGGTCGAGCCCCTCGAGCAGCAGACGACCGTCTGGTGCATCGAGGGCGAGATCGCGGACGTCGATCATCGTGGCATCCGGATCAGAAGTAGAAGAGGGCGGCGATGAAGCCGTCCAGCGCGAAGACGGCCACCAGCGCCGACACCACGGTCTTGGTCACGGCCTGGGGGATCTCGGTCTGGCTGCGCTGGATGCGCAGGCCAAAGTGGCAGGCATGGAAGGTGATCGCTCCGGCGAAGAGCACCACCTTGAGCAGGGTCGCCAGGAAATCACGGTTGGACAGCGATTGCCGCACGGACTCCAGGTAGAACCCGAAAGTGACGCCGTATTTCAGCTTCGCCACCAGCAGGCCGCCGGCCAGGGCCAAGGTGTCGAAGAAGACCACCAGCACGAAGACGGAGATCAGCACCCCCAGCCAGCGTGGCAGCAGGAGGTACTGGTAGGGGTTGACGCCGTGGACGGCGAGGGCATCGACCTCTCCGTTCAGCTGCATAGCGCCCAGCTCCGCGGCGATGGCCGTGGAACTGCGGCCGATCACCAGCACCGCGGTGAGCAGGGGGCCCAGCTCCCGCAGGATGATGAGCACCATGAGCACGCCGATGTAGTTCTCCGCCCCCAGGCCCGACAGCTGGCTGAAGGCCTGGATGAGCGTCACGGCGCCCAGCAGCAGGGCCGTGCCGCTCACCAGCCACAGCGCGTCCAGACCCGTGAAGCGGATCTGCAGCTTGGTCTGGCCACCCACCACCCCGAGCTGGCCCATGCGCAGCAGGAGGGCATGGCGCAGGGTGCGCAGCACCAGGTGAGCCTGGTCGCCCAGGAACTCCAGGAAGCCGCGAACCGGCGCGCCAAGCCGGGCTAGGAAGGCCATCACACATCACCTTAGGGATGAGCCCAGGCTAGCAGACCCCGACACGACCGTCCCGCAGGATGCAGGGGCCCTCCTGCGAATCCCCAGGTTTCGGGGAGGCCAACCACGGACCCAGGTCACAGGGTGCGCTCCAGCCCCACAGAACCCTTGCCAGAGGCCGGAACCTTTTGCACCCTGTCAGGAACCAGCGAGCGCCCATGGAACCCTACCCAGCCCAGGAAACCCACGAAGTCGAGGCCGCCACTCGCCTCAGTCGCCTCGGCGCCGCCCTGGTGGACGCCCTCCTGTCCTTCGCCCCGCTGGGCGCCATCCTGGTCCTGCTGCCCATGGTGCTCGTGACCAGGAGCATGGGCAGCCTGCTGGTGGTCATCGTCCTGGCGGTCGGGGCCTCCCTGGCGGTGCTGATCACGCAGATCGTGCTGCTGGTGCGCCATGGCCAGACCATCGGCAAGAAGGTGCTCGGCATCCGCATGATCACCAGCGAGGGGGATACGCCCAGCATCTGGCGGGTCTTCTTCCTCCGCTGGCTCCCCTTCGCCGTGGTCGGGGCCGTGGTGGAATATGTCCTCAAGGTGAAGGGCAGCGGGGCCATCATCCACCTGCTGGATGTGCTGCTCATCTTCCAGCCCACCCGGCGCTGCCTGCACGACCTGTTCGCGGACACGCACGTGATCAAGGTCTGATCAGAGTTTCCGCGCCATGAGGCTGTGCACCAGCAGGCGATCCTGGTACACCAGCGCGCCCACCGGGTAGACCGTCTCGCCGATGTCGCGGAAGCCGGCCTTGGCGTAGAAGCGGATGGCCCGGGGGTTCTGCTCCCAGACCTGGAGCCAGAGTCCGTCATGACCGGCCGACATCGCGTGCGCCAGGATGGCGGCCATCAGTTCCTGGGCGGTTCCGGAGCCATGCAAGGAGTGGTCGAGGTAGAACCGGGCGATCTCGCAGGGCCGGGCGAACGCAGCAGCGTTCCCCTCCGCCTCGGGACCCCGGGCCCGGAGCAGGGTGTACCCCAGCAGGACACCATCCTCCTCGATCACCAGGGTGGTGCAGGCCGGGTCGGCCAGCTCCGCCGCCTGCTGGGTCGGCCCGAAGGTTTGCGCCAGGTGCTGGTTTAGATCGGGTGCGGGAATCAAGCCCTCGTAGGTTGCGCGCCAGAGGCGCTCGCCCAGGGCGGACAGCTTCGGGGCATCGGCGGGCAGAGCAGGGCGGATGGGCATTTCCCGAGCTTAGCAAATCCTGGGAGGCGGTTTGCAGGGCTCCACGAGGCCATCGGGCCAGGCACCCGGCGAGGGCATGGACAGGCTAGAATCCTCGGGAGTCCCCAAGGTATTCCCGTGCCGAGCCCGCTCCTCCCCCTGCAGGATCCCTCCCTGCTCCAGACCAAGGCGATGCAGTCGATGTTCGACTGCTTCGAGGGGCTGTGTGAAGGCACGGTGATCGTGGACCACGCTGCGCGGGTGATCTGGATCAACGACCGCTACGCCGCCCGTTTGAACATCGACCCGGTCAAGGCCATCGGCCAGGAAATCGAAGCCATCATCCCCAACAGCCTCATGCGCCAGGTGGTGGAGACAGGAGAGCCCATCCTCCTCGACCTGCTGGAGGCCACGAACCAGACCTTCGTCGTCATGCGGATGCCCTTCCGTGACGAGGCGGGCCAGGTGGCCGGCGCCGTGGGTTTCGCTCTCTTCAGCCACTACGAGTCCCTGAAGCCACTGTTCGACCGGTTCTCCAGGCTCCAGACCGAGCTGGCCCGGGCGCACCGGAAGCTCGCCGAGGCACGGGCCACCAAGTACACGTTCAGCTCCTTCATCGGGGACAGCCAGGCCACCATGGAGGTGAAGCGGCAGGCCCGGCGGGCGGCCCAGCTGCTGGCCCCAGTCCTGCTCCAGGGCGAGACGGGCACCGGCAAGGAGCTGCTGGCGCACGCCATCCATGCGGGGGGCCCCAGGGCGAAGCGACCCTTCGTCACAGTCAACATGGCGGCCATTCCGGAGACCCTGATGGAGGCCGAGTTCTTTGGTGTAGCCCCGGGCGCCTTCACCGGCGCCGAGCGCAAGCATCGACCCGGAAAGTTCGAACTGGCCCACGGTGGAACCCTGTTCCTGGACGAGATCGGCGACCTGTCCCTGCCCCTGCAATCAAAGCTGCTGCGAGTGCTCCAGGAGCATGAATGCGAGCCCCTCGGCTCCAACCGTGTCATCCCTCTGGACGTGCGCATCCTGGCGGCCACCAGCATGGACCTGGAGGCCATGGTGGAGGCGGGGCGGTTCCGCAAGGACCTCTTCTACCGCCTCAATGTGCTGAACATCCCCCTGCCTGCGCTCCGGCAGCGGCTGGGCGACCTGGAACTGCTCTGCGAGCACCTGCTCGAGAAGACGGCGCTGGAGAATGGCACGAGCGCCCGGGAGATGAGTCCCGAGGCCATCGATTACCTCAAGCACCATCGCTGGCCCGGGAATGTCCGGGAGCTGCGCAATGTCCTCGAGCGGGCCGTGATGAACACTGACGAGGTCAGGCTCGAAGCCCAGGTCTTCAAGGGACTGCTGAAAATCCAAGACGACCCTGTTCACACCGGCTCCCAGCCCACGTCGGCGACCACCTACACCCTGGCCATGGCCGAGGCGGAGCGCCGCATTCTCGAGTCGGCGCTGAACGCCGCCCAGGGCAAGGTCGTGGTGGCTGCCCAACGCCTGGGCATCGGCCGAGCCACCTTCTACAAGCGGATGACGGCTCTCCAGCGAATGTCTCCAAATTGAGACATGTCTCTTTTTGGAGAATAGGCTGAAAAGAAACCTTGTTTCTTGGTTCAAATTAAATAAAAAACGATTTTCGGAGCGACTTATGAGCAAAAAGGAAATCTCATAGCGGAGACAATCATCATCAGAGTGGTTTCTTTAAGTTCACTAATTGTAGCAAATTGAAAAAAAATTAGGATTGGCATCTCGGTTGCTGAAGGGATCAGGAATCCCACATGGACGGAGATGACATGCCCACAGCCTCGACCCCCGTGCGCCGGAGCAAGGTCACCACGGCAGCCGATGCCGTGGCCTGCATCCGGGACGGGGACACCATTGCCACCGGTGGCTTCGTGGGCATCGGCTTCGCCGAGAACCTCGCCATCGCCCTGGAGCACCGGTTCCTCCAGACGGCCGGACCCCGAGACCTGACCCTGGTCTACGCGGCGGGACAGGGGGACGGCAAACTGCGGGGTCTGAACCACCTCGGGCACGAGGGTCTGGTGCGGCGTGTCGTCGGCGGCCACTGGGGCCTGGCCCCGAAGCTGCAGGCTCTGGTCCTCTCCGACAAGATCGAGGGCTACAACCTGCCCCAGGGCTGCATCGCCCACCTCTTCCGGGACATCGCCGCCGGCAAGCCCGGCACCATCTCCCGCATCGGGCTGGGGACCTTCGTGGATCCCCGGTTCGGCGGCGGCAAGCTGAACCAGCGCACCACCGAGGACCTGGTCGAGGTCATGACCATCCATGGGGAGGAGTATCTCTTCTACCGGGCCTTCCCCATCCAGATCGGCCTCATCCGGGGCACCACGGCGGATCCGGACGGCAACATCACCATGGAAAAGGAAGCCCTCACCCTGGAGGCCCTGGCCATCGCCATGGCCGTGCGGAATAGCGGTGGCAAGGTGATCGTCCAGGTGGAGCGGATCGCGGATCGCGGCTCGCTGCATCCACGCCAGGTCAAGGTGCCCGGTGTGCTCGTGGATGCGGTGGTGGTGGCCGAATGCCCCGAATACCACATGCAGACCTTCGGCGAGCAGTACAACCCCGCCTACAGCGGCGAGATCCGCATCGCCATCTCCTCGATGGAGCCCATGGAACTGAGCGAGCGGAAGCTCATCGCCCGCCGGGCGGCCCTGGAGCTCAAGCCGGACTGCATGGTGAACCTGGGCATCGGCATGCCGGAGGGCATCGCCTCGGTGGCCGTGGAAGAGGGCGCCTCGGACCTCATGACACTGTCCACGGAACCCGGCGTCATCGGCGGGGTGCCCGCCGGCGGCCTGAGCTTCGGCGCGGGCTCGAACATCGCGGCGCTCATCGACCAGCCCTCCCAGTTCGATTTCTATGACGGGGGCGGCCTCGACCTGGCCTTCCTCGGACTGGCGCAGGCGGACCGCCACGGGAACCTGAACGTCAGCAAGTTCGGGCCCCGGCTGGCCGGGGCCGGTGGCTTCATCAACATCTCCCAGTCCGCCAAGACCGTCGTCTTCGTGGGCACCTTCACCGCCGGGGGCCTTGAGATCGCCGTGGAGAACGGGGCCCTCAAGATCCTCAAGGAAGGCGCCACCCGCAAGTTCCTGCAGGAAGTCGAACACCGGACCTTCAGCGGCGAAGTGGCCTTCAAGCGGGGCCAGCGGGTGCTTTATGTCACCGAGCGCTGTGTCTTCCGCCTGGTGGCGAAGGGCCTGGAGCTCATCGAGATCGCCCCGGGGGTCGGCCTCGACCGGGACATCCTCGCCCACATGGACTTCGCTCCCGCCATCGCGCCGGACCTGCGCCTCATGCCGGAGTGCATCTTCCGCGACGAGCCCATGGGCCTACTGAACATGATCCCGGGCCCCTGACCCGGTCCGGTGAGCCAGCACCGCCTTTCAGCCCGATCCATCCCGCTTTCCCTTCCCCCCCATTTCCAGCACAGGAGTCCCCCTTGGCCCTCGCAGCTTCCCCCGCCGCTCCCGACCAGGAGCACCGACAGATCGTGAAGGTGGCCCTCGCCAGCCTGATCGGCACGTCCATCGAGTGGTACGACTACTTTCTCTACGGAACCGCCGCCGCCCTGGTCTTCAACAAGATCTTCTTCCCCAGCTACGATCCCATCGTCGGCACCCTGCTGGCCTTCGCCACCTTCTCGCTGGGCTTCCTGGCCCGCCCCCTCGGCGGCATCGTGTTCGGCCACTACGGCGACAAGATCGGCCGCAAGAAGATGCTCTACCTGACCCTGATGATCATGGGCCTGGCCACCGCCTGCATCGGTCTATTACCCACCTACAACGTCATCGGCATCTGGGCCCCTGTGCTCCTGATCACCATGCGCCTCCTCCAGGGCTTCGGCCTGGGCGGCGAGTGGGGCGGTGCGGTGCTCATGGCAGTGGAGCACGCCCCCGCCAACCGGCGCGGCTTCTACGGCTCCTGGCCCCAGCTGGGCGCCTTCATCGGCCTGCTGCTCTCCACCCTGGTCTTCCGCGCCGCCAACTCGATGTGGTTCCTCAGGGCGGAGACCAAGGAGGCCGCCAATGCCGCCTTCATTACCTGGGGCTGGCGTGTGCCCTTCCTGCTCAGCTTCCTCCTCGTGGTCGTGGGCATCTGGATCCGGATGACCATCGCCGAGTCCCCGGTCTTTGAAAAAGTGAAGGAGCAGAAGCAGGAAGCCAAGATGCCTCTCATCGAGGCCATCACCAAGCACCCCAAGAACATCTTCATCGCCATGGGCGTCCGCTTCGCCGAGAACGGCCTGTTCTATGTTTTCACGGCCTTCTCCCTGGTCTACATCTCCACCTACCTCAAGATGGACCGTGCGGTGGGCCTCAACGGCCTGCTCTGGGCCGCCTTCTTCGCCATCTTCACCTGCGCTGGCTGGGGCGCCCTCTCCGACAAGCTCGGCCGCCGTCCCGTCTACATGTGGGGCGCCCTCTTCTGCGGCCTGATGGCCTTCCCCTTCTTCTGGATGCTGGGCACCCGGGAGCCCTGGATCATCGCCACCGCCATCGTCATCCCCGTCACCCTGGGCCACGCGGCCATGTATGGCCCCCAGGCGAGCTTCCTGTCCGAGATGTTCTCGGCCCGCGTCCGCTACAGCGGCGCCTCCCTGGGCTACCAGCTGGCCTCGATCTTCGCCGGCGGCCTCTCGCCCCTGGTGGCCACCTACCTCCTCAAGAAGGGCGTGGAAGCCGGCAAGGCCTACACCTACATCGCGTATTACATGATGCTGCTGGTGGCCATCACCGCGATCTCCGTGTACTTCGCCAAGGAAACCCACAAGGACGGCATCGAGGACTAGCGCAGACCCACCTGGGGACCCGGCGCGTCGCGCCGGGTCCCCAGGGAGCTGCACCCTCGCAGCCGCACAAGCTCAAGTCAGCACCAATCGAAGGGCAACGGCAGTCCAACTGAAAGGGAAAGCGATGAGCAAAGCGAGCATCATCGGCGCGTACAACACCCAGTTCGGCGCCTTCGTGAAGAAGGACAAGGCCACGGGGCTGATCACGGACACCAAGACCTACTACGACCTGCTGGTGGAGGCCGGCCGCGGCGCCATCGCGGACGCGGGCCTGGAGGCCAAGGACATCGACGCGATCTACGTGGGCTCCTGCTCGCCAGGCTCCTTCATCAACCAGGAGCACGTGGCCCCGCTGGCGGCTGAGATCGACCCGGCCCTGCGGTTCAAGCCCATGACGCGCTGCGAGTGTGCCTGCGCCTCGGGTTCGGTGGCCCTCTACCAAGGTGTGTATGCGGTGGAGGCGGGCCGGGCGAAGCATGTCCTGGTGATCGGCGTGGAGAAGATGAACCTGCTGCCGACCCCGCAGATGACCCACGTGCTGGCCTGCTCGTCCCACTGGCCGACGGAGGGTTCCAAGGGCATGTCCTTCCCCATGCTGTTCGCCGAGTACGCCAAGGGCTACCAGGCGCACTACAAGATCCCCGCCCCCGAGCTGGAGAAGATGCTCTGGACGGCCGGGGCGCTCTGCTACAAGAACGGCGCGGAGAATCCGCTGGCCCACGTCCAGAACGGCCCCGCCACGGTGGAGGCCATCATGAAGCTCAACGAGGTGGACGAGAAGGGCAAGTGCAAGAACATGCTGATCGCCGCGCCCCTGCGGCTGCATGACTGCTCGCTGGTGACGGACGGGGCGGCGGCGGTGGTGGTCACGCTGACCTCGAACGTGAGCGACCGGAAGAGGGCCGTGGAGATCGCCGGCATCGGCCACTCCGTCGAGCGGCTGCCGGAGAACGTGCGGCCCAACATGCACGAGCTGATGGCGGGCAAGGACGCCGCGGCCAAGGCCTACCAGGAGGCGGGCATCACGGCCGCCGACATCGACCTGGCCGAGGTGCACGACTGCTTCACCATCAACCAGGTGCTGTCCATGGAGGCGCTGGGCCTCTCGGCGGACGGGCGCGGCGGCTACGACTACCTGGACGGCCGGTTCACCCGCGACGACCGAGTGGCGGTCAACCTGTCGGGTGGGCTGAAGTCCAAGGGCCACCCGGTGGGTGCCACGGGGGTCTCCATGCATGCCCTGCTCTACAAGCAGGTCATCGGTGAGCCCATCGGCGTGCAGGCGAAGAAGGCCGACATCGCCGTGTCCTTCAACGTGGGCGGGTCGGCAGTCACGAACTGCATCACTGTCCTCAGGAAGCTGTAGCCGGGGCGACCCGCCGGAAAGGACGACCATGCCGACCTTCACGTACAACGACCTGCAGTTCAGCCTGGAGGCCCGGGGCGACCGCTGGGACCTCAGCTGCGCCCGGCCGGACGGCTCCCGCGGCCTCGCGGGTGCGGGCCTGTTCCCGGGCCTTTCTGAGGGCGACGCCCTGGCCCGGGCCAATGCGCTGGCCCGGACGATCTGCCCGGTGGGCATCCGCACCGTGGGTCCCGACGTCAATCACCCGAATACCATCGGCGACCTGAAGATCGTGGGCCCCGACGTGACGCACCCCAACTTCATCTACTGGGACAAGGAGAGCGTGTCCTGTCCCCGGGAGCTCTGATCCCAGCGATCGGACGCCCCGAACCGAACCCACTCAAGAACCAGACGAGGAACCGACCATGGAAATCAAAGGCAGCGTGGCCCTGGTGACAGGCGGAGGCAACGGCATCGGCGAGGCGGTGGCGAAGCACTTGGCGAAGCAGGGCGCCAGGGTGGCCGTCGTGGACATGGCCCAGAAGAACATCGACCGGGTGGTGAAGGACATCCAGGAGGCGGGCGGCGAGGCCATCGGCATCCAGGCCAACGTCACCAGCGAGGCCGATACCGCGCGGTTCATCAAGGGCACCCTCGAGGCCTTCGGCCAACTGAACATCGCCGTGTCCTGCGCAGGGATCATCCGGGACGGGACGATGCTGAGCCTGGACAAGGAGACGGGCAAGGTGTCGAAGAAGCTGGGCTACGACAAGTGGCAGGCGGTGATCGACACGAACCTGTCGGGCACCTTCCTTACCCTGCGGGACGCGGCGGAAGCCATGGTCAACGGGGGCTGGCAGGGCCTGCTGGTGCCCATCTCGTCCGTGAACAAGGCGGGACAGGTGGGGCAGATCAATTATTCCTCGGCCAAGGTGGCCGATGCCCTCATGCCGAAGATCATCATCGGCGAGTTCCTCATGCGGGGCATCCGCAACATCCGCTGCGTGGCCATCGCGCCGGGCTACACGGCGACGCCCATGCTCACCGGGATGAACCAGGACGCCCTGAAGGCCATCCTCGCTGACGTGCACCTGGGCCGCCTGGTGGCCCCCGAGGAGATCGCCTCCATGATCGGCTACTGCGTCGAGAACGAGGCCCTCAACGCCACCACCATCGAGATCACCGGCGGTCTCTGCTACCCCAAGGGCATCGCCAAGTAGGCCGGGCCCCGCCCGCCAGGGCGTCCACGAGCTTCCAGAAGTGTTGGAAACGCGCTACAATGCTCGTTTTGGCGAGCCTCCATGCACATCCAGGAACTGATCCTCCGCCTGCAGCGGTTCTGGGCCGACCGGGGCTGCCTCATCGGCCAGCCCTACGACCTGGAGAAGGGGGCGGGCACCATGAACCCCCTCACCTTCTTTGGCGCCCTGGGCGCCAAGCCCTGGAATGTGGCCTATGTGGAGCCCTCCCGCCGCCCGGCGGACGGCCGCTACGGCGAGAACCCCTTCCGGGTCTACAAGCACCTCCAGTTCCAGGTGATCCTCAAGCCCAGCCCGGCCAAAGTGCAGGACCTCTACATCGAAAGCCTGGAGGCCCTGGGCATCGACTTCTCCAAGCACGACCTGCGTTTCGAAGAGGACAACTGGGAGTCGCCCTCCCTGGGCGCCTGGGGCGTGGGCTGGCAGGTGGTGCTGGACGGCATGGAGATCAGCCAGTTCACCTATTTCCAGCAGGTGGGCGGCCTGGACTGCCGGCCCGTGAGCGCCGAGCTGACCTACGGCATCGAGCGCATCTGCATGTTCCTGGGGGGCTACGACAACATCTTCGACCTGGTACACGGCGAGGTGAAGACGGACGACGGCGTCTTCCCCGTGACCTACGGCCAGATGCGCCAGCGGGAGGAGTTCGAGCTCAGCGCCTACAGCTTCGAGCACGCGGACCTGGGCCTGCACAAGACCCTCTTCGATGCCTTCGAGAAGGAGGGCTGGCGCCTGCTGAAGGAGCACGGCCACTTCCTCAGCGCCTACGAGCAGGCCCTCAAGATGAGCCACACCTTCAACGTGCTCGACGCCCGGGGCGCCGTGAGCACCACCGAGCGGCCCATGGTCATCAAGCGCGTCCGGGACCTGGCCAGCGCCTGCGCCCGGGCCTACCTGGAACACGAGGAGGGTGCTGCCACACCTGCGGAAATCACGGGGAAGGGGGGTGCGAAGTGAGCGGCACTCAGAACTTCCTGCTGGAACTGCACTGCGAGGAGATCCCGGCGCGGTTCCTGCAGCCGCTCACTTCGGACCTCAGCCTGTCCTTCAAGACCTGGGCCGTTGGGCAGGGCCTGGACTTCTCGGGCCTCGACACCTTCTACTCACCGCGAAAAATCGCCTGGCGCGTATCCGGGTTGCTGACGGCCCAGGCGGACCAGACCGAAACCCAGGCGGGCCCTCCCCAGCGCATGTGCATAGACGAGGCAGGGAAGCCCACCATCCAGGGCCAGAAGTTCGCGGAGAAGTGGGGTGTGGGCTTCGACCAGGTGCGCTTCGAGCAGCCCGCTGGGAAGAAGGAACCCTGCGCCGTGGTGACGATCACCAAGGCGGGACGACCCACAGTGGATCTTTTGCAGGAGGCTTTGCCCGGCCTTGTGGCCAGCCTCCACGTGCCCAAGGCCATGCGCTGGGGCAAGTCCGAGTTCGAGTTCGTGCGGCCCATCCGGAACCTCCTCTGCCTCTTCGGGGACCAGGTCGTGCCCATCACCGTGGATGGCGTCACGGCCAGGAACACGACCTGGGGCCACCGGCTCTACCATCGCCAGCACCCCGAGCCGGTGAAGATCAAGACGCCCGAAGCCTATGAAGCGGCCCTGGAGGCCGCGGGCGTGGTGGTGAGCATGGAGGTTCGCCGCACACGCCTGGCCCAGCAGGTGGAGTTCCTCGCCGCCGAGGCGGGCGGTCGCGTGGTGGCGGATGCGGAGCTGCTGGACACCCTGGCGGAGATCGTGGAATTCCCGAAGATCCTTTGGGGCGACTTCCCCGCAGACTTCCTGGAGCTGCCCAAGGAAGTGCTGGTCACCAGCCTCCGCGAGCACCAGAAGAGCTTCTGCATCGAAGGACCCGACGGCGCCCTCCTGCCCTGCTTCCTCACGGCGGCCAATCGTGCGGACGATCCCGAGGGCTTCGTGAAGGCGGGCAACGAGTGGGTGCTGAAGGCCCGGCTCTACGACGCGCGCTTCTTCTTCGCCGAGGATCGCAAGCAGGCGCTGTCAGAACGCCTGGAGAAGCTCCAGGCCCTCACCTTCCAGCGGGAGCTGGGCAGCTACCACGCCAAGACCGGCCGGGTGGTGGCCATCACCAAGGCCCTCGCCACGCGGCTTTCCGACGACGACGAGCACCTCAACCGGGCCATGGAAGCGGCCCGCATGGCCAAGTGCGACCTGCGCACGCTGATGGTGGGCGAGTTCCCGGAGCTGCAGGGCATCATGGGCGGCGAATACCTCAGGCACGAAGGCGCCCACGAGGATGTCTGGATGGCCGTGAAGGAGCACTACCGGCCTGCCGGCGCAGAGGACGCCATCCCTTCCACGCCCATGGGCTGCCTGCTGTCCCTCTGCGACAAGCTGGATACCGTCGTCGGCTGCTTCGCCGTGGGCCTCATCCCCAGCGGCTCCAAGGATCCCCTGGCCCTCCGCCGCGCCGGCCAGGGCATCGTGCGCATCCTGTGGGAGCAGGGCTGGGCCTTCACACCCGGTGACCTCGTCGCCACGGCCCTCCGCATCATCGGCGAGAAGGCCACCAAGCCTGCGGCTGAATCCACCGAGGCCCTGCTGGCCTTCTTCCGGGACCGGGTGGCCTACCAGCTGGAACTTGCCGGGTACGCCGGGTCGGTGCGACGTTCGGCGCTGGCCGCAGGCTGGGAGGATCTGGCGGACCTGAAGGCCCGCTGCGAGGCCCTGTCGGCCTTCGCCGAGGATGCCCGCTTCGCGTCGCTGGCCCAGAGTGCCAAGCGCATCGGGAACATCCTGAAGGACGAATCCCCGGCCGGGGACTTCGATGGCGGCCTGCTGGCGCAGGCCGAAGAAAAGGTGCTGGCGGAGCGGCTCTCGAGGCTAGAGTCCGCCCCTGACCAGGTCGCGCTGCTGGCTGCCCTTGCGGACCTGGCGGAGCCCCTGGAGGCCTTCTTCAGCGCCGTCATGGTGAAGTGCGAGGACCAGGCCCTTCGCGCCGCGCGTCTCAGCCTGCTCCACCGCCTGCGCCAGGCCTTCCTGCGCGTGGCGGATTTCAGTCTTTGGCAGTAGGGAGTCTCCATGCACCACGAGCGCATTGCCATCATCGACTACGGCAGTCAGTACACCCGGCTCATCACCCGGCGGCTGCGGGAGCTGGGGGCTTTCGGCCTGGTCTACAACAGCGGCGCCACGGCGGTGGAGATCGGCGGCGCCGACTTGAAGGGCGTGATCCTGTCCGGTGGACCGAACTCCGTGCTCGAACCCGGTGCGCCGGACCTGGATCCGGCCATCCTGACCCTGGGCGTGCCCATCCTGGGCATCTGCTACGGCCAGCAGCTGCTGGCCCGCAACCTGGGCGGCCAGCTGCACCGCTCCACCAGCCGGGAGTACGGCAAGGCCGAGATCCAGGCCATGCCCGAGGATTCCATGCTGTTTGAAGGCCTGCCCCACGCCCAGCAGGTGTGGATGAGCCACGGCGATCATGTGGAGGTGGCCCCCCCGGGCTTCAAGGTCACCGCGAAGACGCCTACGGTGCCCGTGGCGGCCATGGAGGACGCGGCCCGGGGCATCTACGCCCTGCAGTTCCACCCGGAAGTGACCCACAGCGCCCAGGGCACGCCCCTGCTGCTGAACTTCCTGCGGCACTGCGGCATGGTCCTGGATTGGAACGCCGGCAACTTCATCGACGAGAAGGTGAAGGCCATCCGCGCCCAGGTGGGTGGCGGCACCGTGGTGCTGGGCCTCAGTGGCGGCGTGGACTCCAGCGTGGCGGCCCTGCTGCTGCACAAGGCCATCGGCAAGCAGCTCACCTGCGTGTTCGTGGACCACGGCCTCATGCGGAAGGACGAAATGAAGCAGGTGCAGGCCTACTTCGCGCCCTTCGAGCTGCAGGTGATCTGGGTGGACGCCTCGGATGAGTTCCTGGGCGCCCTGTCGGGAGTCAAGGATCCCGAGCAGAAGCGGAAGATCATTGGCGGCAAGTTCATCGAGGTCTTCGAGCGGGAGGCCGGCAAGGTGAAGGCCGACTTCCTGGGTCAGGGCACCACCTACCCCGATGTCATCGAAAGCAGCGGCATCGGCGGTGCCATCCTGGTGAAGTCCCACCACAACGTGGGCGGACTGCCGGAGCGCATGCGGATGCAGCTGGTGGAGCCCCTCCGGGAGCTGTTCAAGGACGAAGTCCGCGCCACCGGGCTGGCCCTGGGCCTGCCCGAGGAGATGAACCAGCGGCACCCCTTCCCGGGACCAGGGCTCGCCGTGCGCCTGCCCGGCGCCATCACCCGCGAACGGGCCACCATCCTGCAGAACGCGGATGCGATCTTCCTCCAGGAACTCCGCGAGAGCGGCTGGTACGCCAAGACCAGCCAGGCCTTCGCCGTGCTGCTGCCGGTGCAGACCGTGGGCATCATGGGCGACGAGCGCACCTTTGAGTGGATGTGCGCCCTGCGGGCCGTGACCAGCGAGGACTTCATGACCGCCGACTGGGCGCGACTGCCCCATGAGCTGCTGGACCGCATTGCCCAGCGCATCGTCCGCGAAGTGCGGGGCATCAACCGGGTGGTCTTCGACATCACCAGCAAACCGCCCGCGACGATCGAATATGAATGAGTTTTAACTGCAGATGACGCAGATGAACAGCTTTGGCTTTTTGCATTTATCTGCGCCCATCTGCGACATCTGCGGTTTCAAATGCTTTTCCTAGATCGGTACCCATGGCCAAGCGCAACGAGCCCGTCCGCAAGTCGGTGAAGGAGATCCTGGAAGACCTGCTGGCGGGCCACCGCGAGGCGGCCTTCAACGGTCCAGAGTCGGCCCTGAAATACCTGCGGCGCACCTTTGAGGGGCAGGGCAGCCTGCCGAACGCGGTGAAGGCGGTCGGCTATGACCTGACCGCGGAGGCCCAGGCCCAGTGCGGGGAGTGGGAGGCCTGCACCGGATCAGTGACCCTGGTGCTGGGCTACCTGCCGGAGCTGGAGGGGGCGTTTCCGCACGAGTATCGGCGGATGCTGGAAGGGCTGTCCTGTTTTGAGCGGGGCATCCAGGCCCACAGCGAGCTGGGGGATTTTCACGCGGCTCTGGAGCTCTGTGAGCAGGCCATCGCCCTGGGTCTCGGGGCGCACTACACGGCGAAACGGGATTCACTGGACTGGGCACGGTAGCTCCGGAACCGTCGGGGCTATTGCACATCTCCGGAAGTGCCGCCTTTCCCACGGCCCTTCGAGCCACCCCTGGTGCCTGGTTGTTCGGCCCATGGGATGATCTAGAAGTACAGTCATTTCCGCTAGGCACCGTTAAGTCAGAAGACGGGGAGGCCATGGTCGAAGGGATCCAGGTAATGCCCGAGCAGGCCACTGTCCTCATCGTGGACGATCTGGCCATCGTGCGCCTGTCCCTCCGCCACATCCTGGCCAAGGCGGGCTACCGCTGCCGCGAGGCCGCGGATGTGCCTGATGCCCTAGCCATCCTCGACCGGGAGTCCATCGACCTGGTGCTCTGCGATATCCAGATGCCAGGCGCCTCCGGCCTGGATCTGGTGAAGGCCCTCCGGCACCGGATCCCCGACACGTCGGTGGTCATGGTGAGCTCCCTTGAGGACGCGGAAATCGCCATCGAGTGCCTGCAGCGGGGTGCCTTCGGCTACGTGCTGAAGCCCTATCAGCCCCGGGAGATCCTGATCCAGGTGAATGGTGCCCTGCGGCGGCGCATGCTCGAGATCGCCTTCCGGGACCGGGAGGCCCAGCTGGCGCAGAAGGTCCGGGAGCAGACCGTCGAGATCCGGAACTCCCGCGAGGAAATAGCCCTCCGGCTCATCTCCGCGAGCGAACACCGGGACAATGAGACTGGCATGCATGTCCGCCGCATCGGCCTCTACGCGGAGGAAATGGCGAAGCTTCTGGGCTGGGATTCCACCGAGGTGGAGACCATCCAATCCGCGGCCCCCATGCATGACATTGGCAAGATCGGCGTGCCGGATGCGATCCTCCAGAAGCCTGGCGCCTTGACCGAGGAGGAATGGGTGGTCATGAAGCAGCACACCACCATGGGGGCCACCATCCTCAAGGGTTCCACGGTCCCTTTCATCCGGATGGGAGCCCGCATCGCCATCGGTCATCACGAGAAGTGGGATGGGAGCGGCTACCCTAGGGGGCTGAAGGGCGCGGAGATCCCCCTGGAAGCCCGCATCACTTCGCTGGTGGATGTCTACGATGCCCTCAGCAACCACCGGCACTACAAGGATCCTTGGCCCGAGGAACAGGTGGTGCAGTTCTTGGCCAAGGGCCGGGGCACGCAGTTTGATCCCGGTCTGGCGGACCTCTTCCTGGCCCATGTCAGCCGGTTCCGGACCATCCTCCAGGCGAATCCGGATGAACCCCACGACGAGGAGCCGGGGATCTGAGCCCGGTGTAGGCTGGATGCCTCTCTGGGAGGCGCCCATGAAGCTCACCGACTACCGCACCCTCGGCCATTCGGGCCTGCGGGTGAGTCCGCTCTGCCTCGGCACCATGACCTTCGGTTCCGATTGGGGCTGGGGTGCCGAGGTGGCCGCAAGCGGGGCCATGCTCGACTGCTATCTCGGGGCCGGGGGCAACTTCATCGACACGGCCAACATCTATACCAAGGGTCACAGCGAGGCGATCCTGGGCGACTACTTCACTGAGCGGGGTGGCCGGGACCGGGCCGTGCTCGCCACCAAGTTCTGCGGCAGCCTGTACCGGGGGGATCCCAACGCGGGCGGGGCTGGGCGCAAGGCCGTTCAGCAGCAGCTGGACCAGAGCCTGCGCCGCCTCCGTACGGACTACGTGGACCTCTACTGGATGCACTTCGACGATCCCCATACGCCCATCGAGGAAACCATGCGGGTGCTGGATGATCTGGTGCGGGCGGGGAAGGTGCGCTACCTGGGGATCTCGGACACGCCGGCCTGGAAGGTGGTCCAGGGCCAGCTGGAAGCGCGCTTCCGGGGCTGGTCACCCTTCGTGGCCCTGCAGATCGAATACTCGCTCATCGAGCGCACCGTGGAACATGACCTGCTGCCCATGGCCTGCGTCCACGGGCTGGGCGTCACGCCCTGGTCGCCGCTGAAAGGCGGCCTGCTGACGGGCAAGTACGGACGGGATAAGCAGCCCCAGGGCGAGGGCCGCCATGTGCCAGGTGTCTCGAAGAGCCTCACGGACCGCAACTACGCCATCATCGAAGCCGCCGAGGCCGTGGCCTCCGAGCTGGGCACGGGCGTGGCCCAGGTGGCGCTGGCCTGGGTGCTGGCGCGAGGCGGTGTGGCCAGTCCCATTCTGGGCGCCCGCACCCTTGCTCAGCTCGAGGGAAACCTGGCCTCCCTGGACCTGGCCCTGCCATCCGAGCTGATGGGCCGCCTCGACGCCGCCAGTGCTCCGGCGCCCATCTTCCCCCATGGCTTCCTGGCCAACACCCGGCACGTGATGCAGAGCGGGGCCACGATCAACGGTGTGACATCAGAGCCCTGGGACCTGGCCCCGGCGACCGAGCAGGAGCGCTGGTGAGTCTGGATAGTCAATAAAACAGAAATCCACCGCCAAGACGCCAAGGAAAGAAATGGATAATTCTTTCGGTTCTTGGCGTCAGGGCGGTGAAGGATTTCCTTGATTCAGTGAGCCTGGACCGGCTCGGTCTCGGGGTCGGCTTTGGCGGCCATGCGCCCCTTGGAGATGGTGAACTCGCCCAGCATCATGGGCACGGCGGCCTTGAGCATGATGGTGAACACCAGGGCGCCCAGGGCGAAGACGCCCATGGTCACGGCGACTTCCGTGAAGGACGGGCGGTAGACGTAGATCTCGCCCAGGGCGTCAGGGGTGAGGCCAGGGATGATGAGGCCCATGCCCTTCTCGATGTAGACGCTGGAGTAGATCAGGACGCAGCCGATGTTCAGGGTGACCCAGTTCGTCCTCGTCTTGGGGATGAGGAAGAGCAGGAAGGCCACGAAGCCCGTAATGATGGAGGCCCAGGCGAAGGGCACCAGCGTGTTGTAGTGGACCCCGTTCTTCTCGATGCCGAACAGCAGGTACTTGAAATAGACCATGTGCTCCGTGCCGGAGTAGAGCTCCTTGAAGGACTCCGCCGCCGTGAGGAAGAGGTTGAAACCCATGGTGTAGGCCATCAGTTCGGCGATCTTGAAGATGGCCTCATCCTTGATCTGCAGACGGGTGGTCTTCCGCAGCACCTGCAGCAGGATCAACAGCACCGCCGGACCCGAGCAGAAGGCGGAGGCCAGGAAGCGGGGCGCCAGGATGGCCGAGTTCCAGTAGGGGCGCGCGGCCAGCCCATTGTAGAGGTAGGCGGTCACGGTGTGGATGCTCACGGCCATGGGGATGGACAGCAGCACCAGGGGCAGCACCAGGGCCTTCTTGTAGTGCTTCTCGAGGTAGGCGCTGAAGAGCAGGTAGGTGACGACGAACCAGTTCAGCAGGAGGTAGAGGTTCAGGACGATCACGTCCCACGCCAGCATGGAGACCGGCCAGTTCAGGTGGCCCACCAGGGGCATGATGTGCCAGAAGCGGTCGGGGCGGCCGATGTCCACCATGACGAAGCCCAGGCACATGATGAGGGCGGTGACCGCCAGCATCTCGCCGAGGATGGTGATCTCCTTGATCGGACCCCAGTCGTAGACGTAGGCCGGGATCACCAGCATGATCGAGGCCGCGGCGACGCCCACCAGGAAGGTGAAATTGCCGATGTAGAAGCCCCACGAGACCTGGTCCCGCATGTTCGTGACGAGCAGGCCCTTGTGGAGCTGGTTGGCGTAGGCGATGCCGCCCATGGCGATGAGGACCAGGAGGAAGCCGACCCACATGTAGTAGATCCGGCTGCCAGTGGCCATGAGCGTGGCGGTGTCGACGATGAAGTTCTTGAAATTTCGCACGTTGACCATGGCCTCACACCCCGTAGAAGTAGAAGAAGGTGGGTTGGGTGTTCAGGTCTTCTTTGAACTTGAAGACGCGCTTGGTTTCCAGGACCTGGCGGATCTCGCTCTTGGGATCGAGCAGGTTGCCGAACTTGCGGGAACCGGTGGGGCAGATCTCCACGCAGGCGGTGTAGCGCTGCTCCTTGCCGCGGGTGCGCTGGATGCAGAAGGTGCACTTCTCCACCACGCCCTTGGGCCGGGGCCGGTTGCCCAGGTAGTGGGTGTCGGGGTTCACGTCGGCCGCGTCGAGGTGGGGCTCGCCCCAGTTGAAGTGGCGGGCGCCGTAGGGGCAGGCGGCCATGCAGTAGCGGCAGCCGATGCACCAGTTGTAGTCCACGACGACGATGCCGTCCTTCTCCTTCCAGGTGGCACCCACGGGGCAGACCTTGATGCAGGGCGGCTTCTTGCACTGCTGGCACTGCACGGGCATGTAGAAGTGGCCCTCCTGGGGCACCTCCGCAGGATTGTAGTACTGCTCGGCATGCTCGAGGTTGACACCATCCTCCTTGTCCATCTGGAGCACTCGGATCCACTGGATTTCAGGGCTGCGGGACTGGTTGTTCTCCTTCACGCAGGCATGGACGCAGCGGCGGCAGCCGATGCAGCGGCTGAGGTCCAGGCCGTAGCCGAAGATGACGCCGGGGATCGGTCCCTCGGTGCCCACCTTCACGGTCTTGTGGTACTTCTCCTTGTACTCGGCCTCCAGGCGGGCGATGATCGTGGCGACCTCGTCCTTGGACAGCTCCTTGAAGTGGTGCTGGAGGAATTCCTCCTTGCTGAGCTTCCCGCAGCCGGTGAGGGCCGTGGCGACGGTGGCCACGGCGGTGCCGAGGAAGGCCCGGCGGCTGGTGCCGCAGCCGGACTCGTCAGATGGGGGCGGGGTAGGCATGGGCAGCTGCTCTGTCATTGGGCACCCCCTTTCGTCAGCTTGATGTCTTCGGGTCGGGTGGGAGCCGGCATGGGTTTCAGGGCCTTGAAGTGGGGTGAGTGGGGGTTGTGGCAGTGGACACAGAGCAGGTACTGCTTCTGCCCGCTCCAGCTGCCGGTGCGCTTGCCGTGGATGCCCACGCGCCAGTCCCTCAGCTTGTCGCCGTGGCACTGGCCGCACAGCTTGTAGGAGGCGGTGAAGGCCACCTTCTCTCCGCTGGCGAGGTGGAGGTTGTCCCGGCTGCTGGCGTCGTGGCAATCCAGGCACCACCGGCTGTCGGGCCCATGCTGCAGCTCGATCTCCGTGTGCATGCCCAGCTCGCGGCGCTGGGTGTTCACCGGGACCTGCTTGCCATCATGGCAGGCGGTGCAGGGGAAGATCCCATCGGAGAAGGGCGGCTTGGGCAGTTCGATGCCTTCCTGGGCGACGGGTTCGCGCTTCTTCGCGGGCGAGCTCGCGAGGGCGGGCACCGCCATCAGCAGCAGCATCAGCGCCGCGTTGCGGATCGGGCGTTTGTTCATGGATGAACCTCCGGCTTGGGTGTGAGATCGTCAGGTCCCTTATCGGGCGCAGCTGGCATTTTCAGTAAACGGGGCGCGAGCATGAGCGTGGCGCCGAAGCACATGAACCCCAGGAAGAGCGTCAGCGGCCGGCCCACGGCCAAATCCTCCAGGAGGAACTTCAGGGCGGTCACAGTCATGAGGGGATAGACCAGCCACCGCAGCTCCAGGGCCGGGGCCCTGCGGCCCCCCCAGGCGAGCAGGATGGCGAGGGCCGAGAGCACCCCGGTTCGGATGGCGGCGAGGGTGCCCGGATTGGGTGCACCGGCCAGGAAGGCTCCGGCGCAGAACTGGATCACAAGGGCTCCGAGTCCCCCGGTGGCAGCTGCTCCCAGGACCAGGATCAAGGGCCGGACTCGGGTTGTGAGCGCCATCGAAGGCCGACGCAGCAGGAAGATCAGGACCGAGCTGACCAGCCCGCCCAGGCTCAGGATGCCACCCAGGGTGGGCACGGCGCTGGGGCCCGCCGGCGACAGGAAGGCCCGCAGGACCCAGGCGGCCAGTCCCGAGGCCACCACGCCGGCGAACAGGTAGAGGCTGCTCTGGAGGACAAGGACAGGCCGGTTCTGGCGCAGACCGGCCACCATCGCCACCAGGCCCAGGGCGCAGGCCAGAGTGGCGAAGACCTGCAGCGGCAGGGCGATGGGACCTCCCAGCAGCAGGAAGGTGAGCCCGAGGAAGCTGAAGTAGCGGAAGTTCGCCCGGCTGCCCTCGCGCTCCGCCGCGAAGGGGATTGCCGCCGCGTAGCAGCCGAGGCCAGCCAGCGCGGAGCCGACACCAAGCGGGCCCGCACCTGAGCCCGTGGCCAGGGCGATCCGGAGGGCGCCACCGAACCCCACCAGGAAGACCAGGACCGTCTGGGCGACTTCAAAGGCGCCCGGACCACTGCGTTGCTTCAACATCCGCCAGGCGAAACTGCCGACGTAGAGCACCACCAGGGCCAGCGCGAACCCCATGGACCGGCCCGGCGTGATGGTGCGGTAGATCTCGGGCGTTCCCCCGGACCAGGCGGCCAGGGCCGTCAGGACCAGCACAGCCAGGTCCGCGGCCAGGGCGGTGGGCCAGCGCAACCCGGCCCACCGTCCCTGGGTGAGCCAGAGGGTGGCGATGCCAAGGACCAGGAAGACGGACAGGAAGGGTTCGATGGACCGGACCATGGCCATCATGGCCAGTCCCGACCCCAACGAGGCCATGGTGGTGGTCCACAGGATGCCCTTGAGATCCCGCCGCCAGGCCACCGCGCCATGCAGGCAGGTGGCGCCCAGGAGGAGGAAGGCCGCCAGGCCTGGTTCCAGGATGCCGAACCGGACCGTGGATTCCGCGATCAGGGGGTAGGTGAGCAGGATGGACGCCAGGGCGTGGAAAGCCGCATCCAGGGGCTGCTTGGCACGCAGCGCCAGGAGGGCCCAGGTGGCGGCATAGGCCAGGCCCAGGGCGATGCCCCAGCCGTGGGGAAGGGTCTGGGCGTCCACCAGGGAGCGGATGAAGGTGCCTCCACCCAGAATGAGGCAGACGCGGCCGATGAGCCCCATGGTCCGGACGGGATTGGGCAGGTCCGTGGTCTCGGCCGTGGTGCTCGCGAGCACCGTTTCCAGGGGCACCTTCGGCTGCGGACTGGTGGATTCCAGGGACGCCACCCGGGCTTCCAGCCTGGCGACGGCCTCCGTGAGGCTGGCGAGACGCGCCTCCAGCGAGCCCGGCGTACGGTCAGCCGGGTTGTGCTCGGGAGGAAAGACCTCAGCCGTGGGCATCAACGAATACCTAATGGAGGGTTGAAATGACTGTGAAATTTGGAAGGCGTGAAGCTCTATGCCAATCTTCCCGGGGCTTAGCGTCAAGCAAAATAAAGACATTCCAAGTGATTCATAAAGAAAACAATGAAACATGTTAGAACAGGAGACCGCGGGGTAGCCTTCATTCCACCTAATGGTCCTATGATAAAACCGATGAGGTGCTCCGCAACAGCGCTCCATTGATCCCTCGGCGCATGTGCCGGGCGTCACAGGTTCGACTCCGGGCACATCCAAGCGCTGGACTGGAGGGGCCCATGACGCACTTGAATGGCCATCGCGGAATCCTGCTCACCTGTCTCCTCCTCTGGGCAGCCTGCCTCGGCGCGCAGGACACCACGGTGGTGGTGCTGCGTCATGCGGAACGCCAGTCCCTCCTGGATGGGGACTCGCTCCTTTCGGAGGCGGGACACCGCCGGGCTCAGGGCCTGGTGCCGCTACTCTCGGCCTTCCACCCTTCCGCGCTGTTCGCTTCGGATCTGGAGCGCACCCAGCAGACCCTCGCCCCGGTGGCGGCTGCGCTCAACCTGAAGCCCCTGGTCCGATCCCGGAGGGCCAGCCAGGCTCTGGCGGCGGAGATCCTGCGCGACCATCGCGGGCGGACCGTGCTCGTCTGCTGGCATCACGATCTGATGAAGCCCTTCGTCCAGGCCCTGGGCGTGAAGGGGACCGTGCCCGAGCTGTCCTTCGAAAGCTACGACTGGCTCTGGATCGTGCGGATCCCGGCCAGGGGGGAGGTCACGCTGGAGGAACGGCGGCAGTCAGCGCCAGGTGCGGCTTTGCTGCCCCAGCGCGACGAGCACTTCTTCCGCGGCGCGGAGTCCGTGGTCCTGGGCCTCCTCGAACAGCGCGAGGCCACTCAGCTCCGTGTGGGCGAAGTGGATCCCGCCGAAGGGCTGCGCTAGCGCAAGGAAGGCCGGATCCCAGATGAGCCCGGGTGCGGGCCTCACCATGGCGTGGCCCCAGCGCATGACGTCCAGTCGCGCCACCACTTTTTCCAGATCCGGGTGGGCGGGGCGCAGGTCATCCATGACCATGTGGGCGCAGGCGGGCCAGTCGAGGGCACGCAGCCTGGCCCGCTCCGCATCGCAGTCCGGCCCCGCGAAGGGGCGGTACCAGGTCCAGACCGTGGGGCCGTGATCCCGCAGGCTCTGGTGCGTGGCCACCACGTAGCCCAGGGCCTCGCTGTCCCGCAGCACGTTGTCCCAGGCGAGGGGAAAGGTCGGCTCCTTGGGGCGGGCGCGGAGGGTCAGGTTGGCCACCAGCCAAGGGGCGTTGTGGACCCGGTGGGAGGCGGGGCGGGCGGCGCTGAAGCCCTCGATCACGTGTCGCGCCACATGCTGCGGCCCCGCGAAAATCACGCGCCGGGCCTGGAAGCCCCGGCGCCGCTGGGCCCCCGCGTCCCAGGCGGTGACGAGCAGGCCGCCCTTGTCCGCCCGGATGGCGGTGGCCATGAGACCGCAGAGGAGCCGCCCGCCGCAGGTCTGGCGCAGATGGTCGACGAGGAAGCCGTTGCCACTGGGCCAGGTCAGCAAGGGCCGGGAGTCCTCGCCAGGGCCCTGTTTGCGGGCCGCGAAGTAGAAGAGGCCCGCCCAGGCGCTGGTGGAGTCCAGTCGGGAACCATAGTCGTCCCGGCAGGCATAGTCCAGCAGCCAGCGCAGCCGCGGCGAGGACAGGCCCCGGGCGTCCAGCCAGGTGGCGAAGGAGAGGCCGTCCAGGGCCCGGGCTTCCTGGGCATCCGAACAACGGGAACGAGGGATGCTGAAGGCCGGCCGTCCCTTCGCATCCCGGTAGGCGGCCCAGCGGTCCACCTCGGCGAAAAAGGCGTGGTACTGGCGTTCGTCCTCGGCGCTGGCACCGGCCCGCAGGTAGAGGCCTTCCCACCACTGGCCGTAGGCGAAGAGCCGTTCCTCCGGCGCCCGTACCGTGGCCTCCTCCGCAAACAGCGGGTCGCCCTTCGCGTCGAATCCCTCCAGCACGCCGCACTCCTGCAGCAGACGCAGGACCGCGTGGTTGCCCCGGTCGGGCACGGGCAGGTAGTGCGCAGCCCAGGGGTAGGCGCTCACGTGGTTCTGGCCGGAGCGCGAGGTGCCCCCGGGTTCCCGCTCCAGTTCCAGCACCCGGAAGTCATCCAGACCCGCGCCCGCCAGCCGCCAGGCGGCGCTGAGCCCCGCCACGCCGCTCCCCACGATGAGGATGGAGACAGGCTCGAAGCGGTCGGGCTCGGGGAAAGTGCCGCCCCGCACCCAGTGGCCCAGGGGCAGGTCCGGGCCCACCAGTTCGCCCGCGAACGGAAACTCGGGCGGGCGGCGGCAGGCGAGGGGCAGGGTCGAGGCCGCCGCCGCGGCGAGGAAGTCCCGGCGTTTCATGGTCGGCTCACGACCACCGCCGCCACTCCCGGGCGTAGAGGTGGACGAGCACCTGGTTGTCCAGGCGGTTCACCTGCACCGGCACCCGTTCCATGTCCCGGGGGAAGGCGAACATGGCCGTGGTGGCTTCGTCCGAGAGATGGCGGAGGCCAGGCAGCACTCGGGTGGGTACAGCGAAGTCGCGCTTCGAGGCCAGGACAAAGCCCCACACCCCGAAGGAGGGCACGGCCAGGTGGTAGGGCCGGACCTTCAGGCCTGAGGCCTCCATGGTGGCTGCGATGCACCAGAAGGATTCCCGTGCCATCAGGGGCGAGGTGCTCTGTACGGTGATCATGGCGTCGTCGGTGAGGCGGCGCTGCAGCAGGCGGTAGAAGCGGGAGGTGTAGAGCTTGCCCAGGGCATAGGTGTTGGGATCCGGGAAGTCCACGATGGCAAGGTCGAAAGGGGCCCCGGCGGTCTCCTGCAACCACACCATGGCGTCGGCGTTCACCACCTTCACACGCGGATCGTCCAGGGCGGCACCGTTGAGCGCGCTCACCATGGGCTGGTGCCGGGCCATGTCCGTCATGGCCGGATCCAGGTCCACCAGGACCACTTCCTGCACCGAAGGGTGCTTGAGCACTTCCCGCACCGCCAGGCCGTCCCCGCCGCCGCAGATGAGCACCCGCCTTGCATCAGGCCGCACGCCGAAGGACGGGTGCACCAGGGCCTCGTGGTAGCGGTACTCGTCGGCGCTGGAGAACTGCAGGTTGCCGTTGAGGAAGAGCTGGAAGCTGCCCCGGCCGCGGGTGAGGACGATGCGCTGGTAGGCGCTGTCCCTGGCGTAGACGATCTCGTCCGCGAAAATCTCTTCTTCCACCGCCAGGGTGAATTTCCCGGCGAAGACCAGCCCCACTGCCAGCAGGGCCATGATGGCCACGCAGCGGACGCGGATCCAGGTGGTGGGACCCAGCTGGGACTTCAGAAGGTGCGTGGACCAGAGCCCCACGGCGGCGTTCAGCAGGCCGAAGAGCAGGCTGGTCCGCACCAGGCCCAGCTTGGGCATGAACAGCAGGGGGAACAGCAGGGACGCGAACAGCGCGCCGATGTAGTCCAGAGTGAGGACGCCCGCCACGAGATCCTTGAAGCGGATCTGGTCCTTGAGGATCCGCATGAGGATGGGGATCTCCAGCCCCACCAGGGTGCCCACCGACGCCACCACGCTGT
>CAISFO010000095.1 GCA_903884655.1 uncultured Holophagaceae bacterium | reverse complement strand
GTGTCAGGCGACATCAGAAACTGACCCTCTGGCGACATGAAAACTGACCCCCCTCTTTGGAGGGGAAGTCATGGGAAGGAATCGAGGCAAGCTCGTGCCCTGGATACCGGGGGACGGGATGCTGAACTCAGAGGAGGCGGGGCAGGTGTTTGCCCTGAGGAAGTTGGGTTGGGGGATGAGGCGGATCGCAGCGGAGCTGGGGATGGCCCGGAACACGGTGAAGGCGTGGCTGGAGGCTGGTCCGGAGCGACGCTACGGGGGGCCGAACCGGATTGCGGCGCTGGATGCGCACCAGGACTGGATGCGCGAGCGGTGGCGGGTCGGGGTTCGGAATGGGGATGTGTTCCGGCAGGAGCTTTTGGCGAAGGGCGTCCGGGTAAGTCTCCGTACGGTGGAGCGGGCGCTGTGTCCCCTGCGTCGGGGGCAGGTGGTAGCTGACAAAGCGACCCTGCGTTTTGAGACGCCGCCCGGCAAGCAGATGCAGATCGACTTCGGGGAGAAGTGGCTGTTCATCGGTGGTGTGCCGCAGAAGCGATTTGTGTTCGTGGCGACGCTGGGACATAGCCGCCGGGAGTATGCGGAGATCTGCTTCGGGCTGCGCCAGCGGGATTGGATCCTCGGGATCGAGCATGCCTTCAGCTATTTCAGCGGGGTACCCGAGGAACTGCTGGTGGACAACCCGAAGTCGCTGGTGCTGTCCCACCCCCGCTCAGGCAAGGTCCAGTTCCATCCGGAGTTCCTGGCCTTCTGCCAGCACTGGGGCCTTCGCCCGAGGGCATGCCAGCCCTACCGAGCGCGGACGAAGGGCAAGGTGGAGAGTGGCGTCGGCTATGTCAAAGGCAATGCCATGGGAGGACTGGAGTTCGAGAATGATGCGGCGCTGGATCGCCATCTGGCGCGCTGGTTACGCGAGGTGGCTGATGTGCGGATCCACGGCACCACCTTTGAGCGGCCCATAGATCGGTTTGAGGCCGCGGAACACATGGCCCTTCGGCCGCTCCAGAACCAGCCGAGCTACTTGAAGTCGCGTTGGGAGGAGCGGAAGGTGGCCTCGGACTTCCGTGTCGACATCGATACCAACCGCTACAGTGTGCCGCCGGGGCTCGTGGGCGAGGTGGTGGATGTGCTCATCGAGCAGGATCTGATCCAGGTGCACTTCCAGGACCGCATCGTGGCCGAGCACGGCGTGGCAGTGGGCCGCCACCAGGTGGTGGAGGATCCCGGCCATGTCCTGACCTTCGTGAACGGCTGTGCCTGGATCGGTCGGCCCAATGAGATCGAACGGCCCCTATCGGCCTACGAGGAAGTGGTGGGAGGTGAATCGTGGTAGACCCTCAGCTAGAGCGCATCCAACGCCACCTGAGCCGCATGAAGCTCGTGTCTACGCGGGATCGGCTCGACCTTCTGCTCCAGGAGGCCGCCAGGAAGGATCTGAGCTTCCTGGATTTCCTGGACCTGGTTCTGTCCGAGGAAGCGGCTTCGAAGGACTCGAAACGAACCCGGATGGGCATCCAGATTGCTCACTTCCCCATCAAACGGAGCCTGGAGGACTACGACTATGAGCTGCAGCCGGGCCTCGACCGCCGCCTGATCCGTGAACTGGAAACAGGAACCTTCGTGGCCCACGCGGAGAACATCCTGCTGCTGGGACCACCAGGCGTGGGAAAGACGCACCTGGCTGTTGGCCTGGGGCGGAAGGTGATCGAGCGGGGCGCGAGTTGCCTGTTCGTGACCGCTACGGGTCTGGTGGGCCAACTGCTCCGCGCCGAGGCGGAAGGCCGGCTGGACGAGCGGCTGACCCACTTCTCCAAACCCAAGTTATTGATAATAGACGAGCTAGGATACCTGCCTTTTGAACGAAGGGCCGCCCACCTGATGTTTCAGCTCGTGAACCGCCGCTACGAAAAGGGCAGCCTGATGATCACGAGCAACCAACCCGTAGGCGCCTGGGGCGAGGTGTTCGGGGACACCATCCTGGCCACGGCAATCCTCGACCGGCTCCTGCACCACAGCCATGTCATCACCATCAAGGGCGAGAGTTATCGCCTGCGAGAGAAGCGCCGAGCCGGGATCGTCCCGGCCACGGTGCGAGCGGCTACCTAGGCCGCGCCCCGGTGGGGTGCCTTCCGCTTCGGCCTACGGCCTTCGCTCCAGGCACCCCACCGGCTCACATACCAAGGGGGTCAATATTCGTGTCGTTGGGTGGGTCAACTTTCGTGTCGCTTGACAGCCTGAGCCACTAGACCATCGAAAATTTTCAACGCACGTCTTGCGACCTGACCT
>CAISFO010000094.1 GCA_903884655.1 uncultured Holophagaceae bacterium | reverse complement strand
GGGCAGGTGGTGGCCGAACATCGCATCACCGATGGCCGCTACCGGGACACCAAGGATCCAGGGCATGTGGAGGGCCTGGTGCGGAGAACCTACAAGGCCCTGAAACCCTGCGAACTCCAACGCCCCCTCTCGGACTACGAGGCCGTGGTCGGAGGTGAGCGATGGTAGATCCCCAGTTGGAACGAGTGACCCGCCACCTGACCCGGCTGAAGTTGGTGGCCACGCGGGAGCGACTGGATGCCTTGCTCCAGGAGGCTGCCCGGAAGGAACTCGGCTACATGGATTTCCTGGATCTGGTGCTCTCGGAGGAGGCCCAGTCCAAGGACCTGAAACGCACCCGCATGGGCATCCAGATCGCCCACTTCCCGGTGGTGCGGAGGCTGGAGGACTTCGACTTCAGCCTCCAACCTTCCATCGATCAGAAGCTCATCCGGGAACTGGAGACCGGGCGGTTCATCGCCAATGGGGAGAACGTGCTCCTGCTGGGACCGCCGGGCGTGGGAAAGACGCACCTGGCCATCGGCCTGGGCCGGAAGGTTGTGGAGCATGGCGCCAGCGCTCTGTTCGTCCCGGCCCTGGGGCTGGTGGCCCAGATGATGCGGGCGGAGAGCGAAGGCCGGCTGGAGGAACGGCTGACCCACCTGACTAAGCCCAAGCTGCTGATCATCGACGAACTGGGCTATCTGCCCTTCGAACGCCGGGCGGCCCACCTGCTGTTCCAACTGGTGAATCGGAGGTACGAGCGGGGGAGCATGATTCTCACCAGCAACCAACCCGTGGGTAATTGGGGCGAGGTGTTCGGCGATGCCGTCCTGGCGACCGCAATCCTGGATCGCCTGCTGCACCACAGCCACGTCATCACCATCAAGGGCGAGAGCTACCGCCTGCGAGAGAAGCGCAAAGCTGGCCTGCTCCGCCCCACCAAGTCGGTGGACTGAATCCCCGAAACCACGCCGTGAGGCAGGCGGGCTGCGGTCGGGCTACGCCCTCCCTACGCCCGCCTGCCTCACATCTAGGGGGTCAGGAGTTTTGTCGCTAAGGGGGGTCAATAGTTTTGACGGTTGACAGCTCGGCCCCCGGCACCCCCGCTGACCTCCGGCCAAGCCGGAGGCCGCCTGCGGCGGGCCCCTGCGGGAGTTGCCTCGACCTAATCACCGCAATCACTGGAATCACCGGCAAAAAGCTTTTGTTTGGATTCGCGTCATTTCCCTAGCATGAGCCGCCGGAATTGAAGATTCTTGGTTGCAGGATTGAAGTTCGGGTTGGGGAATGCCGAAAGGGGGGAACTGCCCCTGAGCTCTTTGGTTTATCAAGGATCACAACCTGCCTGGTTACCGCAAATTTCCTTGCAGGTTACTGGCCCTGGTTGGATCATGATTGTTCTCTCGCCATTTGAACCCGGGTGCCTGCTGCTGGATCCGAAACCCACCACCCCCACTTTCCGAGCCACGTGAATGCCAGCCATCCAGGGTTCCACGCTCACCTGCATTGCCATCGGCATCGGCAGCACCCTGGCCATAGCCCTGGCCTGCATCCGCTGGGTGGCGCCCCTGGGGTGGGTGGACCATCCTGATCCCCGCAAGCATCACCATGCCCCCACGCCCCGGACCGCCGGTCTGGCTCTGTGGGCGCTGATCCTCGGTCTGCTGGCCCTGGGCAAGTGTCCGCTCCCCATCGATCGGGTGGAATGGTGGGGGGTGAATGCCATGGCCCTGATCGGGCTGCTGGACGACCGGTTCAACCTCCGCTCCCGCCACAAGGCCGTTGTGGGGCTGGGGGTGGCCCTCTTCCTGGCGGTGGACTTGGCGCCGGAGCTGAGTGCAATCGCCAGAGAGGTTCACTTCCTCGGCTTGACCCTGCCCAGCCATCCGTGGGTGGCCATCCCGATCCTCACCCTCTGGTTCTGGTCCATCCCCCAGGCCTTCAACCTCATCGACGGCATCAATGGGCTGTCCATGGGGTTCAGCCTCCTGCTGCTCAGCGTCCTGGCCCTGGTCATGGGCTACGCGCCCGCCGGCGGGTTCCTCACCGGGGGGCTGCTGGCCGTGCTGTTGTTGAACTACCCCAAGGCCCGCCACTTCCTGGGGGACTGTGGCAGCTTGATGTTGGGCACCCTCTTCGCCGTTTTGGCCGCCAAGGCCTTCGTGATCCGGGATGCCAACCTCCTGCTCTGGGTCTTCGCCTATCCGGCCGTAGACGTGGCCCTGGTGGTGTCCGTCCGGACCTGGAAGCAGGTGCCACTTAGCACGGCTGATCGCAGCCACCTCCACCACTACCTGGTGGACCAATTCGGGATGCAGCGGGCCTGGCTGGTGCCCCTGGTCCTGCTGGGGCTGGCCCTGCTCACCATGACGAGGGCCTTGGCCTTTCCGGGCCATCAGGCAACCTCCCTGCTGGGTCTAGCAACGCTAGTTGTTCTGGCCCTGCGGGCTTTCCGGGACCGAGTCGACCCCGCCAGGGCGGTGGTGCCCCTGCGACCCTTGAAGGATCGGGCCGAAGCCTCTGGTCCGAACCAGGTGGCATGAGCCCTGCCGCGTGCTAGCGTAAATTAGGCCTTATGGGACTCTGTGCAAGGGAATGGATATGCGTCTGACGATTCGCCTGGGATTGATGTTCACCTGCCTGATGGCGGGTGCGCAAACCCCTTCTGAACTGGACCTGCAGAACCTCAAGCAGTACGTAGGCGCCCCGCAAAACCAGCAACTTCAGCAGACGCCGGACCCCACGCCGAACAAGGGGGCGTTGACCCCCAAAATCATCGAGGGCAAGGAGAAGGAGTCGGCTGGAAGCACGTCCAAAGAAGACCTCCAGGCCCGGGAAGATGCCCGGATCGAGGCGGAGATCAAAGCCCTGAAGGCTAAAGACAAAGGGTTCCGGCGCTTCGCCTCCGATCTGTTCGACACGCGCCAGGTCAACCCTTCGGCTACCACGGAGGGCGGGATTGCCGAGGACTACGTGTTGGGCACAGGGGATTCTCTGGCCATCAATGTCTTCGGCAGCGCTACCTTCGACGTGCCTGCCCAGGTGGATGGCCGGGGTGAGGTCGTCATTCCTAAGGTGGGTAGCGTCAAGGTCGCGGGCCTGACCCTGGGAAAGGCCAAGCAGGCCATCCAGGGGCTGGTGGGTCGTCAGTACTCTCAGACCTCGGTGAACCTACAGGTGATGAAGTTGCGGGAGGTGCGGGTATTTGTCATGGGCGAAGTCTACAAAGGCGGGTCCTACCTGGTGCCCAGCCTCAGCTCGCTGGTGAATGTGCTGGGCCTGGCGGGCGGACCCACGGGTGCTGGCAGCTACCGGGATATTCGCGTGGTGCGTGGGGGCCAGATCATCCATCACCTGGACCTCTATCCCCTCCGGGCCGAAGGGCTGGGGAACGTGAACTTCAGCCTGCAGAGCGGGGACATCATCTTTGTGCCCCTGGCCAAGATCCAGGTGGTGCTGGAAGGGGCCTTCACCCGGGTTTCTACTGAGGAACCGGCCAAGGAGGCTGCGCTTCCTGGGGCCACCGACGACAAGTTGAAGAAGGCCATGGGCGAGGCCAAGACCACTCCCGAAGCCAACCCAGAGCAGACGCTGCCTCGAATGGTCTTTGAAATACTCCCCCAGGAAACTGCCGCGGAGGCCCTGGCCTTTGCTGGAGGTGTGGTCCGGGCGGCCTTTGCCGACAGCTTTTCCCTGCGCACCCAGGATGCCCTGGGTCGGACCTCCGTCCAGGATGTACCAGCGGCGAGACTAGCCCAAGTCCGGCTGCAGAACGGCGATATCCTCAGCGCCTTCCTGAAACGGGATCGGTTGACCCAGGTGGTCTCCCTCAACGGCTGGATCCGGGTGCCTGGGACCTTTGCTCGGACGGAAGGCTTGAAGTTGGCCGACCTGCTGAAGCGGGATGACCAGATCCTGCCGGATACTTACCTGGAGCGGGGTGAGCTGGTCCGGACGGCCGAGGATGGGCGCACCCGGTTCCTGCAATTCGATGTTCGCAAGGCCTTGGCCGGTGACCCTGGCGAGAATCTAGTCCTGGAGGATCGGGACCGGATTGAGATCTTCAAACAGCAGTCCGTGGAACCGGCCCCAATCGTGACCTTTGTGAACCCCTTTGGCGCCTCGGGAACGGGGCCTCTCCATGCAGGCATGAAGGTGGCCGACCTCATCCACCGGAGCGGGATTCCGCGTCAGCAGGAGGGGAAGCTGGTGCTGCCAGACCTGTTCCTGCGGCGAGGTGAGATCGTTCGGAAGAAAGTGGATGGCACCACCTACCTCGTCACCTTCGATGCCGAGAAGGCCTTCCTGGGCGACCCTCAGCACAACCTGGCACTGCAGGACAAGGACACTGTCGAACTGTTCAAACTGGACCGAATGCGCCTACCGAGGAAGGTCAGCTTCAACGGCCCCTTCACTAGTGCTGGCACCTTTGATTTCCATGACGGCATGCGCGTTGCCGACCTGGTGTTCAAGGCGGGTATCCCCCAGAAATCGGCCAACCGATTCGTGGCTGAACTGGCCCGCAGCCAGGGAGGAAAGCCAAGTCTGGTGACCAAGCTGGAGCTGTCTCGGCTGACATCGACCGTTGATGGCAGCCCACTGTCCTTGACTGACGACGCCGTGAATCCTCCGTTGCAAGAGGATGATGTGGTCTCGGTCTTCGAGAAACCCGATTTTCGCATTCACCGGACGGTCAAGGTCCGCGGCCAGGTGGGCCGGCCCGGAACTTATGTCATGGACCAGGACAAGCCCACTCTGAGCCAAGTAATCCAGAAGGCCGGAGGGCTGACTCCGGAAGCCATGCCCAAGGCCGGGATCCTGTTGCGTTCGTTCGATTCAGGAACCGACCCTATGACCAAAGGAGTCAATGACATCATGGGCCGCTTGAACGAGACCAAGATGCTGATCGAGAAGGCTGCGGGTAGCTCCGAGAGCATCAAGGCCGCCCTCTTCCGGCCCCCCGTTCTCCACGGCCTCGCCGACACCAAGCTCAACCGCCTGGTGGTGGATTTCGACGGTGCCCTGAAGGGCGACAAGGACGCGGATGCAGAAATCCTGGATGGCGATGACATCATCATCCCTCGCAAGATGGAGACAGCTTATGTGGTGGGTGAGACTTCCAGCCCCTTTGGTTCCTACAAGGTTAAACCGGGCCTGAAGGTGGCGGATCTGCTTAGCCTCGCCGGTGGCACCACGCGCAATGCGGATACCTGGAACATCCGCCTCGTAAAGGCTGATGGCCGGATCATCGATTCGTGGGTGAGCGGCAAGAAGGTCGAGCCCGGCGACACCCTGATCGTGCCCCAGCGGATCCGGCGTGAGACCAACTGGCAAGAAGACCTGACGGCCCTGACATCCGTCGGCCTGATCCTCAACGCCTTGGCCACTTCTGGGCACCTGTAGCCGTTGGCGGGGCCAGGGAGATGTCGGCTAGGCTAGGCCCCAACCGCTAGGCTTTCAGTCCACCTCCAGGCGGGACCTGTGCGACACCTGATCCTGACGCAAGCCTTGCTGGTCCTCACCCTGGTTGCTTCTGGGGTGCGGGCCGCGGAGGCGCCAGAGGCAGAAAATTCGGCCCCGGCACCCGTGCACTTGCATCCCGGAGATGTCTTGTCCGGAGCCTTCCTGAGTATTCCTGGGGACCTGGTCACGCTGACGACGGCGCCTTTCCAGGATGCCAAGGCGGATGCGGTGGTGCTCGGCTCCCTGCTGGCCCTGGTGGCCATGGATATGCCAAGTACCAAGTTTCTCCAGACCCACGTAGAGTCGCGGCTCACCTACCACTGGTCGGGCCCGAGCCTGGGCTTCACCCACCTCGGTGGGGCCGATGGGTATCTCGTGGCCTGCATTCCTGCTTACTACCTGGGTTCTCTGGCCGCAGACCATTCTGATGGGCAGGTGGCGGCGGTCCTGTCCGTCAAGGCCAGTGCCTATGCCGTGCTCTATGCCCAGCTCCTGGGGAAGTCGCTCACGGGCCGAAACCGCCCCAATCCCGACCTGGCCAGTGGCCAGTCGGCCGAAGCGCCCTTCACCAACAATCCCTGGGACTGGGGGCATTTGCACCAGCCCTACTTCGGGGGCAAGGCGGAGGGTACGGCCTTCCCCTCCTTCCACTACACACTGTACTTCGCCGTGGCGAGTGTCTTCCATCACGTCTATGACAGCCCCTGGCTGCCCTACGGCGTGGCCGCGGTTGCCTTGGGGGCGGATATCAAGGGTCATCGTCATTGGGTGTCGGACTGTGTGGCTGGCGCGGCCCTTGGCATCGGGATCGGACAGGTGACGGTGCGGAATTTCTATCGAACTTCCCTGCCGAAAGGACGCGCCCTCACTGTATCCCTGCAGCCCGCGCTGGGGTTGGACGGAGGCTATGGCCTGGCCCTGAAGGCCGACTGGTAAATAAGGTTGCTCAACCCCTTATCACGGTGCTGGTAAACTGGAACCGCCCCGTCCCCGCGGGGCCTTTTCATCGTGAGTGCCATGATCCTGCGCAAAGAGTACTGGTTCGAAGCGGCCCATTTCATTTACAACCATCCGGGCAAGTGTCGGAATCTGCACGGCCACAGCTACAAGCTCTTCGTGCTGCTGGAGGGGCAGGTGCAGCCTGAATCCGGGATGATCATCGACTTCGACGACCTGTCGAAGGTGGTGGTGGACAAGGTCATCTCGAAGCTGGACCACCGCTTCCTGAACGACCTGATCCCCCTCTCAACCGCCGAGAACATCTCGGTGTGGATATGGGAGCAGCTGAAGCCCGCGCTGCCCCAGCTCTGCCAGATTGAAGTCTACGAGACCACTGACAACTGCGTGATCTACCGCGGGGCATGACATGCGAGGCATCTGGGTCCTACCGGCGCTGGTCCTGCTGCTGGGCTGTGATGCCCTCAACCCGGCGGTGCACTACGAGGAGGCGGCCAGGCAGCTGCGCTTCACGCTGGATCGGGTCGAGCCGAAGCTGGAGCTGGCTTTTCCCTTGGAGCAGTCCCGCCTGCGGCTGCTGCTCGATGTGGGCGTGGACAACCCCTCGGATCAGCGGCTCCGCACCCGGCGCGTGAGCGGCAATCTGGCGCTGAATGCCCAGGGGACGGACTATGCCCTGGGCTCGGTGAGTTTCCCAGAAGGCGCGGATATCGCCCCCAAGGGCCGCAGCACCCTCAGGGTTGAGATCACGCTGGGCTACGGGGACCTGAGAACCGCCTGGGGCCCTCTGTCCGGAGCCGTGCTGCGCCGCGAGCCCGCCACCTGGAGCCTGGTCGGCGAGGCCCGGTTCGAGATCATGGGCATCGAATTCGGGGTGCCCATCCGCACGTCGAAGGAGAGTGGACCATGAGGCCAGTCCCCAACTTCAAGCCCATCGCCCGCCAACCGAGATGATCCGCGCCGTCGTCTTCGATCTCTGGAACACGCTGGTGTTCAGCCCGGCGGGCAGTCCGTTCCAGCGGCTGAAGGAGCTGCTGCGGCCCGAGCAGGAGCATTTGTATCCGGCGCTGGTCCGTGACGGCATGGTGTTGCCCCATACTTCGGTTCGGGCCTTCCTCGAGGCCTGGGAGGGCACGGCCAGCCTGGACGAGGCCCAGATGACGGCCATGGCCAGGGCGTTCCTGGAGGCGGGCGAGCAGGCGGTGAGTTTCCCCGAGGCCACGGAGGCCATCGGCGCCGTGCGGGACCTGGCGCGGGTGGCACTGCTCTCCAACACCCAGATCTTCGGCCTGGAGCTGTTGGATCGGCTGGGCATCTCGGAGTGCATTCGCACCCGCGTCCTCAGCGCGGAGATCGGTGCCTTGAAGCCCGAACCGGCCGCCTTCGAGGCGGTGCAGCGCAAGGTGGGCCTCTTTCCCGGCAACCTCGCCATGGTGGGCGACAGCTGGACGGACGATGTGATTGGCGCGGCAGCGGCGGGTTGGACGGCCATCTGGGTGAACCGCGAGGCCAAGCCGCGCCCCGCCCATGATCCCGAGCTCCCCATCTACGAAGTGCGCAGCCTGGCCCGGGTGCCCGAGCTCATCCAGGGGCTGCAGGAAGGCCTGCGCTGTCCGACGTGTCTGGGGTGAATCAAACGACCAGAAAACGTGATCCGGCGGTCGCGTGGCGTAACCTCCTCGCCGGATCCTCGTTTCATGGCCTGCGCCGCAGGCCATTCCACGATCCGGCGGTCGGTTAGGCGCTGGCGCTGTCCTGGCCGGTGATCTGCAGGTCCAGGACCACCGTGTGCCGGGGGTTGTCGCTGCGTTCGAGCCAGGTGACGCGAGCCCCCAGCAGCCGGGCCAGCTGCATGAGGCCTTCCCGGGCCTCCTGGTTCAGGGCGGCGGACAGCTCTGGATGCAGGTTGAGGCGCACCTCGGCGCCCCGCAGCCGATCGCCCAGGCGCACCAGCTCGCGGTAGGCCTTGAGCAGCGCAGTCTCCGCGCTCTGGGTGCGGCCGGTGCCATTGCACGTGGGGCAGGGCTGGGTGAGCCTCCGCTCCAACGAAGGTCCCGTGCGCTTGCGGGTGAGCTCCACCAGGCCGAATTCCGAAATGCCGCCGGAGCGGGCGTGGTTGCGGTCCCGCTTGAGCTCCTCCTGGAACCGCGCCAGCACTTCGTCCCGGTGGACGGGGTCCACCATGTCGATGAAGTCGATCACCACGATGCCGCCCAGGTTGCGCAGCCGCAGCTGCCGTACGATCTCGGGGATGGCCTCCAGGTTTGTGAGGTAGACGGTTTCTTCGAGATCCTTCTTGCCCACGAACTTGCCGGTATTCACGTCCACGCTGACCAGGGCCTCGGTCTGGTTCAGCACGATGGAGCCGCCGTGCTTGAGGAAGACCTTGGGCTGGCGGGCCGCGTCGATTTCGGCCTCGATGCCGAACGCGTCGAAGATGGGCAGGTCCGAGGTGAAGCGCTTCACGCGATTCGACCATTCGGGATGCAGGTTCTCCACGAAGGACACCACCTCCCGATGGGCCTGATCATCGTCCACCCAGAAGCTGGAGACTTCCTCACGGAAGATGTCGCGCATCACCTTCTGGAGCAGGCGCAGGTCCTGCCAGACCAGACCGGGGGCGGGCACGGTCTCAGCCTTGGCCTGGATGCCGTCCCACAGCCGGCGGAGGAAGACCACGTCACCCACGAGATCCTCGTCCTTTTCGCCGATGGCGGCGGTGCGGACGATGAAGCCCTCGCCCGGCTGGGCATGGCTGCGGATCAAGTCGCGGAGGCGGTCCCGCTCGGCGGGGTCGGTGATTTTGCGGGAGATGCCGATGTGCTCGATGCCCGGCATGAAGACCAGGAAGCGGCCCGGGAAGCTCAGGTGCCGGGACAGGCGGGGGCCCTTGGAGCCGATGGGATCCTTCACCACCTGCACCAATGTTTCCTCGCCCTCCTTGAGGGGCGGGAGCGGAGGTGGCGGGGGCGGCAGCTCTTCGGTCGAGCCGTCCTCCGCCTCGTCGTCGGTGGTCAGGTCGGCGCCCAGGCGCTGGGCGACCGGATCATCCAGGTACAGGAACCCGTCCTTGATGCCACCGATGTTGACGAAGGCACTCTGCATGCCGGGGATCAGCTTGGCCACCCGGCCTTTGTAGACATCCCCCACCTGGCTTTTGTTCATCGACCGTTCAAGAAACAGCTCACAGAGCTGACCGTTCTCAAGCAGGGCGATGCGCGTCTCCAGGGGGGTCGAATTGACCACCAGGGACTTGCGGACTTCCATGGAACCAACCTTTCAGAACTTTGCAGGAAGGCGCCTTGCCCCCACCGCGGGCCCCGGGGCCGTACCAGGCCGAAGGGTGACTCTTTTCTACCATGAACCTGAGATGCCGTGCCAACGCACCAAGGTTCCATGAAAAGTAGGGATGCTTGGAGGATCATTGCAAATTGATAATTGAATTGCCAAATTGAACAAATCTGCCACCATCCCCCTATGATCGTTCGCACGGCACAGGCCACCCTGCTCCGCCTGGCCAAGGGGTTTCCCATCCTGGCCATTACCGGTCCTCGCCAGACCGGGAAAACGACCTTGGCGAAGGCAACCTTCCCCGCAAAGCCCTATCTCAGTCTCGAGGATCCCGATATTCGCACCCTGGCTGCGGAGGATCCCCGCGGTCTGTTGTCCAACTATCCTGACGGCGCCATTCTGGACGAAGTCCAGCGGGTCCCTTCGATTCTCTCCTACCTGCAGACGCGAGTGGATGCCAGCGCCCAGCCTGGTGCCTTTGTGCTCACGGGCTCTCAGCAGCTAGACCTCTCTTCAGCCAACACCCAGTCTCTTGCAGGTCGAGTTGGGCTGGTGAATCTTCTGCCTTTCTCACTGGAAGAACTCCAGGCAGTGAACCGGATTCCGGATTCCCTGGATGAGGTGCTTTGGCGAGGCCTTTACCCCCCCTTGTACGATCGAGACCTGAGCCCAGGGGATTGGTATGCAGCCTATGTCAGCACCTTTGTCGAGCGCGACCTGCGCCAGGTATTGGCCGTTCGGGATTTGTCGGCGTTCCAGCGCTTTGTGCGAATGTGCGCAGCACGAATCGGCCAGCTCCTGAATCTGTCTTCGCTCGCCATCGACTGTGGGATCACCCACAACACTGCCGGAGCGTGGCTCTCGGTGCTTGAAGCAAGCCATCTGTTGTTCCTGCTGCGCCCCCACCACCGGAACTTCAACAAGCGGCTGGTCAAGACGCCTAAGGTCTACTTCAACGATCCAGGCTTGGCTGCCTGGCTGTTGGGCATTCGCACTGCTGCGCAGATGGCCTTTCACCCCTCCCGAGGGGCCTTGTTCGAGAACCTGGTATTCCTGGAATGCTTGAAGGCTCGGCTTGACCGAGGACTCCCTTCTGATCTCTATTTCTGGCGCGACAGTGCGGGTCTTGAGGTGGACCTGTTAAGGGAGACCGGCGGGATGCTTCAGCCCATCGAGGTCAAATCGGGGCAGACCCTGGCCTCGGACTTCTTTGACGGTCTGCGTCGCTGGACAGCGCTCCCTGGGAATTCAGCCCTGGAATCCTGGCTGGTCTATGGGGGCGACACCGCTCTGCGCAGTGGGGCCACCCAAGTCATCCCCTGGCGGGAGCTTCCGAGCAGGCTTCAGGCCAACAACTGAAGGACCTCACCGGCACAGTGGGACCGACATGATGACGCCTGCCAGCGTCCACGAAGGTCGCGCCGAGGAGATCTACGTTGCGCGTCAGGCAGTGCTGGATCGAGTCTATCAGGCCCACCCCGAGCGCTTTTCAAAGGGACTACCCCAGCCGCCAAAACTGCCGGAAGCGGCCTGGACCAACCGACCGAAAAAGGAAATCCCCGCCTGCTGCTGCTGATCGCTTTCTGCGGAGAGGTGTGGGAAACGCGCAGCGTTTTCCAAGGGGCTGTGGTCAGGCTGAGGACCCGAAGGGCGGGCCATCGGCCCGTTGCCGCGAGGCAATCCACAGGCTGTCCATGGCCACGGCGACTCTCCGCAGAGGGTGGGTCGAAGCGATAACTCAAAGTGCATGACGCGATCCGCCATGGAGATGTCCGCTCAATCCGGGAAGGCAGCCTCACAGAGGGGGGTGCGCTCCTGGGTGCGGCGCTCGGTGATGCGGTTGCGTTCGTCCACGAACACCACCTTGGGGGCCACGGTCTCGGCCTCCTCCGGGGTCATCCAGCCGTAGGCGGCGATGATCACCAGATCCCCTTGCTGGACCAGATGGGCGGCGGCGCCATTGATGCCCACCTCGCCGGACCCGGGTACACCAGGGATCACGTAGGTGGACAGGCGGGACCCGTTGGTCACGTCGTAGATGTCGATCTTCTCGTTCTCCATGAACCCGGCGGCTTCGATGAGCAGCGGATCCAGAGTGATCGATCCCACGTAGTCCAGATCGGCCCGAGTGACGGTGGCGCGATGGATCTTACCGAGCAGGAAATGGCGCAGCATGCATCCTCCGGTCCAGGCTCCACGCGGGAGTCCCGGCCAACGCACAAGCATGGCCTCAGGTGACGTCTAGGTCCATACCCGATTTTTTCCAATGTTCTGAGTGCTAGCTTAATTGTCGATCGGGCCAGTGTTCCCGCAATCAAGTCAGGAGAGGGAGCGAGTTCGGGATTGCGCAAAAAATCCGGTGCTGATGAGAAGCCCGTCTCTTCCCCCAAAAAAAATTTAAAAAATATTTTATCACCCCCCGACATCCACTTTGGCCTGGCCGACGTGAGGTTTCCGTCAACCGCTTCGTAAGGCGTTTGTAGTCCAAGCTATTTATTTTGTATATCTTGCGTGAAACGAGTTAAGCCTACGAGCGCTCTCGGCTCGTCCAGGAGCAGGGATTGCGCAAAATTCGGGTACCGGTGGACCGTGCCGGGGGGACCTTTGGTGCTGCTTCCATATGTAGTAGGCGCGAGCCTGGATCAAGGGAGCAGAGGCGATGGTGGACGATAAGAAAAAAGGGCAAAAGCTCAAGCGTTACCTGCGTAGGTTGATAAAGGCGCTTGAAGGCCAACATTCAAAAAGAGTTGAAATCTTTGTAACACTTACCGGTAGTGCGGCAGACCAGTGGGCAACCCTACGCGAGGCTTCGATGGGGTTGCCAATTGAAGATCAGGAACTCGTTGTACTCATGCTCCTAAGGTCCGCGCGCAAGATCAGAAAAGAATTGCGGGAGATGGATCGGGAGGAGTGCAAATGATCCCCGTACTCCTTGCTGGTTACACCAGGAACATGCTTTCTGCCAGTGGGGTGATTCGCTATTTCAAGAAGCACTTGATGGACCCGGAGGAAGCAGGGTCCCTCGTAAGGATCCCTGGTTACCTCGACGAACAGGAACAAGTGGTTCCCATCATTGTGAATAGAAGGCTTTGGGAACTCGTAGGTCTGGAACCTGGTGCTGCCCAGATTCCTGAGGACTTGTTATTCCACCTCCCGATGGGCATGGATGGATTCAGGAACCAGGTTTGCGGGATCCATATGTTCACCCGACCTAAGGAGCACATCATCACGTTGCACGGTGAATCCTCAGAGAGCATGAAGGACGACCCGGAGGTAGGACTCGCGACGATTCGTCAGGGAGTGCTGACATTCGTGGATGAATTGGAAGCAACAGCGGTGAAGATCTCTAGCAATGAGAGGATCAATGAATACCATCGCGCGCTCACACTGACTCTTGCCTTTATTCACGCGTTGAATCGCATGGGAGAACCGCATCTTCATGCACACGTGATTACCTTTCCGATGGTTTTTCATCCTGAGGTCGGGTGGAGGTGCCTATCTGATCAGGTTTTAAGGAAGTGGCTGAATTCGCCAGATGGTGCAAGGGCGAAGGTGGGGAAGGCATATCCAGAGCAAGCCCTTAAATATGGCTATATCATCACCTTCCATGAAGGCCTGGCGTCACCACTCCTCCCACACGGGGCCACAGTGCGTTGTCCAGATGGAAGGCTGATCGAGGCTGGTTCGGTCGTTCGGCTACGCCAAGCCCACCTGGCAGCAGTCAGAGAACTCAAGAACCATTTTTCTGTTAACCCTTTGACTCAGCGAGAATTGAAACTTGTTCACCAGCACCCGGGCTTCCACCCAAGAACGGTCCCAAGGGTAAAGGACCCGGATGGTTTCGTGCACAAGCTGAGCCGATTAGGGCTGCTAAACAATGAAGGCCGCATCCTGGACATCGACATGGTCCATTCCGTTATTCGCCGAATTGAGCATGAAATGGCGATGATCCAGGTGCGCCTCAAGAGGCTTGCATCCTTGTCCACCAAACAGTGCATGGCCGTGGCCGCAGCCATCGAATCTCAACGCAAGAATATGGCCGCAGAGTTCCTAACCATTAATCTCCAATCGTCAATCAAAGCAGCGACATTACTTTGGACGAACAAATATCTTCGTGTGATGGAAAAACTGGTTGCTGCTGGGCCGGGAGGACTTGGTCTCGACGGACTCAATGAGGAAGAAGGAGAATTTCTGCATACACTCCATCGTGCACGTCAGGTCCACCTGGACATTTATGATGGGATTAAGTGCTTCGAAATTACCCAATTCGGCAAAGTCAGATTGGCAATGTTGAAGGCAATCGTAGAGAACTCTTCAGATGCACGTTACCAAGCTCTTCATGAATTTCCAATTAAGCAAATCATTCGCTATTCACAACCCCCAGAAAAAAGGAAAAGTGTCGAAAAATCGCTTCATAAATTGAATCCGTCCAACCAGCCAGATCTCGAGGTTAATATTGTCAAAAAAACATTTAATTACAAAAGATGAAGCTACAATGATCGAAAAAGAAAATGCTTTAGTTAAAGGTACTTTTGCATATGATCGCCCAGCAACTGCTGCGGAAATCATCTACTTAAAAGACGTCATGCCAATTTCCCCGCTTTCTTTTCATTTAGAAGTCCTTCCAGGGATAGAGATATTGGTAATAGTGGAACCCGATCCAGGTGCTTGTATGGAGTCTTATGTTGAAAAATATTCAAATCTAGTATGTTTCGCAAGGACCAATGCGGATTCTCAATTTTCTTGTGAATCCTTTGCATTGACCATTTCAAATAAATTCATAAATTCTAAAGATAATTATTCTATTTCCGTCAATCCAAATAAATCTAGAAATGTGTTTAAAGATGCTCCGCGAAAAATGTTATTATGCCCCACCTTTGCATTGATCCCCCCGACTGAGTATGAAGAGAGTTCGCCCGGTGTTTACATCAAAGACTTATCTGTTCGCGAGGTTTTACATGTAAATCATCTCATTCTTCAAGATTTATCCACTCTTATAAACATTTCCCTTTCTTCGGTTGACGAATTTTTTGAGAAACAAAAAAATCTCTTAAACAATTGACCCATAACTCTGCATAGATACCCCCCGAGAACCCCCAAATGAATTCTCGTCGAACAACCTGACAGGTGATTCCAGCTAGTGAGGGGGCACCAGCATCACATTGTCGATGAGCCGGGTGCTGCCCACATAGGCCGCCACGCAGATGACGGAGCTGCGGTCGACCTTCCCCTGGATGGCTTCCAGGTTCTGGGTGTCCACCAGCTCCAGATACTGGATGGAATCGACCCCAACCATGGCTCCCCGGGCGATCTCGAGCAGCCGGACGGCCTCGCGTTCCCCGGCGGCGAAGGCGGCGCTGGCGGCCAGGAGACCCTTGTGCAGGCAGAGGGCGCGGCGCCGGGCATCCTCGTCGAGGTAGGCATTGCGGCTGCTCAGGGCCAAGCCGTCGGCTTCCCGGACGGTGGGCACCACCACCACGTCCACGGGCAGGTTGAGGTCCCGGGCCATGCGCCGGATCACCACCGTCTGCTGGAAGTCCTTCTGACCGAAGAACGCCAGGTCGGGCTGCACGATGCTGAAGAGCTTCGCCACCACCGTGGTCACGCCCCTGAAATGGCCCGGCCGGTAGCGGCCGCAGAGGGGGTCGGCCAGGCGTCCGGGCTCGACGTGGGTCTGGAAGCCTGTCGGATAGATCTCGCCGATCTCCGGCAGGAAGATCACGGTGGCCCCTGCCTCCAGGCAGAGGTTCTGGTCACGCTCCAGATCCCTGGGGTAGTTGGCCAGGTCTTCGCTGGGGCCGAACTGGGTGGGGTTCACGAAGATCGAGACCACTGTGTCATCGCAGCGGGCTGCGCTCTGCCGGACCAGGGAAGCATGGCCCTCATGCAGGAACCCCATGGTGGGAACAAACCCGATCCGCTTGCCTTCCTTCCTCAGGGGTCGAAGCAAGGCGCGTAAATCGGCAATGGTACGAACAACTCGCATGGACAAAAGCGGGATCCTTCCGTGGTCACCTGCCAGCTTACCAAGGGCAGCCTCAAGAGCGCCACTGGGTCAAAGCCGGACGAACGGCTTCTGGAAGGGTATAGGATTCCCGGGCATCCGGGAACCCTCCCCCCCGGACATCCTCCGCCCAGGCCGCCAGGGCTGTGCGTAGATCTTCAAATCCTTCGGCATAGCGTCGAACAAATTTTGGCGAGGTACCAGGCAGAAGCCCCAGCACATCGTGAAAAACCAACACCTGGCCCGAGCACTGGGGCCCCGCGCCGATGCCGATGGTGGGTATGTCAATGATTTCAGTGATCTTGGCGGCGAGATCGGCGGGAATGCCCTCCAGCACCATGCTGAAGCAGCCCGCCTCCTGCAGCTTCTGGGCGTCTTCCAGCAGCTGAATGGCATCGGCCTTGTGTTTGCCCTGGACCTTGAAGCCGCCCATGGGGTTCACGCTCTGGGGGGTGAGGCCCAGGTGCCCCATGACCGGAATCTCCGCCTCCAGGAGGGCATGGATCATGGGCAGGCGCTTGGCGCCCCCTTCCAGCTTCACGGCCTGGGCGCCCCGCTGCAGGAACCCGCCGGCATTCCGGAGGGTGTCCTCGACGCTGAGGTGGAAGCTCAAATAGGGCATGTCGGCCACCAGCATGGCCGTTGGGCGGGTGCGGGCCACGGCCTCCAGGTGGTGGTTCATCATGGCCATGCTGACGGGCAGGGTGTTCTCGAAGCCCAGGCACACGTTCCCCACGCTGTCGCCCACTAGGATGATGTCCACCCCGGCGGCATCCGCGATGCGGGCCGTGGCCGCATCGTAGGCGGTGGTCATCACCAGTTTCCGGCCCCCGCGGTACCAGGTGTTCAGCTGGGGCAGGGTGACGCGGGAACGCGATTCAGCTGGCAGGTGGCTCATGGGGGTCTCCGCTGGAAGGTCGAAGCCGTGGGCCTCTATGTAACCACCAAAAGCCAGGAAGCCCTACTTCAACTCCGGATCCGGGAACGCCGGCAGGTTCATCTGCGTGGGCGTCCAATCCACGAGGGGATCCGCCCGCTCGGGCTGGATGAACTTGAGGCCCACGGACTCGACTGTGAGCCGGAAGCGGTGCATGTCCTCGCGGCCCATGAAGCCGGTTTCCTTGGCTTCAGGAAGGCGGGTCCATAGCTGCTGGAAACTCGGGAAGGCATCCTGCATGCGGGCCCGGGCCCCCAGTTTCTCGCCCTGCTGCAGCAACAGCTGGGCGCCTTCAGCGCTGGCCTCAAGGATCTGGGCCGGGAACTGCAGGTCCCGCGCCGCGGCCTGGACCTCGCTCCAGGCCTCCAGGGTCTCCTGGACCACGACATCCGTGGCCGGCACGGTGGAAAGCAGCAGGGCGTGGGCGCGGTGCCACTCCAGGTCCAGCCAGCGGGAGCCGGATCCGTCGACAGGCCCCTTCAGGTTTTCCAGGACGGCCCAGCCCTGCTCGGGCGCGTCCAACCGGGATTGGCGGGCTTCCCGCGCCACGGCCTGACAGAACCGGAGCAGGGCCATCCGCTGGCGCCAGAGCAGGCCGGTGGCTTCGTCATGATCGGCGGCGGCCTTGAAGAGCCGGGCCGCATCCTTCCAGGCACTGCGGAAGCGGGCGACCTCGCCCTGGAGGTAGAGATGCTCGCCCTGCTCCTCGGGAGACACCAGGGGTGGCCGGCAGGCCAGGGCCTCGAACTGGAGGTGGTCCGCCGCCACGGTGTCGCCCAGGGCGGCGAAGGTCCGGGCCCGCCAGATCTGGATGCGGGCCACCAGCGCGGTGTCACCCAACTGCTTCGCCCGGCTGAGGGCCCGGTCCAGATGGGAGAGGGCCGGACCCAGGAGTTGTTGGAGGCTGCGGACGGCGCCGAGGGCGAAGTGCCCCTGGGCCTGGAGGGCGTGGTCGCCTTGCAGCCGGGCCGTCTGCAGGGCCTCCCGGAGCAGGAGGATGCAGGTTTCGGATTGGCCCTGGATGAGCCGGACCTGGGCCAGGGCGATCTGCACGGGGACCAGGTTGCGGAAGCCCTGGGCGTGTTCGAGCATCCGCTGGGCGGACTGGAGGGCCGAGGCGGCGCGGAGGAACTGGGACTGACCACTCAGGGCCCGGCCCAGGGCCAGCAGCAGGGCGGCCTGGTCCTGGGGTTGCGGCTTGGCGCCCCCCTGGGCATGGAGCCCCTCCTCCAGGGCCCGGATGCCTTTGGTGAGGTGCCCCTGGAGCAGGTGCAGGCTCCCCAGGGCCAGCTTGAGCCTGGGTTGTTCTGGGTGCAGGGGGTGATCGGCCAGTCTCTGGGCCGCGGCCCGCAGGGCCTCCTGGGCCTCGGCGGGCCGTCGCAAATGCAGGTTGAAGGTGGCGAGCTTGCGGAAGAGACGGGCCTCATTCATCAGGGTCGCTTCATCCCGGGGGGCCAGCGCCAAGGCAGCCAGGGCCTGGCCGAGGGCGAGGAGCGCTTCCTCGGCAGGCAGGTGCTCGATGGACTCGTCGGGAGTCCTGGCTCCGGTGGCCCAGGCATCGGCCAGGTGTTCGAAGAGCCGGGCTTCATCCCGAGGCGAGGGCTTCAGCTGGAGGGCTTGGTGCACAAGCCGCCGGGTGTCCGCCGGTGGGCCCGCCTGGCCCTGGTCCAGGGACTTCAGGACGGTGGCGAGCGCCGAGGCCTCGTCGGAGGCCAGGGACTGCAACGGCACCGGGCAGTCCCAGCCCTGCTCGAGGAAGGCGGCCGACAGGGCCCGGGCCAGGCGCTTGAGCTCCGCCTGGGGAATCCGGGCGAGCACCAGCTCGCGCCACCGGGGATCAGGGATCAGGGCGTGGCCCAGCTGCAGTTGGGCCAGCCGGGAACCCACGGCTCCCTGCAGGGCATCCTCCAGGGCGTCGTCCTGCAGCCCGAGCAGCCGGCCCAGGGCCACGGTGGGCAGGGGGCGCTCGGCCAGGGCGAGGAGCCGCACCAGGGTGGCGGAGGCGGCCGTGAGCCGCTGGAGTCGCCCCAGGAAGATCTGGCGCATGAGATCTTCTTCAGCCTTGAGGGCCACCGGTTGGCCCGGGGCCAGGACCCACTGGCGGCCATCCCACTGGAGGGTTCCGGACTGGTGGGCGAGCTCAAGGAAATTCCGCAGCAGTCCGGGATTGCCGAGGCTCTGGTTGATTAGGTCGGCGATGAAACTCTCAGGCAGATCATGGGCCAGGAGAAGGTCGTCCAGGACCAGCCGCAGCGCCTCGTCCTCCAGGCGGTTGAGGCCCACCAGGGCCGCCGAAGGCTCGCTGCGCAGCTGGGCGATGAGGGGTTTGAGACCCGCCCCCTGGGCGCCCGTGGTGAGGGACAACAGCCAGGGCACCGAGGAAGCGTGGACCAGTTCACGGATCAAGGCCAGTACGGCGGGGCTGGCTCGGTCGAGACCGGCCAGGTGCAACAGGCGCGAGTGGAGCAGCCTCGCGAAATCCAGGGCCTCCAGGGCGGCCTTCACCTCTTCGGGCTCTGGCCCCGTCTCCTGGCGGTTCACATGGCGGCCCCCGGTGAGGAAGGCAAAGGCCTGGACGCGCAAGGACAAGGTCTTGGCGGCTTCGGGACGCTCGGCATAGAAATCCACTTCGCTGCCCATGAGGAGCGCTTCGAGCAGCCGCCCCAGGAACCGCCCGGGGGACTCCTCCGTCGAGGCGGCCAGGTGGTGGACCCAGATGCCTTCGCCTTCCGCCACGGCGCAGGCCCAGGAGGCCAGGTGCTCTTTGCCGACGCCTTCCTCACCCTGCAGCAGAACGATCCGTTCCATGGGGACGGGAGCGCTAAAGCCCATGGTCAGGGATTTGAGGTAGGGAAGCTCCTGCCCCCGGCCCCGCAGGGGGCGGGACAAGGGTTCCGACAGATCGCGGGCCAGGTTCCAGGGCAGTTCTTCAGAAAGGGCGGGGGCGGGCGCGGTTCGAGGGAGGTACTCTGACACCGCCTCCAGCCCCCAGGGCGCGGTTCCGATGACCCTGGGCACCTGCGTGAGGCCGGGTCTGAGGGTGATGACTTCGGGGTGCAGGAACCGGGGATGCAGGTCCTTTTCCAGGTGCTGGGAGAGATGCTCGACCAGGGCCTCCCGCTGGCCTTCGCCCCAACCGGCCCAGAGCCGGGGCAGGGGGGTGCCCTGGAGGGCCTGCAGGTACCAGGCCCGTTCGTCATCGAACCCGAGATGGCAGATGACGGGGTCGAGGGGGGAGGCATCCAGGTACCGCGACAGGAACGTGTCCCGGATGTGGTCCAGGTCCTTGTCGGTGGGCAGGGGCGTCCAGATCTGGGCGAGAAACCGGGCGCCGTCCAGTTCCCGGCGCAGAAGGTGCCATTCACAGCCCGCACCTCGGCCCAGGTCCATGAGCCAGAAGTAGCGGTGCGTGCCCAGAAAGCGCGTCACGTCCACGGCAAGTTCCTCTGGAATCTGGCTGAGCGCTGGATGGGCATGGCGGAAAGTGTAACTTAGAGTGTGTTTTAAAATTCGCGCGGGCCGCGCTGGGAGCGCCGGGCGAGCATGGCTAGGACAGGGCCCGCTGGCATGGTGGTTCCATGTTGAGGGCACTGGACGACGCCAGGCGAAGCCCCGCCGCCCCAGCCCGAAAGGGACGGGGCCAGCCGCGCGCCCAGCGGCGTCAGCGGCCTTGCACGATGAAACCACATCGCGCTGCGGCCACTTCCTTGCTGGATCACGCGGCTGGCCTCCGTCGCGGCTCGCGGGAATTTTAAAACACACTCTTTGGGGGGCCAGGTGGACCGGTGGCGGCGGGGCGCCTGGCTTTGGCGGGGAACTTGCCGTTGGTTGGTGTCCAAGCAAAGGTTGCCCAGGAGGCCCCGTGAGCGTCACTCCAGTTGGTTCGAGCCAGATCCAGAACGCTGCCGGTCAGCTGCTCCAGCAACTGATGTCCTCCAATCTCACCAGCCTCCAGGGGGCCAGTGGCACCTCGGCCCTGCAGGGGGACCAGCTGACCCTGTCGGCCGCGGCCCAGCACCTGACCCAGGCGCCGGCGGCCGTGACCCAGGCCATGAGCGACCTGCTGCTGGGCCAGAAGGACGTGAGCGGGGATCTGTCGCAGCTGAAGACCTACTTCCAGAAGCATCCGCAAAGCCTGACCAGTGTGCTCAGCAGCCTCCAGGGCGGTGCGGGGGCCTATGGTGTATCCGGTTCTCTGGGCTCCAACAGCACCCTGCTGACGGCCATGCTGAACCAGCAGAGCAATGCCTCGAATCCCTCGTCCCTGCTGAGCCTCTTTGGCAACCAGGGCCAGACGTCCCTGTTCTCCTTCCTGAACGATTCCAGCAACGGATCCAGTGGCAGCTCGACGTCACTCTTCGGCTGAGTCTGGACCTGGAGATAGGTGGGAACCTGGATTAGCGGTGGAAGAACGGATCCAGGATGACTGCGGCCGTGAGCACCAGGGCGAACAGGTTGATGTTCATGAAGACGCGCCGATAGAGGGCGGCATCCTGGCCGGGTCGAAGCAGGGGAACAGACCCGGCGATGAGCCAGAGGGCACCCAGGCCGAGCATAACTTCCGAGGGCCAGGTCATCAGCACCCGGAACATGGGCAGCAGGCCACAGGCGGCGGCCGTCCCGCAGATCCAGGTGAATGTGAGCCGGGAGAGGCGGGGGCGGCCGAAGAGCCCCACCAGGGTGGGGTACCCCGCCGCCTCGTAGCCCTCGGCGTGGAGGCCCACCAGCAGCCAGAAGTGGGGCACCTGCCAGATGAAGAAGACGAAGGCGAGGGTGAGCACCGAAGGATCCGACACACTGCCTCCCGCGGCGGTCCACCCGATGGCCGGGGGCAAGGCGCCGATGAGCGATCCCGGCACCACCGCGAAGGCGCTGATGCGCTTCAAGGGCGTGTAGAAGCCGTTGTACCAGGCCAGGGCCAGGGCCCCGAGCAGGGCCGCTGTGAGGTTGTGGGCCAGCAGCAGGATCAGGAAACCTGAGACCGCCATGACCACCGCGATGATGGCGGCCCGGACCGGGGTCAGGTCACCCCTGGGAATGGGGCGGTTGGCCGTGCGGGGCATGAGGGCGTCGAAGCGGTGCTCCTGGACTTCGTTCAAGGCGCTGCTGCCCATGGCCAGCAGCAGAATGCCAAGGAGCGTCGTGACCAGGCCCGCATCGGCGCTCCTGCGGAAGGCGATGTAGCCTGCGGCCGCTGTGAACGTGGAGGCGCCGGAAATCCGGAGCTTGGTCAGTTCGAGAAAGGTCGAGACCGGATGGGCTTTCTGGGCAGGAAGGGCCGTCACGCTCAACAGAAGCTCCGCTAGTTGAGGGTCTTGATGTAGCGCACCACGTCGTTCAGTTCCTGCTCGGTGAGCGCGGTCTGGGGCATGGCCGGGGGATAGCCGCGCACCTGCTGGTCCATGGGGTTGGTGATGAACCGGCGCAGGTAGGCGTCATCGACACGGATGGTCTTGGCAACCCCGGCGATCAGGATCTGCTCTTCTTTGCCGTAGAGGGCCTTGAGTGTGGGACCGACCTTCGGCTTGCCGTCCACGGAATGACAGGCAAGGCAGCCCTTGGCGGTGAGCACGGCCAGGCCCGGAGCCAGGCCCTGGAGGTCGGGATGGGCCTCGGCGGTGCGGAAGCTCTTCCCAGGCTCGGGGGCCTCCTCGCCACCGAAGTACCAGGCCTTGAATTCCTCCTCGGGCACCACGATGACCTTGCTCAGCATGAGGCTGTGGTCCACGCCACAGATGACGGTGCACTCGATGTCATAGGAGCCGGGCTTGGTGGCCTGGAACCAGGTCGTGTTGGTGCGGGCAGGCATGGCGTCGATCTTGAGGCGGAAGGAGGGGATGAAGAAGCCGTGCACCACGTCGACGCTGCGGACCTCCATCTTCATGGGCTTGCCCAGGGGGGCGAAGAGGACCTTGCTCTGCTTGCCGTTCGGGTATTCGAAGGACCAGCTCCACTGCCGGGCCGTGACCTTCACGGCCATGGCATCCCGCGGCGCCTGGCTCATGTACTCGTAGTTGGTCCAGCCGTAGTAGAAGATCGACAGGAACAGGACGAGGGGAATGCTGGTCCACACGATCTCCAGGCCCACGTGACCCTCGATCTGTTCTGCCTTCGGGTGCCGCTTCTTGCTGTAGCGGATGACGAAATAGATCATCAGCACGGTGATGAAGATCAGGAAGGCCACTGACAGCCCGAACACGTAGAAGAAGACCGCGTCCGACTTCTGGGCCGAAATGGCGGCTTGGTTCATCCAGTCCATGGTTGGCCTCAGTGGAAAGCGACGTCGGAAAAGAGCAGGGCGAAGAAGATCAGCAGCGTGCCGAGGGTGACCAGGACCACGACCTTGAACAGGGGCCCCTCGTATTTCAGGTGCATGAAAAAGTAGAAGACCAGGCCGGCTTTCAGGGGGGTCAGCGTGAGCAGGCCCCAGACGGCGTAGGTCTGGCCGAGGTGGCTCACTCCCACCAGACAGCCGGTGAGAATCAACAGGAGCAACCAGACCTTGATGAAGGTGCCATAGCCAGGATGCTCGGTGGCATGTTCGGAAGCGGGCTCGACGTGTTCGCTCATGGGGAGGCCCTTAGGCGGCGAGGTAGAACAGCGGGAGGAGGAAGATCCAGATCACGTCCACCAGGTGCCAGTAGAGGCCACTGTTTTCCAGGTGGATATAGCGGTCCTGGCGGATGCGGTCCGTGGCCACCCACCAGAGCATGACACTCAGGACCGACAGGCCGGCGATCACGTGCAGGCCGTGCAGTCCGGTCATCGTGAAGTAGAGGCCGAAGAAGACCTGCTCTCCCGGGGGCAGCGTGGCCAGGTGCGGGGCGTTGGGGTAGAGGCCGTGGTGGAATTTCGCGCCCCACTCGAAGGACTTGATCACCAGGAAGGTGAGGCCCAGGACCAGGGTCGAACCCAGAAAGACCATGGCCCGCCCCTTCTCGGACCGCTGGATGGCCACGATGGCCAGCACCACCGTGAGGCTACTGGTCAGTAGCACCAGGGTGTTGATGACTCCCAACGTGGCGTTCAGCTCACCGCCGCCATGGTGGAACTCCACCGGGTAGCGGTAGCGCATATAGGAGTAGGCGATGAACAGGCCGCCGAAGAGCACCATCTCGGTGACCAGGAACAGCCACATGCCGAGTCGGGAGCCATAGTCGTCGCGATGTCCCGACCCCTGGGTGACAGAGGAGGCTCCGGGGGAGCCTTCGGAGTCGGGACCCAGGGAGGAGGGAGTCACCTTGGTTGTTGGCTCCGCGCTCATGATTTTCCCTCCAGCCGCTCGAATTCATAGGGCCCATGGGTGATGGTGGGGATCTCTTCGAAGTTCTCCTGGATGGGAGGACTGGGAAGGGACCACTCCAGCGTCACGCCGCCCCATGGGTTGTCCTCGGCCTTCTCGCCCCACAGGATCGCGTAGAGCAGGGTCCCGAAGAACAGCAGGAGGCCCAGCACCAGGAACCAGCTGCCCACGGTGGCCACCACGTGCATGGTGTGGAACTGCGGGAGGTGGACGTAGTAGCGGCGGGGCATGCCCATCAGGCCCAGGATCAGCATGCCGAAGTAGAGCAGGTTGAAGCCGATGAAGATGGGAAACCAGGAGGCGTAGATGGCAGCCTTGGAATACATCCTGCCCCACATCTTCGGGAACCAGTAGAGCAGCGCCGCGAAGAAGGCCATGCCCGTGCCGCCGAACATGACGTAGTGGAAGTGGCCCACGATGAAGTAGGTGTCATGGACGTGCACATTGACGGCCAGGGCCCCCTGCATAACGCCAGTGAGTCCCCCGATGCAGAACAGGAAAATGAAGGTCAGGGCGAAGAGGAGGGGGGGCTGGAAGTCGATGCTGCCCTTGTAGAGGGTGCCCACCCAGTTGAAAACCTTCACGGCGCTGGGCACGGCCACGATCATGGTGAGCAGCGAGAAGAGCATGAGGGCCATGCCGCTCATGCCACTGGTGAACATGTGGTGGGCCCAGACCAGACTGCCCACGCCGGCGATGGCCATGCTGGAGAAGGCGATGGCCTTGTAACCGAAGATGGTCCGCTTGGCGAAGGTGGGGATGATCTCGGTGATGGCACCCATGGCCGGCAGGATCATGATGTAGACGGCCGGGTGGGAGTAGATCCAGAACAGGTGCTGGTAGAGCAGGGGATCGCCGCCCTTCGCCGGGTCGAAGACACCGATGCCGAAGAAGCGCTCCAGGATGACCAGCACCAGGGTGATGGCCACGATCGGAGTGGCCAGGATCTGGATCCAGGCGGTGGAGTAGACGGCCCAGCAGAACAGGGGCATCCGGAACCAGTGCATGCCCGGGGCCCGCAGGCGGTGGATGGTGGTGATGAAGTTGATGCCCGTGAGCATGGAGGAGAAGCCCAGCACGAAGGCGGCGAAGACCGCGAGGCTGACATTGGTGCCGGTCTTCAGGCTGAAGGGGGCGTAGAAGGACCAGCCCGTGTCCGGGGCGCCACCGCCGGTGAAGAGCGACAGCACGGCCAGGATGGCGCCGGCCATGAAGAAGTACCAGGAGGCCAGGTTCAGCCGAGGGAAGGACACGTCCTTGGCGCCGATGAGGATCGGCAGGAAGAAGTTCCCGAAGACCGCCGAAAGCCCGGGAATCACGAACAGGAAGATCATGATGACGCCATGGACCGTGAACAGGGCGTTGTAGGTCTGGGCGGTGATGAGTTTTTGATACGAGGTCAGCTGCACCAGGCGCATGACGAACCCGATGCCCATGGCGATGAGGAAGAAGATGGACATGGCGTAGAGGTAGAGCAGGCCGATGCGCTTGTGGTCCGTGGTGGTGAGCCAGGCCATCAAGCCCTTGCGGGATCCGGTGTCCACCAGGTAGCTGGGCTGGGCCGTGGCGGCGTGCGTGCTCATCGAGACTCCTCTGACTTGGTCGTGCGGCCCGGGCGGGTGAGGGCCACCACGAAGATCACTGCCGCCAGGATGATGACGGCGGCGCCGATGCTCGTGGTGTTCAGGACGTACCTGCGTCCGGCGGGATCATAGCTGAAGCAGAACTTCAGGAACTTGTTGATGGTGGGCTGGGCCTCGCCCCGGGCGGCCTCCTGGGCGGCCAGCTGCAGGTCGGCGGGAAGGTACGTGGTGCCGTACATGTAGCGGGTGACCACGCCCTTCGGGCTGATGAAGATGATGGCCGCGGCATGCACGAAGTCGTCGTTTACCCGCTTGAATTTGAAGCCCACGGAATCGGCCAGGGCCTTCGTGGTGGCGCCGGGACCGGTGAGGAAGCGCCAGGCTCCGGGCGGGAAGGGGCGGGTGATCTCCGCCAGATAGTTGGTGCGTTTCTGGGCGGCGACCTCGGGGTCGTCCCGTTCGTCGAAGCTCACCGTGAGCACCTGGAAGTCCTGGCCGGGGATGGCCTGAGTACGGTTCAGCACCTCGGCCACACCCCCCAGCTGCGGGGTGCAGATGCCCGCACAGCGGAAGTAGTTGAGGGTGAGGATGGTGGGCTTGTCGATGAGCTGGCGCAGGGTGACGGGCTTGCCGTCTTCCCCTTTCAATTCAAGGTCGAGGGGAATGGTGGCGCCGAGCCGCTCGTTGATACCCACTTCCTCGGGGCCGAAGGTGGGCGCAGCTGCTGGCGTTTGTGCTTTCAGGGACAGGACTCCTTCGCCCAGGACCAGGAGGGCCAGGGGGAGCAGGAGGCGCTTGAGCACTGACTGGTTCATGAGGCCTCAGGGGGTCTTGGTGAGGGGAGACCCGGACGGGGATGTGGCGTGGGCTTCCGCGTATTCCCGGGCGAGGGCGTTCACCGCCCGCCCCACGGGGATGCGGTTGGGAATCACTTCCCCGGCGCTGGCGAAGAGCTTCTCCAGGCTCGCGATGGCCTTCGGATCACTGGCGCCGTGGTCGAAGGCGCCCAGCGACTGCACCACGTGCGCCAGGGCCATGCGGTCCCGCTTCGACAGGTAGTTGTAGGACACCATCGAGCTGCCCTTGATGCCCTCGTCCAGGGTCTTGTAGATGTCTTCCACGCGCATGCCGTTCTTCCAGGCCGCCGGCTCCGTGAAGTTCCGGGGTTTCGGGTTCAGCCCCTTGCCCGCGGCGCCATCCCCCTTGCCCTCCGGGCCGTGGCAGGTGGCGCAGTTCTGGGCGAAAAGGGCCTTGCCGCGGGCCATCAGGGCGGGATTGGGCGTCATGACGGTCTTGGGATCAATGGGCGGGATGACCTCCCGGGCCATGGTGGGGTACTCCGTGGGATCCAGCCAGCCGGTCTCGCCCTGGACCGCCTGGACCTGGGCTTCGCCGCCGTCATGGGCCTGGTAGCGCAGACCGGGCACCACGGTGAAGCCGAAGAAGGCGGCAATGGCGATGAAACCCAGCACCACCAGCAGGGCGGAGGCCAGGCGCTTCAGTTCCTCGGGGGAAAGGTAGTCGCTGAGCTTCATAGCCGGAACTCCAGGCCTTCGCGGAGGAAGGGATCGCCGACGGGCATGTCCTGGCCCTTTTCCATGGCCGCCCGGATCCAGAGAAGGATTCCGCCAATGAAGAAGAGGGCGAAGCTGAGTTCCGGCCAGGAGAAGAAGGGCTTGGCACCGAGCGCCGGGAAGATGAGCCAGTACATGTCCAGCACGTGGGCGCCAAGCATCAGGCAGGCGACGCGGCGCAGGCGCTTGGGGTCCTTCTTGGCCTCCCGGGTGACCAGGGCGAAGAAGGGCAGGATGAAGTGCAGGGAGGCGAGGGTGATGGTGATGGCCCGCCAGGAACCGGCGAGGCGCACCTTGTAGTAGATGACCTCATCGGGCAGGTTGGCGTACCACAGGAGCATGTACTGGGCGAAGCCGATGTAGGACCAGAACACCGTGAAGGCGAAGAGGAAGGCGCCCAGGTTGTAGAGGTGGTCGCCCTTCACACCATCGAGACGGTCCCGGTCCTGGAGATAGAGAACCGCCAGGGCCGTGGCGGCGAGGCCGCTGAGGAAGGCCCCGGCGAACACGTAGACGCCAAAGATGTCGCTGTACCACTCGGGTGTGAGCCCCGAGATCCAGTCGAAGGCGATCAGGGTGATCACCAGAGCGAAGATGGCCATGAAGGCCGGAGCGAACTTGCGGGCGCGGATGTTGAAGGCTGGATCCTTCGTGGTGTCCTGCCTCAGGGATCCACCCACCAGCACCCACAGGCCCAGGACGCAGAGGCTGAAGGCGATGAGGGTGCGGACGGAGAAGAAGGGCAGGCTCAGCCAGAAGGCCTTGCCGGCCAGGATCGGGTGGTGGGCCGCCTCGGGCCGGGTGCCCGGGTAGAGCACCGGGAGGGCGCCGAGGGCGATAAGCCCCACGGGGATGGCGGGCAGCAGGAGGGTGGCGATGCGCTCGGGGATGCGGCGGATGGGCACGCTCCAGCGGGCGCTCACCAGGTGCTCCAGGGCCACGATGAAGAGAGACCCGAGGCCCAGGGTGAACATGAGGACGAACCACAGCACCCAATTGGCCCAGAAGCGCTCATGGCCCGCGGCGAAGTAGGTGCCGAGGACGCCCAGGCCGCCAAGGCCCACGGCGCCCCAGAGCAGGGAGGAAGCGTTCTTGGGCTGGCTCATGGCGCGACCACCTTCAGGTCCTCATCCTTGGCGTTCTGGGCGCGCTGGAGGGCGCGCACGTAGTGGACCACTGCCCAGCGCTGGGAATCGGTGAGATCAGCGGCATGGGAGGGCATGGCGTTCTTTCCGTTGACGATGGCCCAGTAGATCTTCCCGTCCGGGTAGTCCCGGAACTGCTGGGCCTGGAGGTTGGCCGGCTTGCCCCCGTAGGCCGCCGTCAGGCTGCCCATACCGTTGCCGAGGGCACCATGGCAGACCTCGCAGCGGATGGTGTAGGCCTTCCGGCCCATGGCGAAGACCTCCTTGGTGCGGGGCAGCGGGTTCACCAGGGCCGCCGCGGCGTCCTGGGTGCCGGTGGCTGTGGGCAGGTACCCCCGGGCCACCGTGCCCGCGACGGGGCGCTGCATGCCGTGGCCGTCCTTGAAGAAGGTGGAGGGTTTCTGGGCGTTGAGCCGGGGCTGGTCCTGCATGTACTTCATGGGGGCCAGCAGGGGGAACCACTTGGTCAGGAAGAAGATCGCCAGGCCCGAGACCACGCAGGCGGCGAAGATGCCGCCCAGCGTCCGCAGGATGTAGTCGCTGGTGAGGAAGGGGCTGCGGTCCGGAGCGGGGAGGATCTCGACTTCAACCGCCCCCGCATCCCGCAGAGCCTGGGCGGCGGCGGCGCTGTCGAAGGATTCATCCTCGGCCTCGATGGCCAGGGCGTAGCGGTCGCGGGTGATGCCGCTGATGGCCTTGGAGGACAGCACCGGATGGCCGAAGAAGGGCAGCTTGTTCAGGAGGAACAGCATCCCCAGTCCCGCCGTGAAGGTGGCGAAGAGCACGGTCACTTCGAACATGATGGGAATGAAGGCTTCCCAGGAGGAGGCCGCCTTGCCGCCGGTGATGATCGGGTAGTCGATGGCGCTGATCCAGTATTCGAACCCGAAGGCGGTCAGGGCGCCCAGGACACCCATGACCAGCACCATGCCCCCCAGGGGGGAGCGGCGGTGGCCCAGGGCCTCGTCGATGCCATGGATGGGGTAGGGTGTGTAGGCTTCCACCGTGCCGAGCATGGCGACCCGTAACTTGGGGATGGCCCGCATCAGGGCATTGGGCGTGTCAAAGACGCCAAGGACCGAATAGGACGTCTCAGACATGGTGGTCATCTCCATGGTGAGAGGGCTGCGAATCCGGCAGGATCGCCTTCACCTCGGTCGTGGCGATCACGGGAAGCACACGGGCGAAGAGCAGGACGAGAGTGAAGAAGATCCCGAAAGTGCCCAGCAGGATCCCGAAGTCGATCAGGGTGGGCCGGTAGATGCGCCAGGCGGAGGGGAGGTAGTCCTGGTGCAGCGAGATGACGATGATCACGAAGCGCTCGAACCACATGCCGAGGGTCACGCCGATGGCCACGAAGATCATCCAGAAATAGCTGGCCCGGGCCTTCTTGAACCAGAGGATCTGGGGGATGAGGATGTTGCAGCTGATGGTGAGCCAGCCGGCCCAGCCGTAGGTGCCCGAGATGATGTTCATGAAGCCGTGGTGGAGGTATTCGTTCATGGAATACCAGGCGGTGAAGCCCTCCATCATGTAGCTGTAGCCCATGATGCAGCTCATGGCCAGGATCACCTTGTTCATCACGTCCAGGTGGCGCATGGTGATGAGGTTCTTCAGCTCCATGGTCTCGCGCACCACCACCAGCACCATCACCACCATGGCGAAACCGGCGAAGATGGCGCCCGCCACGAAGTAGGGGGGGAAGATGGTCATGTGCCAGCCGGGCACCACGGAGGTGGCGAAATCGAAGCTCACCACCGAGTGCACGGAGAGCACCAGGCCCGTGGCGAGACCCGCCAGCAGGAGGTAGGCCTTCTCGTAGTGCTGCCAGTGGGTGGCGGCCCCGCGCCAGCCCAGGGCCAGGACGGTGTAGATGGGCTTGCGGAGCTTGCTGGTGGTGCGGTCGCGCATGGAGGCGATGTCGGGGATCAGGCCCAGGTACCAGAACATCGCGGACACGGAGAAGTAGGTGTTCACCGCAAAGACGTCCCAAAGCAATGGCGACCGGAAGTTGGTCCACAGGGCCCGCTGGTTCGGATAGGGGAAGAGCCAGTAGGCCAGCCAGGGCCGGCCCACATGGATGAGGGGGAAGATCACCGCGCAGATGACGGCGAAGATCGTCATGGCCTCGGCGAACCGGGCGATGGCGTTGCGCCAGCGCTTCCGGAAGAGGAAGAGGATCGCGGAGATGAGGGTGCCGGCGTGCCCGATGCCCACCCAGAACACGAAGTTGATGATGTCGAAGGCCCAGAACACGGGGCTGTTGTTGCCCCAGGCGCCGATGCCGGTGTAGAAGGTGTAGCCGATGCAGCCGACGCCGATGGCCAGGGCCGTGAGGGTGACGCACAGGGCGAGATACCACTTCCAGGGAGGCCGGGTCTCGGGGAAGGCCAGGACCTGGTCGTCCAGGCTGCCGGGCGTGACCCTGCCCACCGTGAGCGCGGGTTCGAGCAGGCCTTCCGGGATGGCGCCGGCGGGGATGGCGGCCTCAGACGGCATGGGTACCTCCCTCGACGGCGGGGTTCTTCAGGTCGGCCAGGTAGGTGATGGCGGGCTTGACCCCCAGCTCCTCCAGCACGCGGTAGGCGCGGGAGGCGCTCCTTAGCTGGGACACCTTGCTCTTGGGGTCCTTCAGGTCGCCGAAGACGATGGCGTCCGCAGGGCAGCCAGCCATGCAGGCAGTGGTCACTTCGCCATCGAGGATGGCACGGCCATCGCCTTTGGCGCGGATCTTCACGTCGTTGATGCGCTGCACGCAGAAGGAGCACTTCTCCATGACGCCCCGGGGCCGAACGGTGACCTCCGGGTTGTAGGCCAGGGTCTCGGGCTCGGTCTTGTACGAGGTGTATTCCAGGAAGTTGAAGCGCCGCACCTTGTAGGGGCAGTTGTTGGCGCAGTAGCGGGTGCCCACACAGCGGTTGTAGGCCATCTGGTTGAGCCCTTCGTTGCTGTGGTTGGTGGCGTTGACCGGACAAACGTTTTCGCAGGGCGCATTGTCGCAGTGCTGGCAGAGCATGGGCTGGTGGACCACCTTCGGGTTCTCTAGGTCCCCTTCGTAGTAGCGGTCGATGCGGATCCAGTGCATCTCCCGGCCCCGGGCTACCTGCTCGGGACCCACCACCGGCACGTTGTTCTCCGACTGGCAGGCCACCACACAGGCGGAGCAGCCCACGCAGGCGGCGAGATCGATCACCATGCCCCACTTGTGGTCCGGGAATGTCTGCTCCTCGTAGAGGGTGACCAGCTCGGGCGCGTGATGGTGGCCTTGGGGATCGTGGGCGAACTCCTCCATGGTGAGGGACCGGACGAGATCGCGGCCCTCCATGCGGTGGTGGCTTTGGGTGCGGGAGAGCTCCTTCTTCCCGCCGGCCTTGGCTAGGCTCGCGGCCATGCGGTGGTTGGCGCGGGCCGGGTCCAGCCCCATCAGGGGGAAGGCATTGGTCCCCACGTTCCTGGCCACGCCTCCGGTGCTGCGTCCGTAGCCCAGGGCGAGGGCGAGGACGCCCTTGGTCTGGCCGGGCTGGAGGATGGCCGGCAGCCGGAGGGTGGTGCCTTCCAGGGTCAGGGACACGAAGTCCCCCTCCTGGATGCCCAGCGCGGTTGCGTCCTGCACCGACAGGGACAGGGGGTTGTCCCAGGTCATCTTGGTGATGGGATCCGGGGTCTCCTGGAGCCAGCTGTTGTTGGCGTGGCGGCCGTCGAAGGTGGCGAAGCCCGGGAAGAGCACCAGCTCCAGGCCCTGGGCTTTCGATTGCATGGCGGCCTTGGCGGCGGCGGACACGGAGGCGCCCCTGAAGGCGGGCGCGACCCCCTTGGCCTCGCCTTTCACCAAACCGTCATGCAGGGCCTGCTCGAAGGAGGTGCCCGAGGGCAGGGAGGTCTGCCAGCGCCCCTGTATGAAAGCGTGATAGCTCGCGGGAGCCTGGCCCCCCAGGGCCTTGATCGCCCCGAGGAACAGGTCCTCGCCCTGGCGGGTGTCGTAGAGGGTGCCGATGGTGGGCTGCTGAAGCACGGCGGCGCTGGCTGTGGTGAAGTCCCCCCAGCTCTCCAGCCAGTGGTTCTCGGGCAGCAGCAGCTGGCACTGGGCGGAGGTCTCATCCTCCACCTGGCCGATCCAGGCGCGGAAGGCCACCTTGGCGACGGCCTCCTTCCAGGCGGCGGCCCGCGGGTACGTGTAGGCCGGGTTCACACCCCAGAAAACCACCGCGGCGTAGCGGCCCTCCGCCATGCCTTTGGCGGCAGCCTCGAGCTCCTTCACCGTGGCCAGGGGCTCGGCGGCCAGCACCGCTACCGCTTCCGAAGCGAGCATGGCATTGAGCAGGTGGGCAGCCTGGTGCACTTCGGCGGGCATCTGGGGGCCGCACAGCACGACAGCGTTCCGGCCGGCGTGGTGCAGGTCCTTCAGCAGGCTCGACCAGACCTTGCCGGCGTCCTTGGTGGCTTCCTTGAGTTCGGGGGGCATGCCTGCGGGAATGGCAGACAAGTCGGTGCCCGCCGGGAGGGGGACGCCCAGGCCGGCCAAACCCTTGGCGAGGGCGAAGGCCACGGGGCCCAGCCGGGAAGGCGCCACCGGCACACGCACATCGGCGTTGGTGCCGGTGAGGGTCAGCGGCCCCTCGATGACCCAGAGGCGGTTGATGGTCTCCTGGGCGTCCTTCAAGCGGCGCTTGGCGCCCCAGGCGGCCAGGGCTTCGGGATCCTCGCCATTGAGGAAATCCGCTCCCAGGGAGAGGATGACCTTGGCCTTGGTCAGCCGGGGCTGGACTTCCACAGCCTGCCCAAAGCAGGCCCTGGCGGCTTCTTCGGCCGCATCCCCAGAAGCGGGTTCATAGGCCAGGTGTTCCAGGGTGGGGAGGACGGCTTTGAGGCCTGACAGCAGGGCTTTCTGGGAGGGCGATGCCTGGGCGCCAGTGATCAGCAACACGGGCTTCCCGGCCTCCCTGGCGCCTTTCAAGGCGCCGTGGAGCTGGGCTTCGGCTTCCGGCCATCCGATGATCCGGCCTCCCGATTTCGGTGCGCGGAGGCGGTCCGGGTCATAGAGGCGGAGCACGTCGGCCATGGCGCGGGGGCTGGTCTTGCCCTTCACGCCGGGGTGTTCGTCATTGCCGCTGACCAGGATGGGCCGCCCCTCCCGGGTCTTCACCAGCACAGGGTAGACGCGGCGGCCTTCCTGGTAGGCGCTGGCGTAGTAGTTGGCCACGCCGGGCACGACCTCGACGGGCCGTCTGGTATAGGGCACCACCTTGCCCTGCCCCTTGCGATCACAGGCCACGGTGGCGGCCACTGCCGCAGCGGCGCCGACGAGTCCGAAAAAGTCCCGGCGGGAGAAGCCGTCCTGGGGCGGCAGGCCATGCACATCGTCATAGATAGTTGGCACGGCCCCCGGCAGGAATTCGTCCTGGGCGGCCCGCTGGGCCTCGGGGGTCTCCAGGCGCTCGTCAAGGGTCCGCCAGAAGCGCGGGGTCTCCAGGGGGCCATGTTCGGGAAGGCGTGTCTTCATCGGATCATCCACGGCGCTTGATGGCGTGTTCGGGGGGCGTGACGGTGATGCCTCGGCCCAGGTCCTTCCGGGGTTGCTCCGGCGGGGCCTCGTCTTCGGGCGGAAAGAGGGCGCTCAGGGCCCGCCGTCCCAGGAGGAAGGGGCCTGCCAGCAGGGCGGTGGCCCGGTTGGCCATCTGGGTTCGGTTGGTGTCGGCCATCGTCGGGTTCTCCTAGCGATGACAGGCGGCGCAATTTTCCGCGCCCTTGGTGATCTTCGAGCCTGGCGGCAGGACCGCGTGGGGATCCCGGTGGCAGCCCAGGCAGTTGCCCATGCGCATGCCCATCTCGCGGGTGAGCACCTTCATGGTCTGCACTTCCCCGTGGCAGCTCTGGCAGAGAATGCCTGCGTTCACATGGGGGCGGTGATCGAAGAAGACATGGTCCGGCAAGGTGTGAACCCGCTGCCAGGGCAGGGGTTCGCCGGAATTGGCGATCCGGGTCAGCTGCTGGATGGCAGGGCGATCCGTCCGGGTCACCTTGTGGCAGCCCATACACAGGTCCACGCTCGGAATGCCGGCGTGGCGGGACTTGTCGACACCTGAATGGCAGTACTGGCACTGGATCCGGAGGGTGCCGGCGTGAAGCTCGTGAGAGAAAGGCAGAGGCTGCTCAGGGGCGTAGCCCTTGGCAAAGCGGTCCGGCTGGGTGAACCAGCCCACGCTGAGAACGGTGGCAAGAACCGCCACGGCCGCGGCCGGAAGGACGAAGCGGAACGCTCGGTCGAATCGGTGCATGCACAACCCCTTGGGAAGCATGGGCCCCGGGTGGAAGCTTGAGGCCTGCAGGGAACAGTGGACTGGTGTTTCGGTGATGCGGATCGATTGACGGGGATTCTGGCAGGCCCTTGGATGGGAAGGTTCGCCCCTTTTCTGCGGGTGGAACCACCTGATGATGAAAGACGATTTTGTCTAAAGAATTTTCAGACAAACACCAGACCAGGGCTGGCAGACCCCAGTGCGATCACTCAGCAACTTGTGTCGCTGGTCACGATCATAGTGCATCGGCGAATGGATGTTTACCTATTTTTTCTGAGGCATTTCCAGGCGATTAAGAGGATTTTTGGGTGGTCTATATCCTGTTCGTCCGAAAGGACGATTTCCTACTGAACCTCTCCCTGAAACTGCAGGCGAACTGGGGCGCCCTACGGGAACCCCATCCAGGGCTTCAGTAAGCCCAGGTGGCCGAGGAGGGCCCCCATTCTTTCCACGGGAAGCCCCATCACGGTGGAAAAGCTGCCCTGGACCGCCTCGATGAACAGGGCGCCGATGCCCTGGATCGCATAGGCGCCGGCCTTGTCCATGGGCTCCCGGGTGCCCACGTACCAGCGGATCTGGGCTTCCGTCAGGGGGCGGAAGTAGACCTGGGCCGTGTCCACGAAGCTGTGGACGGCGTCGTTCCTCTGCAGGCAGAACCCGGTGTGCACCTGGTGGGCCCGGCCCTGGATCAGGGTGAGCATCCGCACGGCGTCTTCCACATCCACGGGCTTGTTCAGGGTGTGATGGTCCACGGCCACCGTGGTGTCGGCGGCCAGGACCCACCGGCCGGGGTTGCGGGCGGCGATGACCTCGGCCTTGAGTTCGGCCAGGCGGAGCACCAGATCCATGGGCTCCTCGTCCAGCAGGGGGGTTTCATTCACCTGCGGGGCCTGCAGTTCGAAGGGAATGCGCATGGCCTCCAGCCAGTGGCGGCGCCTGGGGCTTCCGCTGGCCAGGATCAAGGGCTGGAGGGCTCGTTCAGCGGTTCCGGGCCGGGTATCTGTCATCGCAGACCCAGCGTGTGCAGATCCACGGTTTTCACCCTCATATGGGTGGTGCCCAGTTCCTGGCCCGTCTGGAACCCGAACCGGGGGTAGTACTCGGAGGCGTCGCGGGTTTCCAGGACAAAGCGATGGACATCCCCGGACCAGGGATGTCTCAGGGCCCACTTCATCAGTTCACTGGCGATGTTCAGCCCCTTGACGTCCTTCGCCACGACGACGTCGTAGATCTTGGCCTCGTAGGCGTGATCGGACCAGAGCCGGGTGGCTCCCACCAGGCGCCCGCCGCGGTGCCCTTCCGGCACGAGGCGGGCGGTAAGCATGCGCGAGCAGGACAGCAGGATCCGCCACTGCTCGATGGTGCGGTAGGCCGTCCAGTAGACCTGCTCGGCCTGGAAGAAGATCTGCAGTTCCTTGGGGTCCACGGTCCAGGTTTCATCGAAGAACCCGACCGTGCCAAGGGGCGTCACCAGCGGCTCTGGAGCGAGGAAGTCACGATTCATCAGGTTGTCCGGGGAAGGGGCTTCCATCCTAGCAGGAGGCATCCAGCCAAGAGGGCCGTCATCAGGAGGGGCAACAGCAGCGGGGAACGCGCGGGGGTATGGATGGGGCGCCAGTCCAGGCTCAGGGCATAGGCGCCCTCGCTCAGCGGCTCGCCCCACAGCTGGAACCGGCCATCCTCCCGGAAGAGGCCGGACTTCCCGGACAGGGTGGCGCGCAGGAGGGGAACTCCCAATTCCGTGGCCCGCAGGCGGATCTGGGCCGCATGCAGATCGGTGGCGATGCTGCGATCGAACCACCCGTCATTGGTGTGGTTGCTGAGCAGGTCCGCCTGGCCCAGGGCGAGGCCGCGGCGCGCCCGTTCGGGCATCAAGGCCTCGCTGCAGATCAGGGGATGGACGCGCACTTCACCGAGGGCGGTGGGAATTCCGAAGGCGCAGCCTGCCTTGAGTTCCCCGGCCTCCTGGGATTGGAAGCCAAGTTGGCGGTCCAGCCAGGTCCGCAGGGGAGCGGGGCCCGGCATGCGCTCCCCGAAGGGCATGGGTTCGGCCTTGGCGAACAGGAAGGTGGGACGGCCTGCGGCTTCGCCGCGGATCAGGTTGAAGGGACCGCCTTCGGTACCGTACAGCCAGGCCACCCGGCGCGAGGCGGCCTCTTCCTGCAGGCGGGGGGTCGCCCGGCGGTCATCCCGGCCGAGGACCGAACTCTCGGGCCAGAGCAGCAGCACCGAATGTCCCGACCGGGGCCAGCCTTGGGCCTTCAGCAGGGCATCGCTGCGACGCCACATCTCGGCTTCCATCCCTGCCCAGGCCTGGCCAGCGGGGAAGTTGGGCTGGATCATGGCCACGTCCAAAGTGCGGAGGGCCTCGCGAGGGAGCAGGTACCAGGCGCCTCCAGCCAGCAGGAGGAAGCCCAGGGCCAGGCCAGGCCCTGCCAGGGCCCGGCGGGCCGAGCCACCTCCGGCCAGGGTGGCCGCCGCCCAGGCACCAGCCGCCCAGGCCAGGGCCGACAGTCCCGCAGCACCCAGGAAGGCCGATGAACGCGCCGTCCACGGCAGCGACCCGAAGGCCGCACCCCAGGTCCAGGGATACACATGGAAGGCCCAGCTTTCCCAGGCAAGGAGGATCAGTGCCACCGTCAGAGCCGCGCCCGGGGCTCCGGCGCGCCGGAACATCCAGCGGGAACCCACGGCGGCCAGCCAGAGCCCGGTGGCCTCCCAGCCGCTCAGCAGGAGCATCCCGAACAGGGCCAGGCCGAAGGGCAGGTACCCCTTGCTGGTGAGGGTCTGGGGCACCCACAGATAGAGCAGGACGAGGCCGGCGAACAGGGTGAGCCAGGTCCAGAACGCATGCCGCCCCTTGTACAGGCTGTCCAGCAGGAGCAGGGGAAACAGCAGGGCCATGGCCGGTTCCAGCGACCCCCCTAGGGCGCCCGGAAAACGAAAGGCCAGCAGGAAGACGCAGGCCAGGACCAGGGAACCGAGTGGACGGAGCAGCCAGCCGTTTTTCAAAGGGCGTCCCTCCGTGCCACCTCGAAACAGGCGATGCCGGCGGCCACGGCCGCATTCAGGCTTTCCATCCCCTGGATCGGGATGGCCAGGCGCTGGACGCTCTCGGGAAGGTGGATGCCTTGCCAGCCATGGCCTTCACTGCCGACCCACAGACGCAGGGGATTGGACAGGTCGGCCTGGGCCAGGGTCAGCGAGTCGGGACCGCCATCCAGGGCGAACCAGTGGCCTTCATCGGGACTCATGGCCGCCACCCGTCGGATGGGCAGAAGGAAGGCGGCGCCCATGCTGCCTCTTAAAGCCTTGGGATGGAAGGGGTCGGCACAGCCGGGCCCGAGCAGGGCCTCCTCGAATCCGAAGGCGGCCGCGCTGCGGAGGATGGCCCCCAGGTTGCCAGGATCCTGGATGCCCCAGGCACCGATGACGCGGGCGGCCAGGGGCCCGGTGGGCTCCGGCCCCAGTTCCATGAGCAGCGCATGCTCTGGAGGACTGCCCGCATCGGCCAGCGCCCGCATGAGCGCCTCCCCCAGCACTTGGGTCGGCACACCCAGAGTGGCTTCCAGGGGGTGGGGATCGGTCTGCTCAAGGCGCAGCCAGAGGGCCGGGTGAAGTCGACTGCCGGCCCGGGTCTGGCGGGCGCCGGCCCAGGCTTCGATGAGCTTGGCCCCCAGCAGGAGGGTGGCCTCGCGCCGGGGACCACTGGCCCTCAGCCGATTCTGCAGCGCCTGGAAGCGGGGATTGGCTTTGCTGGTGAGGAGGGGCATGGGCAGGGGCGGATCAGGGCGCGGGGGTAGCGCTGCGTGAACGGGCTGCGACCCAGGCGTCGATGGTCTGCTTCAGGCCAGGAAGGGCCTTCTGGGTGGCTTCGATTCCAGCCTGCATGCAGCGCTTCTTCTGGGTGAAGTCGAGCATCCCGATGTCGCCGATGCCGAGGGGTGTGATGAGGAGGTCGGCATTCTTTTTGGACTGCTCGACATTGAGGGCGAACATGATGTTGGTGGCCTGAAGGGTGACGTCGACGAGGTTGGTGATGTTCGTGTTGCCGACGTTGGCGCTGATGTCCACGGCGATCACGATGTCCGCGCCCCTGGCCCTGGCCACCGAAATGGGGATGTTGTCCACCACTCCGCCGTCCACCAGGATTTTGCCCTGGTGCTGGACCGGCTGGAAGACGCCGGGGATGGCCGCGCTGGCCCGGATGGCGCGGGCCAGCGAGCCCTTGTCGAGCACCACCTTGTAGCCCCAGTTGAGATCGGTCGCCACGGCGGCGAAGGGGATCCTCAGGTTCTCGATGTTCGCGGGCTTGATGTGGCTCTTCACCCACGCCTCAAGCTTGTCGCCCTTGGCGAAGCCCATGCCCGCCACGGCGTTCATGACGCCGAAATCGAAGATGTCGTCCTTTTCAAGCTGGAAGGCGGTCCATTCGAGCTCGAAGCTGCTGACATCGGCGGCGTAGATGGCCCCGATGAGGCTGCCGACACTGGTGCCGATGATCATGTCGATGGGGATCTTCTCCTGCTCCAGCGCGCGGATGACCCCCACATGGGCGAAGCCCCGGGCGGCCCCACCTCCCAGCACGAGGGCGATCCGCGGCTTCGGCGGGGGGCCAAGGGGCGCCTGGATGGGGGTGGCCTTGGGCACTGTGGCGGGAGGCACGGTCTGGCAGGCGAACAGGAGGGGCAGTGCTGCGAGCGCAATCCGGTTTACAAAACGCATGAAGGACCCTCGATTCTGCATATCTTCCAGCCTATCCCAAATGACTTCGGGCAAACTGCTGTCGGCGGCAGGTCCAGTCCCACACAGGCACATCTGTGTTCTGCCGGAGCAACTCTGGGATTTCATTCAGGCGGTTCCCTCGGTACCGGAGTATTCCATGGCGGATCAGGACCAGTTCAAACCCTACATCCCGGACGACGCGAAGGTGGCCGAGTTCACACCCAAGGCGGTGCTCTTCGGTGCCTTCTTCGGCATCCTCTTCGGTGCCTCGACGGTGTACCTGGCCCTGAGAGCCGGGCTGACGGTGAGCGCCTCCATCCCCATCGCCGTGGTGGCCATCAGTCTGCTCAAGCGCTTCGGCGGCAGCACGATTCTCGAGAACAACATCGTCCAGACCATCGGCAGCGCTGGCGAAAGCATCGCGGCGGGCGTGGTCTTCACGCTGCCGGGCTTCCTCTTCCTCTCTGGCGCGTCGGGAGGCCCGAGCTATTTCAACTACTGGACGATCTTCACCCTGGCCCTCATGGGCGGCGTGCTGGGCATCCTGATGATGATCCCCCTGCGCCGGGCCCTCATCGTCAAGGAGGCCAAGGAACTGCCCTATCCCGAGGGCACGGCCTGCGCCTCCGTGCTCATCGCCGGTGAAAAGGGTGGCAACCTGGCCAAGACGGCCTATCTGGGGCTGGGCACGGGCCTGCTCTACGCTGTGGGCCAGCTGGTGCTGAAACTCGTCAGCGAGACGCCCACCTGGGTCTCGAACATGCGCAGCAAGATCTTCCCGGCCGCCACGGTAAACGGCAACATCACGCCCGAGTACATGGGCGTGGGCTACATCCTGGGCATCCGGTACAGCGGCCTGCTGGTGGCGGGCGGCGTGATGTCCTGGCTGGCGCTCATCCCCCTGCTGGCCACCCTCGTGCCCCAGGACGCCATCGCCACCCAGCTGATGAAGCTGGGCTACTTGGCCGACAGCGCCAAGAACGGGGCCTATGGCTGGAATGCCGGTACGCACCAGTTCGCCGAGCTGAATCGGGCCATCTACTTCGCCTACGTGCGCCAGATCGGCGCGGGCATGGTGGCGGCCGGCGGCTTCATCACCCTCATCAAGACCATTCCCACCATCATCTCGGCCTTCCAGGGCGCCATGAAATCCCTGGGCGGGGACGGGACGGAAGTGGTGAAGCGCACCGAGAATGACCTGCCCCTCTGGATCGTGGTGGCCGGTTCCCTCGGCCTGGTGGTGGTGGTGGCCGTGCTGCCCTTCATTCCCGGCAGCGGCATGGGCAAGGTGGTCCTCGGCATCCTCATGGTGACCTTCGGCTTCTTCTTCGTCACCGTCAGCAGCCGCATCGTCGGCATCATCGGCAGCAGCTCCAACCCCATCAGCGGCATGACCATCGCCGCCATCATGGCTACCTGCCTCATCTTCGTCTCGCTGGGCTGGACCGGGGACGTCTACCAGCCCATGGCCCTCTGCGTGGGTGGCATCGTCTGCATCGCGGCCGCCAACGGCGGTGCCACCAGCCAGGACCTGAAGACCGGCTACCTGGTGGGCGCCACACCGCGTTATCAGCAGATCGGCCTCATGATCGGCGCGGTGGCCGCGGCTCTGGTCATCGGCTGGACCATCAACATCCTCGACCATCCCACGGCCGCCATGTCCGCCCAGGGTCTGACCCATGCCATCGGCTCGGAGCGGTTCCCCGCCCCTCAGGGCACGCTCATGGCGACCCTCATCAAGGGCCTGCTGTCCCACAACCTGGACTGGCAGTTCGTGCTGGTGGGCGTGTTCTTCGCCGTGACCATGGAGCTCTGCGAAGTGCGCTCCCTGGCCTTCGCCGTGGGCGCCTACCTGCCCCTCAGCACCACGCTGCCCATCTTTGTCGGTGGTGTGATCCGCTGGATCGCCGAGAAAAAGAACGGCAAGGCCGTCGAAGGCGCCGAAGAGGAGCTGGGCCCCGGGAACCTCTTCAGCACGGGCCTGGTGGCTGGCGGAGCCCTGGCGGGCGTGCTGGTGGCCATTCTGGCCGCCTCCAGCGACAAGCTGCCCAGCGTGAAGTCCTTCCTGACCTGGGTGGACCTGGAAGGCAGCCTGGTGGCCCGGCTGGGCCACGGTGGCTATGACCTCCTGGGAGTGGGCTTCTTCGCGCTCATGGGCCTGTTCCTCTTCCGGATCGCCACTCGGAATGGCGGCAAGGTCGAGGGCTGACCCTCTCGCTGGAGCCTGAGCGGCTATCCTGGTCCACCGGAGGCGTTGTCCATGGCCAGGCAGGTGAAGGAAGAGGGCCAGGTCCTCACCCGCAAGCGCGTGAAACTGCGCGTACCGGGCATGTGGAAAGTGCTCCTGCACAACGATGACTACACCACCCAGGAATTCGTGGTGTTTCTGCTGAAGTCAGTCTTCCGCAAGGCCGAGCCCGAGGCCACAGCCATCATGCTGGCGGTCCATCGCGCCGGCGTGGGCGTCGCTGGCATCTACACCCGGGATGTGGCGGAAACCCGCGCCGAGCGGGGCCGCCAGCTCGCGGATCGCGAAGGCTTCCCTCTGCTGCTCACCGTGGAGGAAAACGATGCCTGAGGCCCCCCAGCTGAGCCCCGAACTCAACCAGGTCTTCCAGCGGGCCTTCGAGCTGGCGAAGGTCCGGCGCCACGAAGACGTGGCCCTGGAACACCTGCTGCTCGCCCTGCTGGATGATGTCCATGCGGCCCGGGTCCTGAAGGGCTGCGGCGTGAAACTCGGCCAGCTCCGCACGGATCTGGAGACCCTGCTCGGTGGGACCTTTGAAGCCGTTCCCGATGGCCAGGCGTTCCAGCCCCACAGCACCCTTGGCTTCGTGCGCGTGGTGGAGCGGTCCCTGGTCCACGCCTACAGCGCCGGCAAACCCCTGGTGCAGGGTGGGGAGCTGCTCCCGGCCTTCCTCGAGGAGGAATCCAGTCACGCGCGCCAGCTTCTGGAACAGCATGGCGTGAAGAGGTTGACCTTGCTGAAGGTGCTGAGCCACGGTCCTTCCGTGCCGAAGGCCCCACCCAAGAAGGCGGCCCCCGCTGAAGAAGAGGAGGCCGGCCCCGTGGCCGAGAACCCCCTGGTGGCCTACGCCACGGACCTGGTGGAGCGGGCCGCGGCGGGGCGGCTGGATCCACTGGTGGGCCGGGATGCGGAAATCACACGCATGGCCCAGGTGCTGTGCCGCCGCCGCAAGAACAACCCTCTGCTGGTGGGCGAACCCGGCGTGGGCAAGACCGCCATTGTGGAGGGGCTGGCCCGGCGCATCCATGAGGGCAGCGTGCCCGATCCGCTGAAGGCCGCCCGGATCTACGCCCTGGATTTGGGGGCTCTGCTGGCGGGAAGCCGCTATCGGGGCGACTTCGAGGAGCGGCTCAAGGCGGTGCTGAAGGCGCTGGCCGACCAGGCGGGCGCCATCCTCTTCGTGGACGAGATGCATACCCTGGTGGGCGCGGGCGCCACCAGTGGCGGCGCCATGGACGCCGCCAACCTGCTGAAGCCCGCCCTCGCCTCCGGCGACCTGCGCTGCATCGGTGCCACGACCTTCCAGGACCTGAAGGGTTCCCTGGACCGGGATCGGGCCCTGTCCCGCCGCTTCCAGGTGGTGGAAGTCAACGAGCCCTCCGAGGCGGATGCCCTCGCTGTGCTGCAAGGGCTGAAGTCCGCCTACGAGAAACACCATGGCGTGACCTATTCGTCCGAGGCGCTGGAGGCCGCCGTGCGTCTGGCGTCCAAGCACCTGCCCGATCGGAAGCTGCCGGACAGCGCCCTGGATGTGGTGGACGAAGCGGGCGCAGCCCAGAAGCTGCTGCCCAGGAAGCAGCGGGCGAAACAGGTCGGTTCCCTCGAGATCGAAGCGGTGGTGGCCCGCATGGCCCGGGTGCCCATCGCGTCTGTCAATGCCGATGACCGTGAGGCCCTTTCCTCCCTGGAGGCCACCCTCCGGGCCCAGATCTTTGGGCAGGATGCCGCCTGCGAAACGGTGGCCGGTGCCATCAAGCTCTCCCGTTCCGGTTTGCGCGACCCCCTGAAGCCGATGGGGTGTTTCCTCTTCGCAGGGCCCACGGGCGTGGGGAAAACAGAGCTTTCGAAACAGCTGGCCAAGGCCCTGGGGATCGCCTTCCTCCGCTTCGACATGAGCGAGTACCAGGAAAAGCACGCCGTGGCGAGACTCATCGGCGCGCCGCCTGGCTATGTGGGCTACGAGGAGGGCGGCCTGCTCACCGACGCTGTGCGCAAGCAGCCCCACGCCGTGCTGCTGCTGGACGAACTGGAGAAGGCCCATCCGGATCTCTTCGGAGTGCTGCTGCAGGTGATGGACCATGCCTCGCTCACGGACAGCCATGGCCGCACCGCGGACTTCCGCCACACCGTGCTCGTCATGACGACGAACGTGGGGGCCCGGGAGCTGTCCGCCCGACAGGTGGGCTTTGCCGAGGCCGGAGGGCGCCGCTCGGCCACTGGGAATCTGGAGAAGGCCTTCAACCCCGAGTTCCGCAACCGCCTGGACGCCATCCTCCAGTTCGCGCCGCTGGGACGGCCCGAGATGGAACGGGTGGCGGACAAGCACCTGCGGGAGCTGGAAGCGCAGCTGGACGAAAAATCCGTCATGCTCGACTGCAGTCCGGAAGCCAGAGCCTGGCTGGCGGAGAAGGGCTACGATCCGGCTTTCGGCGCCCGGCCCATGGGCCGTCTCATTGAACGCGAACTGCGACGCCCCCTGGCCGAGGCCATCCTCTTCGGACCCCTGGCCAAGGGAGGGAAGGCCCACGTGGACCTCAAGGACGGTCAGCTGTGCCTGTCTTTCGACTGACCAGGCAGCTGGTCTTTCCGGACCCCGAGCTGGCCGAGGACGGGCTGTTGGCCACTGGCGGGGACTTGAGCCTGGAGCGCCTTCTCCTGGCCTACCGCAGTGGAATTTTCCCCTGGTACGGCCAGGGGGATCCCATCCTCTGGTGGTCCCCACCGGCGCGGGCCCTGCTCCGGCCAGGGCTGCTGCACCTCTCGGCCAGGACCCGCCGGAGCCTGCGCCAGCACCCCTTCGAGATCCGGTTCGACTCCGATTTCGAGGCTGTCATTCAGCATTGTGCGGGGGTGCCGCGGCCCGGCCAGGGGGGCACCTGGATCACTCCCGGCATGCAAAACGCCTATGTGGCCCTCCACCGGGCCGGGTTCGCCCACAGCGTGGAAGCGTGGCGCGAGGGGCAACTCCGAGGGGGGCTCTACGGCGTCTCCCTGGGCGGTGCCTTCTTCGGGGAAAGCATGTTCAGCCTGGAACCCGAGGCCAGCCGCGCCGCCCTGGCAGGTCTTGATGCCCGCCTCTCAGCCTGGGGGTTCCGTCTCCTTGATGGTCAGCTGCCCCACGAGGGCCTAAAGGGATATGGCTTCCAGGAAGTGGGGCGGACCTTGTTCCTGAAGGAATTGGCCCAGGCACTGCTGGTCGAAGGGCGAGTCGGGAGTTGGTCAGTTCCCTGAGAAGATTGTCACAGGGCGTGGCTATCATGCAGGCAGGCCCACCCCGAGGACTCCCATGCTGACGATCTCGGAATCTCGACTCTCACCCCGGCACACCGTCTCGCTTGTGATGGCCGGAGGCCGGGGCAAGCGCCTGATGGACCTCACGGATCACCATGCCAAGCCCGGCCTCGATTTTGGGGGGAAGTACCGCATCATCGACTTCACCCTGTCGAACTGCGTGAACTCGGGCTTTCGCCGCATCATGGTCCTGACCCAGTACAATTCCCATCGCCTGCTGGAGCACCTGCAGTTCGGCTGGACCTTCCTGCCGGGCAAGTTGAATGAATATGTGCATGTGCTTCCCGCCCAGCAGAGCCTGGACAAGGACGCCTGGTACAGCGGCACCGCAGACGCGGTCTACCAGAACATGAGCAGCATCCAGTCGGCCCATCCCAAGACGGTGCTGATCCTGGCCGGCGACCACATCTACCGCATGGACTACAAGGTGTTCCTGCAGGATCACCTGAACCATGAGGCTGACATGACCATCGCCTGCCTGGAGGTGCCCCGGGATTCGGCACGGGATTTCGGCATCGCCCAGGTGGATGGCGCGGATCGCATTGTGGGTTTCGTGGAAAAACCGGAGGATCCACCGGCCATCCCCGGCAAGCCTGACCACTCCTTCGCCTCCATGGGCATCTACCTCTTCAACGCGGAATTCCTCTACCAGGCCCTCATCGAGGACGCGGCCAATCCGGAATCCGGTCACGACTTCGGCAAGGACATCATCCCGAAGCTGGTGCACGAAGCCAGGGTCTTCGCCCACCGGTTCGAGGCCAGCTGCATCCCGAACTCAGGGCATCCAGAGCCCTACTGGCGGGATGTGGGCACGGTGGATTCCTACTGGGAGGCCAACATGGACCTCACCAGCGTGCTGCCAGCCCTCAATCTGTATGACGAGGCCTGGCCGATCACCACGCACCAGGAGCAGCTTCCTCCAGCGAAATTCGTGCATGCGGGGGAGATGCGCAACGGGGTGGCCCTTTCCAGCCTGGTCTCAGGGGGTTGCGTCATCTCGGGTGCCCATGTACACCATTCCCTGCTCTCCAGCCGCGTCCGGGTTCATTCCCATGCCCGCCTCGACGGGGCGATGATCCTTCCGAACTGCGACGTCGGCCGCCACGCCCGGTTGCGGCGCTGCATCGTGGCCCGGGACTGTCAGATTCCAGAAGGCCTGGTCGTGGGCGAGGATCCCGAAGAGGATGCCCGCCGATTCTACCTCTCACCCGGGGGCGTTACGCTAATCTCCCAGCAGATGCTGAACCAGCTGGAGCCCTAAGGTTTGAGAATTCTCTTTGTTGCTTCTGAGCTGTTCCCCTATGTCAAGACTGGTGGCCTGGGTGATGTGATGGCGGCTCTGCCGCGGGCGCTCCGCGCCCTTGGCGCGGATGTCCGCATGCTGGTACCTGCCTACCCGGCCATTCGGCAGGCCGTGCCGGTTGGCAAGGAAGTGGCCGCTTTCCCCGACCTGCTAGGAGGCGGGCCAGCCCGGATCCTCCTGGCCGAGGCACCCGGATTGCCCCTGTACCTGCTGGACCAGCCTGCCTTCTTCGACCGGCCCGGCGGTCCCTATGATTATCCGCCGGACCTCGCCCGCCGATTCGCTGCTCTGTCCTGGGCTGCGGCCCACCTGGGCCGCGCCGGAGATGCCAATGGCTGGCGGCCCGAGGTGCTGCATGGCCACGACTGGCCCACGGGGCTGATGCCAGCCTATGTGGCATACGGTGGTGGCCCTCGGCCTGCCACTGTGATGACCATCCACAACATCGCCTTCCAGGGGCGGTTCCCGGCCGCGATGCTCGATGAGCTCTGGATTCCCCGGCATGGTTTCACGCCAGAAGGGGTGGAGTTCCATGGGGACATCTGCTTCCTGAAAGCTGGCCTGAGGCTCGCCGACCGGATCACCACGGTGAGCCCCACTTATGCCCAGGAGATCCAGCATGCGGGAGGGCATGGTCTCGAGGGACTGCTGGCGCACCGGAAGGACAGCCTTCGGGGCATCCTCAACGGGGTGGACCAGGACATCTGGAACCCGAGGACGGATCCCCACCTGGTGAGCCGGTACGATCTGAAGCACCCTGCTCGCCGCGTGCCGAACCGTCCGGTGTTCCAGAGGCAGATGGGACTTCAGGAAGATCCCTCCGCTCCGCTCTTCGCTACGGTGAGCCGCCTGGATCCCCTCAAGGGCCTGGATCTGGTGCTCGACAACGTGGACCATCTGGTGTCCGGGGGCGCCCAGTTGGCTGTGCTTGGCACCGGGGACCCTCATGCGGAGGGGGCCTTTCGCCAGGCGGCCCAGCGCCACCCCGGGCGCGTCGGTGTGTTCCTGCGCTACGACGAAGGCATGGCCCACCGGGCTTTCGCGGCTGCCGACGTGTTCATGGCCCCTTCCCGCCAGGAACCCTGTGGACTAACTCAACTGTATGCCCTGGCCTACGGGGCCCTTCCCCTGGTCCGGCGGACCGGAGGCTTGGCCGATACCGTGATCGGGGTTTCGCCGGAAACCCTGGCGAACGATTCTGCCACCGGCTTCCAGTTCGACACGGCCAACGGCTGGGCTCTGGGCGAAGCCATCAACCAGGCCCTGGGGCTCTTCCAGGATTCTGCCGCCTGGCGGGAGGTGCAGCGGCGGGGCATGACGACTGAGTTCGGCTGGAAAGGACCGGCCCAGGCCTACCTGGATCTCTATGCGGCCATTCCCGCGAAATGATCAGGGCAACCATGGCCGTTTGCAGGCTTTGAGCGGGCTCAGAACTCAGTGATGAGGGCCTTGTCCCGCTCGAGGGCCTCGAGGGCCGTGATCCTGTGTCGTTCATAGGAGCCCGCATCCAGATGGAGGATGTCCATGGCCTCCCAGGTTGCCCCTGCGAGGGAGTCTGGGCTGCCGATGCCGACCTGGAGATCGAGGGCCACCTGGTTGCCCAAGGCCACCAGGGCCACCAGCTGGCGATAGTCCGCAGGGGCCTCAAGCGGATCATGATGCCAGCGCACCACCGCTTCGATGCCTTCCGTGATGCTCCAGGACCTGAGGAGGGCTTCGCCCACCATGGCATGGTCGAATCCAAAGATATCCAGTTCTACCGAAAGTCCGTCCCCGCCTTGATTCTGGAGGGAGCGGAGCAGTGCCCCGTAGGCCTCCGGGAACTTGAGCGCAAGGACGCTCTTCCCGATGTCATGGATCAGGCCCGCCAGGAAGACCTCTTCGGCGCTGGTCACCCGCATGGCCTTGCCGATGGCGCTGCCGGTCAAGGCTGACACCAGCGCGTGCTCCCACAGGATCCGCTCCTGGATGCCCGCAGGACCCCGGTTGAAGAGATGCTTGACACTGCAGGCGAGCACCACGCTCCGGGTGGTGGCAAAACCCAGGGTCATGATGGCCTGGGTCAGGGTCGTGACCTCCCGCGCCCTGCCGAACATGGCCGAATTGGCGATCTTCAAGACCTGGGTCGAAAGCGCCTGGTCAGTGCGGATCAAATCCTTGAGCTCTTCAGAGGAAGTGTCCGACGCCGCTGAGATCCGGATGACCTGCGTCGCCACCTGGGGCAGGGGCGGGAGTTCGCCGAGATTCTGGATCACTTCCTGTGGAGTCATGGGCACGGGGAGACACCCTGGTTAAGGCTTCCTGGAAGTCTCATCTGCAACAGGTCGGGAAAACATGAGTTCAGGGGCTGCAGGCTTGGCTCTATTAGGGCGGTGGCATCTGGCAGCTGCTGCCTACCGCTGCGGGCAGGTAGAGGTGCTGGACGTAGTCCTGGAGCATGCGGTCGGCATTGAAGCGCCAGCCCAGGGTCCGGATGGAGTTCTTCATGCGCTCCACCCAGCAGCGGGGAATGCCTGTCGAGTTGCGGTTGTCGTAATAGAGGGGTACCACTTCGTCTTCCAGCAGGCGGAACAGGTCTTCCGCGTCCCGCTGATCCTGGATGGCCTGGTCGGCGTGGATCTCCCCCGTGCCGATGGCGAAACCGTTCTCGCCGTCATAGGCTTCGGCCCACCAGCCGTCCCGAATGGAGATGTGCAGGCCGCCGTTGAGGACGACCTTCATGCCGCTGGTGCCGCAGGCCTCCAGTGGCCGCTGGGGGTTGTTGAGCCAGGCGTCGATGCCCTGGTAGAGCATCCTTCCTACATGGATGTTGTAGTTCTCGATGAAGAGGATGCGGTGGCGGAAACGGGGGTCCTCGAGCAGGTGGTTGACCTTCTGGATGAGCGCCTTGCCCGTGCTGTCCGCCGGGTGGGCCCGGCCCGAGAAGACCAGGTTCACGGGGCGGGTGGGGTGATTCACCAGGCGATCCAGGCGGTCCAGGTCGGAGAAGAGCAGGTCGGGCCGCTTGTAGGGCACGAAACGGCGGGCGAAGCCGATGGTGAGGGCCTCGGGGTCCAGGGGGGCCGGTTCGATCTCTGGCAGGCCGAGTCGCTCCCGCATGGCGGCATTGCGCTTGCGGATGAACCGGATGGTGCGGGCCTTGAGGACCTGCTTGGTCTCCCAGATCTCCGCGGAGGAGACATCCACGATTTTGGCCCAGGTCCCGGGCCGGGTGAGCGCGCTCTGGTAGCCCACGCCCAGGTGGGATTCGTACAGGTGGTTCATTTCCGTGGCCAGCCAGGTGGGCAGGTGGACGCCGTTGGTCACATGGCCAATGGGAACGGCTTCTTCCCGGACCCCGGGGTAGAGGTGGTTCCACATCTTGCGCGACACCACGCCGTGGAGGGCCGAGACTCCGTTGGCCCGGCGGGTCAGCCTGAGGGCCAGCACCGTGGGGAGGAAGGACGAGCCGAAGTCGTGGGGATTCACCCGGCCCAGACCGAGCACCTCATCCAGGGGGAGCTTCAATCCCTCAGCCAGTGGCCGCAGGTAGTCCGAGATCAAGTCGGCCGGGAAGCGATCATGGCCGGCGTCCACGGGGGTGTGGGTGGTGAATACAGAGGCGGCGGCCACTTCGAGCAGGGCCTGGTGGGGATCCAGTCCGTCCGCCTGGATGCGGTAGCGGGCCCGTTCCAGCAGGGCGAAGGCGGAATGGCCCTCATTGAGGTGGAAGACACTGGCGCTGATGCCGAGGGCCCGCAGGGCCCGGGCGCCGCCGACCCCCAGCAGCAGTTCCTGCTCGATGCGCATGCGCTGGTCGCCACCGTAGAGGCGGGCCGCCAGGGCCACGTCCTTGGCTGAGTTCTCCTTGACGCGGGTATCCAGCAGGATGAGCCGGATGCGTCCGACCTGGACCTCTAGGACGGCGGCATGCACCAGCCGTCCGGGCATCTCGACGGTGACGTGGATGGGCTCGCCGTGACGATCCATCGTCTGTTTGATGGGCAGGTCGGCGATGTCGTACGGCTCGACCACGTCCTGCTGCCAGAGGTTGGTGTCCAGCACCTGGTTGGTGTAGCCCTCGTGGTAGAGCAGGCCCACGCCTACGAGGGGAATGCCCAGGTCGGAAGCGGATTTCAGATGGTCGCCAGCCAGGATGCCCAGGCCGCCGGAATAGATGGGTAGGGATTCGTGGACACCGAACTCCATGCAGAAGTAGGCAATGGGTCGGGAACGCATGGCCCCGGCATGGGTGAGACCCCAGGTGGTGACGGGGGTGAGGTACTCTCTCAACTGCCGCAGGGCGCGGTCCACCCGGGCCGGGACGTCCACATCGGCCGCGCGCTGCTCCAGCTGTTCCGTCGAGATCTGCTTGAGCACCGACATGGGGTTCTGGTGGACCTTGTGGTACAGGTCCAGGTCGAGGTCCCGGAAGATCGTGCGAACCTCGGGCTTCCAGGTCCACCAGAGGTTCTGGGTGAGGTTGTGCATCTTGCTGACGAGCTTTTCCATGACGATTCCTAGTGCTGGGGTGACAGAGGCGGCTATTCGGGCTTCAAGAAGAGAGCCGCGAGTGGAGGCAGGGTGAGGTTGAGGGACTGGGGGAACCCGTGAGCGGGGATGGCTTCGGTTGTGATGCGCCCCGTGTTGCCTTCATTCCGGCCGCCGTAGTAGGTGGAATCGGTGTTCAGCCGCTCCACGTAAGCCCCCGGTGCAGGTACCCCTACTCGGTAACCGTGTTGAGGTAGTGCCGTGAAGTTGAAGGCGACAGCTATGAAATCCCCTGGATCCGAGGCCCTGCGCAGCAGCGTGAGCACGCTGTTGAAGCGGTCACCGCAGTCGATCCAGGCGAATCCCCCGTGCTGGCAGTCCCCTTCGTACAGGGCCGGCTGGCGGCGGTAGAGGTTGTTGAGGTCGCAGATCAGGTCATGGATGCCCTTGTGGGCGGGCTGGTTGAGCAGTCCCCAGTCCAGGGCCGTGTCATGGTTCCACTCCCTGCCCTGGGCGAACTCGCCGCCCATGAAGAGCAGCTTCTTGCCGCCGTGGGCGAAGAGCCAGGCGTAGAGCAGGCGCAGGTTGGCCATCCGCTCCCAGGGATCGCCGGGCATGCGGCCGTAGAGGCTGCGCTTGCCGTGGACCACCTCGTCGTGGGAGAGCGGCAGCACGTAGTTCTCGGAGTCGTGATAGAGCATGGAGAAGGTGATGTCGTCGTGGTGGTGGGGCCGGGCCATCATCCCCTCGCCCAGGTAGCGCAGGGTGTCGTGCATCCAGCCCATGTCCCACTTGAAACCGAAACCCAGGCCCCCCGTATCCGTGGGGCGGGAAACGCCGGGCCAGGCGGTGGATTCCTCGGCCACGGTGAAGGTGTCCGGATACTGGGAGTAGACCACTTCGTTCAGGCGCCGCAGGAAGGCCACAGCCTCCAGGTTCTCCCTTCCGCCGTGGCGGTTGGGAATCCACTGGCCCGCCTCGCGGCTGTAGTCCAGGTAGAGCATGGACGCCACCGCGTCCACCCGCAGGCCGTCCACGTGGAACTGGTCGAGCCAGAAGAGGGCGTTGGAGATGAGGTAGTTCTGCACCTCCACCCGGCCGAAGTTGTAGATGAGGGTGCCCCAGTCCATGTGGCGCCCCTGGCGGGGATCGGCGTGCTCATAGAGGTGGGTGCCGTCGAAGCTGGCGAGCCCGTGGGCGTCTTCCGGGAAGTGGGCCGGCACCCAGTCGAGAATGACACCCAGGCCCGCCTGGTGCATGGTGTCCACGAAGGCCTTGAAGTCCTCAGGGCCACCGAAGCGGCTGGTGGGGGCGAACATGCCCAGGGGCTGGTAGCCCCACGAGGGATCGTAGGGATGCTCGGTCACCGGCAGCAGCTGCACATGGGTGAAGCCCAGCCAGCTGGCATAGGGGGCCAGGTCCGCGGCGATTTCCCGGTAGCTCATGAAGGTGCCGTCTGGCCGGCGCCGCCAGGAGCCCAGGTGCAGCTCGTAGATGCTCATGGGCGCTTCATGGGCCTTCGTATTCCGGCGTGCCTGCAGCCAGTCCGCATCCCCCCAGGGGTAGACTGGCAAACCATGGATGACTGAGGCCGTTCCAGGCGCGCGCTCGCAGCGGAAGGCATAGGGGTCGGCCTTGAGGGGCAACAGGTTGCCATTCGGGCCGTGGATTTCGAACTTGTAGAACAAACCTGGGGCGAGTCCGGGGACAAAGGTCTCCCAGAACCCGTTGGGACCCACCTGAGCCATGGGGTGGGCCAAGCCGTCCCACCCATTGAAGTCGCCCACCACGCTCACCCTGCGGGCGTTGGGGGCCCACACCGCGAAACTCACGCCCGCCTCGCCGTTCACCACCCTGGGATGGGCCCCGAGCTTCTCGTAGGCCCGCAGGTGGGTACCCTCGCCCAACAAGTGAAGATCAAGGTCGCCTAAGGTCGAGGCCGAGCGGGGCAGTTCCATGGACCATTCTAGGATGAGAGGGGCTTTCGAGGCGGATCGAATGTTGCCAGGGGCGTGCCAAGTGGGCCGGCTTCCGATCCCACTTCGGCTGGGAACCCAGTACGCCATCATCCGGGCCGCATCAGGGGGTACCAGCCCTCAGGGCCACCGGTATCGTGCCCATTTCCCGGCTCAACCCTTCGCAGAGGACCAGGGCGAAATTCATCCAGCGGGGACCCGCCACCTTGGCCAGGCATCCCAGGAGGCTACGGTGAGTCCCCGGTGAAGGTGAAGGGCAGGGGGCCTGGGTGTGGTGCTGGTGGGACCCGGCGAGCCTTGCCTGTAGGAGTTGGCATGATCCCTGAAGCCCACGGCTCGGGCCATGTACAGTTCGTCGAAGTCCCGCAAGGTGACGCAATCCCAAAGATCGAGGCGACCGCCGCTTGAGGTTGCCGGAAGCGGGTCTCTGCTTCCGCATTCCATTTTGGAATTTGAGACAATTCCAGAGTGTGTTCCAGTTGTGTCGGTCAGATCCTCTCTGATTGAATGCCAGAATGAGATGGGTGCAAGGTTCTTCCTCGAATCCGGATAATCGACCAAATCCCGCATCTTTTTGAAATACTTGTCTTCCTTCCATCGGTTTGGTTCGTTCCAGCACGCTCCGCGTCATGTCTTCCAAGGTGAGGTGATTGATGAAAGTGGCCATCCTGGCTGGAGGGATCGGATCAAGGATCAGCGAGGAAAGCATCGTCCGCCCAAAACCGATGATCGAGATTGGCGGCAAGCCCATCCTCTGGCACATCATGAAGATCTACTCGGCCCATGGCTTGAACGAGTTCGTGATCTGCCTGGGTTACAAGGGCTACCTGATCAAGGAATATTTCGCTAACTATTTCCTCCACATGTCGGATGTGACCTTCGACATGGCGAGCAACCGCATGGAGGTTCACCACAAGCACGCCGAGCCCTGGAAGGTCACCCTCGTGGATACAGGCGAGACCACCATGACGGGCGGGCGGTTGAGGCGCATCCGGGACTATGTCGGAGATGAAGACTTCTGCGCGACATATGGTGACGGCGTGGGGAACGTGGATATTACCAGGCTGATCGCCTTCCACCGCGAGCAGGGCACCCTGGCCACCCTGACTGCCACTCAGCCACCCGGACGGTTCGGGGCACTGCAGTTCGACCGGAACCTCATCACCGCCTTCCAGGAAAAACCTACGGGCGACGGGGGCTGGATCAACGGCGGCTTCTTTGTCCTTTCTCCGAAGGTCTTCGACCTCATCGAGGGGGACCAGACGATTTGGGAACGGGATCCGATGGAGCGCCTGGCGGCTTCGGAGCAACTCTCCGCCTACTGTCATGCGGGGTTCTGGCAGCCCATGGACACCTTGCGGGACAAGATGCACCTTGAAGAGCTCTGGGCCACAGGCCAAGCCCCCTGGAAGGTCTGGCCATGAACAGCGGGTTCTGGCGCGGGAAACGCGTTCTGGTCACGGGCCACACCGGGTTCAAGGGTGGCTGGCTGTCCCTCTGGCTCCAGTCCATGGGGGCCGAAGTGGCAGGCTACGCGTTGGCGCCGCCCACCCATCCATCCCTGTTCGACCTGGCCGCAGTGGGCCGGGGGATGGTCCATTCCCGCCTGGCCGACATCAGGGACCTGGACACCTTGAAGGCCGCCGTCCGGGAATGCCGCCCTGAGGTTGTGTTCCACCTGGCGGCCCAGCCGCTGGTCCGGCACTCCTACGTCGAGCCTGTGGAGACCTTTGCCACGAACGTCATGGGCACCGTGCACCTCCTGGAAGCGGTGAGGCATGCAGAAGGGGTGCGGGCGGTGGTGAACGTCACCACGGACAAATGCTACGAGAACAGGGAATGGGTCTGGGGCTACCGGGAAAGTGATCCCATGGGCGGACATGATCCCTACAGCAGCAGCAAGGGCTGTTCGGAACTGGTGACCGCTGCCTACCGGAGTTCCTTCTTTTCGGGCAAGGAGCACGCCCGCCCCGCAGTGGCCTCGGCCCGGGCGGGCAATGTCATCGGCGGGGGCGATTGGGCCCTGGATCGGCTGGTGCCTGACATGATTCGGGCCTTTTCTGAAGGGGAGGCGGTGGTCATCCGCAGCCCGCATGCGATCCGCCCCTGGCAGCACGTGCTCGAACCGCTGTGGGGTTACTTGACTCTGGCGGAGAGGCTCTGGGAACACGGACCAGAGTTCGCAGAAAGCTGGAACTTCGGACCCAATGATGAAGACGCGAAGCCCGTCGAGTGGATTGTCCAGAGGCTTGTCGAACAGTGGGGTGATGGGGCTGCCTGGCGTCTGGATCCCCGGCCCCAGCCCCACGAGGCGACTTACCTGAAACTGGACTGCTCCAAGGCCAAGGCCCGCCTCGGCTGGCATCCAAGGTGGGACCTCGGGACGTCGCTGGACCGCATTGTGCTGTGGTACCGGGCCTGTCAGCGTGGCGAGGACATGCGGGCTGTGACCCTCGCCCAGATTGCCGAATTCAACAGTCGACAGGAATAGAACCATGATCCCCTTGACCGAGATCCAGCTCCGCGCACAAATCCTTGAACTCGTGGAGCGCTACACCGAGCTTTCACTTGCGCCGAAGGCCTTCGAGCCGGGCACCACGGTCGTACCCCCGGCAGGCAAGGTATTGGGCGCGTCCGAGATCCAGAACATGGTGGAGGCCGCCCTGGATGGCTGGCTGACCACAGGGAGGTTCAACGACAAGTTCGAGGCGGGTCTGGCCCAGTTCCTGGGGGTCCGTTTCGTCCGCACAGTCAATTCTGGCTCCTCCGCAAATCTACTGGCGGTGGCAGCCCTGACCTCGACGAAGCTTGGCGACCGGGCCCTGAAACCAGGGGACGAAGTCATCACGGTGGCAGCCAGTTTCCCGACCACCGTCAATCCCATCCTGCAATATGGTCTGGTGCCGGTGTTCGTGGACGTGACCCTGCCCACCTACAACATCGACGCCTCGCAGATCGAGGCGGCGGTGGGCCCCAGGACCCGGGCCATCGTCATCGCCCACACCCTTGGCAACCCCTTTGATCTGGATGAGGTCATGAGGATCGCCAGGAAGTACAACCTGTGGGTGGTGGAAGACTGCTGTGACGCCCTTGGATCAACCTACGCTGGCAAGCTGGTGGGCACGTTCGGGCACATCGGTACTCTGAGCTTCTACCCTGCCCACCACATCACCATGGGCGAAGGCGGGGCCGTCTTCACCCAGGATGCGGAACTGCAGAGGATCGTGGAGTCGTTCCGTGATTGGGGCCGGGATTGCTGGTGCCCCCCGGGCCACGACAATACCTGCCGGAACCGCTTCGGCTGGAAGCTTGGTGGCCTGCCCCCGGGCTACGACCACAAGTACATCTATTCGCACGCCGGCTTCAACCTCAAGATCACGGACATGCAGGCCGCCTGCGGACTGGCCCAACTGGAACGACTGCCCGGATTCATCGAGGCCCGCAAACGCAACGCCGCCTACTTGAAGGAGCAGTTGTCCGTCCTGGAGGACTTCCTGGTTTTGCCCGAGGCAACTCCGAAGAGCGATCCATCCTGGTTCGGATTCCTGCTCACCCTCCGGGAGGGCAAGGGCGATCGAGTTGAGCTCCTCCGGTTTCTGGATCAGCGGCGCATCGGCACTCGCCTGCTGTTCGGAGGGAACCTGCTCCACCAGCCCTATTTCGAGGGGCGCGCCTACCGGGTGCATGGCAGTCTCGATAATACAAACCGCATCATGAACCAGACCTTCTGGCTGGGGGTATATCCCGGGCTCACCCAGGAGGCCCTTGATTTCGTGGTCAGCTCCCTCAAGACCTTCTTTGGGGTCTGATGCGATCCTTTCTTAATCCAGCACCGCCGGGTGCCGATGAAAGCAAGACGTTGTTTTTTAAGTAGATAGGAGGTGCATTCAAGTTGTTCTACCCGACAGGAGGAGGCATAAGGTGCTTGAGGCCCTCACCGGTTTGGAACAGACGATGCCTGAGGATCTACTCCTGTCTTGTGTTACCTGAGCGGGACTTCTCGTGGAAACAAGCCAGGGCGGGGCGTGATCAGGTCGGTAATCTGGCAGTGGGCTCGGACGCTACTGTATTCATCGATAATGGAGCAAATTTTAAAATTACAACTGGGTTTGTTGAATTAACAACAGGAGCCGTTCTTGATCGACCCTGCTCTGAAAAACGTGAAGATTCTTGCCGTCGACATCAAGGACGTTCGCTTTCGTTTTCATGAGGGTGGGCCTGGCTCGGATGCAAACAACCCGCACACGGATTATTCGAACCCCTATGTGGAACTAATCACCAATACACCTTTAAGAGGGGTCGGGATTGGATTTTCGCTGGGAAAGGGAAACGAACACATCTGTTCTGCAGCAGAAGAGCTGTTCCCTTTAATCAAGGGAATTTCTCTTTATGAAATCATAGCTAATTTTTCGCATGTCTGGCGCAAGCTTGCCAACCCCATTCAAAGCCGATGGATCGGTCCCAATTGTGGACCCTATCATATGGCGGCCGGGGCATTGGCAAACGCCGTTTTTGATTTGTATGCGAAATTCCTCAATAAACCTCTTTGGGAGGTGCTGCTCCAACTGGAACCTATCGAATTGATAGAAATGATAGATTTCAGGTATGTTGAACACTTGCTAAATAAATCAGAAGCCCTGCTGTTGCTTGAACAGAATCGAAGTGGAATTGATGATAGAAAGAAAAAGCTGGAGTTAGACGGCTTACCTGCCTATTTCACAACCTGGATCGGCTCCTCGGTTGAGGATCTAATTGCTCAAATTTCAGATGTTCGGCAAAAAAATGGAATTCGATTGTTCAAGATGAAAGTGGGTGTTGATCTCGATGTGGACTTGAAGCGAATAGAAGCCGTGAGAAAGCACTTTGGTTCGACCATCGATCTATGTGTTGATGCGAATCAGGTCTGGTCGCCACCAGTGGCGGTTGAATGGGTGACGGCGCTATCGAAGTATGACCTTACCTGGATCGAGGAGCCCACGGCACCAGACAGCATCAGTGGACACAAGTGGATTCGTGATCGAATAAAGGCACTCAACATCGACGTGGTGACCGGGGAAAATTGTCCAAATTCCCATGTGGCAGCTCAGATGATGGAGTGCGGTGCCATCGATCGTTTCCAGATTGATGCATGCAGAGTGATCGGTCCGATGGAAAACATCCTGATCATGCTGGTTGCCAGGAAATATGGAATTCCCGTCTGTCCTCACGCAGGAGGAAGCGGACTGGATGAACTGGTTCCCCACCTGGCTGCATGGAATTACATTGCGCTGGGTGCACCACTGGATAAGGTCAGGGTTGAACAAGTCAATTTCTGCTCGCAGTATTTCATCCAGCCAAGTCGTGTTGTTAATGGGAAAATACCATTGCCCTCAATGCCTGGCTATATTGTAGGAATGAAGGAGGATGCGATCATGAATTTCCATTATCCAGATGGCACCTTGTGGAGACATTCATGAGCGATTTGAAGGAAACAATTGTGATCGTGGGAGCCGGGGCGATCGGCAGAGGTTACCTTCCCTGGACGTTCGAGGACAATCGCTACAACCTCATTCTTGTGGATCAGAATGTCGAACTCATCAGGAAGCTTAAGGAACAGGGCTATTTTACGAGTTATATGACCATGAAGGGCAAAGGCCTGGTCGGGAAGAAATTCATGGTCGATCAAGCCTACACGATCGACGAATTTCAGACCGTCCAGTGCCCTGATCCGGTCACCTGCTACATGGCAGTCGGGCCGCGAAATGTCGTGCTGGCTTCCAAGGTCCTGAAAAGGTTCACGTGTCCCATCGTCCTGCTGGAAAATGATGACAAGACGGTAGAGCTTGTGAGAGTCGCAGTCGGACGGGAAAACGTCTTTTTCGCGATTCCGGATGTCATCGCTTCAAATACAGCCTCATTGGAGAATCTACAGAAGGACCCGCTGGCACTGCACACCGAAGACGGTGAGATGTTCGTTGATGCGCGTGCCAAAGCCGTCGCAGGTCGAATCATTTATTGCGATGAGCTGGAACTGAAGAATCAATGGGCGGCAAAACTGTATTTGCACAACACACCGCATTGCATAGCTGCCTATCTTGGTTCACTGCTCGAACAGAAATATGTGCACGACCCAATGGGAGTGCCCAAGGCTCGCAAAATTGTCGAAGGCGCCATGAATGAAATGCTGCGAGCACTGAAACTTACTTGGGATATACCCCATGATTTTCTCGATTGGTACGCGGCCAAGGAACTGGATAGGTTCAGCAACCGGGAACTTTGTGACCCGATTTCTCGTGTTGCAAGGGAACCCTTTCGCAAACTTGAACTCAATGGGCGACTGGTCGGTGCGGCGTTGATGTGCCTCAAACTTGGTTATGTTCCGATCAATCTGTTGTTGGGTATCACTGCTGCACTGCTGTATAAGAATGAATCTGATCAAGATAATCACATAGCATTTGCAATTAAATATCTTTCACCTGCAATTGTCTTAAGCTATCTATTGAAGCTTCGGAAAGGGGAAGTCTTAGAAGAGCTGCTCTCATCAAACTTTGTCACATTGGTGGATCAGTTGGAGGAAGTGATGAGGTGCAAGCCATGTTAGATTCAGTCCATGGTAGATGTGCTCAGGCCGTGAGCAATGCCTTGATTTTCTTCGAATCATTTTCCGGAAAGAACATGACCTTTTCCGAAAAGGAGACCGCTAGAGACGTGGTTTCTGAAGCGGACTTGGCCATCCAAACCGTTATGCTTCGTGGATTACATGAGTCGGGCTGGCCTGTTATATCAGAAGAGAAGGAAAATAATTTTGAAATATTAAGGAACGCTGAAATTTGTTGGGTCTTGGATCCAATTGATGGAACAGCCAATTATTCCGAAAATATCCCGTTTTATGGAATTTCACTAGGGGCGCTGAAGGCGGGAGAATTTTTTGCCGGTGCCTTTGGAATGCCTGCAACCAAGGAACTTTTCTATACGATCAATCAGGATATTGCCTACCTGAATGAAGTGCGCTTGAAGGTCCTGCCAAAGACTCTTCGAGCCTCATTGGTGGCGGCCTCATTCTCGTCTCCGTCGACGGCCCGCGGAGTCGAGCGAGAAAGGGAGTTTCTCCTCTTCGGCAGCCTCAATGATCGAAGCAAGGGGGCACTGAGGCTTGGATCTGCCTCAGGGAACATTTGTTACACTGCCGCCGGTAGGTTTGGCCTGTCCTATGGATTGAATAACAAAATCTGGGATGTGGCGGGGCCACTTGCCATCGCCAAGGCCGCCGGGTGCCAGGTGGTGACCTCACCGATTGACCCAAGTGGGCGGATCAGTTTTGTCGTGGGTCATCCAGCGATCATTGAGGAAGTCCGGTCGGAATTTCAACCATTCATAGGATCGATCTAGCAGGAGCGATATCAATGATGACCCATGAGTCGATTCCAGTTGTGGTTCTGGCCGGAGGTAAACCAGTCAACTTCGGAAGGGGGTACATACCTAAAGGTTCCATTAGAATCAATGGAATTCCACTTGTGATACACATTATTAATAAATATATCAACTCCGGATTCAGCGATTTTTATATTTGTGCCGGAGAAGGCTTTGAATCCATCCAGGAGGACCTTGCCTTAATCCAACAGGTCAGATCTCTCGTCCCTGATGTCCCCATCAAAATACAGTTGATCTATACAGGAGGCATCGATTCGACCGGATCTCGAGTCAGGCAGGCCTTGGCTTACCTTGGTAAGAAAACAGGGACAATTGCTATATCTTATATCGATACGATTTCAGATGTGCCTCTTGAGGAAGTCTTGAAATTGCATGAAGCCAAACAGGCCGAAGTCACGATGACTGCTGTGAACTTGCCGACCAGATTCAAGGTCATTGGTCATGATGTTTTTTCGCCACGTGTAAGAGGCTTCTCAAAGAAACCAATCATTGAAAATAATATTGTTTCTGGTGGATTTTACTTTGTTGAATGTGAAGCCTTTCTGGCCGTAGACAATCCATCCACAAATTATCATTTCGAAAACGATTTTCTCCATGTTTCCGCTGAAAAAGGAAAAGCATACTATTATAAACATGAAGGTTATTGGCAATTCATTGATGGTCCTAGGGACATCAACGACGTCGAAGCATTCATAGGGAAACAGGAGAAGACCACTCGGAGTTCTGAATGAACATCCGGTTGGCGGATTATGTATTCAATCGCCTCTTCGAACTGACAGGTAGTCGTCACTGCTTTTTTTTGAGTGGTGGCGGAATCATGCATCTATGTGATGCCCTGGGCCGGTGCACTTCGATCGTTCCCGTGGCCATGCATCACGAGCAAGCGGCTGCCATTGCCGCAGATGCTTATGGCCGGGTCAACAATACGGTCGGCATCGTCCTGGTTACGACGGGTCCTGGTTCCACGAACGCCATTACAGGCGTATCCGGCGCCTATTTGGAATCGACTCCCTTGCTGGTCATATCGGGGCAAGTCTCCCGGGCCACCTTCAAAGGGGCCAGCTTGGTGAGGCAGCTTGGGTTTCAAGAAATCGATATTGTGCCCATTGTAAAGTCCTTCACGAAGTATGCAGAGACTGTTATTGATCCATCCACAATTAAATATCATCTTGAAAAAGCAATCTATTTGGCCAAGGAAGGCCGCCCGGGACCGGTTTGGCTGGACATTCCAGTGGATGTCCAGGGAGCCTTGGTCAATCCTGATGAATTGCAGGGGTTTGACCCTGCAGTGGAAGGGTTCGAAGCGCAGGCAAAGGCACCGACCCCAGCTGAACTGGAGCAGGTCCTTCAGCTGTTGAACCAAGCCAAGCGGCCACTGGTGATTGGTGGACATGGCATTTGGCTGTCTGGAGCCAAGGAGTCCTTCAGGAAGTTGCTCACGCAACTTCAAATCCCCGTTCAGACCACCTGGAACGGGATTGACCTCTTGGAGGAGGATTTCCCGCTGTTTTTCGGGAGGGCCAATTCGTACGGGCCCCGGTATCCAAATATTATTCTGCAAAATTGTGATCTTATTCTTGCCATCGGAGCGAGACTGGGAATTCAGCATATCGGATATAATTATGCCGCGTTCGCCCCACAAGCCAAATTGATCATGGTGGATGTGGACCAGGAAGAACTGACCAAAAAAACGTTGAATGTCTCCTTGCCCATACATGCTGATGCACGAATGTTCATAGGTCTTCTTTCATCGGTATTTAAATCTACCGGCAATCATGAGAGGTGGATCGCCTGGTGCCAGAAAATCAAGCAGGCCTATCCGACAATCACGGAATACAACGAAGATCCGTGTTTTGTGGACGCCTATAAGTTCGCGGACGAACTGTCTGATGCGATGCAGCCTGGAGATCTCATTGTTCCGGGGAGTTCTGGCACCGGTTTTACCGTGACGACTCAAATGTTCAGAATCAAGGCTGGGCAGCGATACATCACCTCCAAAGGGCACGCCGCCATGGGTTATGGGTTGCCGTCATCCATTGGAGCCTGCATCGCCGGCCAGTTGAAGCGAACCGTGACCATCGTTGGCGATGGCGGACTTCAATTGAACATTCAGGAACTGCAAACCATCATCCACAACAAACTACCGGTTGTACTGTTTATTTTTAATAATAAAGGATATTTTTCAATACGCGTGACACAACATAATTATTTTTCAGGAAAACTGGTCGGCAGTGATACGGATAGTGGAACCTCAATGCCCGACTTGCAGCGAATTGCTGAAGCATATGGTTTCAGGTATTTAAGAATTTCCAATAACGCTGAATTAAGAGAAGGAATCAACTCTGCCTTGCACGAGCCGTGGCCCGTTCTAGTCGAAGTATTGATAAACCCGGATAAGAGTTTATTCCCCAAATTGTCATCTAGAAGGCTTGAGGATGGACAAATGGCCTCCTCGACGCTGGATGATATGGAACCCTTCTTGCCGAGGGAAGAACTTGCGCAAATTCGACGCGAGGCCCTGGAGATCTGAATGCTTCCGAGAATTGCAATCCTGGGTGGTACGGGCCACTTGGCAAAAAGCCTCGTGGACACGAACGCCCAGTTGGGGAAGTGGAGCATCGACCTGTATGTTCGCGACAAGCCCCGGGCGGAAGCTTTCATAAAACGCTACGCCAGTGTTGAACCTGCCATCGAAGTGCTGCCCATCGATTCCTTCAACCAGGATTCCCGTTGCGATGCCCTCGTTAACTGCATCGGCTTCGGGACACCCGCAGGAGTGTCAGCAGCCAAATCGAATCTATTTTCCGTAACACAATTATATGATCGGCTTATTGATGTATTTGTTCAAAAACAATCACACATCCCAGTCGTTTCCTTTTCAAGCGGCGCCATATACGGAAGCCAGCTTGCGGGTCCCATCCAAGATGGGCATGTCGCTCAATTGCCTATTGATCCCATTGATCCAGTGGATTTCTATCGAATCACGAAACTCGCTTCGGAGGCCTATCATCGGTCCTTGTTCGATAAGTCTATTGTCGATATTCGATTGTTTAATTTTTTCAGTGAATTCATTGACTTGACGACGGGATTCCTTGTTGCAGATATCGCATCCGCGCTGCTGACGGATTCTTCATTTGTTACCAATAGAACAGATGTAGCTCGCGATTTCTTCCATCCCACGGACCTGTATCGTCTGGTCGATGGGGTGATTCGGACCGGGAATCTTAACGCAGCGATTGATGCAATTAGTCTTGAGCCCATTACCAAGCTTGACCTGATCGGGAGGTGCCAACGGGAGTATGGCCTCAAGGTCGCCTTCCAGGAAAATTCTTTCGATTCTCCAACGGGGATAAAGTCATATTATTATTCGCAAGGATTTGAAAAAAACAAAATAATTGATTTTTCTCCGAAATTTACTTCCTGGGATTCTATCAAGTTATCTCTGGATAAATTGTTAAGTCATCGCAAAACATAGATCGAACCGTCTGGAATGGATTCCAATAAATGGCTGAGTGGCCCGATGTGTTGGGTGGCCGCCAGCAGTAACAGATCCGCCGCTGTGCATTCCAGGACGGCCTAGCCCAGTCGCCCCTGAACAAGTTGCAGATCTAAATATGGCAACCATTTAAGGGAACCTTTCGCATATCTTGTACACCAGAAAGGTAGGGGTGACCCCCGCTTTTCCGGTGTACGCATGAAGCCAAAACCGAGGCGAACGACGAAGGATCAGCCGGTGATCGGGTGGGAATTGGACCTGGCGCTGGACCCGAACCACGAGCTGGTGCGGCTGGCGACGAAGATCCCCTGGGATGACCTGACGCAGGAATTTGGTCGCCTGTATGTGCCGGACCTTGGGCGCCCCGGGATTCCCATTCGGCTGATGGCGGGGCTGCACTTGCTCAAGCACACCTACGCCCTGTCGGATGAGGACGTGGTGAAGGGTTGGGTTGAGAACCCGTACTGGCAGCACTTCTGCGGCGAGGTGATGTTCCAGCATCACTTCCCGATCAATCCCTCGCAGATGACGCGCTGGCGCAAGCGCATCGGCGAGAAGGGTGTGGAAAAGCTGCTGCAAGCCACGATCCAAGCGGGGAAGGCCACGGGTGCGATCACGGAGCAGAGTTTCGAGAAGGTCATTGTGGACACGACCGTGCAGCCCAAGGCGGTGCAACATCCGACGGATGCCCGGCTGTATCGGAAGGTCCATGCGGCCATGCTGCGCATCGCGGGGGTCGAGGGCATCAAGCTTCGCCAGAGTTACCGGAAGCTCATGGAATGGGGCATCCGCAAGCATGGAGGCTACGCGAAGGCCAAGCAGTTCAAGCGTGCGAGGAAGGTGCTTCGGAATTTGAAATCCATGGCAGGCCGAGTCATGCGGGACGTGGAGCGGAAGATTGACGACGCGGCCTTCCAGAAGCACAAAGGAACTCTGATCCTCTCCGAATTGATCCTCACGCAGAAGCGCACGACGAGGGGGAAGGTCTACAGCCTGCATGCGCCCGAAGTGGAGTGCATCGCGAAGGGGAAGGCGCACAAGCCCTACGAATTCGGCGTGAAGGCCAGCCTCGCGGTGACGCACAAGGAGGGTTTCGTCGTTGGTGCCATGAGCTGCCCAGAGAACCCGTACGACGGCCACACGCTCGAAGGCCAGCTTGACCAAGTGGAGCGCCTGACGGGCCAGATGCCAGCCACCACCTTCGTCGACAAGGGGTACAAGGGCCACGGCGTTGATCCTGGACGAAGCGCAGTCCACATCAGCGGCACCCGAAAGCTCAGCAAGATGCTCAAACGGGACCTACGACGAAGAGCCGCCATCGAACCAGAACTGGGCCACATGAAATCAGACGGACTGCTTGGGCGGAACTTCCTCAAGGGAGTGGTCGGAGACGCGCAGAACGTCATCCTCAGCGGCGCCGGGCACAACATGAGGAAGATCCTGGCCCACCTCAGGGCCCTTCTGCGCCTTCTTATGGGCGAGCCCAGGACGGCCATCCAGGCCCTCATCGCCCTACTCGAAGCCGAAGCAAACCCTCAGCAGGCCCTCACGGCAGCCTGATCGCCAGCACGGGGTTTTTCAGCGCCGACTAGCCCAGAATGTTCCAGACCCTTAGCGCTTCGCTGACGCTCCAGGCCTGGGCGTCGCAGCCACGGGCTTGATGGGGGGCGTCCCCGTCCAGGATCTCAGGCAGGTGGCCGTCGCAGCCTGTGTCCAACAGGGGTGAAACGGATCCCAGCCAGGCGCGGGCTGTGGCGCGGGCCGCCGGGTCCCCACCCCAGGCCAGGTCGAGGGCCTCGCAGAGCAGGGGCAGCTGCCAGACCCAGGCCGTGCCGTTGTGATAGGCCGGCTTGCGGCGAGTGTCTTCATCGCCTTCATAGCGGCCCTGGTAGGGACATACCGGGTCGTTGAGAGTGCCGCCCCAGGGGGCCGGGATGGGCAGGGGCACGGAGACGGGCAGGGGCGCCAGGCTCCTCAGTCCGCCCGGCACCAGCAGGTGACGGGCGCAGGCGGCCACGGCACGCCGCGCCTTTGCTCCTGTCACCAGGCCGAGGGTCACCAGGAACAGCTGGTTGGGACGCAGATGGTCAGCCGGGAGGGCCTCCTGCGCGGATGCAGCCGCCGGGGCCAGGAGCACATCGGCGAACCACCCCCGTTCTTCCAGCCAGAACAGCGAGAGCGAGGCTTCGGCAAGGGCGGCGGTGGCAGCCCAGGGTTCCCCGTGGCTGGGAGCGCGAAGCCGGTCCAGTAGTCGCAGGAGTCTGATCCAAAGGGCCTGGATTTCCACCGGATAGCCCTCCCGAGGTGTCCCCATGGGGTAGCGGGTGTCCATCCAGGTGAAGTGGGCGGGACTCCACAGCAGGCCTGAGGCGGGGTCCATGCGGACGCCGTTGCGCGCACCCGCACGCAGATGCTCCCCAAGGGACGTAAGCACCTCGAACACGCTGCGATCCCCGGCTTGGGCCTGGTAGAACGCCATGCCCAGGCGTTCCGCCGCCTCCTCGCAGGCCACCGCCAGCCAGAGCGGGGCGTCCGAGGTGTCCCGGTCCCCCGTGTGCTCGGCGCCCAGCATGTTGGGCAGGGTGCCCGCGTCTTCCAATGCCACAAAGGTCCGCAGGATCAGTCCGGCTTCTTCGGCCATGCCTGAGGCCAGAAGCCCTCGACAGACGATGAGCGTGTCGCGGCCCCAGTCCAGGAACCAGGGATAGCCGGCGATGACCGTGAGCCCCTCGTCCCGGCGAACCAAGTAGGCCCGGAGGGCCCGGTGGAGGCGGCCTGGAAGATCAGGACTCGACGGCTCCTGGGACACTGGGAGGTCCACGAGGGTGTCTGCGTCGGCATTTAGCAGCATCCTGACCTCAGCTCCAGGAGGCAAGGGCAGGTCGAACCAGCCAGGGCTCCACGCATCCCCCGAAGCCGCCAGACCCCTGGAACCCTCCAGCGGATGGGGGATGTTCCGGCAGGCCTCGGGCTGTGGGTGGTACAGGCCCGCATCCACGTCGACCTTCAACCTGCGTCCCGGGGCTGGCGAGAAGCGGAAGCCGGTCTCCGGGTCGAGGGCTTCTGTGGCGGCCTGGAAATGTCGTTCCAGGCCTTCGTCGAGCCGAGTCTCGCCATGGAAGGAGCGATCCTCCAGGTCGATCCGCACGGTGAGACGCACAGAGTGCCGCTGGGACAGATCCGAAGACTCGCCCGTGTTGGCCGGGCGGGACCATCGCAGCCGAACCGCGTTCTGGTCCTTCAGCATCTCTGCTTCAAGGCAGACCTGGACGCAGCGGCCATCGCCCGCGCCAGCGAGGAAGGTCCAGCGGGCGGGCGGGCCTGCCTCGAAGCCCATGAGGCCATGGCCATCCAGGGTGGTGATGAAGCCGTCCGCGTTCACCCAGGCGCGCAGGCGTTTGGCCAGTACATGGCGGTCCGAAGGGGCTGTGGGGTGCAGGTTCGCCGCCAGCAGACAGTCGTACTTGGAGGCGATGGCGCCCAGGTTGGCCTGCAGCCGAGCCATTCCGCCCCGGCCGTTGGTCAGCAGGGCCAGGCCATCGTGGTCTGGGCGGGGCGGGTCGGGCCGGGTGGGTAAGAAGCAGAGCTTCGCCAGGAGCCCGCCGGCTTCGGGGGCATGGCGGTGCAGGTGGAGGCTGGCCTCGCCTGTCCGCTCTGGTGCGGGGGGGATGGCCACTACGAACCCTTCTGCCACAGGCAGGCTCCGCAGGTGCAGGTCGGGCCGCCTCCCCCCCTGCAGGGTGGCTTCGAACGAGACAGGTTCTTTCAGCAACAGCCAGTGGTCCGGTGGCACGAGGCTCACCCGACTTGCATCCGCGGCTTCCCACACTGTGACCCTCGGGAAGTCGGGTCGGGTCATGGCCTCATCCAGGGCGGCTAGCAGGTCCCGCCGAAGGAGGTCCAAGTCCACATGGGGCAGGGCGGCCAGGAAGCCTTCGGGGTCATGGGCGACCCGACCGGCGAGGCCCCGCCAATCGCCAGGGCCGATGGCCTCAGCGGGATGGACCGAGGCCAGAGCCTGCAGGGCCCACGCGGCCTGGGCCCGGGTGCGCCGGTAGACATCCCCGGCCAGGCCACGGGGGGACGCTTGGGCAGAGAGGCAGAAACTCGCTCCTGGTGGCAGGACCAGTTGGCGGAGGCCGCCTGGCAGCAGCTGGAAGACGGGAAGAACTTGACCCAGCAGGTCCACAGGGGTCTCCCCCAGCGGGGCCCACTCCGCGTTGGGGAAGGAGGCAGCCTGGGGCTTGTCCGGATCAAGGTTCACCAGTACCAAGACGTGGTCCAGCTCTTCTGCCGAGGTCCTGGCCAGCGCCAGCACGGATGCGTCGTTGCCGCTGATGCGGCGGGTGTCGGTTCCATCCAGGAAGCAGGGATGGTCTGAGATCAGGCGGTTCAGAAGCCCCAGTTCCTCCACCAGGTTGGGCTCCGCTCCCCAGGCCAGGGCTCGAGCCTCGTGCACATCCACCCGCTCCGTGGCCAGCCACTCCACACCCGCCGAAAAGCCGAAGCCGCCATTCTGGCTCGTCAAGGCGCAGAGGCGGCTGCGCAATAGGGACCAGGCGGAGCCACGCTCTGCCAGGCGGGGGTTGTCGTGGGTCTCGCTGTAGTGCACGAGCAGGCCCGTGCGACTGCTTTGCCCGAAGCAGTGATCCAGGTAGTGCGCCACCTCGATGGAATGGTAGTTCTGGAACAGCTCCGAGTAGGCCCAGTGCATGCCCCCGCGGGTGAGCAGGGACTCGGTGGCCTCCCAGGCTCCGCCCAGCCCCTCCAGCAGGAAGATGGCCTCCGGGTAGGCCTGATGGACCTTGGCCGTGATGTACTGCCAGGCGGGGAGGGGCACCATGTAGCCCGCATCGCAGCGGAAACCGTCCACCCCGCGCCCGCACCAGACGAGCAGGGACCTGGCCACCACATCCCATAGGGCGGGGCTGCCATGGTCCAGTTCCACCAGGTCGGCCCAGGTGTTGCCCCAGGCGCCGGGGCTGTGGAAGGTGCCCTCCGGATCGCGACGGAACCAGTCCGGCCGGTTCCCCAGCAGGCGGGAACCCCAGCCCGTGTGGTTCACCAGAATGTCGAGAAGGACCTGTCCACCGCGCTGATGAACCGCCGCGGTCAACTCCTTGAACTGGTCCTCGCCGGTGGTGCGCCGGTCGAATTCCACCAGGGCGGGATCGATGGCCGTGAGATCCAGCTGGGCGTAGGGACTGCCGAAGCGGCCCATGCGGGCGAAGGTGGTGGGCACGGGCCCCACCGGGAGCAGGTGCAGGATCCGGCAGCCGAGCCGGTCGACGATGTGGGGAACGGCGGCGGTCAGGTCCCGCAGCCGGCCAGAGGGTGGAATGACGGAGTACCCGGCGGTGTCCAGGGCCTGGATGGCCCCCGCCAGGTCGGGTTTTTGCCGGGAGGCCGCCCCGCCGAACATGCGGGGGAAGGCGCAGTAGATGGTATTGGCGGTGCGCAGGCGGTCCGGATGGATGGACAGGCAGACGTTCTCTCCTTCGGGCCAGTGCTGGAAGCCGTCGGGATCCACACAATAGGCCTTGGCGCAAAAGGACCCGGGCTCGGTCAGGGCCAGATCCAGCGCCCAGCCGCCTGCCTGCTCATGCAGGGGGATGTCCCGCCAGGAGGAGCCCGCGGGATCCCTGGCGCCCTCTCCCAAAAGGGCCAAGGTCTCCGCGCGCATCCGTGTGCCGCGGGTGAGGTTGGTGCGCAGGAAGGCCCGCCAGCCGCCGCTCCCTGGGACCGGGTGGGCCAGCCCAAAGGCAACCCGGTCCCCCACGAAGCGGAGCAGCTGAGTGCCAGGGAGTGGGGTCATCGAGGTAGTGTTCATCGAACCGAAATGATGACCGCCAAGGCGCCAAGAAAGAAGGATGTGGCGTGATTCCGCGCCAGTCGGACCTACTCGATGGGCAGCCTGCCCTGGCCCATGCGGATGATGGCCGGCACGTGCAGGTCGTCGGCGCCCCCCGGCAGCTCGCCGCTGGGAGTGGGGGCCTGGGGCATGAGCCGGGTGGGCGTGGGGCCCTGTTCGCCAGCGGGCACATCGCCGTAGACCCGGCCGCTCACAACGTGGTTGGGCAGGGGTTGGGCCATGGGCGGAAGGGCGGAGGCGTAGGTCTGGATGGGCGCGCCCTCTCCGGAGGCGCCCAGGTGAAGGCTTTGGCGACGGTCTTCCAGCAGCTTCTCCTCCTGGTCGAAACCGCTGGCGAGGACGGTGACCAGCACGCGGTCCTCCATGCCCTCGCCTTCCACCGTGCAGGCTTTGATGTCGGGCCGGCCGTTGTAGTGGTCCTGCAGGTAGTTCATGGCCGTCTCGATGGCTGAGGCTTCCATGACCTCCCAGTCGGCCGTGATGGAGACCATGACGTTGGCGGCGGCGCCGCTCTGAGCCCGCTCCAGCAGGGGACAGGCCAGGGCCTTCTTAAGGGCATCCATGACCGCTTCTTCGCCACGCCCAGCGCCGGTGCCGATGAGGGCCTCGCCCCCGTCCCGCAGCACCGCCTCCACATCCGCGAAGTCCCCGTTGATGATGCCGGGCTTGAGGATGAGGTCGGCAATGCCGCGCACCCCCTGGATGAGGACGCCGTCGGCGACCCGGAAGGCCTCTTTCATGGTGACGCGCGCGTCGCAGACGTTCTTCAGACGCTCGTTGCTCACGACGATTACGGTGTCGGCGGTGTCACGCAAGTTGGACAGGCCGGCCAAGGCGAGGTCCCCCTTCTTGCGGCCCTCCCACGCGAAGGGCGTGATGACCACAGCCACCGTCAAGGCGCCCAGCTCCCGGGCATAATTCGCCAGCACAGGCGCGGCGCCCGTGCCCGTGCCACCCCCCATGCCCGCGGTAATGAAGATCATGTCGGCGCCTTGAAGCGCCGCGAGGACCTCCTCCCGGCTTTCCTCGGCGGCCACGGCACCCCGCTCAGCATTGCCCCCCGCGCCAAGGCCGCGGCTGCTCTGGGGCCCCAGGGGCAGCTTCAGGTGGGCTTTGCTCTGGGCCAGGCTCTGCTGGTCCGTGTTCATGGCGATGAACTGCACGCCGGTGACGCCGCATTCGATCATGCGATTGATGGCGTTGCAGCCCGCGCCGCCCACGCCCAGCACCTTGATGTTGGCGCCGGGAAGGCCGTGGGGGCAGGGCAGAAAGGGGGTCTCGGTCATCGGGGCTCCCGAAAGGGTTGTCGCAGATGGGGTCATGGTCAGAATAGTTTCTTGAAGCGGCCGAGGAAACCGTCGCTCCGGTCCTGCTTGCCGCGGGTCTCGTTCATGTCCCTGGACAGGGCCTTGACCGCTCCCAGCGCGTTCACGAAGAAGGGATTGCCTGTGGCCTGGGGCAGGCCCACGACGCCCTGGATGCGGCCCAGGACTACCCTGGGACGGCCCAGCAGGGTCTGGGCGAGAATGGGCAGGTGCGTGAGCAGTGCCCCACCGCCCACCAGGTGCACGCCGCCATGGATCTCATGCATGAGACCCGTCCGGCCCATTTCGGAGAGCACCAGGTTCAGCAGCTCGGCGGCGCGGGCCTGCAGCACTTCGGCGATCTCGCGGCGGGAGACCAGGCGGCCCTCCTCCTCCAGCTCGATGGATTCCTCGGCCGGGATGTGGCTGGGGAGCACGGTGCCGAAGCGCATCTTGATCCGTTCCGAGGCCGAAATGCCGCCCAGGTGCTTGGTGATCTCCAGGTCACGGGTGAAGTGGGCGCCACCGATGGGGATGACCGTGGAATGGAACAGGGTGCCGTGCAGGAAGATGCCCAGGTGGGTCAGCTGTTCGCCGATGTCCACCACCACGGCGCCGTTCTCCCGGTCTTCGCGGCTGAGCACGGCCTCGGAGCTGGCCAGCGGCGAGTACATCAGCTCGGCTCCATGAAGTCCGGCATTCTTCAAGGCCAGCTGGATGTTCATGATTACCGGGCTGGGGGCCACGATGATGCGGACCTCGGCTTCCAGCGTCTCGCCGAACATGCCCACGGGGTTGCGGATGTCCCGCTGGCCCTTGATGTGGAAGATCTGGGGGATGCGGTGGAGGACCAGCTCTTCCTTGGCCAGCTTGCAGCTGTTGGTGGCCTGCTCCAGGACGCGGTCGCGGTCCGCGGCGGTGATGATCTTGTCGCTGCTGCTGATGGTGATGGAATCCCGCAGGTTCTCGCCCTTGAACTGGATGCCGTCCACGGCCACCCGGATGCCATCGACCTTGGTCTGGCCGGCGGTGTTCATGGCTTCTTCGACGGCCCGCACAATGGCGCGGGTGCTGAGATCCATGTCCGTGATCTGCCCCTGGGTGAAGCCCCCCTGCGGCGATGCCTGTCCCGTGCCGGTGACATTGAGGGTGCCGTCTTCCTCCTGGACGGCCACCACCGCGACGACTTTGCTTGCACCAAGGTCGAGACCAAGAAGAACGGCGCGCTGCGGCATGAACATCCTTTTCCTTGGTTCTAGGTATATACCAGTTTTCCCCGGAAAATCGAGGATTCACCGGTTGGAAAAGCCTGAAAATTTTTCCTGCAGCTCAGCGCCGGGGCGTTACCGGGGCCGGTGCCTCCTCGGGTTCGCCCACGGCCACCTCGTCGTCCCACCGAAGGTCGACATAGCGGAGTCGGGCGAGATCCGGACGCTGGGACAGACGGTCTACGAAGAGCCCCTGGAAATTGGGCACATTTTTCGTCACATCCTGGCGGGAAAGGTAGATTGGAGCGGCAAGGCCTTCGATATAGGCCACAGGCCCTTTCGGGTCATCACGGAATTCGGTGATGCGATCATAAAAACCCTGTTGCTTTTCACGCAGAGTTCGAGCAGCACTGACCAAATGAGCCAGCCCACGATCTGTTTGAGAGACGGGATCAACTACGACAGGAATCGGATTCAAATTGGCCTGGTTGACCCGATCCAGAAGCACACCATCGTCCGAGACGAGGAACACCCCATTGGGCCTGACCAGCCAGAGGACGGGCTGCCTCTCCTCGACGGCAAGGCTGAGGCGATCGGGTGGATCCTTGCGGATCTGCAGTCCCCTCACCCAGCGCTTGGCCTCGATCTTGGACCTCAGGTCTTCCGCGTCCACCCAGAACAGCGGTTTGCCCAGAACCAGCCGCTCGGCGAGCTTCTGGATCTCCGCTTGGCGCTCGCCCCGGCAGCCGCTGACGTTCACCTGCTCGATGATGAGTTTCTGGAGTCCGAGGTACCGGGTGCCCAGTTCCATCAGCCCCCAGCCTGCGAGGACAAGCACGGCGATCGTGATGCCCGCCCGGACCCAGGGGAACCAGGGCCGCTTCGGACGGGTGCGGGGAAGCATGGACATGGGGCTCAGTCTACTCTCGCCAGATCTCGACTTCCGGCTCCAGTTCCAGGCCATGGACCTCCAAAACCTTTGCCTTCACCCGCGCCATCAGTTCGGCGAATTCGGCCGCTGTGGCCTTCCCGTGGTTGATGAGGAAGTTGGCGTGCTCGGGGCTCACCTCCGCATCCCCAAGGCGAAGCCCCTTGAGGCCCGCCTGATCGATGAGCCGACCGGCGCTCTGCCCTGGAGGGTTCTTGAAGATGCAGCCGGCGTTCCGCCTGGACAGGGGCTGGCTGGTGCCCCGCTTGGCCCGGTACTCAGCCACCTGGGCGCGGATGGTGGCGGGATCGCCTTCCACCAGCTGGGCGGTGGCCGACAGCACCACCTGGTCAGCCGCAAGGAAGCTCCACCGGTAGCTGAACTCGCCGGGTTCCGGCGCCTTCTCCACCAGCTCGCCCTCGGACGTGAGAAAGCGGTAGCGGGCCAGCACATCGACCCACTCCCGGCCGTAGGCCCCGGCGTTCATGCGGATGGCGCCCCCCAGTGAACCGGGGATGCCGCTGGCGAATTCCAGGCCCGCCAGACCCGCTTCCGCCGCGGCTTCCGCCAGGGCGATGTGGCCGTGGCTGGCGGGGGCGGTGAGGCGATTCCCTTCGCGACGCCGCGCCTTCGGCAGGGCCAGACGCATGACGGGCCCCGCCACATCCCCCAGCACCACCAGGTTCGAGCCTCCCCCCAGGACCCGCCAGGGCAGGCCCTCCCGGGCGCAGGCGCGGACAAAGGCCTGGGCCTCCAGCTCCGTCGTGGGCTCGAAAAGCCAGCGGCATAGCCCGCCCACACCCAGGGTGGTCAGGCGCGCGAAGGGCACGTCCCGGCGGTGCGGGACCTTCAGCAGGTCATCTGGAAGGGGGCGCGGCATCGGGTCCAGTATGGACTGGGGAGGTGCTCCATGAAGGTCCTGCTGTTCGGTGCCACCGGCATGATCGGGCAGGGCGTCCTGCGGGAATGCCTGCTGGACCCGCGCATCGACGAGGTGCGGTCCATTGTGCGCACCTCCTCGGGCACCACCCACCCGAAGCTGACGGAGATTGTCCACGGGGATTTCTTCGACTACGCGGCCATCGAGGACCAGCTCACAGGCCTGGACGCCTGCTATTTCTGTCTCGGGGTGACCTCGGCGGGGCTCACCGAGGAGGCCTACCACCGGGTGACCGTGGACCTGACCCTGGCGGCGGCCACCGTGCTCTGCCGTCTGAACCCGGCCATGACCTTTGGCTACATCTCCGGAGCCGGGGCCGACAGCAGCGAACAGGGCCGCATCATGTGGGCCCGGGTGAAGGGGCAGGTCGAGAACGCCCTGCTGCGCCTGCCCTTCAGGGCGGTCTACCTCTTCCGCCCCGGGGCCATCCGCCCCCTGCACGGCATCACCTCCCGCACCCGCCTGTACCGCACCCTCTACTTGCTGCTGGGGCCCTTCCTGCCTCTGCTGAAGGCGGTCTCGCCGGACAGCCTCACCTCCACCGAGCAGCTGGGCAAGGCCATGATCCATGCGGGCCTGGGCGACCTGCCGAGCGGTGTGCTGGAGATGCGGGACATCAACCGGCTGTGAGGCGCTCCAGCTCCAGCAGCCGGGTTTTGCGCTCCGGCGAGCCGAAGGCGCTCCAGCCGCCGGGGCCATCTGCGGCCACCACCCGGTGGCAGGGCACCAGGACGAGGATGGGGTTGGTCTTCACGGCCTGCCCCACGGCGCGGGCCGCGCCGGGCCGGCCCGCGAGCAGGGCCACTTCGCCATAGCTGATCGTCTGTCCAGGGCGCGTGGCCCGCAGGACCTCGGCCACCCGGCGCTGGAACGGTGTCAGGTTCGACAAATCGACGGGAATGCCCGAAAGATCCTGGGGCTGGCCCGCGAGGTGGTTCATGAGTCGGCGCACCGCATCCTGGACCCAGGCCGGGGCCTGTTGTGCTTCCTCGCGGTCGATACCCTCTGCGAAGCACAGGGCGCAGATGCCCTCGGCGGTCCAGCCCAGGCGGATCCGGCCCAGGGCAGTGGCGAAGCTGAGGAAAGGGCGGCCCATGCCGCTAGGATGACAGCATGCGCTGGCTCGCCATCGACCACGGCACCAAGAAGATCGGCCTCGCCTTTTCGGACGAGCTGGAGATCCTCGCGTCGCCCTTCGAGGTGTGGCCCCAGGAAGAGGCCCTGACCCTCGACCGCCTGGCACGCCTCTGCCAAGAGGAGGGCGTGCAGGCCCTGGCGGTGGGCCTGCCCCGGCACAAGGACGGCGCGGAGAGCGCCACGGCCCCGGCGGCCCGGGCCTTCGGCGAAGCTCTGGCCGCCCGCACCGGTCTGCCCGTCCGCTTTGTGAACGAGCACCTCAGCAGCGCCGAGGCCGAGCGCCTGCTCAGGGAGCGGGGCGTGAAGCCCGAGAAGCGGAAGGCCATGCTGGATGCGGCGGCAGCGGCCGTGATCCTGGCCGAGTTGCTGGAAGCACGCCGGATCAAGGGAGTCCCGGCGGACCAGCTGTCCTGAAGTGGGGATCGGGCCTTCCACCGCATTCCCGAAGGAGCGGACATGACCGAGATCCACACCCTCAGTACCACCATCCAGGGGCGCTACCTGGTGGAGCCAGCTGGAGCCGGAGCGCCGCTGCTGGTGGGCTTCCACGGCTACGGCCAAAGCGCCGAGCAGCTCATGCAGGACCTGCGCCGTATTCCTGGGGCTTTGGGCTGGACCCTGGTGGCGATCCAGGCGCTGCATCGCTTCTACAGCCCGAAATCCCGGGAGGTGGTGGGTTCCTGGATGACCAGCCTGGACCGGGAGCAGGCCATCCAGGACAACCTGGTCTACGTCACGCAGGTGCTGGCCGAGCTGCGGGCGGACCACGGGACTGGGCGCCTCGTGTATGCGGGCTTCTCCCAGGGGGCGGCGATGGCCTGGCGTGCTGCCTCCCGGTGCGGTCCGTGTGAGGGCCTCATCGTGCTGGGCGGCGACCTGCCCCAGGATGTAGCGGATGCCCAGGACCTCGAGTTGCCCCCGATCCTCCTCGGGCGCGGCGCTCAGGATCCCCTGTACACGGCCCAGCAGCTTGAAAAGGACCTGGCGGCCCTGTCAGCGCGGGGGATCAGGGCCGAGGTCATCCGTTTCGAGGGCGGTCATGCCTGGGCTCCGGACTTCCTAAGCGCCGCGGGAAGTTTCCTTGAAGGGCTCCGGGGTTGAATGTCTGCTTGGACGTTTCGGTCAGGCCTTGAGGGCCTGTTTGACTCGCGCCGGGGTCATGGGCAGGTGCAGGAGGCGGGCCCCCACGGCGTCATGGATGGCGTTGGCGATGAGAGCGCCCATGAGCACGATGGCCGGCTCGCCGCCGCCCTGCGCGGGCAGGTCCGGGTTGTCGATGAGGATGGTCTGGATCGAGGGCACCTGGGCGAAGCGGGGGATGCGGTAGGTGTCGAAGTTATCGTCCAGCACTTGTCCGTTCTTGAAGCGCACCTCTTCGGTCAGGGCATAGCCCAGGCCCATGGTGACGCAGCCCTCCACCTGCTGGCGGGCCCCGTCGGGGTTCACCACCACGCCCATGTCCTGGGCCACCACCACGCGCTTCACCCGCACCTCGCCGGTCTTGCGGTCCACGACCACCTCCGCCATGGCGGCCACCATGGTTTCCCGGTGTTCGGCGCAAGCCACGCCCCAGCCACGCCCGCTGGGGGCGGGCTTCGGCGTCCAGCCGAAGGCCTTGGCGGCGGTCTGTAGCACGTGGGCCAGGCGAGGGTTCTGCAGGTGCTTCAGCCGGAAGGCAAGGGGATCCACCTTGGCCTTGGCCGCCAGGGCGTCCATATGGGACTCGCTGGCAAAGACGTTGGTGTTGGCCGCCGGGGCCCGCCAGGCGCCCACGGCGAAGGGATGCATCCCTGGCGGGTTGCCGCCCATCCAGCTGCCCGACGAGCGGATGCGCTGGTGCTCGAAGGCGTAGACCGGCGAAGACTCCGCCTCACCGGCAGCGGTGACATCGTGTTGCCAATAGGACACGCGGCCGGCTTTGTCCAGGCCAGCGTGCACCTTCACCACCGCCGCGGGGCGGAAGGTGTCCAGGAAGAACTCCTCCTTGCGGCTCCAGGTCACCTGCACGGGGGTGCCCGCCATGCGGGCCAGGCGTGCGGCCTCGATGGCCTGGGGCGCGCCGCCCTTGCCGCCGAAGCCGCCGCCCAGGAAGGGAGTGATGACCCGCACGTCCTGGGCCTTCAGTCCGAGAGCCTGGACCAGCTGGGACTTCAGGAGGAAGGGGGCCTGCGTCGAGGCCCAGACCGTGAGCCGCCCCTTGTCCCACTGGGCTACGGCGGTGTGGGGTTCCATGGGTGCGTGAGCCACGTAGGCGTTGAGATAGGTGGCCTCGTGGCGGTGCTCAGTGGCTGCCTCGCCCGCCGCGATGGAGCCCTTCGCCACCAGCTCCTTCAGCGGCGGCGCCGTCTTCAGCAGGTGGGCGAAGATGGAGGCGTCATCGACCGTGGAGGGCGAAGAGGCGAAGGTCGCCTTCACCCGGCCCAGGGCTTCCCTGGCCACATCAGGCTTCGCATGGAGTACCGCCACGGTGTCGCCGTTGTGCAGCACCTTCACGCCAGGAACCAGCTCAGCGGCGGACGTGTCCACGGTGCTCAGCCTCGCGCCGTGGGCGGGCGGGCGCAGGAGGCAGGCGTGGAGGGTGCCCGGGGGCAGGATGTCGGCGGTGTACTGCGCGGCGCCGGTGACCTTGGCCCGGCCATCCTTGCGGGCCGCGTCCTTGCCCACCAGGGAGAACTGCTTCACGGCCTTGGGCTTCACATCCTGCAGGTGGCGCTCGATGCGCTGGCCTGCCACCAGGTCGCCGTAGGCCACATGCCGATCAGGGGCTCCCAGCACGGCGACCACGCCCTCCTTCACCTGCAGGCGCACAGTGGCCACACCCAGGCGTTCCGCGGCCAGCTGCAGCAGCACGGCCCTGGCCTCGGCGGCGGCGCCCCGCAGCACAGGGCCGAACTGCCACACGCTGAGGGAACCCCAGGTGCCGCCGTCCCAGGGGCAGAGGTCCGTATCGCCCATGAGCATGTCCACCCGGTCGAGCGGAACATCCAGCTCTTCGGCGGCCAGCATGGCCAGGGCCGTCATGCTGCCCTGGCCCATTTCGACCTTGCCCACGAAGCAACCCACCCGGCCGTCCGGGCCGATGCGGAGGTAGGCATTGAAGTCCTTCGGATAGCTGGGGCGCGAAGCCTTTTCGGTTTCCTGGGCGGCAAGCGGGAAGCTGATGAAGAGCCCCAGGGCTCCGGCCAGAGCCGTGGTGGTCTGGAGGAAATCGCGGCGGTTGGTCATTTCGCGCCTCCCTTCGCGGCGGCGGCTTCCACGGCGGCGAGGATCCGCACGTGGGCCCCGCAGCGGCAGAGGTTGCCATCCAGGGATTCGGCCACCTGGCGGCGGTCGGGCCTGGGTGTGTTCTGGAGCAGGGCCACGGTGCTCATGATCATGCCGGGCGTGCAGAAACCACACTGGTAAGCCCCGTGGTCCAGGAACGCCTCCTGCACCGGATGCAGCACACCGTTCAGTTCCAATCCCTCGATGGTGAGCACCTTCTTGCCCGCCACGGCCGAGAGGGGTGTGGAGCAGGAGCGCACCGGCTCCCCATCCACCAGCACGGTGCAGGCGCCGCAGAAGCCCTCACCGCAACCGACTTTGGTGCCAGTGAGACCCAGGTCGTTCCGCAGCACGAAGGCCAGCATGCGGCCGCCGTCGGCGTCCGTGGACACCGGACGCCCATTGAGCGTGAAGGAGATGGTCATGGCCATGGTCTGTCTCCTGTCTGAGCCTTCACGTCTTGGGATGCCGGAATCAGACAGTCCACCCCAAGCGATGCCAGCATTGTCCACCCGGACTCAAGAAATTCCGCAGGACCGCTTGGAAGGATTTCGGGGTTGGCGGGGCCTACCCCAGCCGCACGACCCGCATGCAGCGCTCGGCCAGCCCCGGGTTGTGGGTGACCAGCAGGGTGGTGGGCCGCAGCTCGGCATGAAGGCGCAGGAGGAAGCCGAAGACTTCTTCCGCCGTGGCAGGATCCAAATTACCGGTGGGCTCATCCAGCAGCCAGAGGGTGGGCTTCCGGACCAGGGCCCGAGCCAAACCCGCGCGGGCGGCCTGGCCACCTGAGAGCTGCCCGGGCAGCCGCTCGCCCAGGTCGCCCAGGCCCACCGTGGCGAGCAGCTCGCTGATCCATCCCTCGGCTTCGCTGCTGCTGTTCCCATCGATGAGCAGGGGCATGCGCAGGTTCTCGCGCACGGTGAACTCGGGCAGCAGGTGGGGCTGCTGGAAGGCCAGACCCACGCGGCGGCGGCGGTACAGGGCCCGGGCCTCCGAGCCCTCAGGCACCGGCTCCCGGTCCACGGTGATGGCGCCCCCTTCCCAGTGGTCCAAACCGGCCACGCAGTTCAGCAAGGTGGTCTTGCCCACCCCGGAGACGCCCACGATGGCGCAGAGGCAGCCGGCCTCCACTTCCAGATCGAAGCCATCGAACACCGGATGGGTGTTGCCCGCGTAGGTCTTGTGCAGGCTGGTGATGGAAAGGGGTTGACCGATCATTCCGCCCTCAGCGCATCGACAGGGTCCAGGGCCGCGGCCTTCCTGGCGGGGTAGCGTGCGGCCAGCCAGGACACCAGCAGGGGGAAGGCGCCCACCAGCAGGATGTCCAGCACTTTGAGGCGGAAGGGCATGTAGGTGATGAAGTCGTAGACGGCGGCTGGCAGCTTGAGCAGCTTGAAGCGGTCAAACACCAGGCAAAGCGGGACGCTGACGCCCAGGCCCCAGGCGGTGCCCACGGCGCCGATGCGCAGGCCCTGCAACTCGAAGAGGCGCTGGATCTGGCGCGGTGTGGCGCCCAGGGCCAGCAACACACCCAGGTCGCGACGCTTTTCGGTCACCAGCAGCACCAGGGAGGCCACGATGTTGAAGGCGGCCACCAGCACGATGAGGCTGAGGATGGCTGCGAAGGCCCACTTTTCCACGGTGAGGGCCGCGAAGAGGGCCCGATTGGAATCGCGCAGGTCCGTGGCCTGGTAGGCGGGCCCCAGGGCCTGCAGCACCCTGGGCTTCACCTCGGCAATGGCGTCAATGCTGCTGGCCCGCACCTCGATCATCTCCGCCCGGCCTTCGGAGCGGGCCATGCGGGTGGCGTCCCCCAGGTGGATGATGGCCCAGGCCTTGTCGTACTCGGAGCTGTGGCTGTGGAAGGTGCCCGCCACCCGGAAGGCCGCCACTTTCGGCTGCTGACCGCCCAAGCCCAGCTCCAGGCGGAAGAAGGCCAGGGCCACGGTGTCGCCCACCTGGAGGCTCAGCCGCTGGGCCAGTTCCTTGCCAAGGACGATCTCGCCTTCCTTGAGCTGTTCGATGGGTGCTGGCTGCATGGAATCGAAGATGCTGGACGTACCATGGGCGGTGGCGGGATCCACCGCCTTCACCACCACGGTCTCCGGCGGCATCTCGCTATCGGGGCGCCGCAGCAGGCCCTTCTCCAGGCGGATGGGTGAGGCGGCCTGCACCCCTGGGACGGCTCGGATGGTCCTCAAGGCGCCTTCCGTATCCGGAATGTCGCCCGCAAGGTGGAACACCGTGAAGTGGGCTGTGGCGCTGAACAGGGTGGCCTGGATCTCCTCCCGGAAGCCGTTCATCACGGCGAGCGTCACCACCATGGCAAAGACACCCAAGGCGGTTCCGCCCCTGGCGAAGCGCACCATGATCCGCACGAAAGCCCCCTTGCGGTGGGTCTTCAGGTAGCGGTCGGCGATGGTGCGTTCAAACAAGGGCATGGCTTCAGCTTAGCCGGACGCCGACTAGCTGATGCCCAGATGCCCTTCGAGCATGTGCAGAAATTCCGCGTCCAGTTCGTAGGGTTTCACCAGTACCTGGGCGACGCCGCTCTCTCTGGCACCCAAGACCAGCTCGGCATCCACGGAGGTTTCGGCCAGCAGGATCGGGACACCCTCGTCCTCCAGCTGCTGGTGGATGAAGGACGCCAGGGCCAGACCCTGGAGCTCGGCCACCCCTTCATCCACGAACACCAGATGGATGTCTTCCAGGTAGGCCAACAGCTCAGTGAGGGTGCCGGCGACCCGCACCTTGCCGTAACCATCCAGAATCAGGCAGGCCACCAGGGCATCGCGATCCGGCCCCTCCGGCATGGCCAGCAGGATGATTCGTGTGCGTTTCTTCATCCGCAGCAGGGCAGAACCCCGGGCGCTGACCTCGGGATGCTCCACAGGGATGGAGGCGGCAGGCTGAGCCGCGGGTACCGGGGCAGGGACGGCTGGTTCCGGGGTGACCGGTGCGGCTGGGGCAGGCTCGGCCACCTTCGGCGCCGGCGGACGGGGCGTCGCCAGCTCGATGGGAGCCTCAGCGGGGGCAACGGGCTTGGGTTCCTGGGGCCGGCGGACCTTGGGCGGGACGGTGGTGGGGATCGCGCTGGCCCGACTGGCCACCAGGGACTTCACCGGGCTCAGTACAGAATCCTTCCCGGCCTCGAAGGCGATTCCGACACTGAGTCCTCCGCCATCAGGGGTCACGAACGTCGCGAGGCCGCCCAGTTCGATCAAGGGACACTTGGGCAGCTTGCTGAGCTTGATCACCATGAAGACTTCGCCCACGGATAGCAGGTTGGGGGCCATGTGCATGGGCCCCTGGGTCTTCACGTTCATGGCGCGGCCCACCCTGAGGCACATCCCGCCTTCGGAGATGTTGTCGATGGTGCCGGTGAGGCCGATGCCTTCGAACAGGCCCGTCAGGGCGATGGCCGTGGCCCCCTCCCGCTGGTTGAGCCGGGCTCTGGGGCGCTTGCGACGCTCGGCCAGCTGGATGCTGCCAGGCAGTTCCAGAAGGAGGGTGCTGTTCTTGATTTCGATGAGCTTGCCCGTGGCCTGGAGGCGGAGGCCATCGAGGTAGAAGAGGAGTCGGACAGGCTCCCCTTTTTCGGCCATGACTCGTCCCTGGGTCGCCAAGGTCACCTTCTCTTCGGTCACGGTTACCAGGTTTGCCGTGATCTCCCGGCCCTTGGGATCAATGGCGAAGAGCGTCGCCCTCACCCGCTGGGCATCCTCCAGGTAGGCCAGAACCAGTTCGGCGCCTTCCGAAGGCTTGGCTTTTTTCATCCCGAACATGGCCATGTAAAGGAAGCTCCTGGTTCAATGCATCGTCCAGCATGACAGGGGCTTGATTATTGCAGTCGGGACAGGCAGCTTTGCGGTATGGACCCATCGCCCCTCCGCTGTCTGCTCATCGCCCGTCAGGGCCCCGGGGACCGGGATGACCTGACCCAGGATCACCTTCTGGAACTGGCCGAGCTGGCCCGGAGCTGCGGGTTCGATGTTCATGCCCGCCGGGTCCTGAAACGCGCCGAGATTGCCTCCAAGACCTTCTACGGCTCCGGCCAGCTGCAGGCCCTGGCGGAGGAGGTCACCCGTCAGGGGGTCAGTCATCTGATCTGTGACGACGAACTGCGGGGCAGTCAGGTCAACGCCATCGAGAAGCTCACGGGCCTCATCTGCCTGGACCGCACGGGCCTCATCCTCAGCATCTTCGAGCAGCGGGCCCAGACCCGGGAGGCCAAGGCGCAGGTGGAATTGGCGCGCTGCGAGTACGAGCTGCCCCGGCTCAAGGGCGCCTGGACCCACCTGGAGCGCCAGGGGGGTGGGGTGGGCCTCCGGGGGGGCCCAGGAGAGACCCAGATCGAGGTGGACCGTCGCATGATCCGCACGCGCATCAGCCAGCTCAAGCGGGAGCTCACCCACCTGGAGCAGGTGCGGGAGACCCAGCGCCAGGGCCGGCCAAAGGGCCTGCCCAGGGTGGCCCTGGTGGGCTACACCAATGCCGGGAAGACCAGCCTGCTGAAGGCGCTGACCGGTGAAGGAGAACCCCGGGACCTGCTCTTCGCCACCCTGGACACCACCACCCGCAAGGCTTGGCTGGGCCAGGAGTTCGACCCGGAAACCGGGGAGACCACCCTGGTGCCGACCCACTGCCTGGTGGCCGATACGGTGGGTTTCATCCGCAAGCTGCCCCACCAGCTGGTGGCCGCCTTCCGCAGCACCCTGGGCGAGGTCCGCACCGCCGACGCCCTGCTGGTGGTGGCGGACGCGGCTCACCCGGACCTGGAGGATCACCTCAAGGTGGTGGGAGCCACTCTGCGGGAGATTGGCTGCGAGCCCGAAGGCATCGAGGCCCAGCCCCGCCTGCTGGTGCTCAACCAGGTGGACCGGTTGCACCGGCCCCAGAAGCTGGACCTGAAGAAGCGCCACCCCGGGGCCGTTCAGGCCTGCGCCGTGGATGGCGCCGGTGTGGACGAGATCCGCCTCTGGCTGCGCGAGCTGATTCCCGGGCCGCCCGGGCCAAGGATCCTGGAGGATTGGGAACTTCCGGAGCCCACTGCGGCACCCTGAAACCAAGGCGTCTCACGCCAGCCCAAGGTTTTCCAGATGCTTCTGGAGTTCCCTCAGCCCGAAGGGCTTGGAGAGCAAGGTGACGCCAGGATGAGCCGAGGCCAAGGTCAGCGCCGTCTGATCGACCCGGCCCGTGGCAAGCAGGACGGGCACCCCTGGGCGCAATGCGCGCAGGCGGGGCAGGGTTCCGATTCCGCCCAGCCCGGGCATGTTCATGTCCAGGATGACAAGGTCAGGCTCATACCCTGCAGCCAGCAAGGTCAAAGCCTCCTCGCCGCTCTGGGCCATGCTCACCGCCGGTTGGCCCAGGACTTCCAGGATCGCCTGGACGGAGCTCTGGATCAGGTCATCGTCATCCACCAGCAGCACCTTCAGGGATCCCTGGGGGAGCAGGGTAGCCTCGGCCAACTCAGATGCTGCGGCTCGGACCAGGGTTTCCTGCTCGCAGGCGGGGAAGCGCATCATCACACGGGTACCCTGTCCGGGTTCGCTCTGAATCGCCATCTGCCCCCGGTGCGCCTTCACGGTGCTGAAGACCATGGTGAGGCCCAGTCCCGTGCCCTTGCCGGTTTCCTTGGTGGTGAAGAAGGGTTCCATGGCTTTCTCCAGGACCGACCTGGGCATCCCCATGCCGTTGTCCTCCACCACCACCTCGATCCAGCCGTTGTCGACATTGCGGGTGTGCAGGGTGAGGGTGCCGTTCTCCGGCATGGCATCCACGGCGTTGACGCAGAGGTTCATGAAGGCATGGGTCAGGGCGCTTGCATCGCCCAGGATGGGTCGTAGGTCCGCTTCCAGGTCAATCTGCAGGCGGACCTTCGCCAGGGTCGTCCGCTCCAGAAGGGCGACCTGCTCCCGGAGAATCGCATTCATATCGAGTTTGTGGTTCTCGGCCGGGCTCTGGCGGGCAAAGCTCAGCAGGCTCTTGACCATCTTGCCGCCCCGTTCAGTGGCCTTGCAGATGGTGTCGAGGGCTTTGTGGAGAGGGCTGCCATAGGGCTGGGTGCCGATGTGGGCCGAGGCCAAGCCGAGAATGGCTCCCAGCACGTTGTTCATGTCATGGGCGACCCCTCCGGCCAAGGTGCCCAGGCTTTCCATTTTTTGGGATTGCTGAAGCTGGGCCTGGAGTTTGGCCTTTTCTTCCTCGGCGCTGTGAATGTCCGTGACGTCCCGGTTGACGCCAACCATGCGTACAGGATTACCCTCCGGGTCCCTCAGCACCGTGGCGTTGGCCTTGAGCCACAATACGGTCCCGTCCTTGTGCCTAACGCGGAACTCAGTGTCGAATGGGGCCTCACCTTTAATGGCGGCTTCGCATCTTGCAATCGCACGTTCCAGGTCCTCGGGGTGCAGACCGTCTTTCCAGTCCTGCACGGTTCCACGGACCTCCTCGCGCGTGGTTCCGTAGAGTGTGAACATCTCATCGTCCCAGAGCATGGTTCCCGTTTGGAGATCCCAGTCCCATACGGCTAGGTGGGCGGAATCCGTGGCAAGTTGCATGCGTTGATTGCTCTCCCGAAGCGCCTCCAACGCCTGCCTGCGCTCGGTGATGTCGATGGTGAAACCTGCCAGCAGGGTTTTCCCACCCTGGACGATGGGGAACTTGAGGGTGGAGTAGCTGCGCCCGTTGAGTTGCTCTTCCACTTCCAGGGTCTTCCCGCCAGAAACGACCGCCAAATCGTCAACCAGCGTCTTCGCGGCCAGGTCGGCGGGAAACATTTCCGCCATGGTCTTGCCGACCATGTCGGAACCTTTGACACCGATCATCTGTTCGAAATTTTCACTGGCCTGCAGGATGCGGCTTTCAGTGGGTGTGACTTCCTTGATGTAGGTATAGATCGGAGAATGGTGCACGAAAAGCGCCAGCAACTCATTGGTTTCCCGCAGCGCCAAGGTATCTATGGCCATCTGCTCGATGATCGTTTTCGCAATCCGATACGTCAGCAGACTGATGAATCCGACGGTGATAACCAGCAGGGCAATGGTGACATAAGTGACATAGGAGGAAATCTGGTTGGAGAGGGCACTGCAGCTCTTTGAAAAGGAGGTTTCATAGACTATGAAGACTTTTCTTGTGTTTTCGATTTCCGCGAGAAGGGCCTTTTGCCTGACCAGATCATTGGTCTCAAGGTATTGACCTACCTGCAGCTTGATGGCTTCTCCTGCCGCATGTGCGCCTATCGCATCCGCAACCAGGGCTTTCAAGATTGGATGCCAGTACAGAAGCTTGATCCTATTAACAATGATCACAGCCGTTTTGTGATCGGTTTCGCTGAAGGTGCTTTCCAGGACTCGCACAAACTCAGCATCAGGCGTGTCTTTTCGCATATCGAGCAGACGGCTGAAAACCTGATTGTAGCCTGGATCCGTGAGGTTTTGAGGAGCGTGAGCAATCGGGTGCTGATTTGCTAGATGGCAGGAGCTTCTGGACCGATCTGAAGGTGCTTTTCTGATCCGGATCCACCCTCGGCAGACCCAGGTGGTTTCATTGGCCACCATC
>CAISFO010000093.1 GCA_903884655.1 uncultured Holophagaceae bacterium | reverse complement strand
GTACTCGTCGTCCGAATCCAGGAAGGCCACCAGGTCGCCCCTGGCTTCGGCCAGCCCGAGGTTCAAGGCGGCCTGGAAGCCCTGGTTGGCGGTCCGGATCATGCGCAGCCGGGGGTGCGCCGACCGGCTTTCTTCCAGGCACAGCCCGGCCAGGATCTCCGGCGTCGCATCGGTGCTGCCGTCGTCGATGACCAGGTGCTCCCAATCCTGGAACGTCTGGGCCCGGACCGAATCGATGGCGCCGCGCAGGAACGGGGCGTGGTTGTGGGTTGCCGTGATGACCGTGATCAAGGTGCGAGCCTCCGGCTGCCTGGTTCAGGCCAACCCAGTATATGTATATTCCAATGAACGCCGGGCGTTTGTTGTCTTCCCAGTTGAGGGAAAGGCCCGGATCGTCAGGATACGGATGCCAAGCGAGCCGTCTAGGCGGCGCGGCCTGGCAAGCCGGAACTAGGCCACCGGCCTAGCCCTCAAAATCCGGATATCTGCCTTGTCCACCGTGAAGGTCTGGGGCTCCGACGCCAGGGAAAGGCAGAAATGGGTTGCAGCGCTCGGTTTCAGGAACAGCCTGACCCGGTGGGTATGGACGACCCCCAGTCCTGCCGATTCCGTAGCCACCCCCTGGATGTCGACCGCCAACCTTCGCGTTTGCGCCGAGAGGCTGCCGCGGACCGCGAGCGTGCCGTCCCTTTGAGTATGGAGGCTGCACTCCTGGACGGTCACTTCGGCGCCGGCATCCTCCTCGAGACTTTCGGCGGCGGCCGTGCCGAGCAGGGCCTCGAAGTATTCCAGGAGGGACTGCAGGTCGGTGAGCACCCGCAGGGAGAGCACCTTGTTGTGGGCGATGGCGTTCCGGAGGTTGATGAAGGTCTCCAGCCGTTCCATGGCCTGGGGCTTGTCGGTGAAGACCTGGGCAAAATGCGCTTCGTACAGGTCATTGTTGAACGAAGGCTGCGTTCGCAGCCGGAGGAGGATCGCGCCGGCAGCGTGAACGATTCGGTATTTGCTAGCGGATCTATCTAAAAGTAGGCTCCTTGGCTATGGCGGTGTTGTCGCACCGGCCCCATAACCAAGGAGGTACTACATGAGCCACAGCTCTGCTTTGGCGCGACTCGAGTCTGATCTTAGGATGGCGAACCGGGCCAAGGGAACCATCCAACAATACCTAGCGTCCATTCGCCGCTTCCAGGAGATGACCGGCAAGACGGCCGACCGTGCCTCCCAGGAGGAAATCCGCCGCTGGGTGGAACATCTCCAGGGCCAGCCCATCGGCCCGGAGCGGTTGCGCTGCCACTACTCGGCCCTGGCCTTCCTGTTCAGGAAAACCCTCGGCCAGCCCGACAAGGTGGCCTTCATTTCCATGCCGAGGAAGGACGCGCCGCTGCCCGTGATCCTGACCAAGGCCGAGGTGGACCGGGTGCTCAAGTCCTTCACCGTTGCCAAATACAGCGTGTTCTTCGCCTTGATCTACGCCGCGGGCCTGCGGATCAGCGAGGCGATCGGCCTGGAGACCCAGGACATTGACGCCCTGCGCGGGGTCATCCACGTCCGCCACGCCAAGGGCGGTGGCCAGCGCCTGGTCATGCTCAGTCCCACCCTCCTGGAGATGCTCCGGAACTACTGGAAGTACGAGCGTCCCACGCCGCCCCTGCTGTTCTCCACCCGGAAGGGGCGTCCCCTCTGTGCGGACACAACCCGCCGGGCCTTGCTGTGCGCCTCGGCCGCCTCGGGCATCGGCAAAGTGGTAACCCCTCATATGTTTCGTCATAGCTTCGCCACGGCACTCCTGGAGGATCAGACCGACCTGCGGGTCATCCAGGTCCTGCTCGGGCACAAGTCCATCACCTCCACCCAGATCTATACCCAAGTCTCGGTCAGCCAGATCGCCGCGGTGAAGAGCCCATTGGAGGACCTGCCCCGGTAGCCGGTGTCCTATCCCCGACCCCGGTTCGACATTGCGGACATCGTAAGACGCCACCTCCCTGAGTTGGAGGCGGACACGTCGCTGGCCCATCGCCAGAAGAAAGTCCTCCGGGCCATCAGCCGCTGCCGCACCGCCGCCCAAGGCGGTCATGTCGACGTCTGCCCGCAATGCGGCCGGGAGCATCCCAGCTACAACTCGTGCGGCAACCGGCACTGTCCGAAGTGCCAGGCCCTGGCCCAGGAGAAGTGGATCGAGGCCCGGGCCAAGCGGCTCCTGCCGGTGGGCCACTTCCACCTGGTGTTCACCGAACCCGCCGACCTCCGGCCGCTCTCCCGGAGCCTGCCGCGTCTGCTCCACGGCATCCGGTTCCAGGCTGCCAGTGCAACGATCCTGGAACTGGGCCGGACCCACCTGGAAGCCACCCTGGGCGTGACCTTCCTGCTGCACACCTGGACCCGGGATCTGCGCTTCCATGCGCATCTCCACGGCCTGGTGTCCGCGGGCGGCCTCGCCCTGAACGGGAGCCGCTGGATCCCGACCTCCGAGAAGTTCCTGTTCCATGTCCATCGCATGGGTGCCCTGTTCAAGGGCAAGTTCATGGACCTGCTCCGCGAGGCCCAGAGCCGTGGGGAACTGGGACTGACGGAGGTGGCCTTCAACGTCCTCATGGCCAAGCTCTGGAAGCAGAAATGGGTGGTCTACGCGAAGCGGCCCTACCAGGAAGCCTGGCACGCCCTGGCCTATCTGGGGCGCTACGTGCACCGGGTCGGCATCGCCAACTCCCGGCTGCTCGATGTCGCCGGCGGCCAGGTGACCTTCCGGACCAAGGGCAAGGCCACCGCCACCCTCCCTGAACTCACCTTCCTCCGCCGCTTTCTGCTCCACATCCTTCCGGAGCAGTTCACCAAGGTCCGCCACTTCGGCCTCTACGCCTCGCCGCGCCCCGGAGGAACCCTGGAGAAGGCCAAGGCCCTCCTCGGTGACCAGGCCATCCCGGAACTCTGGCGCAAGCCCGCCCCCGACGATGGCGAGGAGGACCAGGCCCATCTCGCGGTCGAGTGCCGGGACCTCCTGTGCCCGGACTGCGGCGTGATCATGGTGCGCAAGCACCTGCCGCGACCCCGCGCACCGCCCAAGGATTCCAACCCATGACCGTCCCGACAGCGACCAATTCTCCAACCCCTCCGGTGGTGAACCCCGCCGGGCTGGGGAGGGTCTGGCCGAATCCTGAAAGCGAGAATGCTGGCCTATATTCTGCGGGAAGCGTGGGGTCCTGGCGATGCACCAACGGGGCGTCCGGCCGGCCCAAGGGACCTCGTCCCACTCCGAATTCCGCATAACGATCGCTACGGCTCCGGCTGCGAACGAGCTTGTTCAACCCCGCAATTCAGGGGGGCTGGGTTCGTCATGCACGCAAGGCTGACCGTGACCCGCCCCCTGAATTGCTAACTGTTTTTCGCGCATGGCCCCGTGGATTCCTTCCCACTTCCGCACGGGAGCCTGATTTTTCCAGTCCGCCCACT
>CAISFO010000092.1 GCA_903884655.1 uncultured Holophagaceae bacterium | reverse complement strand
TCAACGGCCTGGATGGCAAGACCATCTGGAACGGATCCGGGAATCCCGTGGCTGCCGGGACCGCTGGTGTGGCTGGCGACTTCTACCTCGACACCCTCAACAGCGTGTTCTATGGCCCCAAGGTGGGTGCGGATTGGGTCGAGCTGGTTGGCGTATCCCTGGTGGGGCCGCAGGGTCTTCAGGGTGTGGCCGGACCCACCGGCGCCCAAGGTCCGATTGGCTTGACCGGCTTGACCGGCAACACCGGCGCCCAGGGCCTCACCGGCTTGACGGGAGCCACCGGCTCACAGGGCCCCATCGGCCCCACGGGCAACACCGGGGCCGCCGGCGCCAGCCCCTTCACCTTGAACGGCTCCAATGCGGTCTACACCGCCGGCAACCTCGGCATCGGCACCACCACCCCCGCCACACCGCTCCACGTGCAGGGAGGCAGCGGGGCCCTTCTGACGCTGGGCAACACAGATAATGCCGTTGGGCTGGGCTCGATCCTGGGGCAGATCGGATTTCAGGGTTACGTGGGATCAGCGGATGCCGGGCCAAGCACCGAAGGCTACATCCAATTGGTCAAGGAATCGAACAACGGAAGTGCTGGAACCGGTTTCAGGTTCTGGAGCAAGGATAGCAGGAACGGCCTCAATGAGTGGATGCGCCTGACCAGGGACGGCTATCTTGGCATCGGAACAACCACACCCGGCTATCGCGTGGATGTGGCGGGCGATGTGAACATCACCGGCGTCTTCCGCGTGAACGGAACGCCCCTTGGTGGTGGCAGCGGCACGGTCACCAGCCTCACAGCCAATGCGCCCCTCACGGGCGGCATCATCACCACCTCAGGCTCAGTCGGCATCACCAAGGCCTCGGGTAGCGTGGATGGCTACCTGGCCGCCACGGACTTTGCTGCCTTCGCCGCGAAGGGCAACGGCACGGTCACCAGCGTGGGCATCAACCCCGGCACCACGGGGCTCACGGCCACGGGCGGCCCCATCACCACCAGCGGCAACTTCACCCTGGGCGGTACACTCGCCGTCGCCAATGGCGGCACCGGCACCACCACCGGTTCCATCACGGGCACCGGCGCCCTCAGCTTCACGGCGGGCGGCAGCAACCAGAATGTCAGCCTCACGCCCAGCGGCACGGGCTACACCCTGCTGAACGGGCGGGTGGGCCTTGGCACCACGGCGCCGGGCAATCTGCTTTCCATCACCGCTGGGAACGGAACAGGAATCACCTGGAACGGGACTTCGACCGTGGACGGCGTCGAGGTTGGCGGATCTGGAACGGACCGGTGGCTTGCGGTTCAAAGGAATGGCGGCTCGCCCTTGAACCTAGCCAAGCCAGCAGGCGCCTCGGACAACACCTTCATCACTTTCTACGTGGGCGGCACTCCGGTTGGCCAAGTCTCGGTTACAGGCGGTGTCCTGACCTTCCCGGGAAACATCACCGGCACTGCGGCCACCGCCACTTCAGCGGGCAGCGTGACGGGCACTGTTGCCCTCGCCAACGGCGGCACCGGCACCACCACCGGCTCCATCACGGGCACTGGCGCCCTCAGCTTCACCGCCGGGGGCAGCAACACCAACGTCAACCTGGCACCCAACGGCACGGGAACGGTGGATGTGGCTTCCAAGCGCATCACCAGCCTGGCCACTCCGACCTCAGGCACGGACGCCGCCACCAAGGCCTACGTGGATACCGCAACGGGGGGTATCATCGTCCCCATCGTCGTACCAAGGACGCCCCAGCAGATTGCGACCTTAGCCTGGTACGACGCGAATCTGAACACGCCGACGATCACGATCGGCTCCGGGGGCCCGGTCGGGCTGGCCTTTGATGGCACCAACATCTGGACGGCCAATTTCTATGGGGGTGTCGCGAAGGTCCGTGTCAGCGATGGTTCGGTCACCTCCTACAACAGCATCACTGGCGTATCCAATCCTTGGTGCGTGGCCTTCGATGGCACCTACCTCTGGGTCACGGCCGGCAACGGCACGGTCACCAAACTGAACACCGCCGACGCCAGCGTCGCCGGTGGACCCTACACGGTTGGCAGCAACCCCCAGGGTGTGACCTTCGACGGGTCGCACATTTGGGTGGCCAATGTTGGGAGCAACACCGTGACCGAACTCAACGCGAGCGATGGAAGCCTCGTTGGGACCTATAGCGCTGGCACGCAACCAGCCGGCATCGCCTTCGACGGGACGAACATCTGGGTCTCGAACCTGGGCTCCAGCAACGTGACCAAGCTCAATGGCAGTACCGGGGCCGTGATCGGAACCTACGCCAGCGGCTACAGCGCCCAAACCTTGGCCTTCGACGGCAGCAATATCTGGGTCCCTGACATTTCTAGTACTCGGGTGCTCAAGCTGAAGGCCAGCGATGGCAGCGCGGTCGGATCCTACACCATCGGGAGCGGAAGCCACGCAATCGTCTTCGACGGGACCTTCATCTGGGCGGCCGGCAGCGGCTATGTATGGAAGCTGAAGGCGAGTGATGGAAGTTATGTGGGGAAATATCCCGTAGGAAGCACCAACTATTGTGCAGCCTTCGATGGCCAGAACGTATGGATCGGCAATTTCGGCAACGGCAACCTTTCGAGACGCTGAGCCCCAACAACTCGATGAATTGAGAGGACGCCCAGTGTAATGGAAGCCTTCAGATCTTGAAGCCGCTTATGGTATGGAAGGCATTGCACATGGTGGAATTCTCGGTTCTTTGAAAGAACATGTCCTTTTGGGCAGGCTTACCGGAAGGACACGGAACACCGTCTCGACCACGGATTTGGATGGTCACTTGCGGCCCTCGGTCCTGACGGCCACCCAGGGCAGCAGCCAAACCTTGTCCAGCAAGAGGGTGATCACCTATAACGACACCTATTTCGTTCCCTCGTTGATCACGGACACGCAACCCTACGGGGCCTATTCCGAGACATATATGCTCGATGGCATGGGGCGCATCCAATCGAAAACCATCTCGGATGGCAGCGTGCCATTTACGGTATCGCGCACCCTGAACGCCCTGGGCAACCCCCTGACGCTGACCTATCCAAGCGGAGGCGGGCAGGCCGCACGCACGGCGACCCTGAAATACGATGCGTTCGTTCGGCCGCAGGAACTCTACCTCGATGATGCCTCCGTGGCGGCCAACCGGCGGGCGCTCATGAACTATGAGTATGATGTGTCGGGCAGTTCCTTCACCACCCTGCTCATCTTTGGCACTAGCGGTACCGCCTCTACTACCACTTCTTCCAAGACGGTCATGGGTGAGTTGCGCAATGTCACGCATACCAATGCCTCGCCCGCACAGTCGAATGACATCACCTGGACCGTTGGCGGACTCATGGTCAATCGTGGCACAGACCAGTTTGACTATGACCCGCTTCAAAGGCTGTCCTTCAGCCATGTGGTGGGCCTGCATGGTGAGGTGATGGAGCAGACCTATGGCTATGACCGCTACGGAAACCGCAACCTGGAACGCTATAAGTACACTCAAGGTCTCACCGGGATTGCCAAACCCGCCAGCGTCCGCTCCTGGAACGCCACCTACGACGCCACCAACAGCCTGCCTACCCAGATCACCTTGGTGGACCCTGAGACTGGAGTGCCACAAGGCACTGTCTCCACTGGCGCGAAGTACGATAACTATGGTCGGATCACGGAAGTGCTGACGCCAGTGAATGACGTGGATACGCTTACCACTTGGGGATATGACGCAGCCAGCCGGGTCGTACGTGAAAATGGCACCACCTTCCTGCTTGATGCGGAGGGCCTACGATTCAAGCGCATGAGGGCGGACGGCAGCGTGCAATATACCGTCTACGGATTCAGCCGAGAACCGCTGGCCGAATTCGAGAAGGCGGCAGCTGTGAAGGGTGCCGCACTGAAGGCTTCAACCCCAACCATGCAAGCTGCAAGCCTCCTGCCAAGCACACGCCCGGTGATTGTCGATCCCACTGGGAATGTGACGGTCTGGGTGGGGCAGCGGATTTTTCTGGAGGGATCGGATACCTCCCTTGCGGGCACAAACAGCATCTTGTCCTGGGCTTTCGGGGATGGGCTGAAAAGCACGGGGACCTCGGCGGTTCATAGCTACACGACGACCGGCACATTCACCGTGACGCTCACTGCCTCCTGCACGGGCTACAGTGCCAAAACCTGCACCCTCACCGTGACCGTGAAGGCGGTTCCGGTGTTGAGCCTCGTGGGTACACCCAATGGTGGAAGTGGCGCGACGGGTTGGACCCTCACATGGAGCGCCAACGGAGTGGATCCATCCTGGAACCTCACCTTGACGAACTACGGCACGGTGTCCGCCAGCGGGTCTGTCTCGCTCGCGTCTTCCACCACCCCGACCAGTTACGTTCTTCGCGTGAGCAATGCCTATGGAGTGGTGTCCCAAACGGTGGTGACCTTCCCGGCCATCGGAAGCTTCAGCGGCGATGCCACCAGCTTGAATGTGGGCCAGGGGATGACCCTACGGTGGTCCGTGACGAACAACGCCCTCACACCCATCACATCCCTCACGGTCACGGCGACGCCATCCCTGGGGCCCAGCGCACCCGTAGTGATGAACGTAATCAGCCAGACCACCCTGTCTGTCACCCCAGCCGTGAGTACGACCTACACCCTGACGGCAACCAACGCTATCGGGGCTTCCACACGGACAGTTACCATATCGGTGCTCCAGAAACCCGTGATCGAGGCCTTCTGGGCCACGCCCGGACAGCTCTCCTCTGGACAGGGCGCGGTGCTGAAGTGGGGCATATCGAACTACGCGAGCCTTTCTGTTTCCGGCATCGGAACTGTGACAGGTGGTTCGGTGTCTATCTCGCCAACCACCACGACCACCTACACCCTGACGGCCACCAACGCCGCTGGAATGAGCACCGCCTCCATCAGCGTGTGGGTCGGTCCCGCCTCCTCCAGTCCACTGACGTGGAAACGTTCCATAGTGTATGGGTTCGGACAGCTCATCTGCGAGGAGAAGCCCTACGGGACCTTCTTCATCCAAAGCGATCAGGTGGGAAGTCCCAACATGGTGGTGGACCCCAATGGCGTCGTTCAAGGACGGGCCAAGAATCTGCCATTCGGAGAGCGCTTCGGCCAGGATGGCGAGAAATCTCTTCGTCGCTACACGAACCATGAGGATGACACGGACACGGATGCCATCTACATGCAGGCTAGAACTTACCTGCCTACGTATGGGAAGTTCGCTCAGCCAGATCCGGCGTACGATCAGCTATTCGAGGACCCGGAGACGTGGAATCTCTACAACTACGTGACCAATAACCCTGTCACTTGTACAGACCCAGAAGGACGTGCAGCGGAGGCTTCATCGTCATGGGCAGTAGTGGATTCCTTCCAGGGATTCTCTGATGATCATGGACAGATGCAGCAGATCGGGGGAAGTGGTTTCGGTCCATTAAGTGCTGGAACCGGAAGAGGCAGCAAGACAGACCCGAATGATCCGAATAATCCAAACATGCCCAATAACCCAAAGAGGGGTGATAAAAAGACCTTGAATGGCCAAGAACATACATTCGACGGAAAAGAATGGGTAGCTTCTGGGACGGTAGAGGTTGTCAGCAAGAGTTCTACCCAAAGCACCAAAGAGTTAAAGCCCCTCGTCGTGGATCTCAAACTGATTCCATTTGATAAAATCTATGGAACAGGAACTTGTACGGATCTCCCCAAGTCATTTGGAATGCCGAATACAGGGCAATTGAGGGAAGGCCCAAGAGTTGATGAAAATACACCGGATGGAACACTCGTTGGTACGTTGTACGACAATGGCCGGTACCGGTCTGAACATGGGAAAGGGCATGTTGGGTTTAAAAATGGGTTTGTCAAAGGAAAGTCTCTTACATTAAAAGACCAGTACAAAGGGTCCAAAGGGGTCACGAGTAGCACATTAAGATCTGGAAATAATAAAAGCTACAATTCAAATGCCGATAACTACCGTGTCATTTTGTTTCCTCAATAAAATCATTTGTGGAGTTATGACGTGCCAATGTTGATTTCTAATATAGCTGCTTGTTGTGTAGTGTGTGTTGGGGTTTCAGGCGCTTCAGCTTCGCTCGGCTGGCAAAGAGTTCAGTCTGGGTATCCGGAAGCATCCTCTGGAAGAATGCTCGTCCAGGCAAAAGGTTCAGCCTCAGATGGAATGAAATCACGAGATGCAACATTGTATTTTTCTGGAATGCCAAAAAGCGATAGATTTAAACTTGGAATTTTCATCGGAGATTTGGACAAGGAATGGGATGGTATTCCTTGGGATGATTTCAGGGGTCCAGATTTGGACACCAAAGCATTGGTTGCTACTCCCCTTGAAATGATTTTGGATTTGGGTGATCGAAAAATTGTTTCAAGGTTCAGGATTTTAGTTTCTGGTGTGCTTTTGCCGGAACAAGATGTGGGTCAAATGGCGGAAGGGGTCATTGTTGATTCTGATGAAACAGTAAGAAAAGGTATCTCTATGAAGGAGTTTTGTTTATATTTGTTGGGCGGCTATAAAAAAATTGATTTAAATTTTCATTATTCAAAATCAAAAAAGAAGATTCAAATCCATATTCCTGGCGATGCCAAAGATCCCGCATTGTCGGAGTTCTTTTCTTTGATTAAGGCATCACGCTAAAAGTAAGGGTGCGCCTCTTAGTCTTACTCCCGTATCCCCTGCCGGTGTTCGTGAGAAGACCTCCCCCGCTTTTCGTCAGTTCCAGATAAGCGGCTTCCCCCTTCCCACAATGTTTCCAAAGGGACTCATCCAAGGGGCCCTTTCTTTGGTTCCTCGCTGAATCGTGTCTTTCCGGCAAGAGTGCGTGACCGGGTGAGTTGAGCACCGATAGGCTCGTGGGGATCGGAGATTGCCCTTGTATCGATAGCCGGATCTCGGGGTGCCACTTGCCGCGCGAATCCTTCTCCACCACGAACAGCCCCGCGCAGCGCGCCATGCGCGGCGACCAGATCACTGGCGGTGGCTGAATAGCCCAGCCCGCCTCGCGGAGGATGGCCTGGGCCCGGTGGCGGAGGGTGAGGAGCATGCCGTCAACTGCCTGGATGTCTGCGGTCCTTCCTCTCGTGCCTACTTCCTCGGCTTTTCCGTCACCTTCTGGTGCTTGAAGGAGCCGATGAGGAGGTTGGGGCCCTGGTCGGCGGCGGCGGATTCCATGGTTTCGGCGCCCTGGTAGAACTGGTGATTCAGGAAGTAGAAGGGGGGCGTGGCGAACTCGGGGAAGCTGCGCAGCACGGCGAAAACCAGGTGCACGAGGGCGTCGGTGGCCTGGAACTGTACGGCCACGGTCCGGTCCAGCAGCAAGTTGTCCTCATGCCGGTTCAACTGGCGGGAGTAGTAGAGAGTCTTGCCGTTGAAGGTGAGGTTGGTGCCATCCGTGGCGATGGTGCACAACTTGCCCTTGTCGCTGACATCGAACTGGGACGAGGTCCCCTTCTTGAACGCGGTCATCAAGGCCTGGAATTTCGGGTGGCTGAGGTAGGAGGCGCCGTAGTTGACCTTCTTGGTGGCGGGCCGGACTTCCTTGGCCGTGGGGCCGTACATCATGTGGTTGTAGCGCAGGGCCTCGAGGCGCTCCTCGGGAGTCTGCCGCTTCACCTTTTCCTTTTTGGGGGGTTTTCCGGGCAGCGCTGTCATGGGGTTCCTTGTGTCGAGTGGTTGCCTACGGCGATTGTCGCACAGGAGCTCCCTCGCCCTATCTGGCTGAAACCGGGCCGGATCTGGACGCATCCTGTCGTCATACCCCATCGGGGCTAAACTTGGGTGCTGATCCCGGTGTCCATAGGCAGCGAAGGCCAGGTTTCCCCCGGAGGTTCGATCATGAACAGGCAGGCATTTTCGTTGGCGGTCCTTGTGTTCCTGGGCGCCCTGCCGGCGCGGGCGCAGGTGGGCGTCCGGATCGAACTGGGTCTGCCGGTGGCCCCGCCCCTGGTGGTGATCCAGCCTGGCATCCAGGTGGTGGAGGGGTTCGGCGAGGAAGTGTTCTTCCACCGGGGCTGGTACTGGTGCCGGCGCCCCGGCGGCTGGTACCGGGCCCGGTCGCCCCGCGACCGCTTCGAGTGGATCGAAGGCCGACGGGTGCCCGGCGCCCTGATCCGGGTGCCCGAGGGCCGCTACCGGAACTGGCGCCACGATGGCAGGCCCATGGAGCGGAGGGAAGTCCGGGAACGCCGCGAGGAACGTCATGTCGAACGCCGCGAAGAACGTCATATCGAGCGGCGAGAGGAAGGACGCGAGCACGACCGGCGCGACCGGGACCGCCGGGACGAGGACCGTCGCCGGTAGGGGATGGACTGCAAAGGGATTCTTCCGGGATTCCAGGGAGCACTTCCACAGCGTGGATCGAGTCAGGTGATCCAACGGAGACAGGAAAATGGCGGGCATTTGGGTCCACCCCTGAAAAGCTTCTGCCAGTGATTTCGGTGATGACGGTGATTGGGATGAGGCAGGTGCCGCATGGGCCCGCCTTCGGCGGCTTCCGGCGCCCCTAGGTGGAGCCCATGCTGCCTTACAAACGGCCCCATCACCGAAATCACTGTCATCACCGGCTAAATGCAGTTCTATTGCCGCTGTCCACGGAATCCCCGGATGAACGGGAAACGGGCCCCGCCGCGGCGGGACCCTTTTGAACAGGATTGAGCAGCGAATCAGAGAGTCGTCACGACTCCAGTCGGAGTGACCTGGCGCAGCATGTGGTTGGCGGTGTCGGCCACCACCAGGTTGCCCGAGGACGTGACCGCCGTGATCCCGCTCGGCAGGTCGAAGAGGGCCGTGGAGTTGGTTCCATCCGCATTGCCCAGGGACCCAGCCCCGGCGATGCCGCTGGTCGTGCCGTCCGGAGCAATCATCCGGATGACGTGGTTGTAGGTATCGGCCACCCACAGGTTCCCCGTCGCATCGAGGGCGATGCCCGCCGGCTGGTTGAACTCGGCGATGGTGCCGCCGCCATTGATGAAGCCGGGTGTGTTGGCGACGCCGGAGAGGGTGCTGACCTGAGCCCCTGAGGCGACCTTCCGGATGCAGGAACTGCCGTAGTCCGCCACGTACAGGGTCCCGCTGGCGGCCAGGGCCAGGCCCGTGGGCTGATCGAACTGGGCGCTGGTGCCACTGGCATCCGTGTGTCCCGGCTGACCAGCCATGCCGGCGTAGGTGGAAACCGTGCCATCGGTCGCCAGGAAGCGGATCGTATGGTTCTGGGAATCGGCGATGTAGGCCCCGCCGTAGACGCCGCCGTTGACCACGACGGCAAGGCCGGAGGGAGCATTGAAGCGGGCCAAGGCGCCCTTGGCATCCACCGCCCCGGGCATGCCGGCCGTGCCGGCCAGGGTGGTGACCGTTCCGTTCGGGGCGATCTGCCGGATGGTGCTGTTGCCGGTATCGGCCACCAGCAGGTTCCCGGTGGTGGGATCCAGGGCCAGGGCGCTGGGATTGCGGAACAGGGCGGTGACCCCCGGGGCCGTATCCACGGAACCGGGAACCCCCTGGACTCCAGCCAGGAGACTCACATGCTTGGAGGCGTCCACCTTCCAGATGGCGTGATCGGCCCGGTCGGAGACGTAGAGATTGCCGGCAGCATCGGAGACGACGCCCACGGGGGCGGTGAAGGCCAGGGCGGGTGCCACCTTCAGGACAGCGGCATAGCTGTCGAGGTGGCCGTTGGGATTGGTGATGGTGACCGCGTAGTTTCCAGAATCCGTCGGCTGGGGGTCGAACAGGGTGAACGAGGCGCTGATGGCCCCCAGGATGGCCACGCCGCTATTGGGGATGATCTTCCCGGTGCTGTCCACCTGGACCTTGGCCCACTGGTAGCGGAGCACGGGGGCGCCCTGGGCGCCGACTACGAACAGGGCGGGGCGGCCGGCGACGGTGCTCACATCGACAGGTTGCGAGGTGATGGTGGGCGGAGTGCCAGGGTCTGAGGCGTGGTTGGAGCTCTTGTGGCACCCCCCGGCCAGGACCAGGAGCAGGGCGGGGAGGAGAAAACGGGCGATTCGCATCATATGCCTTCAAGGATCCCATGAATGATGGGGACTTGGCGGGGAAGGTTCCTGGGGCGGTGCCGCCTCGGCGCAGCCGCCGACCCGGGCTTAGAACTCGAAGGTCGGGCCGCTCAGGGTCTGGGCATCGAGAATCTGCCCCTGGGGATCCAGGGTGACCAGGCCCTGGGTCTGCCGTGGCGTCATCTGGCTGATCTGCTGGAGCGCCTGGCCGCGGAGCTCCGCATGGCCCCCTTCGGCGGATTCGAAGAACACGGCGCCCACCCGGTAGGTCTGCTTGGCGTCCTGAAGGAGGTGCAGGTCCCGGAGCTGCCGCTCATCCACGGGGCCGGGCGCGCCGGTCATGAGGCAGCGGGCCTGGGCGGTCTTGGGGAAGGCGATGACTTCGCGGATGTTGTCCACCCCGGCGAGCAGCATCACCAGGCGGTCCAGGCCCAGGGCCAGGCCGCCGTGGGGCGGGGCGCCGAAGGCCAGGGCGTCCAGCAGGAAGCCGAACTTGGTGCGGGCCTCCTCCGCGCCGATGCCGATGGTGCGGAACATGCGGCTCTGGGTCTCGGCGTCGTGGATGCGGATGCTGCCCCCGCCCACCTCGAAGCCGTTGAGCACCAGGTCGTAGGCCACGGCGCGACAGGCGCCGGGATCGGTCTCCAGCAGTTCGAGATCATCGGGATGGGGGCTGGTGAAGGGATGGTGGCAAGCCACGAAGCGCTGGGCTTCTTCGCTCCACTCCAACAGGGGGAAGTCGACGACCCACAAAAACGCGAACGCGTGCTTGTCATGGAAAAGATGGGCAAGGGCTGGGTTCTTCTCGGTGGAGGCCAGGTCCGCCGCCAGTTTCAGGCGAAGGTCGCCAAGCACCCTGGACGTCTGGGCGTCGGTGCCCACGGCAAACACAGCCAGTCCTTCCCCTTCTGCGCCCAGGCGCAGCCGGAGCGCAGCTTCTGCATCCGCATCCACGAACTTCTTGAAGCTGCTGGAGAGGCCGTCCTTGCCCCACTTGGCGTAGGGCAGGCCCCCGGCGCCCATCTGCTTGGCCACGTCCTGGTAGGCGTCCAGCTGCTTGCGGCTCAGGGATCCGGCGGCCTCGCCCGGGAACCACAGGACCCGGACCCGGCGCTGGCCCTGGCTGTCGGCGGCGGCGCGGAAAAGGTTGAAGGCGCTGGTGGCGAAGAGGGCCGTGACGTCCTGGATCTTGATGCCACAGCGGAGGTCGGGCTTGTCGGAGCCGTACCTCTCCATGGCGTCCCGGTAGGGCAGGCGGGGGAAGGGCACGGTGACCTCCCTGCCCACCACTTTGGCCAGCTTGACCATGAGCGGCTCGATGACGCCCTGGACGTCCTCCTGGCGCACGAAGCTCATCTCGATGTCCACCTGGGTGAACTCGGGCTGGCGGTCGGCGCGCAGATCCTCGTCCCGGAAACAGCGGCAGATCTGGATGTAGCGCTCGAAGCCGCTCACCTGCAGCAGCTGCTTGAAGAGCTGGGGGCTCTGGGGCAGGGCGAAGAACTCTCCCGCGTGCACCCGGCTGGGCACCAGATAGTCCCGGGCCCCTTCGGGCGTGGACTTGGTGAGGATGGGGGTCTCGACCTCGATGAAGTCGTGCTCCCGGAAGTGGTTGCGGATGAGGTTCGTGGTCTCGCTGCGGAGCAGCATGTTCCGCTGCAGCTGCTCCCGGCGCAGGTCCAGGAAACGGTACGTGAGGCGCAGATCCTCGCCCACGCCCTCGTCCTCCAGGGGAAACGGCAGGGGCGCGGCCGTGTTGAGGATGCGCAGTCCCGTGAGGCGGATCTCGATGTCGCCCGTGGCCATGTTGGGGTTCTTGCTTTCGCGTTCGGCCACCACGCCTTCGGCGGCCAGCACGAACTCACTGCGCACAGCCTTGAGCTTGGCCAGCAGCTCGGGGTCGGCGGTCTCTTCGTTGGCCACCAGCTGCACCAGGCCCCAGCGGTCCCGCAGGTCCAGGAAGACCAGGGAGCCCAGGTTCCGCACCCGGCGGCACCAGCCCAGCAGGCGCACGGTCTGGCCAGCGTGGTCGAGGCGCAGGTCGCCGTTGCGGTGGGTGCGTTGGAAGTCGCCGAGCCGATCGAGTCTCATAGCCTTCCAGGATCGCATCCGGCGGGGGGGGACTCAACTGGAAGGAACGGGAAAGCCCCTGGACAGCCCAGGTTGGCCTGGGGATGATCGGCCCATCGACCGTCCCGGGGGAGACATGGCCCGCAACACCCTTCGCAGCATCCTGGGCGGGGCCCTCCTGCTCTTCGCCTGGCTGGGCCTCCCGGGCCTCTGGCAGTGGGTGCGGAACCCCGCGCCGGTGCCGATGGCTTTCGAGGACTACCTCAACCAGGGGGCCCGGCCGGACTGGGTCCAGCTGAAGGGTGTCTATGTCGACAACCTGCACCGGGTGCAGACCCTGGTCTCGAGCCGGAACCAGTCCCCCAGGCCTTCCTACGCCTACTTTCCCCTGCGGCTGGGCCCGGGGGACACCCGGCCAGTCAAGGTGTTCCTGCGGCCGGTCTCCTACGTGAACAGCCTCCCGGTGGCCGTGCTGGCGAAACCGGGTGAGGCCTCCATGGAGGTGTCCCTCCGCGCGCAGAAGGAAGGCAAGGAGGCCCTGCAGGAGGTGCAGGTGGTCCGGCTTCTGGACCTGGAGGCGAATGCCGATGTTCGAAAGGCCATCCAGGCTGGGTCCTCCCTGCCGGCGGATCCGGACCTCATCGTGGTCGAGCAGAACGGGCGGCCCCTGGGTGGGCACGACCTGCCAGCGCTGATCCTGTTTGGAGCGCTGCTGGTGGGGTTCGCCGCCACGTTCCTGGGAAGCAAGTCCCCCAGGGCCCAGGTTCCTGGCCCCTGAGATCAGGCCTTGGCGGGAAGGGCCGTTGACGGGGGCGACTTCTTCCGCCGGTGGGCCCACCAGATCTGGAAGCGATCCATGTAGAGGTAGATCACCGGCGTCGTGTAGAGGGTCAGCAGCTGGCTGAAGAGCAGGCCGCCCACGATGGCGATGCCCAGGGGGCGGCGCAGCTCGGCGCCCGCGCCCATGCCGATGGCCAGGGGCAGGCCGCCCAGCAGGGCCGCCATGGTGGTCATGGTGATGGGCCGGAAGCGCAGCAGGCAGGCCTGGAAGATGGCCCGCTCCGGGGTGAGGCCCTCGCGGCGTTCCACCTCGATGGCGAAGTCGATCATGAGGATGGCGTTCTTCTTCACGATGCCGATGAGCAGGATGATGCCGATGAAGGCGATGACCGTCAGCTCGGTGCGGCAGGCCATCAGGGCCAGCAGGGCGCCCACCCCCGCCGAGGGCAGCGTGGACAGGATGGTCAGGGGGTGGATGAGGCTTTCGTAGAGCATGCCCAGCACGATGTAGACGGCAAACAGGGCCGCGACCAGCAGCACCGGCTGGTTGGCGAGCGAGGCCTTGAAGGCCTGGGCCGTGCCCATGTAGCTGCCCCGCAGGGTGACGGGCATGCGGATGTCCTGCTCCGCCTTGTCGATGGCGGTCACCGCGTCCCCCAGGGCCACGCCCACGGGCAGGTTGAAGGAGAGGGTCACCGAGGGCAGCTGGCCCTGGTGGTTCACGGAGAGGGGCGTGTTGCGCCGCGCCAGGGTGGTGAAGGCGCTGAGGGGCACCAGGTTGCCCGTGTTGGAACGGACGTAGGTATGCCGCAGTCCGTCCGGCGTCTGCATGAAGGGCGAGTCCACTTCCATGACGACGTGGTACTGGTTCAGGGGCGTGTAGATGGTGGAGACGAAGCGCTGGCCGAAGGCGTCATAGAGGGTGCTGTCGATGGCCTGGGGGGTGATGCCCAGGCGGGAGGCCGTGGTCCGGTCGATGACCAGGGAGGCTTCCAGGCCCTGGTTCTGCAGGTCCGTGTTGACGTCCGCCAATTGCGGCACTTTTCGGAGCTTGTCCAGCACCTTCGGGGCCCACTCGAACAGCTCCCGGGCATCGTCGCCCTGGAGCGTGTACTGGTACTGGGTGGGGGAGGGACGCCCGCCGAGACGGAGGTCCTGCACGGGCTGCATGAAGAGGGAGGCGCCCGGGATGTGGGCGGTCTTGCCCCGCAGGCGGGCGATGATCTGGTCCGCCGTATCCTTGCGCTGGTCGTGGGGCTTGAGCGAGGCGAACAGCCGGCCGGTGTTGCCGCTGCCCACGAAGGCGGTGACGTTCTCGATGGAGGGGTCGGTCTGGACGATGGCCACGTACTGGGTCATCAGCTTCTCCATGCCCGCGAAGGAGATGTCCTGGGCTGCCTGGATGGCGCCGGTGACCCGGCCCGTGTCCTGCTGGGGGAAGAACCCCTTGGGGATGACGATGTAGAGCCCCACCGTGGCCAGCATGGTGCCGAGGGCCACGCCCAGGGTGAAGCGCTGGTGGCGCAGCACCCAGGAAAGCGACGTCTCGTAGTGGCCCATGATCCACTGGAAGACCCGTTCACTGGCCCGGAAGACCTTGCCGTGCTTCGCCTCCGAGTGGGGACGCAGCAGCAGGGAACACATCATGGGCGTGGTGGTGAGGGAGACCACCATGGAGATGACGATGGCCGCGGACAGGGTGACGGCGAACTCGCGGAAGAGCCGCCCCACGATGCCGCCCATCAGCAGGATGGGGATGAACACGGCGATGAGCGAAATGCTGATGGAAATGACCGTGAAGCCGATCTCCTTGGCGCCGTGCAGGGCGGCTTCCATGGGCTGCATGCCGTTCTCGAGGTGCCGCGTGATGTTCTCCACCCCAACGATGGCGTCATCGACCACGAAGCCCGTGGCCACGGTGAGGGCCATCAGCGACAGGTTGTCGATGGTGTAGCCCAGCATGTACATGACCCCGAAGGTGCCGATGAGGGAGATGGGTACGGCCACGCTGGGGATGAGGGTGGACCGCACGCTGCGCAGGAAGACGAAGACGACGAGGATGACGAGGAGGATGGAGATGCTGAGGGCCAGCTGAACATCCTTCACCGAAGCCCGGATGGTGCGGGTGGCGTCGATGAGCACCTTCAGGTCGATGGTGGGCGGGATGGAGGCCTGGAGCTGGGGCAGGATGGCCTTCACCCGGTCCACGGTCTCGATGATGTTGGCATCGGGCTGGCGGAAGATGCCGACCATGATGGCGGGGACGCTGTTGGACAGGCCGCTGTTGCGGACGTTCTCCAGCGAGTCGGTGACCTTGGCCACGTCCGACAGGCGGACAGCCTGCCCATTCCGGTAGCGGATGATCAGGGGCTGGTAGTCCTCGGCCTTCATGAGCTGGTCGGACGTGTCGATGGACCAGGATTTCTCGCGGTTGGCCAGGTCCCCGGTGGGCTGGTTCACGTTGGCGGCGGCGATGGCCTTCCGGACGTCTTCGAGGGCCATCCCCTGCGCATTCAGCAGGGCCGGGTTCACATCCACCCGGACCGCGGGCAGCGCGCCGCCCCAGACGAACACCTGACCCACGCCCTGGATCTGCGAGATCTTCTGCTGCAGGACGGAGGAGGCGATGTCGTACATCCGCTCCCGGGGAATCAGCTTCGACGTGAGCGCCAGCATCAGGATGGGCGAATCGGCCGGATTCACCTTCCGGTAGGACGGATTGTTCGGCAGGTTCGCGGGCAGGTTGCCCTGGGCCGCGTTGATGGCGGCCTGGACGTCCCGGGCGGCGGCGTCGATGTTGCGGCTCAGGTCGAACTGGAGGGTGATGTTGGTATTGCCCAGCGAACTGGCGGAGGTCATCTCGGTGATGCCCGCCACCCGGCCGAACTGACGTTCCAGTGGCGTGGCCACGGAAGAGGCCATGGTCTCCGGGCTGGCGCCGGGCAGGCCCGCGGAGACCTGGATGGTGGGGAATTCCACCTGGGGCAGGGGTGATACCGGCAGGAACTGGTAGGCGATGGCCCCCAGCAGCGCCAGGGCCACGGTCAGCAGCGTGGTGGCCACCGGGCGGCGGATGAAGGGGGTGGAGATGCTCATTCGGAGGTGACAGGTTCAGCAAGAGCTTCGGCGGGGCCTGAAGGTACGCCGCGCCAGCGGCGGGCGCGCCTCGCCAGGCGGTCGAAGGCGAGGTAGATGACCGGTGTCGTGTAGAGCGTCAGGACCTGACTGAAGATGAGGCCTCCGACGATGACGATGCCCAGGGGCCGGCGGAGTTCGGCACCCACGCCCGAGCCCAGGGCCAGGGGCACGCCGCCCAGCATGGCCGCCAGGGTGGTCATGATGATGGGCCGGAAGCGCAACAGGGAGGCCTGGTAGATGGCCTCTTCCGGGGGCAGGCCGCCCCTGCGCTCGGCATCCAGGGCGAAGTCGATCATCATGATGGCGTTCTTTTCGACGATGCCGATGAGCAGGATGATGCCGATGAGGGCGATGACGCTGAAGTCGGTGCGGCAGAGCATGAGCGACAGCAGGGCGCCCACGCCCGCCGAGGGGAGGGTCGACAGGATGGTGATCGGGTGGATGTAGCTTTCGTACAGGACGCCCAGCAGAATGTAGACGGTGAGCACCGCCGCCAGGATCAGCAGGGGTGTGTTGGTGAGGGAGGCGCCGAAGGCCTGGGCGGTGCCCTGGAAGCCCGTCTTGAGGCTGGGCGGCGCCTCCAGCTCCTGGCGCGCCTGGTTGACGGCCTTCACGGCAGCGCCCAGGGAGGTGCCGGGGGCCAGGTTGAAGGACAGGGTGGCCGTGGGGAACTGGCCCTGGTGATTCACGGCCAGGGGCGCGGGGACGGTCTCGAAGCGGGTGAAGGCGCTGAGGGGCACGGACCCCCCTGAATTCGACCGCACGTAGATGTTCTGGAGGTCCTCGGGGCGCTGGTACTGGCTGGGCGCGGCTTCCAGCACCACCCGGTACTGGTTGAGTTGCGTGAACATGGTGGAGATCTGACGCTGGCCGAAGGCATCGTAGAGCGCGTCGTCCAGCATCTGGGGCGTGATGCCCAGGCGAGCGGCCGTGGTCCGGTCGAGGGTGATGCGCACCTGGAGGCCCGCGTTCTGCTGATCACTGGCCACATCGCGCAATTCCGGGATGGCCGAAAGGCGATCCACGAAGCGGGGCACCCACTCGCTCAATTCCTTCCCGTCGGCGTCCTCCAGGGTGTACTGGTACTGGGTGCGGCTGACGCGGTCTTCGACGGTGAGGTCCTGGATGGGCTGGAGGTAGAGGCGGATGCCCTCGATCTTGGCCAGCACGGGCCGGAGCCGATGGATGACTTCGCTGGCGCTCAGCCCGCGTTCCTCCAGGGGCTTCAGGTTGATCTGGATGCGGCCGCTGTTGAGGGTGGTGTTGGTGCCATCGATGCCGATGAAGGAGGAGAGGCTTTCGACGGCCGGATCCTTGAGGATCTCGGCGGACAGCACCTGCTGCCGCTCGGCCATGGCCGTGAACGAGACCGACTGGGGAGCCTCGGAGATGCCCAGGATCACGCCCGTATCCTGCACGGGGAAGAACCCCTTGGGGATGACCAGGTAGAGCAGCACGGTGGAGGCGAGGGTGATCCCAGCCACGACCAGCGTCCCGGTCTGGTGCTTGAGCACCCAGCTGAGGGTGCGGCCGTAGAAGGCGATGACCCGCTGGAAGACCCGCTCCGAGGACTGGTAGAAGCGGCCCTGCTCTTCGGGCGGAGTGTGCTTTAGCAGCTTGGCGCACATCATGGGGGTGAGGGTCAGGGAGACCACCGCCGACACCAGGATGGTGACGCTCAAGGTGACGGCGAACTCGCGGAACAGGCGCCCCACAATGTCGCCCATGAACAACAGGGGGATCAGCACGGCGATGAGCGACACGGTCAGGGACAGGATGGTGAAGCCGATCTGCTCCGAGCCCTTCAGCGCCGCCTGGAGGGGTGATTCACCCTCCTCGATGTAGCGCATGATGTTCTCGATCATGACGATGGCGTCGTCCACCACGAAGCCCGTGGAGATGGTCAGGGCCATGAGCGTGAGGTTGTTCAGGCTGTAGCCCAGCAGGTACATCACCCCGAAGGTGCCCACCAGCGACAGGGGCACGGCCACACTGGGGATGACCGTGGCGGCCAGGGTGCGCAGGAACAGGAAGATCACCATGACCACCAGGGCGATGGTGAGCATCAGCTCGAACTCCACGTCCTCCACCGAAGCCCGGATGGTGACGGTGCGGTCCGTGAGGATGTTGAGTTCCACGGCGGCGGGCAGGGAGCCGCGCAGCTGCGGCATCAGGGCCTTCACCCGGTCCACCACGGCGATGATGTTGGCGCCGGGCTGCCGCTGGATGTTGAGGATGACGGCGGGGGTGGTGTTCTTCCAGGCGGCGAGCTTGGCATTCTCCACGTCATCGCTCACGAAGGCGACCTCGGAGAGGGTGACTGGGGCGCCGTTCTTGTAGGCCACGATGAGGGGTTTGTAGTCATCGCTGGTCAGGAGCTGATCATTGGCGCCGATGGCGTAGGCCTGGCGCAGGCCGTCGAAGCTGCCCTTGGCCTGGTTCACGTTGCTCTGCGCCACGGCTGTGCGGACATCACCCAGGGTGAGACCATTGGCCGCCAGGGCCGAGGGATTGGCCTGGATGCGCACGGCGGGTTTCTGGCCGCCGCTGATGCTGACCAGACCTACGCCCGGCAGCTGGGAGATCTTCTGGGCCAGGCGGGTGTCCGCGAAGTCCTCGACCTTGGACAGCGGCAGGGTCTTCGAGGTGAGCGCCAGGGTGAGGATGGGCGCATCGGCCGGGTTGATCTTGCTGTAGATGGGTGGATTGGGCAGGTCAGGGGGCAGGTACGTGCCGGCGGCATTCACCGCCGCCTGGACCTGCTGCTCGGCCACGTCGATGTTCAGATCCAGCACGAACTGAAGGGTGATGACGGAGCTGCCCCCCGAGCTGGTGGAGGACATCCGGTTGAGGCCCGGCAGCTGGCCGAACTGGCGCTCCAGCGGGGCGGTGATGGCCGAGGCCATGACGTCCGGGCTGGCCCCGGGGTAGAACGTGACCACCTGGATGGTGGGGTAGTCCACCTGGGGCAGGGCCGAGACTGGCAGCTGACGGAAGGCCAGCACGCCCACCAGCAGCAACCCCAGCATCAGAAGCGAGGTCGCGATGGGGCGGAGGATGAAAGGTTTGGAGGGATTCAATGGTTCAGCTCTTCGCGCCGGGCGGCTTGGGCAAGGCCACCTTGCTGCCGGGGCGCAGCTTCTCCAGACCGTCGGTCACGACCGTTTCCCCGCCGGAGAGGCCCTTGCTGACCGCCGTGTCGTCGCCATCGGTGCCCTGGACCTCCACCGTGCGGAGCTCCACGGTGCTGTCGGCCTTCACCAGATATACAAACGAGCCCTGGGGACTGCGCTGGACCGCCGCGGTGGGGACGATCACCACACCACGCAGGGTGTCCACCAGCAGCTGGGCGTTCACGAACTGGTTGGGGAAAAGGGCTCTGTCGTCGTTGTTGAAGAGGGCCTTCAGGCGCACGGTCCCGGTGCCGGGATCCACCTGGTTGTCGATGGCCGACAGGGCTCCGTCGGCAAGACGGGTCTTGAGATCCCGGTCCCAGGCCTCCACAGGCAGCTTGGCGGCCTTGGCGTTCTGGGACAGCACTTTCTGGATGTTGTCGGCGGGCACTGCGAAGACCACGTTGATGGGCTGGAGAGCGGCAATGGTGACCAGGCCGTTGGCATCGGTGGCCTTCACGATGTTGCCCACATCCACCAGGCGCAGGCCGACCCGGCCTGAGATGGGGGCCGTGATGCGGCTGTAGACCAGGTTCAGCTTCGCGCTCTCGACGGTGGCCTGGTCGGCCTTGAGGGCCGCCTCGGCTTGCGCGACCGCAGAGGTCTGGGTATCCACCTGCTGGCTGGAGATGATGCCCTGCTGGACCAGGGACTGGAAGCGCCTCAGGTCGGCGCTGGCATTCTGCAGGGCGGCTTTGTCCTTGGCGTACTGGCCTTCGGCCTGCATGAGCTGGACCTGGAAGGGGCGGGGATCGATCTCCGCCAGGAGCTGGCCTTCTTTCACCAGCTGGCCTTCTGTGAAGTCCACGCGAATCAGCTGACCGTCCACGCGGCTCTTCACCGTGACGTTGTTCAGGGCCGTGACGGTGCCCAGTCCGGTGAGGCGCACGGCCATGTCGCCTTTCCGCGCCTGGGCCACGGCCACGGGGACTGGACGACCGGCGGGATTGGCGGCGGCATCCTTCTTCCCGCCCCGGAAGAACAGCCACAGGAGCAGGAGCGCGGCGCCACCGACGATGGCCCAAAGCCGCCAGCCTTGGAAGATGGCGGGACGGCCAGATGCCCGGTCGGTGGGGAGAATGGATTCAGATGCGTCCATGGTCATTCCAAGCAGTCGTGGATCGGTTCAGGGGCGTGCGACGCGGCCGGGGCCTTTGCCCGTGGCTGCGGAGAAGAGGGTTTCCCAGGTGACGAATTCGGGCCGGGGCTTCCACTCAGGCCAGGCGGCGCCATCGAAGGAGGTGGCCAGGGCGGCGGGATCCTTGCCGGGGTTGGCTTTCGCATGGGCCTGCACGGTCAGAAGGAAGTCCCGGTAGCGGAGCAGTTCCTTCTTGCCGCAGACCGGCCCGTGGCCGGGGATGATCCGCACGTCGTCAGGTACCCACGCGGCCACCGAGGCCACCTGGGCGAGGAGGCCGTCGAAGCTGCCCCCGCCCTCCGCGTCGATGAACGGCAGCATCCCCAGGAAGAACAGGTCGCCGAAGTGCATGACGTGGACGCCGGGCAGACCCACAATGACATCGCCGTCGGTGTGGCCCGGCCCCATGTGCAGCAGGTGGATCTCGGTGTCATCCAGGTGGATGTTCAAGCGGACTCGCTCCTTGGCATCCTCGGACCCCAGGGACAGCTCCGGCAGGCCGCCGCGCTTGGCGGGATCCAGCTTTGCCTGCTCGGTGACCATGCGTTTGCGGACGTTGGCGTGGGCGATGATGGCCGAGACCTGCTTCTCCAGCACCACGTTGCCGCCGACATGATCCGGGTGGCCGTGGGTATTGATGAGGTACTTGATGGGCTTGTCGGTGACGGTCTTCACCGCAGCCAGGAGGCCCGGCACCAGGCGCTCGAACTGGTCATCGATGAGCACGGCGTGCTTCGCCGTGACGATGAGGCCGATGTTCCCGCCCTGGCCGAAGATGCAGTAGACGTTCTCGGCCACCTTCTCCACCCGGTGGACCTTCGGGGCCTCGGTTTCGGCGGCGTGGTGCCTGGCGTGGGCCCTGAGGGGCAGCGTGACGCACACCACCGAGAGGGCGAAGCCAAGGGCGGACAGGACACGCATGGCAGCTCCAGCAGAAGGGCAGAAGGGAACCTCGGGACAGCGGGTGCCGGATCAGGAAGCGGCGGCTTCCTGGCCGGAGTTGGGAGAAGGAACTCCGGTTTGCATGCCCTCCAGATTGGCAATCATGGCGAGAAGCCCGCGACGAACCACCGTCTGCTGTTCCGGACTGAGTCCCACCACCAGGCCCGCCTTGAGCTCCGCGGCCAGCCCCTGAAGTTCCAGGGCGAGGGGCAGGGCGGTGGGGGCCAGGCTGATGAGGATGCGCCGACCGTGTTTGGGATCCGGCTGGGTGCGCAGCAGGCCCCGTTCGACCATGGCCTTGACGACCCGGCTGGCGGTGGGGTCGTCCATCCAGACCTGCTGGGCCAGAGGATGCAGGGAAGAGGGCCCCTTCTCCAGCAGCACCAGGATGACCCAGAACTGCTGGAGGGTGAGGTCGTACGGAGTGAGCCGGGAGGCCACGACGTATTTGAGCCGCCGACGAAGGGCCGCGGCCAAGGTGCCGAGGCCGGCCTGGGTGAGGGAATCGGGCATGGGTTCTTGCATAAGCAAGAATCCTGTGGCCCGACAAGCCTCGTGTCAATGGGTATATGAGCTTATCAACCTATTTTCCTCGCAGGCCTGGCCTGGAAGGATGCCGACCGCGCTCGCCGCGGGGCGCTGAGCTGCTGGCGGTCCTGGCTGGCCGGGCCGGACCCCGGCTGCGACCACCACCACCGCCCTGCCGACCGGTGGAGATGGGCTCGGCGGGAATGCTGGGATCCGGGGCATAGCCGGTGATGACGTCCTTGGGCAGGTCCTTCCGCAGGAGCTTCTCGATGTCCCGCAGGAGGGACTGCTCGTCCACGCAAACCAGGGAGAGGGCCTCGCCTTCGGTGCCCGCCCGGCCCGTGCGGCCGATGCGGTGGATGTAGTCCTCGGCCACGTGGGGCAGCTCGAAGTTCACCACATGGGGGAGCATGTCGATGTCCAGGCCCCGGGCGGCGATGTCCGTGGCCACGAGGACGCGAACGGCGCCCTTCTTGAAATCCTCCAGGGCCTTGATGCGCTGGGGCTGGCTCTTGTTGCCGTGGATGGCCATGGAGCTGATGCCGTCCTTGTCCAGCTGTTCGGAGAGGCGGTTGGCGCCGTGCTTGGTGCGGGTGAACACCAGCACCTGCTGGAGCTTCCGGGAGGTGATGATGTGGGACAGCAGGGCCCGCTTGCGCTCCCGGTCCACGGGATGGACCACCTGGCGCACCAGCTCGGCGGCCGTGTTTTGGGGGGTGATCTGCACCGTGGCGGGCGTCTTCAGGAACTTGGAGGCCAGCTGCTTGATCTCGTCCGTGAAGGTGGCCGAGAACAGCAGGGTCTGGCGCTTGGCGGGCAGCAGGGCGAGGATCTTCTGGATGTCGCGGATGAAGCCCATGTCGAGCATGCGGTCCGCCTCGTCCAGCACCAGGATCTCCAGCTGGCTGAAGTTCAGGTTGCCCTGGCCCTGGTGATCCAGCAGGCGGCCGGGGGTGGCGACGACGATCTCGACGCCGGCGCGCAGCGCCTTGGTCTGGGGGTTGATGTTCACGCCGCCGAAGATGGTGGTGGTCCGCAGGGGGATGTACTTGCCATAGGTGCGGACGCTCTCCTCCACCTGCATGGCCAGTTCCCGGGTGGGGGTGAGGATGAGGGCGCGGATCGGATGGCGCGCCGGGGAGGCCGACGAGCTGGCGTGGGGGGCCAGCAGCTGCAGCAGGGGCAGGGTGAAGCCGGCGGTCTTGCCGGTGCCGGTCTGGGCGCGGCCCATGAGGTCGCGGCCCTCCAGTACCAGGGGAATGGCCTGGACCTGGATGGGGGTGGGGTGTTCGTAGCCCTGCTCGCGTACGGCGCGCAGGAGCTCGGGCAACAGCCCGAGGGATTCGAAGGACATGGTCGCTCCTGAAGTGGCCCGCCCTCGGAACACGTCCAGGGGCCCGGTCAGGGCGAAAAGTGGGGTTATTCGGATTGAAAAGAGGCGGAGACCGGGGGTCGCCTGCGATCACGAAGCACTTACTTTACCACGCTGGTCAGGATTTGACCATGGGTTCGGAATTAATGACATAAATGCAATAAAATGCAACTGTTATTTGCCAAATTGTCGAGCTCCATCGGCGGCGGGGCGGCCTCCAGAACGGCCCTGAGGGGCGCCTCGGAACCCGCGACCGGTCTATGCTCGACCGACAAGGAGCCCCCCATGTTCCCTTCTGCCCTCCGTTCCCTGTGGCTGTCCCTCGTGGCCCTGGCCTGCCTCGCAGCCCCGCCGCGGACCCTGCGGGTGGACTACGGCCACACGGGCGATGCCACTTCCGAGCGCTTCGGTGTGGACCGGATCGTGCTGGAACCCCTGCCCTGGCCTGGCGACCTGGGCAAGGCCATCGACACCAGCAACCTGGGGAAATATGGCTTCGAGGTGACGGACAAGGCCAGCGGGAGGGTGCTCTATTCCCGGGGGTTCGCCAGCATCTACGGCGAGTGGGAGACCACCGACGAAGCCAAGTCCCTCAGCCGTACGTTCTCCGAGTCCCTGCGCTTCCCCAGGCCCGAGCTGCCCGTGCGCATCCAGGTGAAGAAGCGCGACGAGCGGAACACCTTCAGGACCCTCTGGACCTTCGACCTGGATCCAAGGGACCCCCTGATCGAGCAGGCCCCGGCCCCGGAGGCGGTTAGCCTGATCCCCCTCCAGGTCAGCGGCGACCCTGCGGACAAGGTGGATTTCCTCATCCTGGGCGACGGCTATACCGCCGCCGAACGCGGCAAGTTCGAGCAGCAGGCCCGCCGGGTGATGGACCTGCTGTTCGAGCAGTCGCCTTTCAAGGAACACCGGAAGGACTTCAATGTGTGGGCACTGTGCCCCGCTTCCAGGGACAGCGGCATCTCGCGCCCCTCCACCGGCATCCACAAACGCACCCCCTTGGGCACCACCTACGACGCCTTCGGGTCCGAGCGCTACGTCCTGACCTTCGATAACCGGGCCTTCAGGGACCTCGCCGCCCAGGCGCCCTACGAGTTCGTGGAGATCCTGGTGAACGCGGAGACCTATGGCGGCGGAGGTATTCACAACCTCTTCAGCACGGCCTCGGCGGGCAACGCCACCATCGGCTACCTGTTCGTCCACGAATTCGGCCACCACTTCGCCGGGCTGGCCGACGAGTACTACACGTCGGATGTGATGGTCACCAACAGTCCCACGCGGCCCGAGCCCTGGGAGCCCAATGTCACCGCCGATCCCCTGCATCCCAAGTGGGGAGGCCTGCTGACCCCCTGCCTTCAGCTGCCCACGCCCTGGCGGAAGGGCGAGCTCGAGTCGCACGCCCAGGGCTACCAGAAGGAACGCCGGGCCATCCGCGCCGCCAACCGGCCCGAAGCGGAGATGGAGGCCCTCTTCGCCCTGGAGAAGGTCTTCATGTCCCGGCTCCTGGGCACCGATGCCCACAGCGGCCAGGTCGGCGCCTTCGAAGGCGCCAACTACGAGGCCAAGGGCTATTTCCGCAGCCAGGAGGACTGCCTCATGTTCACCCGCGATGACGTGGGCTTCTGTGTCGCCTGCCGGGCGGCCATCGAAAAGGTGATCCGACAGTACGCGAAGTAGTCGCTGGGAGGACGGCTTGGTTCAGCGGTTGACGTCGACCACCACGCGGCCGCGCACCCGGCCAGCGAGCAGGTCCGGGCCGACGAGGAGCGCCTCGGCCAGGCCGACCTCCCGGGTCATGGTGTCCAGCTTGGTGGGTTCCAGATCCTGGCCGAGCCGCTGCCAGGCGACGAGGCGGTCGGCGCGGGGGCACATCACGCTGTCGATGCCCGCCAGCAGGACGTTGCGAAGGATGAAGGGCAGCACGGTGGCGGGCAGGTCCGCCCCGCCGGCCAGCCCGCAGGCGGCGACCACGCCGCGGTAGCGCAGGCTGGCACAGATGTTGGCCAGCGTCTGCGAGCCGACCACGTCGACGGCGCCCGCCCAGCGCTCCTTGGCGAGCGGCTTCCCGGGCGCGGCCAGTTCGGAACGGTCGAGAACGGTGGTTGCGCCGAGGCGCAGGAGGTAGTCCCGCTCTTCTGGCAGACGACCTGTGGCGGCGACCACCGTGTAGCCAAGCCTGGCCAGCACCGCAACCGCCACGCTGCCCACGCCGCCGGCGGCGCCCGTGACGAGCACCTCGCCCTGGTCGGGCGTCACCCCATGGCGCTCCAGCGCCAGGACGCAGAGCATGGCCGTGTAACCGGCGGTGCCGATGGCCATGGCCTGCCGCAGTGTGAAGGCGGCGGGCAGGGGCACCAGCCAGTCGCCCTTGAGGCGGGCCTTCTGGGCCAGGCCTCCCCAATGGCCTTCACCCACCCCCCAGCCGTTGAGCACCACCCTGTCACCGACCCGGTAGTCGGGGTGGCTGCTGCTTTCCACCACGCCCGCCAGGTCGATGCCGGGAACCATGGGAAACTTGCGCACTACCGGTCCCTTGCCCGTGATGGCGAGGCCGTCCTTGTAGTTCAAGGTGGAGTAGGCAACCTGGACGCTGACATCGCCCTCGGGGAGCTGCGCCTCGTCCAGATCCTTCACCGCGGCGCGGTACCCGGATTCGTCCTTCTCGACCAGAATGCCCCTGAACATGTGTCCTCCAATTGGATGTGCCACTCCAATCTTGAGGCCACTTCGCCCAGCGGCCAGCTTTCCTGCTCGCCTGTGGCCATGTGCTTGACGGTTACCGTGCCGCCGTCCAGCTCGCCGTCGCCCAAAAGGAGCACGGTCGGATGCCCAGGCGATTGGCGGGCCGGCTCTTTGACTCGCATTCCTGGTTTCTCAAGGCAAATTCCCGCTCCGAGAAGGGAGCTCAAGGGTGGAGGTCATCCGTTCGGAGAAGAAAACGCACCGTTCAGCGAAATTTCCATCTTGAGTTTGATCGCCGGATATCTTTTTCAGAATTTCTTGATCGTCCGACAGGGAGACGCCATGAGGATTCCGGCAGCCTGGCCCAAGGCATTCTGGTCGCGGTCCCTGGGCTTGGCCCTCCTGGTGTTGCCTCTGGTGGCCCAGAGCACCCATCCTTGGGGGAACCCTCTGCTGCAGGGCTGGGAAGGGACGCGTCTCTTCTGGACGGATCGTCATGCGGAACCAAGAATCACAGTTGAAGCGCCTGGCCATCCGGCCTGTTCAATCGAACTCCCACCCTCGACCATGGGTTGTGCATTTCAGGGTGGTGCCTGCTTCGTGCACCAAGGTCCCCTGCCGAAGGAACCTGGCACCGCCGCCGGGAATGGTGCAAGCGGAGGGGCTGTCTGGATCTGGAAGCGGGACGGGCCATGGCGGCGGCTCGGGAGCATTCCAGGCACGATGAAGGCTAGGACCATTTTCCCCTTGTCGGCTGGAATCTTCTTTCTGGAGTTGGATGAACCGGTAGAAGTCGACGGAAGCATTGGAAAATGGGCCACGGCTCGTCTCGGCGAAGGCGATGACCTGACGGGCTTGGCCCTGGTGAAGTTGCCCTTCCATGAACCCATGTTCAGCAAGCAGCCTGCAGTCCAGACCCTTCCATCGGGAGCCTCCCAGGCTGGCGTGGTTGCCACATCCGCGATGGAAGGACAGGCCCACACGTCAGGGGTGACTTCTGCCTCTGGTGCTTCGAAGGAACAATCAATCAAGGACCAGGATTACAACGGGAATGCAAATGCAGGGAATCACCTGAGTCCCGTTGAACCCTCGCCTTGGGCGGCACCCAGCATGATCGCCACGGGGCCTGTCGCCAACCGGAAGTACACGCGGCTTCTGCTGGCTCAACGAACTGCATTCAACACCTTCATTCCCTTCGACCAGGAAGGGGGCGCCCTTTTGTTCCACTGGCCCGGGTATGTCTTCCTGCTGGATGGGAAGGGCGCAGTGCGGAAGACGATTCGAATCTATGAAGAGTTCGACGAGGGAAAGCTCCCCTCCTTGAATGCCTATGAGCCGGTCCTGTTGGGCGCGGCCCTGGGTCCTGGTGGAACCTTGTTGCTGGCTGTCCGGGGGAGGGATGGTGTCTTAAAATCTCACGACTTCTATCCAGCCCCGGAGGTGGATGGGACATCGACGTTTGATCCAGAGGTCTCCATCAACCGGGCGAAGGATCGTCTTCGCCAATTCTCCGAGATTGAATGGTGGGAGATCGACATAGAGTCGGGTGATCTCTCACATTCCGAAAACGCACCCTTCAACTCGCCCTTCTGCCTCCTGAACAGCCGCGGCGAGAACCTCTTCGCGGATGGCTTCCCCTTCATTGTGGAAGCAAGCGGACAGGTTCGAATGATGAACAATTGAGAGACCCTTTCCACCTAGTGTCCGAGTGTGGTCGTGTGAGGATCCATTGAACTTCAAGGGAAGGCCTGGTTCGCGCCGGCGGAAACCCAGGTGTCTGCGCCTTCCCTGTCAGTCGCAACGCTTTCCTGGTCCGGCACCCTTGGGTGCAAGGCTGCTGGATCCGGCTTGAACCATTCCCCCACCGCAGGGCAAGCCTAGCCTCTGTCCGCCAGCCGCTCCGCCACTTCGCCCAGCGGCCAGCTTTCCTGCTCCCCTGTGGCCATGTGCTTGACGGTGATCATGCCGCTGTCCAGCTCGCCATCGCCCAAAATGAGCACGGTCTGGATGCCCAGGCGGTTGGCGGAGGCCATGGCCTTCTTCAGTGCCCCGCCGCGGGTCTCCAGCTGCAGGGTCACGCCGGTGTCCCAGAGGGTCCGCGCCAGCTTGAGGGCCTCGGTGGCGGCCCTTTCGCCCAGGGGGATGAGCAGGGCCGGGGGCGTGAAGGGCGCATCGCCCCGCACCTGCTGCAGCACCATGGCCAGGCGGTCCAGGCCGATGGCCCAGCCGAAGCCGGGCACCTCGGGGCCCCCCAGCTGCTTGAAGAGGCCGTCGTAGCGGCCGCCTCCCAGCAGGGCGCTCTGGGCGCCGAGATCCGAACTGAGCACCTCGAAGGCTGTGCGGGTGTAGTAGTCCAGCCCTCGGACCAGCCGGGGGTTCTCCACGAAGGGGATGTCCAGCTCCGTGAGCAGGCTCTTGAGCCGGGCGTGATGCTTGGCCGAGGCCTCGTCCAGGTGATCCGTGATGACCGGGTGCCCCTCCAACGCAGCTTGGCATTGTTCATTTTTGCAGTCGAGGACGCGCAGCGGATTGGACTCGATGCGGCGGTGGCAGTCCTCGCAGAACCGGTCCGCCCGCTGGGCGAAGAAGGCCCGGAAGGCCGCGTGGAAGGCGGGCCGGGACTCGGGCGTGCCCACGCTGTTGATAGAGAAGACCAGGGACTTGAGGCCCAGTTCGGTGAGGAAGCTGTGGAGCAGCAGCAGGGATTCCGCCTCGGATTCCGGGCTGGCCACGCCGAAGCTTTCGGCGCCGATCTGCCAGAACTGGCGGTAGCGGCCCGCCTGCATGCGCTCGTACCGGAACTGCTGGCCGATGTAGTAGAACAGGACCGGGTCATTGGCATTCAACAGCTTGTGCTGGATGGCGGCCCGCACCACACCCGCGGTGTTCTCGGGGCGCATCACGACGTCCCGGCCACCCTTGTCGGTGAACTGGTACATCTCCTTGTTCACGATGTCGGAGCTCTCCCCCACGCTGCGCTTGAAGACGTCCAGCTCCTCGAGGATGGGCGTGCGGATCTCGCCGTAGCCGTGGCGTCCGAACACGCGGCGGGCGGTTTCCTCGATATGCTGGAACCAGCGCAGCTCCGCCCCGAAGAGATCCCGCATACCTTTCACCGACTGGGCCATGATCCGACTCCCGAACATCCTGTTCGCCACCATCAGCCTACTGGCTTGGGGCCAGAGTCCCAAACCCGCCCCGAGTCGAACCCAGCCGCCGCGACTCAAGGTCATGCTGGATGCGGGCCATGGCGGCGACGACTGGGGGGCCCATGGCCCCAAGGGCCTCAAGGAGAAGACCGCGGCCCTGGAGATCGCCAGGGCCGTCGGAGCCAAGCTGGAAGCCGCCGGGTTCGAGGCCGCCTACACGCGGGAAGACGATACGTTCATCCCCCTCTGGGACCGGGCCAGTGCCGCCAACGCCAAGGGTTCCGACCTCTTCCTCAGCCTTCACCTGAACGCGGCTCGGGCCAAGTCCGCCCGGGGTTCCGAGGTCTTCTTCCTCAGCCTGGGCAAGGGCGACGATGACGAAGTGGTGGCCGTGGAGAATGCCGGCGCCGGCTCGGCGCCCGGCAGCCCCGACAGCGTGGTCGCGAGCATCCTGGACGACCTGGCCCAGAAGGCCTTCCTCAAGGACTCGGAGCAGCTCGCGGTGACCATCCAGGGTCAGCTCAACCGGCTGGCGGGCATCAAGGAACGGGGGGTCAAGCAGGCGCCCTTCGTGGTCCTGCGGGGTGCCGCCATGCCGGCGGTGCTCGTCGAAGTCGCCTTCATCTCCAATCCCAAGGAGGAGGCCAAGCTGAAGGACCCGGCGTTCCGCGCCAAGGTCGCCGAGGCCATCACCCTCGGCGTCCGCCGCTACTTCGCCGCCACCAACGGCGCCGTCCGGCGGCGGCAGGTCGGCGGGCCGGACTGAGGCCAGCTCTCCTCTGTCTCGAAGCCTCGCGCTCCGGTTGGGCCGAGTCACGGAGCCATCAGGATGTCCAGGAAGGCCTGGTCGAGAAAGAGTTCGGCCATGGCCTGGTCCAGGGCCTGTTTCAGGGCCTCCTCCGAGGCTTTTCGCTGCGGATTCCAGTGCACGGAGGACACGCCGCGCTCGACCCGGGCCTGGACCTCCCGGGACCATGGCGGCTCTCCGCTAGCGCCATGCACGGCCACCTGCAGGCGCACCTCGGCGTGGGCCGTCATGAAAAGGACGCCCGTGATCTCAGTGGCGAAGGCGACAACTCCGACCTCGACCCGCAGGTTCGCGGTCTCCGCAGGGACGCGTCCGAACCGCCTGAATTCGTCGGTCATGGCCCGGACCAGAATCGCTTCGATGGGTTCGGCCACCTCGTAATACGGCAGGGTCGGACCGCCTCCGAACGGGTTCCCGGCGGCTCCCACCCGGCGCCGCCCCTGGGGCGAGAGCGCGGAGGCCGGGCGCACGTCGGACACCTTCAACCACATCGGCCGGGCGGCGGCGATGATGGCGCCCTGGGCGGGAGCGGTGTGGATGACCGCGAGCGTCTCGACCTTGCAGCCGGTCCCGAGCAGTAGGGCCAGAGCGAGCAGGACCCAACCGGGTCCGTGCCGCAGGCGTGCACCGGGCTGGTCGGGGGACAATTGGACCGGATGGGTCATGCGGTCGGTCCTTGACAGGATGGACTGACCTTGGTCTGGTCCGGGCCGGGTGTCAATGCCAGTCTCTGCCAAACGGGGCTGCAGGCAGGGATGTGCGGCCTGCAGCCCGCCTGCCCGGGGTTACCCACCCGGAACAGCACAGAGAAGGCCAGGTGACCTGGTTTCTCCTTTGTGCGTTTTGGGTTCTTTGTGGCCAAATTCACTTGTTGAATTTGTCGTATTCATCCCGGAGGTTTATGCACACGGCCAGACGCACCCACGGCTTCACGGAATCCGTCATCCGGGGGATGACCCGGCTGGCCAACGAGCACGGAGCCATCAACCTGGCCCAGGGCTTCCCCAACTTCCCGGCGCCGGACCTGCTCAAGGAGGCGGCCGTCGCGGCCATCCGGGCCGATGTGAACCAGTACGCCATCACCTGGGGCGCCAAGCGGCTGCGCGAGGCCCTTAGCCGAAAGATGCAGGCTTTCTACGGTCTGGCTGTGGACCCAGACACGGAGATCACCGTCACCTGCGGGGCCACCGAGGCCATGGCGTCCGTGCTGCTGGCCCTGGTGGATCCCGGCGAGGAGGTCATCGTCTTCGAGCCCTGGTACGAGAACTACGGCCCCGACGCGGTGCTCTGCGGGGCCACGCCGGTCCACGTGCCGCTGCCCGTGGGCGAGCCCCTGGACCTGGATCGGCTGGCGCACGCCTTCGGTCCCCGGACGCGGGCCATCATCCTGAACACGCCCAACAACCCGACGGGCAAGGTGTTCACGGCCGCTGAACTGGCCGGCATCGCCGCGCTGTGCCAGCGGCATGGCGCCTATGCCATTACCGACGAGATCTACGAGCACATCATCTACGAAGGACGGCACATTCCCATTGCCACACTGCCGGGCATGGCCGAGCGCACCATCACCATTTCCGGCGCCTCCAAGACCTTTGCCGTCACGGGCTGGCGCATCGGCACCATCATCGCCCCAAGGACCCTGACTGCCGCCATCCGCAAGGTCCACGACTTCCTCACGGTGGGCGCACCCGCGCCCCTGCAGGAGGCCGTGGCCACGGCCATGGAGACACTGCCCACTGACTACTACACCGGTATGGCCGAGGCCTACCGCCAGCGCCGGGACCTGCTCTGCGGGGCGCTGAGGCAGGCCGGGTTCAAGCTGACGCCCCCTCAGGGCGCCTACTATGTGCTGGCGGACTACTCCGCCCTGGCCGACGAGGATGACGTCACCTTCGCCACGCGGCTCGTGCAGGAGGCGGGCGTGGCGACGGTACCCCTGTCCAGCTTCCTCTCGGATCCGACCGCCTCGCGCAGGGTCCGCTTCGCCTTCTGCAAGACCGATGACCTGCTGGTGGAGGCGGGAAGGCGGCTGCGGTTCTTTGCGGGGAGCAGCTGATCAGATCATCCAGTCGTCCACGATTTCCTGCCTGAACTCCTGGGGCTGGCGGTTGCGGTACTGCAGCTCGGGATTCTTGACCGTGACCCGGGTCTGGGCGGGCACGGACTGGGTGACGAACACGTTGCTGCTGATGACGGCCTCATCGCCGATCACGGTGTCGCCCCCCAGAATCGAGGCGCCGGAGTAGACCGTGACCCGCTCCTTCAGGGTGGGATGACGCTTGACGCCTTTCAGCCCCTGGCCGCCGCGGGTGGACAGGGCCCCCAGGGTGACACCCTGATAGATCTTGGCCCAGCGGCCGATGGTGGTGGTCTCACCGATCACCACGCCGGTGCCGTGGTCGATGAAGAAGTACTCCGCGATGGTGGCGCCCGGGTGGATGTCGATGCCCGTGAGGGCGTGGGCGTACTCGCTCATGATCCTGGGGATCAGGGGCACCTTGAGCTTGAAGAGCTCGTGGGCGATGCGGTGCACCGTAATGGCGAAGATGCCCGGGTAGGAGAAGATCACCTCGTCGGTGTCGCCCGCGGCGGGGTCCCCCTCGAAGGCGGCCTGCACGTCGGTGGCGAGGACGGCCCTGAGGTCCGGGATGGTCGTGAGGAAGGTCTGCACGATCTCTTCGGCGGTTTTTTCGAAATCAAGGGTCGGGCTACCATGGCGGGTGGCCTGGTGGCGGATGACGTTCAACACCTGCTCGAAGAGCCGGGTGCGGATGTCCCCCAGCAGCTCGCCCACGTAGTATTCCAGGGTCTGGGTGGTGAGGTTCTGCTTGCCGAAGTAGCCGGGGAACAGCAGCTCCCGGAGCTTCTTGATGAGGTCGATCACCGCGTCCCGGTTGGGCAGGGACCCCGCGTCGATGTGCCGGGTGACGGGTTCCGCCAGGTCACTGGCTACGATGGCGGCGACCAGCTCGGAGAATCCGGCGGGGGAGGCTCCGTCCAGCCTGGGCGATGGATGGGACATGGAAGACTCCGGGGCAAGGTGTTCTGACAAGTCTCGACCAGCCTGAGTATGGCCTACCCGCCGACCAGGGCGGCACCGGGGCGATCAGATGCTGTAGTCATCGGCGAAGATCGACACTTTGCCCGGCCGGACGAAGAGGTGGGTGCCTTCGGTGATCTGGAGCTGGGCCAGCCGCTCCCGGGTGAGGTGGGCATCCAGCTCCAGCCCCGAAGGCAGGCGCAACCGGAGGCGGGCGAGGGGGCCCATCGACACCAGCTTGACCACCTGGGCGGCCTCGCCTTCCGAAGCGTCCAGGCTAAGCTCCATCTCGTGGGGCCGGGCGAAGGCGGTGCCATCGGCCACCTGGTGCAGCTGGTTCATCTGGCCCACGAAGCGGGCCACGAAGGCCGTGGCGGGGTGATCGTAGATGTCTCTGGGGTGGCCGACCTGCTCGACCCGGGCCCTGTTCATGACGGCCACCGTATCGGCCACTTCCATGGCCTCCTCCTGATCGTGGGTGACCAGGACCGTGGTGACCTTGGAGACATCGTGCAGGCGGCGCAGCCACTGGCGCAGCTCAGCCCGCACCTGGGCGTCCAGGGCCCCGAAGGGCTCGTCCAGAAGCAGGACCTTTGGTTCCACCGCCAGGGCCCGGGCCAGGGCCACCCGCTGGCGCTGACCGCCGCTCAGCTCCGCGGGCAGGCGGCTGCCGTAGCTGTCCATCTGGATGAGTTCCAGCAGCTCGTCCACGCGGGCGCGGATGACCTCCTTGGAGGGACGCAAGGCCCGAGGCTTCACGTCCAGGCCGAAGGCCACGTTCTGCCGGACGCTCATGTGGGGAAACAGCGCGTAGTGCTGGAAGACGAAGCCCACGTGGCGGTCCTGGGGGCGTCGCACGGTGTTGGACTCTCCGCGCACCAGCACGTCGCCCTCGTCAGGCGACTCCAGGCCGGCAATGACTCGCAGCAGGGTGGTCTTGCCCGAGCCGCTGGGGCCCAAGAGGGCCATGAGGCTGCCTTCGGGGATCTCGAGGTTCACCCGGTCGAGGATGGTCTTGCCGCCCAGGCGCTTGGTGAGATTCCTGACTTCGATACTCATGCCAACTCCCGGTCCCGGCGGGCCCGCCAGGCGACGAAGGACTTCAGGGCCAGGCTCACCAGGGCCATGAGGCTGAGCAGGCTGGCGCAGGCGAAGGCCGCCCCGAACTGGTACTCGTTGTAGGTGGCCTCGATGTGCAGGGGCAGGGTCATGGTCTCCCCGCGAATGTGGCCGCTCACCACGCTCACGGCGCCGAACTCGCCCATGGCCCGGCTGGCGCAGAGGATCACGCCGTAGATCAGGCCCCACTTGAGGGCCGGCAGGGTGACCCGCCAGAAGGTCTGCAGTGGCGATGCCCCCAGCAGCAGCGCCGCCTCCTCCGATTCCGGCCCCAGGGCCTGCACCAGGGGCAGCAGCTCCCGGGCCACGAAGGGGAAGGTGACGAAGGCCGTGGCCAGCACGATGCCCGGCTTGGCGAAGATGATCTGGATGCCGTGCCGGTCGAACCAGGGCCCAAGCCACCCGTCCTGGCCGCAGAGCAGCACGAACATGAGGCCCGCCACCACGGGCGAGATGGCGAAGGGCAGGTCCAGGATGGCCACCCAGAGGCCGTGCCCGGGGATGCGGTGGCGCCCCAGCAGCCAGGCCGCCGCCAGGCCGAAGACGCCGCTGATGAGCACGGCGGCGGCGGTGCTGACCAGGCTCAGGCGGATGGCCGCCGCGGCGTTCTCGTCCTGGAGGCTTGCAAGAAACACCCGCCAGCCCTCGGACAGGGCCGCGTGGAAGATGTTGGCGAGGGGCAGCAGCAGGAACACCGCCATGAAGACGACGGTCAGGGCCGTGAGGCTCCGCCGCAGCCAGCGGGGTTCCCCCACGCCTTCGGCGAGGGGCCGAAAGTCAGACATGGTGGGTGGCCCCCCCAAACCGTCGGTGCAGCAGGTGGATGGTCGTGAGCACCAGGAGCGAGACCGCCAGCATGATCACCGCCAGGGCCACGGCACCGTCGTAGTCGTACTGCTCCAGCTTCACGACGATGAGCAGCGGCGCAATTTCGGTCTTGAAGGGCAGGTTGCCCGAGACGAAGACCACGCTGCCGTACTCACCCACGGCTCGGGCGAAGGACAGTGCGAAGCCGCTGAGAATGGCCGGCAGCAGCTGGGGCAGCACCACCTTGCGCAGGGTGGCCCAGCGGGTGGCGCCCAGGCAGGCGGCGGCCTCTTCCATTTCCCGGGGCAGCTCCTCCAGTACGGGCTGCAGACTGCGCACCACGAAGGGCAGGCTCACGAAGCTGAGCGCCAGCACCACACCGAGGCGGTTGTAGACCACGGGGAAGGGGATGAGGTGCCCGATCCAGCCCTTGGGGCCGTAGAGCGAGGACAAGGTGAGCCCGGCCACGGCCGTGGGCAGGGCGAAGGGCAGGTCCACCAGGGCGTCCGCCAGGCGCCGCCCCGGGAAGGGATAGCGCACCAGCACCCAGGCAATGAGGCTGCCCCATACCAGGTTGAAGAGGGCCGCCGCGAGGGCGGCCCCCAGGCTGAACAGGCAGGCGGTCTGCACCCGCGGGTTGCTGAGCACGGCCCCGAAGGTCCCAGCCTTGGCGTGGATGGCCTTCATGGCCAGGGCCGCCAGGGGCAGGAGGATCATGAGGCTGGTGCCCAGCAGGGTGATGCCCGTGCTGAGGGCGAAGCCGGGGCGACGGGTGAAGGACATGGGCCTACTTCTGCGCGACGATCTGGTCGAAGCTGCCGCCGTCCTTGAAGTGGGTCTCGTGGGCGCGGTCCCAGCCGCCAAAAGTGTCGGCGATGGTGAAGAGCTTCAGCTGCGGGAACCGGCTGCCCGCGGCCTTCAGGGCCTTGGGATCCGAGGGGCGGTAGCCGTTCTGGGCGATGAGCCTCTGGGCTTCGGGCGTGTAGAGGAACTCCAGGTAGGCCTTGGCCACAGCCGCCGTGCCCTTCTTCTGCACCACCTTGTCCACCCAGGCCACGGAGGGCTCCGCCAGGATGCTCGTGGAGGGCAGCACGATCTGGAACTTGCCCTTGCCCGTACCCTCGGTCACCAGCAGGGCCTCGTTCTCCCAGGCCAGCAGCACGTCGCCCAGGCCCCGCTCCACGAAGGTGGTGGTGGCGCCCCGGGCGCCGCTGTCCAGCACAGGCACGCGCTTGAAGAGTTCGGTGATGTAAGCCCGGGCTTTGGCCTCGGAACCGTCCTTCTGCTTGAGGGCCTGGCCCCAGGCCGCCAGGTAGTTCCAGCGGGCGCCGCCGCTGGTCTTGGGATTGGGGGTGATGATCTGGACGCCGGGCTTGAGCAGATCGTTCCAGTCGCGGATGCCCTTGGGGTTGCCGGCCCGCACCAGGAACACCACGGTGGAGAGGTAGGGCGAGCTGTTCCCAGGCAGGCGCTTCTGCCAGTCCACCGGCAGCAGCTGGCGCTGGGTTGCCAGGGCATCGATGTCATGGGCCAGGGCCAGGGTCACCACATCCGCCGGCAGGCCGTCGATCACGGAGCGGGCCTGCTTGCCCGAGCCGCCGTGGGACTGGGAGATGGTCACGGTCTGGCCGGTCTTGGCCTTCCAGTGGGCCGCGAAGGCGGGGTTGATGGCCTGGTACAGTTCGCGCGTGGGGTCGTAGGAGACGTTCAGCAGCTTGATGTCCTGGGCCTGGAGGGTGGCGCCCAGCGTAGCCAGCAGGAGCAGTGTTCGAAGAAACGGTTTCATGACGGGATCCAGACAAGTGGGGTGAAAAAAGGTTCACCGTGAAGCAAGAAGGGACGCAGAGGAGTGCAGCAGGTTGATGGGCGGGACTCTGTCAAGGGCGACAACAGCGACGGCACATGGGGTCTCCTGGAATGGGGTCGGGTTGGCTGTCAGTAGGATTCCTGGGCCAGCACCAGCCCTGCGGCGACAGTGGCGTTGGTGGCCTCGTCGATGAGGATGAAGTTGCCCCCGCTGCGCACCCAGTCGTGGGGATCGGCGGCGATGGGCTGCTGGAGGCGAAGATGCGCGGTGGCGATGTCGTTCATGCGCAGCTCCTGGGCGGGCACGGATTCCAGGGCCTGCAGGTCCAGGCGGCCCAGGATCTCCGTGACCTTGGCGCGCACCTCCCGGGTGCCGTGGCGCAGGATCAGCCGGCTCATGGGATCCAGGGGCTGCTCGTTGAACCAGCAGAGGGTGGCGTTCAGATCCCGGGCGGGGACGGGAGCCCCGGCGCTGCCGGCGATGAGGTCGCCGCGACTGGCATCCACCTCGTCCTCCAGGTGCAGGGTCACGCTCTGGCCCGCGATGGCGCGCTCAAGATCACGTCCGAAGAACTCCACCCGCTTGATCTTGGTGCGGACACCGGAGGGCAGGATGGTAACGGCGTCGCCCGGGGACACGCTGCCGCTTTCGATACGCCCCTGGTAGCCGCGATAGTCGAGGAGCTCCTCGGTGCGGGGCCTACATACCAGCTGCACCGGAAAGCGGAAGGGAGCTTCGAGATCCTGAGTGCCCAGATCCACCCCTTCGAGGTAGGCCATGAGGGTGGGACCCGCGTACCAGTCCAGCCGCTCCCCCCGGTCCACCACCATGTCGCCCTTGAGGGCCGACAACGGGATGTACTGGATGTCAGGGATGCCCAGCTTGAGGGCCAGGGGTTCCACTTCCGCCTTGATGCGCTGGAAGACCGTCTCGTCGTAGCCCACCAGGTCCATCTTGTTGATGGTCACCACCACATGACGCAGGCCCATGACTTTTGCCAGGGTCATGTGGCGCCGGGTCTGGGAGAGCACGCCCTTGCGGGCGTCGATGAGGACGATGGCTACATCGGCCGTGGAGGCGCCGGTCACCATGTTGCGGGTGTACTGCTCGTGGCCCGGGGCATCGGCGAGGATGTACTTGCGGGTGCCGGTGCTGAAGTAGCGGTAGGCCACGTCGATGGTGATGCCCTGTTCCCGTTCGGCGGAGAGGCCGTCGGTCAGCAGCGACAGATCCACCTCGTCGAGACCGCGCTTGCGGCTCGAGATCGCCAGGGCATCCATGGCATCGGCCAGGATGGACTTGCTGTCGTAGAGCAGGCGCCCGATGAGGGTGCTTTTGCCGTCGTCCACGCTGCCGCAGGTGATGAAGCGCAGCAGTCCGTGGTCCGCGAGGGTGGCGTGGCTCATCAGAAGTACCCTTCCTTCTTGCGCTGTTCCATGGAGGCTTCACTGGTCTGGTCGTCCAGGCGCGTGGCGCCCCGCTCGGTGATCTCGGTGGTGGCGGTCTCCTTGACGATGTCGACCACGGTGTGGGCCACGCTCAGCACGGGCGCGGTGCAGCTGATGTCGCCCACGGTGCGGAAGCGGACGGTGCGGCGGACAGAAACCGCTCCCGCAGGCACCGGCGTCAGGTGAGTTACGGGCAGCAGGGCGCCGCCCGGCAGCACCACCACTTCCCGCTCGTGGGCGAAGTAGATGGAGGGCAGCCCCAGGCCCTCCTCTTCGATGTACTGCCACACGTCCAGCTCCGTCCAGTTGGAGATGGGGAAGGCGCGGAGGTGCTCGCCGGGATGGATGCGGGCGTTGTAGAGGTTCCAGAGCTCGGGCCGCTGGTTCTTGGGATCCCACTGGCCGAAGTCGTCCCGGAAGCTGAAGATGCGCTCCTTGGCCCGGGCCTTTTCCTCATCCCGGCGGGCGCCACCGATGAGGCAGTCGAACTTGAACTCCTCCTGGGTGTCCAACAGCGTCACGCTTTGGTGGCGGTTGCGGCTTTCGGTGGGGTTCCGCAAGACGATGCGGCCCTTGGCGATGCTTTCGTCCAGGGTTCGGACGATGAGCCGCTCGCCCAGCTCCGTGGCGCGCTGATCGCGGAAGGCGATCACCTCGGGATAGTTGTGGCCCGTGTCGATGTGCACCAGGGGGAAGGGGAAGCGGCCGGGGCGGAAGGCCTTTTCCGCCAGCCGCAACAGCACCAGGCTGTCTTTGCCGCCGCTGAAGAGCAGGGCCGGGTTCGCGCACTGGCCCGCCACTTCGCGGAGGATGTGGATGGCCTCGGACTCGAGAGCTTCGAGGTGGGTGAGCGTCTGGGTCATGGTCATCCCTTGGTGGGCCGGTTATGCAGTCCGCATTCCTTGTGCTCCGGCAGCTCCCACCACCAGCGGCCCGCGCGCAGGTCCTCGCCGGGTGCGATGGCCCGGGTGCAGGGGGCGCAGCCGATGGAGGGGAAGCCAGCCTCGTGCAGGGGATGGGTCGGGATGTGGTGCTGCTTCGCGAAGGCCCAAAGGAGCGTGTGATCCCAGTCCAGCAGGGGGGAGATCTTCAGGCGCTCGGGGCTGCCCCCGTCGGGTGCCGCGGGCAGAAGATCCATGCGGGTGGGGCTCTGCTCGCGACGAAGGCCCGTGAGCCAGGCCCGGGACCCCGCCAGGGCGCGCTTCAGGGGCCGCAGCTTGCGTACTTCGCAGCAGGCGTGGCGCTGGTCCAGCCCTTCGCGGAAGCCGAAGAGCCCGCCCTGGGCCTGCACCAGGGCTTCCACCTCGGCGCCCTCCGGAGAATAGACCTCGAAGCGGAGCTGCGGGTAGCGCCGCCGGAGCGCTTCGAAGGTCTCATGGGTCTCCGGATGGAGGCGCCCGGTATCAAGCATGAAGACCCGCACACTTGTTCCAGTCTGGGCCGCCAAATGGACCAGGACGCTGTCTTCTACCCCCGCACTGCAGGCCAGGGCGAGTTCGCCGCCGAAGGTGTCGGCGGACCACTGCACCAGGGCCTGGGCGTCGAGGCCCGCGGGGGGCTTGGGGAACTCAGTGGCCACGGTCAACCTTTCCGCTCTGGTTCCAAAGGGGGCTGAAGTCGGCCGGCGCCCACCCGAGCCGCAAAATCGCCGAAGGCTTCGTCGGAACGCCCTTCTGCCGACCAGGCGGCGAAGAGGTGATCCAGGGCCCTGGGGAATTCCTCCACGGTCACCTTGTGGGCCACGGGGAAGGCCAGCCGGGTGCCCTCGGGATCGCCGCCCACGAAGAGGACGTAGCTCTTGCCGGTCTGACCCACCAGGGCCAGCTCGGCGGTGTAGGGTCGGGCGCAGCCGTTGGCGCAGCCGGTCATGCGGAAGAGCAGGCTGCGGCCTTCCAGGCCCTGGCGGGAGAGCGCCGTGCGGATGTCCGCCAGGCGATCGGGCAGGACCCGCTCTGCGTCGATGAGGGCCAGGCCACAGAGGGGCAGGGCCACACAGGCCATGGCCCGGGCGGCCAGGGGATCGGCGGTCTCCAGGGGATGGCCGTGCACCAGGAACAGGGCCTCCACCGCGCCCCGGTCCTCGGGCTTCAGGCCCAGGAGGATCAGGTCCTGGTCGGGGCTGAGCTGCACGGCCGGATGGAAGTTCGCGACCACATCCCGCAGGGCGGCCTTGAGGCGGCCTCCGATGCGGCCCGAGCGAATGGAGAGCCCCAGGGCCAGGGTGCCGTCCGTGCGCTGCAGCCAGCCCAGCACGGGCGTGGTGTGACAGGGGGGCAGCTCGCGGTCGGCGAAGGTGATCCGGGCGCGGCCCTCCACTTCGGCCTTGAACCAGGGCAGGCCCTTGCGGGCGATCACATACTTCAGCCGGGCGTGCTTGCGGCTCTCCCGGTTCCCTTCGTCCCGGTGCACCCCCACGATGGCCTCGGCCACGGGCAGCAGCGCGGCGGGGGGAATCCAGCCCAGCAGGTCCGCCAGGCGGGGGAAGGTGCTCTCGTCGCCGTGGGTCATGCCCATGCCCCCGCCGGCGAAGACGAAGAAGCCGTCCAGGGTGCCGCGGTCATCGAAGGTGGCCGCCAGTGCCACATCGTTGGTATAGAGGTCCACCAGGTTCTCCCCGGCCACCGTGACGCTGAACTTGAACTTGCGGGGCAGGTAGGCGGGTCCGAAGTGGCGCTCCTGCTCCTTTTCCGGATCCACCCGCTCCCCATCCAGCCAGATCTCCGCATAGGCGTTGGACGTGGCCTGGAAGTGCGCGGCTAAGCGGTCCACCACCGCGTCCAGCTGGGCGAGATCGGGCCGCAGCCAGGGGTTGGGCGCCTGGGTGACGGTACGGACCACGTCGCCGCAGGCGCCCTTGGTGGTCTGCAGGGCAGCGTGGAGCCCCTGCAGGGTGGCCTTGAGGTCGCCCTTGAGGACCCCGTGCAGCTCGATGCTCTGGCGGGAGGTGAGGCGCAGGGTGCCGTCGCCATAGGTGTCAGCCAGGCCGTCCCAGGCCAGGTACTGCGCGGCGCTCAGCCGGCCGCCGGGGATGCGGCCCCGCAACATGAGCGTCGGGGGCTTCTCCTTGTCGAAGCGGTCCTTCTGCTGGTAGAAGCCGTGGAACTTCACCAGCAGCTGGCCGTCCTTGGAGAAGGACGGATCGGGGCTGGCCAGTTCCTCGGCCAGGTTGCCGCGCAGGTGGTTGGAGGCGGCCTTGAGGGCTTCAACGGGATTCGGGGTCATTGGTTGGATGCCTTGGGCAGGGTTTCCCGCTGGAGCTGCCAGAGGATGTCGTGGAGGAGCTCGGCCCGGCGGCGCGGATCGGGCAGCGTGACTTTGAGCTGCTGGCGCAACGTCACCAGGGCCTCGAATTCGGGAATGCTGGCATCCGGCACGAGCCCTTCCAGGGCCTCGCGCACCACGCGGCTCAGGCCGGCGAAGGCGCCCTCGGTGCTGATGGCGGCCACGAAGGGCCCCCGCCGGAGGATGCTGGGGAAGAGCGCGTCGCAGGCGGCGGCGTCGTCCACCGCGTTGATCCAGAGCCCGACGGCCCGGGCATGGGCGGCGATGAAGCGGTTGGCCTCGGGGTCATTGGTGGCGCTGATGACCAGGTGCACGCCCTCCAGGTCCTCGGGACGGAAGGCCCGGGTGTGAAGCTCGGCCTCGAAGCCTTCCAGGGCCTCCAGGAAGGCAGGTGTGTGGGTCAGCGAGACGGCGCGGAGGGTGCAGCCGGTCGGCCGCAGGGCCTGCAGCTTAGCTCGCGCGACGCTCCCGCCGCCCACCACGAGGACGAGCTTCCCGCGAAGATCCAGAAACAGGGGCAGCAGACTCATGGGTGACCTCGGGTGTCGCGTGGAAGCGGTGGTGGAGGACCTCGCCAATGAAGACGAGGCCGGGGCCGGGCGTGGTGGCGTGGAGGGCGCCGGCGGCCGCCAGCGCCAGGGTGGAGAAGGTGCTGGTCTGGCCGGGACACTGGGCCCGCTCCACCAGGACCACGGGCAGGTCGGGTGCCGCGCCATGGTCCAGCAGGGCCCGGGCCAGAGTGGAGATGGTCCGGGTGCCCATGTAGACAGCGATGGTGCCGCCGCTGGCGACGAGATCCCGCCAGGCGCCGGGTGAATCCGGCAGGAGGTGGCCTTCCAGCACGGTGATGCGGCGGCTGACTTCCCGGTGCGTGAGGGGGAAGCCCGCCCCGGCCGCCGCACCCAGCATGGCGCTGACTCCCGGGATGACCTCGAAGGGGATGCCCGCGGCCTCCAGGGCCTGGGCCTCCTCGCCGCCCCGGCCGAAGACCAGGGGATCGCCCCCCTTGAGCCGCACCACGCGGCGACCTGCACGGGCATGCTCGATCAGCAGACGGTGGATGTCGGCCTGGGGGATGCTGGCTTTCCCGCAGCGCTTGCCCACGGACAGGGCCAGTGCCTGGGCGGGGAAGTGTTCCTGGAAGGACGGATCCAGCAGGGCATCGAACAGGATCACCTCGGCTCGTTCCAGCGCCCGGAGGCCCCGGATCGTGATCAGGTCCGGGTGGCCCGGCCCGGCGCCCACGAGGCTCACGAGGCCAATGAGCCTTCTGGGTTGCGCAGCCGTCAGATCCACCCCCGGGTCCGGGGTGGCTGGGCCTGGCGTGGACTGAAGGTTGCTGGGCATGGAGGGTTCCGGTGACATGGGATCCGTACGTCCATGGCTAGAATTCCGGGCAGGGGGTTAATTGTCAACTAAAAAAATAAAATTAGTTATGTAATTGGTTAATCTTGTTGCCTTGGCTCAACGTGCCGATGCGGTGCAAGGCTGTCTGGAACTGGCCGGCAGGCATCTGTAATTGAAATTTTTGAATGATTTACACCGAAGCCATATTCTCCCGGCGGCCAAGCGGGTGGGCCATGGGTCAGGTCAATGCCGACATGAAATTTAAAGATGATGGATCTGTCGTATTTAGGTGTCCAGAGTCTAGGATAAAACCTGGGAGAGGTGGCGAAGTGGATGCTGCCATAGCCAACAAGGTCATCGAGTTCATTTTCAACGCCACGGGACGTCACTCGATCATCTGCAACAAAGACGGCGTGATCGTCGCCGCCAAGGTGGCATCCCGGATTGGGGACGTCCATCACGGCGCCCGGCAGATGCTCCGCGAGGGCCTGCCTCACGCCATGATCACTCCGGAAGAAGAAGAAGCCTGCGGCGGCAGCATGAAGGCGGGGTGCAACCTGCCCATCTGGCACAACGGCGAGCTGCTCGGCTCCATCGGCATCACCGGCGATCCCGAGCGGACCGAGCCACTCACCCGGCTGGCCTCGGGGCTCATTTCGAAAGAGCTCCGGGAGCGAGACATGTACGAGGAGACCACTCGGCTTCACGAGCAGCTGCACCAGGCCCAGAAGATGGAAAGCCTCGGCATCCTGGCGGGGGGCGTGGCCCACGACATGAACAATGCGCTGGGGGCCATCCTCGGGCTGGCCTCGGCCAACCTCGAGATCCAGCCGCCGGGCAGCCCAACCTTCCGTGCTTTCGACACCATCAGCAAGGCCGCCACTCGCGGCGGGAAGCTGGTCCAGAGCCTGCTGGCCTTTGCGCGCACCAGCCTGGTCGAGGAACGGCCCCTGAACATGAACGAGTTGCTGGAGGAGCATGCCCACATTCTTGAGCGCAGCACCCAGTCCAAGGTTAGGCTCGTGCTCGATCTGGATCCTGCCCTGAGGGACATCCGCGGCGACGCCGGCGCCCTGGCCCACGCCATCATGAACCTGGGCATCAATGCCGTGGATGCCATGCCCGAGGGGGGAACGCTGACCATCCGGACCCGGAACGTGGATCAGTACTCCATCGAGGTGCGGGTGGAAGACACCGGTTGCGGGATGACCGCCGAGGTGCTGGAGAAAGCCGCAGATCCCTTCTTCACCACCAAGGAAGTCGGGAAGGGCACGGGGTTGGGGCTGTCCATCGTCTTCCGCACCATCAAGTTCCACCATGGCCAGATGGAAATCCTGAGCGAACCCGGCCGGGGAACCTCCGTGGTCATGCGCTTTCCGGCCTTGGATCGCCTGCTCAGCAGCGTGGAGCCCTTGGCCGCAACCGAAGTCGGGCAGCCCCGTCCGGCCCTATCCGTGCTGCTGGTGGACGACGATGAACTGATCCACAGTTCCATGCAGTCGATCCTGGACATCCTGGGCCACGCTTTGACCGGAGTCCATGGCGGCGGGGAGGCCCTGGCGAAGCTGGAGGCGGGGTTCGAGCCCGATCTGGTCATCCTCGACATGAACATGCCTGGCATGGGTGGTGTGGAGACCCTGCCTTTGATTCGCGAACGGCACCCGGACTTGCCAGTGCTCCTGGCCACTGGCCGGGTGGACCAGACGGCTCTGAACCTTGTGGAGACCCACCCCTTCGTGACCCTGATGGCCAAACCCTTCACCGCAAAGGAACTGCAGGAACGGTTTGCCACCATTGAAGGCCACCGCCACAGGCAGGGGTTGGCTACCTAGGGATGTTGCCCCTCTAAAGGGCAACGCAGCCTTGCCCGCAGCTCCAATGGGAGGCTTCGCCTCCGAGAGCGATAGAGGCAAGGAGTACTGATCGGAACCCGACCTTGATCAAAACCCCCTTCGAAGCCATGATGGAATGCCGCAGTACCCGTAGCTCAGTTGGATAGAGCGTTGGCCTCCGAAGCCAAAGGTCGCTGGTTCGACCCCAGTCGGGTACACCACTCCAAGACAGCCGCCACCATTGAGTGGCGGTTGTTTTTTATCGGCATTTTTTGGCAGTTTCGTAATGAGTGATTTTGGGCTGTGCTCCCCGCGTGCTCCTCTGTGCCCCGCTTGGGGTAATTCACCCAGGCAGCGGCCACCCCTCGCCTGAGGCCGCGACAATGCTGGTTCGACAACGAATGTAGTTCCTGGCCCTTGTACATCGTCTGGCGAAGGCCTATACTGGTTGCATCCGGTGGCGGAAGTGATTCGCCAGCCCGGTCAGGGTTGCTCCCTGAAGCGCATGACTCATCACTCATCCCTTCTGCGCTCATCGCTCATCACACATGACCCATCACTCATGGGTCGTCACTCGTTGCTCATGGCTCATCACTGGGACCAGCAGCCCGGGCCGTATCGGCCTAGCCCGCTGGAGGTGGTCGCAATGCGACTACCTAAACGCCTCTATCAACCCAGCAGGTAACCAACAGATTCCGACATGTCTTCAGCAACCAGCAACACAGCCGAATTGACTGGTCCCTTAGTAGTGGCTCGAACCTTTCGACCAAGTCACCGAGAGCCATAGACATCAAGAATGACAAGCGTGGAAATAATTGGGCTTTCTGTAAAATGAAAGCGAACAACTGGGCCCAGAATACTCCCTGCAGTGGCCTGCACATGGGCCTGCGAAGTGGCGCGCAAGGATCAGGCTTACGGTGCGGTGCTCTAGCGGGAGGCCGAATTGTGTTCATCACTAAGCCGTCCGGACCAGCGACTGCGCCCAGCCTTGGACCAGGCAAGAGAACTGATGGGGGGTGGATGGTCTGAGGGTCCGTAAAGGATCATCCGGTCTTTGCGGGTCATCTTTGCAATCCATGGCGCAAGTGCCAAGTTAGGATCGCTGCCTTGGGACAGGGCAAAATAAACTGCACGGTCTTGGCAATTCATAAGCCCAGGTTCGTAGCCAAGGATGTATCGCCAGTCGCCATTGGGGTTTCTAAAAAAGGTTTGGTAAAAGAATTGCATCGAATTGGAATAGGCAACTCCCCCCGGTTCGGGGAGGAGGATTGCTTCGTTCGGGATGTGTGCATCAAGAGCGCCTGCGGAGCCATCAACTGACCAGCGTCCACTCCGGTTAGGAAGGGTGGCCACTATCAGGAGTCCCGCTGCAAACAAGACCGAGATCCATCTTCGAGATGAGATTTTGGGAAGAAGATCCTTGATTTCGTCAAGCCGCCAAGCCACCCAAATGGCAAGGAGTGGGAAACAGAAATCGAGGTAGAACCTCCACACATAGAAATAGCCCAGGACCCAAGTGATGAGCGCAAACAGGAGAACTGGATCCTTCAACCCCCAAGGCCTTAGCCCCATCAGAAATGATGGTAAGGCCACAAGAGCAACAACTCCGAGGGGAAGGAGTGGTTGGTGCCCAGGGCCAAGCTCCATGACAAGTGATGGAATCGAGTGCGATTCGAGGGCCGAAAGTAAATGGGTGATTTCTCCGGAAAGATATCGAAGTGGGTGTCCGGAAATGATCCCACCGAGCAGGACCCCAACTATCAAGATTGTTCCCATGCGAACCGCCTCTTGGAACCGACCGGCCAGCAGCAGGGCACATGGGGCCATTAACAGCAAATACCAGCTTCCATGGACCCAGGCTGAAATGGCCGCCAGGGCAAGCCAAATGCCATGACGTGGGCACCACCAGGGGCGAAGTTGTTTCTCCCGGGAATCGCCCAGCAAGACAACAATGATGACGCTAGTGAGGATGAAGGGTCGGCCGAGAGTAAAGCGCTTGATGAGGGCTGGGTCTGCCAGGAAAAACATCCCTAGAGCCATAGCCCAACTTTCCCACCTTTTTACGTATGGGTGTCCGATCAGGAGAAATATCATCAGCATCCCCACGATGGATAGGGTTGCAAGCCCTTCTGGCGAACACCCGGTCAGCTTGTGGATAGTCCGAAGAATTACGTGCCAGCCTGGACTCTGATCGAATAGTGCTTCGGGTCTTCCAATGAGAATTTCTCCCCAGGTGCGATTAGTCACCCCGAACGCTGCGTGGCGAAGGACATCATCCGGCGGTAGGTACCCCTGAGCCGTGATTCCAAAGGGTAATAACAGGATGACAATGCCAATCACAGCCATGACCATGATTTCTTGGGCTCTCAAGGTCGGATTTGAGTTGCCGCCCGAGTTCGGTTCCTGAAACATCAGCACACGATCGCCTTAAAATAGTGACCTTCAGTTCCAGATAGGCACTCGAAATCTACAGGAAGTAACGGAGGGACAGAGCATCCTGCAGGGGCCGAAGTCGACAGAATCGCACCCTCACCAGTTGAGTCATGGCCTTGATTCCATACCTCCATTTGATCTTTTTTCCCTCATGAATAGACCGTGGATAGTATCGAATCGGAACTTCTTGGATCCTAAAACCAAGTCGGAGCAATTTTGCTGTTAACTCTGGTTCCCATTCAAATCCATTTCCATCGAAGTGTAGAGCTCGGATCAAGTTGCCACTGAAGGTCTTATAGCAAGTTGGCTCATCTGTTAGCTGCGCATTGAATAATAAATTTGTCATCAAGGTAATAAGTAGCCCTCCCAGGTAGAACGAAAAATGGGACTTTTCTGTGTTATGACCACCAAGTTCGCGTGAACCGTACACCACTAGCACTTCCCTTTGTTGGATAGGAGCTATGCAGGCTTGGTAGTCTCCTGGATCATATTCAAGGTCTGCATCCTGGATTATGACAATGCTCCCAGTTGAATGGGCGATGCCGAGACGGACTGCGGAGCCCTTCCCACCGTTGGATTTCCTGAGAACCTTAAGTGGAACTTCCGGGTGCTCTTCTTGCCAGTGTGCCACCTTCTGGAAGGAATGGTCTGTTGAACCATCGTCTATCACGATAATTTCTTTCTGGATGGACAATGGTGCGTTCAGAACTCTATCCAGAAGCTGTTCGACCAGTGACTCTTCGTTGTAAAGAGGAATAATGATTGAGAGGATTGACACGGAAGGAGCCTCGGGACGACAAGGTTCAGAGAATAATTTGGGCTGATTTATCACACTGACTCTTGAAAGGATGTTTCACAGTAATTTAGTTCGAATGTGTTTTTCCCAAGAGCCTGAAGTGTGTTGTGACGTCCTCCCCACTTCAGTACCAAGAATGGTAGCGTCCGGGGTTGAAAATGAATTCACTGAGATTTGCGGAGGGAACTGTCGCCTCTTCCACCGCCCCGGTATTCCCTTGGACACCCATTTGGGGACAATCCCCTGAGAGGTGCTCATGAAGAAGAAGGAAGAAACCCAGCCGGTAGGGGCAGCGGAAGGAGGCCGTAGGCCGAC
>CAISFO010000091.1 GCA_903884655.1 uncultured Holophagaceae bacterium | reverse complement strand
GGAGAACTGCAATGGCAGTCAGTGTATCTCTGTGCCGGTTCGCGGGCGATCTGGAAATGGCGAACCGCGCCCACAAGACCATCCAGCAATACGTCGCCTCGGCGCGACGCTTCGAGGAATTCCTCGGCCATGACCTTGGCGAGGCCAGTCAGGAGTCCGTTCGGCGATGGGTGGATGTCCTCCGGCAGCAGGCCATCGGGCCGTCCCGGCTGGGGCTCCATTACGCGGCCCTGAAGTTCCTCTACGGCCGGACCCTGGGCCAGCCGGACAAGGTGGCCTGGATCACCCTCCCCCATGCCAAGGCGCCACTGCCCTCGATCCTGATCAAGGCAGAGATCGCACGCCTGCTTGATGGTTTCACCAGCGCCAAATACCGCATGTTCTTCACCCTGATCTACGCCACCGGCCTGCGCATCCGGGAGGCCAGCCTGCTCGAGACCCGGGACATCGACGTCATGCAGAAGGTGATCCATGTGCGCAACGGCAAGGGCGGGAAGGACCGGATGGTGCCTATGGACACCAAGCTCTACGGCCTGCTCCGGGCCTACTACAAGCACGCGCAGCCGGCACGCCCATGGCTATTCGCGTCCATGGCGGGCAAGCCCATCTGCCTGGAGACCGCCCGGAGGGCCCTGCTGTGCGCCTCGGCGGCCTCGGGCATCGGCAAGGTCGTGAACCCGCACATGCTGCGCCACGCCTTTGCCACCCACCTGTTGGAAGCTGGCACCGACCTGCGCAAGATTCAGGTGGTGCTCGGCCATGGCAGCATCAAGTCCACGCAGATCTATACCCAGGTCGCCCCCAGCCAGATCGCGGCCGTGCGCAGCCCCCTGGAGGACCTGCCGGGTTGAGCGCGTGGCCTATGCCAGGCCCAAGTTCGACATCGCCGACATCGTCCGTGCCCACCGCCCCGCGCTGGAAGCCCAGGTCCGCCTGAGCCGCGAGCAGCGGCGCATGCTCACCGCCATCGGCCTGTGTCGCACCGCCAAGCTCGGTGGCCATGAGGAGGTCTGCGAGCATGGGGACTTCCGGCGGAACGCCTACAATTCCTGCCGGAACCGGCACTGTATGAAGTGCCAGGCCCTGGCCCAGGAACGTTGGATCGCGGCCCGGGCCGAACGGCTCCTGGATCTCGGCCACTTCCACAGCGTGTTCACCCTCCCCCTCGGAACTGCGTCCCCTGGCCGAATGGCACCCCGCCGAGGTCTACGGCGCGTTCTTTCGGGCCGTGGCCGCCACCCTCCTGGAACTGGGCCGCACCCGAATGAAGGCCACCCTGGGCCTGACCATGGTGCTGCACACCTGGACTCGGGAACTGGGGTTTCACGTTCACCTGCATGTGCTGGTCACGGCAGGGGGCCTGGCGCTGGACGGCAGCGGCTTCGTCCATACCCGGAACGACTACCTCTTTCCACTGGACATGATGGGCGTCGTGTTCCGGGCCAAGATGCTCCATGAGCTCGGGCTCCTGCGCACCCGAGGCGCCTTTCCGTCCTTCACGGATGGCGCCTACGGCGCCCTCATGGCCCCGCTGTCCAAGAAACCGTGGATCGTCTACGCCAAGAAGCCTTTCCGGCGCTCAGCCTACGTCATTGAATACCTCGGCAGGTATACGCACCGGGTCGGCATCTCCAATTCCCGGCTCCAGGCCTCCACCCGCGACGAGGTCACGTTCGGCACCAAGCACGGCCGGACTGCCACCCTCCACCCAGTGGAATTCCTGCGCCGACTGGTCCGGCATGTCCTGCCCCCGGGCTTCCACAAGATCCGCCACGCGGGCCTGTATGGGTCGGTCCGTCCAGGCGGACTGCTGGAGCGGGCCAAGTCCTTCGCCGGCGCCTATCGCCGGCCCAAGAAGGCCAAGGCCAAGCTCGAGCAGTGGGAGCGGACCGCGCATATCTGCCCCGTGTGCGGCGGCGAGCTCCGGCGGATCCCCCTGGCACCCACCTCCCGCGCACCGCCGCCTCCGACGCCATGATTACCGTCCCCACAGCGCCCGGAACGTCCTGCCCTGACCTGTTGAACTTCGACCGGTGGCCGAGGGTCTGCCCCGAAGTCCCTGGAACAGGCTCCGGCCACGCCTCGGCATGGAGATCAGCGGCCATGGGCACCCACTTTCAGCCCATCGGGTCCCGCCATGGCGACCGTCCCGGTTCGATTTGCCCATAGCCCGGTCGCGCCGCCCCCTGCCGCTCCGGGCTTGTCCAAGACCGTAAATCGGATTGCGCGTCATCGCGCCGACCCACGCGGACGCTCTGGTTCCGCGAACCCGATTTACTAACTATTTGGGAAATGGTTCATCCGGGATTTTCCCTTCGGTGGCGGGGCCGGCGGCCAGGGGGTGTCCCCCTCTCCGGCTACCTGACCCGGCGCATCGTGCTCGGCATGCTGCCGCTGGTGCTGCTGGGGGCCTGGATGGCCCTGCTGGAGGTGCGGAAAAGCACCGGGGAGCGGCGCCGGGCCGCGGAGG
>CAISFO010000090.1 GCA_903884655.1 uncultured Holophagaceae bacterium | reverse complement strand
GCGCTGCGGTACGAGGTGCCCATGTCGTTGCCCTGGCGGTTCAGTGTAGTGGGATCGTGGATGCGGAAGAAGAAGCGCAGCAGCGCCTCATAGGTGGTCTTGCTGGGGTCGAACCTGATCTGCACGGCTTCGGCGTGACCCGCGTGGTTCTCGTAGGTGGCGTTGGCCCCTGTACCGCCCGTGTAGCCCACCTCGATGCCGACCACCCCAGGCTGCCTGCGGATCAGGTCCTCCATGCCCCAGAAACAGCCTCCGGCCAGTGTGGCGACTTCCTCCTTGGGCACAGGAGCGGCCTTGCCGAACACATGCAGGAAAGACCCCAGCCCCTCCTTCTCCAGATCCGGCACGGGAACGAAGCGCAGGGCGGCGCTATTGATGCAGTAGCGCAGGCCGCCGCGGTCCGCCGGACCGTCATCAAAGACGTGGCCCAAGTGGGAATCCGCCTCCTTCGAACGGACCTCGGTGCGCAGCATGCCGAGGCTGGCGTCCCGCTTCTCGACGACATCCTGTCCTGCCAGGGGCTTGCTGAAACTGGGCCAGCCGCAGCCTGAATCGAACTTGTCCTTGGAGGAGAACAGCGGCTTGCCGCTGACGATGTCCACGTAGACGCCGTCCCGGTGCTCGTTCCAATACTCGTTGCGGAAAGGCGGCTCCGTGCCCGCCTCCTGTGTCACGTGGTACTGCACGGGGGTAAGCTTCTGCTTCAGGTCGGCGGGCGTTGGCTTCTTGGGATCGGTCACCTGGTCCTCTGGGGCGGGGGTGGATGCCGCGTTCGCGGGTCCATGGTTGGTTGAGACGGCGAACCCGAAGGCAGCCAAGGCCGCAGTTAAGACGATGCCACCCAGGAGCGCTCGGGAACGCATGGGGAACCTCCCTTGATGTGTCCTTGGATGCCCCGGAAGTGGCCAATGTTACACAAAATGATTCTAATCGTCCGAGCAATCAATGACAGATTTTCCCCAGACCGATACCTCAGCCGTTTTCCGAGTCTTCCGGGTCCAGCGCCTTTCCTGGTGGCCTTGCCGGCCTTATAAAGTCAGGCGGTGGGAGTGGGGAACCGGTGCGGGTGGAATTCTCGGCCACCGTCGTTGCTCCGGGATATTCCCAGTGAAGAAGCGCACGAACCTGGAGTTTGGCGGATACCCACCGATGATGGCTTCTGCCAGGTCGAGCGGGTCGTAATAGGCGATGCCCCGGTACTCCCATTCCCAGCTGTCCGCACAGTACCAAACTAGGAAGGAGCTGTCTCCGATGAAGCAGGTCCCGCCACTGGGTGTTCTCGCAGTCAGTTCCATGATCGTTTTTTCCAAGGTCACATGGCACCTCCTGCGGAGACCACCTGACCCAATATAGGTTCCAATTCAAGTAAGGCTACCTGTAAATCTGCTATCGATTTGCGCATCGCCGGATGGTTCAGTTAAATCGCCAGAATGTTGAAAGGAACCTTTCCCAAATAATTGACCTAGGGGCATAGAAGATTCGGGTAGGTCCGCGGTGTATTCTCCGGTCATAAAAACGAGCCCGGCGGTTTACCCCTTTGAACTCGGTTTGAAGGGAAGCAGGCCTGGAAATGTTGCGTCGATCGCGTCGTGTTGTCATATGGCCCTCCTTTATAAGTCACGCCAAAGATGGGGCTTAAATACACGCGAGTCAAGAAAGGCCAGGTAG
>CAISFO010000089.1 GCA_903884655.1 uncultured Holophagaceae bacterium | reverse complement strand
TGGGGCATCCTGATTACAGTTTATAGGTTTTAACCTATGACGCAAGACCCCAGGCGAATGATTTTCCAAAGTCCAAGACTTCATGCCTCGGAAGTGGCTGATGCCTAACCTTCAGGCTGAGGGTCGCCGATAATCAGGAAAGGGTATTCCCATGCCCGGCTGGAACAGCCACGGTGGATCAATCCTGTTCTTTCTTGGACTCCTGAACCGGTCCGGCATCCCATGGACAACGGACCTGCAGTCAACCACCATCCGGCCACAGACGGGTTGTCATGGAACTCCACCACGATCCACGCATCGTCCTGACCCTCGACGCGGGCGGCACGCACCTGGTCTTCAGCGCCATCCAGGGGGGGCGCGACATCCTTGAGCCGGTCACCAAGCCGACTGATGGGCACGACCTCGCGGCCTGCCTCGGGAACATCCTTGCGGGATTCCGAGGCATGCTCCCGCGCCTGGGACGGGCGCCGGTAGCCATCAGCTTCGCCTTTCCGGGCCCCGCTGACTACCCCAACGGCATCATCGGAGACCTCTACAACCTGCCGGGATTCCGGGGGGGGGTGCCCCTGGGGCCCCTGCTCGAAGACGAGTTCGGAATTCCCGTCTACATCAACAACGACGGGGACCTGTTCGCCTACGGCGAGGCCATCGCCGGGCTCCTGCCCACCGTGAACCGGGCCCTGGAGGCGGCGGGCAATCCCAAGCGTTTCCACAATCTCTTCGGAGTCACCCTCGGAACCGGCTTCGGGGGAGGACTCGTCCACGATGGCCGCCTGTTCCTGGGCGACAACTGCGCGGGGGCCGAGATCTGGTGCATGCGGAACAAGCTGGATCCCACCACCACCGCCGAGGAAGGGGTCAGCATCCGGGCCGTGAAGCGGACCTACGCGGAAGGCGCCGGGCTGCCCATCGAGTCCGTGCCCGAGCCGAAGGGCATCTACGCCATCGCCTGCGGGGAGCTGGAAGGAGATCAGGCGGCCGCCGTCGAGGCCTTCCGCCGCCTGGGCGAAGTGGCCGGAGACACCCTGGCCCACATCTCCGCCGTCGTGGATGGGCTGGTGGTCGTGGGAGGAGGACTTGCGGGCGCGGCCGGGCTCATCCTGCCGGCCCTGGTCGAGGAGATGCGTGGCACCCTCCGATCCAGGGCGAAGGGGGTCCATCCCCGGCTGGAGGTCCGGGCCTTCAACCTGGAAGACGCCAAGGAACGAGCGGAATTCCTGGCGGGGGCGCCAATGCGGCTTTCCGTTCCGGGCAGCGGCCGCGAAGTCGAGTACGACCCGATGAAGCGCATCGGCGTGGGACTCTCCACCCTCGGCACCAGCCGGGCCATCTCGACCGGGGCCTATGCATTCGCCCTGGCTGCGCTGGACAGGTCCGGACATGGCTGAAGCAGGGCAGCCCAGTCCTTCCACCCTGCCCGCTTCCGAGAGATCCCCCATGCCCCCCCGGGCAGGCCGGAGCGTTCCAGGATCCGCCATTCGGGTGTTCCTCTCGGCACGGGATGGGGAATGCCGATTGACGGAAGGGCCCAGTCTGCCCATGGGGGTTAGCGGAGCCGATCTGCCCGCCGTAGAGGTACGGCCAAGCCAGCTATTCCAGACCCTCCTGGGCTTCGGCGGCGCCTTCACGGAAGCCGCAGCCGTCACTTGGCTCGGGCTGAGCCCCGCGCGACGGGAAGAGCTGCTAAAGGCCTACTTCGACGACCGGAGCGGGCACAGCTATTCGCTCTGCCGCGTGCCCATGGGCAGCTGTGACTTCGCACTGGGCAACCATGCCCACGTGGAGACACCGGGCGACTGCGACCTCGCCTCCTTCAGCATCGCCCGGGACCGGCAGGCGCTCATCCCCTTCATCCAGGCCGCCCAGCAGATGGCCGGGGAACCCCTCAAGCTGCTGGCCTCGCCCTGGAGCCCGCCGGCCTGGATGAAGAGCAATGGCCAGATGAACCACGGCGGCAGGCTCAAACCCGAGTGCCGCCGGGCCTGGGCCCGCTGTTTCGTGCGCTTCATCGAGGCCTATGCCGCCGAAGGGATCCCGATCTGGGGCGTCTCGGTGCAGAACGAACCGATGGCGGCCCAGCGCTGGGATTCCTGCCTCTACACCTCCGAAGAAGAGCGCGATTTCGTGCGGGATTTCCTGGGTCCTGAGCTGGAAGCTGCCGGATTCGCCCACGTCAACATCCTCATCTGGGACCACAACCGGGACTTGATGATCGAGCGGGCCAAGGTGGTGTACGCCGATGCGGAGGCTGCAAGGTTCGTCTGGGGCATCGGCTTCCACTGGTACGGGGAAAACCATTTCGACCACGTCCAGCAGGCCCACGAAGCCTGGCCGGACAAGCACCTGCTCTTCACCGAGGGCTGCCAGGAGGGCGGTCCCCATCTCGACTCCTGGGAGCTCGGCGAACGCTACGTCCACGCGATGATCAACGACCTGAACCGCTGGACCGAAGGCTGGATCGACTGGAACCTGGTGCTCGATCACGCAGGGGGACCCAACCATGCTGGGAACTACTGCAGCGCCCCCATCCTGGTCAACCCAGCCAACGACGCCCTGCTGCGGCAAAGTTCCTACTTCTACATCGGACATTTCGCCCGCTTCGTGAAGGTCGGGGCACGGCGGCTCCAGTGCGCGACCACTTTCGGGGACCTGGAAGCCGCCGCTTTTGGAAACCCCGATGGCTCTTTGGCGATCGTGGTGATGAACCGGAGCGAACGGGGGATTCGCTTCCGGCTGGACATCGAACCTGGCGCCATCGCCGAGGCCAGTCTCCCCCCACGGTCGATCGCGACCTACCTCGCCTGAGAGGACGGCAGGCGTTCGGGAAAGAGCCCCTGCATCACCTTCTTGGGCCGACGGTCCACGGTGAACAAGCCCCAGTGCTTCTCGGGTTCCAGCGGGTCCGGAGACCCCTTCCAGGGCTCATCGAAGGCCTCGAAGAAGAAGGTGAGGATGCCCTCGGCCCGGGTCCAGGCCATCAGATCCCGGTAGTAGATCTCCTGGAACTCCTCCGAAGAATTCTCCCGCTCGATGCCCCGGCCGTTCGAGCTGGTCGCCCAGCCGGCCTCGGTGATGACCACCGGCTTGTCATGGTAGAGGCGGGCCACCCGGTGGTAGTTGTCCATGGTGTAGTGGATGGCTTCGTGAACCTGTTTGTACTCCCAGACGGGGTAGGTGTGCAGGGAGATGAAGTCGAGCTCCTCCGCCAGCCCCCGGAGCTCGTGCTGCCAGGGCACGTAGTTCTCGCAGACGGTGACCGGCTGGACCACGGCCCGCCGGACCCGCTGGACCAGCTCGATCATGCGTGGAACCGGCACGAAATGGTCGGTCCAGTCCACCGTCGCCTCGTTGCCCACGGCGACGGAAAAGACGATGTCTTCGTAGCGCTGCGCGAGGGCGATGAGCCGCCCGATCTCGGCCTCATTTTCCCTCCGGTTGGCCTCCAGTTCCTCCGCCCCGTAAGTGGCACCCCAGGGACACCCGAAGTTGTTCATCTCGGCGCCCAGGGAGGCGCCCAGCATGATCTTCATGTCGAGCTTCTCGGCCCGGATGGCCTCCAGGACCCTCACCGCATGCGGGCTGCAGTCATACAGACGCAGGAGGCGCCACTGTTTCCGCAGGATGAGCAGGTCCTCCAGGATCTCGTCCGAAGAGGGGTAGACCCGCAGGCCTGGGCTCTGCCCCTGCCGGTAGCCCGAATAGCAGATGGCATTCCCTGCCGGGAGGTGAAGCATCGGGTCGGATCTCCGGTTCAAGAAAACTTCGGCGCGCCATCCTTGTCCCAGAGCCCCCAGAAGGCACCCACATCGCCTTCGTCGCCGACCTTCCAGGGCTCGTCGAAGGCCGCGAAATAGAAGATGTCGACACCGTCCTCCTTCCCCCATCGCTGGGTGTCCAGGAAGTAGCGCAAGGCCCCTTCCACGGACGGGATGGAGCCGTGGAAGGGCTGCCCTGTATTCGGCCATCCGGTCTCACTGATGATGACCCGCTTCCCCCCGGCCACCGTCAGGGTCCGCTGGTACATGCTCTGCATGTAGGCGAGGGCCTGCTCCCGGGGACACCCTTCCCAGAACGGGTAGCAGTTGGTCAGCAGGACATCGCAAGCGGTGGTGACCCGCGGATGCTTCTCGAACAGGTAGTAGGCGTCCACGTAACCCACCGGGACGTCGGGCACGGCCTGCTTCACGTGCTGGAGGTACTCCAGCAGCTGGCCCTCGGACAGGTCCTCGCGCAGCAGCACTTCGTTGCCGATGGCCAGGATGTCGGCATGGCCGGCCCGGGCCACTTGGATGGCCCCGGCGAGCTCGCGCTCGTTGTCGTCGGGATCCGTGCCCAGCCAGGCACCCACCAGGGTCTTCAGGCCAAGGTCGTGGGCGATGCGCGGAGTGTGCTGGTGGCCTTCGGTGCAGGAGAAGCTTCGGATCCACCGGGTGTAGGGCCGGATGAGCTCCAGGCGGGCGCGGATCTGGGCTTCGCTCACGATGGAACCGGGGGCCTGTCCCTCCAGGTAGGGGCTGAAGCAGAGGCCGTGCACTCCGGCCTCCAGCACCTGGCGGAACTCGTCCGACAAGGCCGCGAGCTCCCGGGGCGCGAGGGCCGGCGATGGATTGGCGCCGGGCACTGGACTGGTTCCAGGCCAGCGCTGCCCGGGCGAGGCCGAGGGCGCATGGTGCTGATTCGCAGTCCCCTGGTCAGTCTTGGTACGTGTCAAGGTGGACCTCCATGGCTCTGGGACGGTCACGCACCGGCGGGATTTTTCGGTCGTTTGCCGCGGGGCTTGCTGGAAGTGACGCGGATGCCGCTGGTCCCGGGCACCAGGTTGACCACCAGGGTTCCCTTGGCCATCTCGGTGCGCACGGCCGCCGCGAACTCCGCGGGCAGCGTGTCCAGATGGGCCTCCAGGTTCCATTCCTCCCGGGCCTGGGCAGGGTCGGCATCCGGTGGGATGTCGTGGTGGATGGACAACTCCATGACTTGCTGGACACTCTTGAGTTTCTTGCTCATGCGGAGACTCCAGGGTGGATTCGACGGGAGGGACGTTCAGTGGTTCGCGGGTGGTGCGTGGCGCGATGTCGGGGCGTCGCTGGGCGGGCATTCCACCAGGGCCGTGAAGCCCCCGTGAACGCGGCCGCCCGGATTCTGCAGCAGCAGCTTGACCCGGGTGAGGCCTGAGGCGTCCGCGCAGGGATCCACGAACACCACCTCAGCCTGGAACACGGGTTCCTCCGGCAGCTGGGGAAAGCGCACGGGCCACTTCTGGCCTGGGGCGGCCAGAACCGCCTGCTCCGGCCTCAGACGACAGAGGATGTGGAGGCGGCTGAGGTCCACGATGCGGAGGACCCGCTGGGCGGCCTGCACGGCCTCGCCCACCTCCCGGTAGTGCTCGACCACGAGTCCATCGATGGGGGCGAGGAGGGCGCGGAGGCGGACCTGCTCGGCGGCCGTCTCGAAGTTGAGCCGCGCCAGGTCCAGCTCGATGCGGGCTTCCAGAGCCTTGGCCTCGGGAATGATCCTGCTGTCGTAGAGGCTCTTCACCCCCTTGGCCTCAAACTCCCGGCGCTCAAGGACAGCCTTGGTGCGCTTCATTTCCAGCTCGTCCAGCCTGCTGTAGAGCTGAGCCAGGGGTTGTCCGGCCTTCACGAACTCGCCTTCCTGGACCTTCATGTCCACGAGGAAGCTCGACACTGGGGCACTGACTTCCGCCTGGCGGTAGGGGACAACTCGACCTTCCAGTGGCTCAGCTGCTTGGCTTGCGCTCCAATTCAGCAAGCCGAGGTAGACCAGGGCCTGCAGGCCACGGACCAGGATCACTTCCTTGGGAATTCCACCCAGGATCCAGTGGCTTCGAAGAATAGGTCCCTCCTCCTTTAACGGGTTGGTGGGTACGGTCGGCGCCAAGGCTTTCCCAACGAGTTCATCCCTGCTGCAGAACCCAAAGTGGGCCACCGGAGTATGGCGGCCCACTGGGTTCACGTCGGCACCTAGTGGAAGTAGATGTTGTCCAGGTAGATGACCGCTGGCGAGGGAGAGTTGCTGAACTTGAGCTGGATGATGTTGGTCAAACTCCAGCCTGACTGGTTGATGGTGATCTCCAAGTCTGTCCAGGCCCCCTGGGTTAGTGTCCCCGAAGTGATCGGATATTCGGAAGGAGTGTTGCTGGGGTTGATGGGAGAGAGATCGAAGGAAACTCCGTTCGGCGTCCAGTAGCTGATGTGGAGATGGTTCTTGCTTGTAATGTCAATCCCGGGGTTGGAGATTGCAATGCCCTGGAAATCGATCAGGTTCAACTTCTTGATCGTCGCCGAACCCACCGTGTAATCGGTAATGGAAGAGCTCTGGCCCCAGTTGGGGTTCAAATCGACCCCGGCGAGGTTTGTGTAGGTGCCGCTGCTGTTGTAGAGCGATATCACACTGGTTGAAGGAAGCGAGGGGGCTGCAGGAACGGTGCTTGGCGTTGGCAGAGACGGAACCGCAAGTGGCGGCGCGGCGGGCGCCAAGGCACCCCAGAAGGTGACAGGTCCGATGTAGAAGGTTTCATCCGCACTTGGAGCGTTCATGAAATCAGGGAAGACCGTGAGCTGGTTGTAAGAATTACTTAGATTCAGGGCGACCGTGTTGGTGGTGTTGGCCCCGAAATTGAACGTCAAGGTCTGCCATCCGGCTGTTGCCGTCAACGCATCGGTGTGGGCCACCGCGCTGTTGCTGATGTCTTTCACTTCCAGCATGAAGTCGATACCTGCAGCGGGCGCGTAGACGAGCATCTTGATGGTCTTAGCCGTTGAGCTGAAAGGGAACTGGCCGATGGAGTTCAGATAACCCTCTGAAAGGGTCGTTCCGGCCCATGGCTTGGCTGTGGTGGCTTTGACGAACTGGGCCACGGTCCCGCTGGGAGCGCCAGCACCCGAAGGGTATCCGGTACTCATCAAGGCTGATGCGCCCCCTTCGAATGCACTGGTGGCATAAGCCAGACCGGATGGCAGGGTTGTCGTGAAATCGATCACCGTGTAGTTGATGAGGCCAGGGTCGATGAGTGGTGTCGCGGTCGGGGCGTTTGCGCCAACAAACTTGATGGGCCCCACGTAGAAGGTTTCGTCGGTTGAGAGGCCCCCGTTGCCATAATCCGGGAAGATGGAGAGCTTGTTGTAAGTGCTGGCCGGATTAATGGGCACGGTGTTGTTCGGGGTATTCGCGTTGAAGTTGAAGGTCAGGGTCTGCCAGCCTGCGGAGGTTGAGTAGGCATCGACTTGCACGTATTTGGCGGGATCACCCGCGTCTTCAACTTTCATTAGGAAATCGAGGTTGGCGGCCGGGGCGTAGACAACAGCGGTGATGGTGTTGGCCGATGAAGAGAGAGGAACCCGGCCTATGGATTGCAGGTAGCCCACAGAGAGGGTCGTTCCGGCCCAACTAGCCGAGCCCGCAGTCTTGACGATCTTTACCACAGTATTGGCCGGGCCACCCGTGGGCACGCCAGCAGTGGTAAGTGACGAGTTGGTCCCGCCAAAATCAGTCCTGGCGTAGGCGTAATAGGTTCCGGGTGCAGTATTGAAGTCGAGGATGGTGTAGGTCGGTGGCGGCACTGTGTTGAAGGGTTGGGTCACGGAGGCGGCGACGGTATTGGCGACACCGGCGGCGTCCTTGAAGGCGCCCGCAAGGACCTTGACGGTCATGGTGCCGGTGGTGTTGGCCGTTGGCGTGATGATCAGGGTGTATTCGTTGGCCGAGATCTTGGCCGTGTTGGCCGCGGCGGAGCCGTTGGTCACGGTCACCGCATTGGGCGGGAAGAGGTCCACGGGCTGGCTAAAGGTGAACGTGAAGGGGACCGGCCCCAAAGCCGCAGTGCTGGTCGCCCCACTGATGACGACCACCGGCGCCGGATTGAAAGTCTGGGCAGCTGCAGGTGCGGTGGCATTGCCACCGCAGCTCACCAGCAGGGCCAAGGGGGCCGCCAACAGGGTCAGCGTGACCAAGATCCCTCGCTTTCGACTGGTCCTCATAGGGTCTCCTTAGGTGCGAACGGCTCGGATGCCGAAGTGAATTTGGGTCGGGCACAACCAGGCGATGGAGCTAGCGGGCCTTCCTCAGGCAATGGGTTCAAAGAGGGCTGCTAAAGGTTGGGTTCTATAAATTGGGTTGTATATGACCTTTTTTCATTTTATCGATCAAAATTTATTCCACGACCCTCCAACCAGGTATGGCAGCGGCTATGATTGTTAACGAAATCATGATCAATTTTAAATTATTGATATTTATTGTTTTATATGAAAATTGTTTTCTTGTGATTGACCGGTTGAGGCAACACACGATCCCGGAAGACTCGGCCATGTAGACCCCTGAGTGGCCTGCTGGAAACGCCGTTCATTAATAATTTGCGTCAGGTTAGACTCTTTTTTGATGCCGAATAACCGCCACATCGCCCTGCTCGTACCCGCCTCCGGAGGGTACAGCCGAGGCATCTGCCAAGGGGTGGCCACCTACGCCTTGGAGCATGAGGACTGGCTCATCTTCCCCTACGAGCGGGCCGAGTTCACTAGGCTGCCCTCCTGGCTCAAGAAGGGACACATCGACGGGATCATCGGGTTCATCTCCACTCCTGAGCTGGGCCGCCAGATCACCTCCCTGGGCGTGCCCATCGTGGATACCCAAGGCGAGGGCAACTGTCCGGGATTCCCCGTCATCGACACGGACGCTGAGGCGGTGGCTCAGATCGCGGTGGACTTCTTCGTGCACGCCGGCTTCATCAACTTCGCCTTCGGCGGGTACCCGGGCATTTTCTTTTCGGACCGCCGTTCCGAAGCCTTCTGCCGGATCCTGGAAGCCCAGGGCCGGCAGGTCGCCGTCTATACACCACCGCCCAAGGTGGCCGCGACCATCAAGCATCAGTTCATCGAAATGCAGGGGATCGAGTACGAGCCTGCTCTGGCCAACTGGCTTTCCCGGCTCCCCAAGCCCATCGCCATCCTGGCCTGCAACGACATGCGTGGCCAGCAGATCATCACGGCCTGCCGGGACCTGGGCATCTCGATGCCTTCGGATGTATCCGTCATCGGCGTCGACAACGACGAGATCCTGTGCCGCCTATGCCGCCCTACCTTGACCAGCATTGCGCCGAACATCGAGGGCATCGGCCAGCTGGCCGCGGGGATGCTCAACCGCATGCTGGATGGGGAGAGGGCGGAACCTCAGCTGCACAAGCTTCCCCCCCTGCGGATCGTGGAGCGCCAGTCCACGGACATCACCACCGCCCAGGACCCCCTGGTCCTGGCGGCCTCCCGCATCATCCGGGACCGGGCCTGCCGGGGCATCTCCGTGGATCAGGTTTGTGAGCTGGTGGACTGCTCGCGATCCACCCTCGACAACCTCTTCAAGAAGCACCTGGGCCGCCCGGTGGCCCAGGAGATGTTGAACATCCGCCTCAACCGGGCGATGCGGCTTCTCGAGGGATCGAGCCTGGCCATCGAAGAGGTCACCCGGGAGTGCGGGTTCACCACGGCCACGTATTTTTGCCGCTTCTTCAAGCGGGAAACAGGCACGACACCGGCGCAGTTCCGGGCTCAGGCCATCAGGCGGTGAAGGTCCCCGAGGGACCCTGCGCCTGAATTGAAGGAAGCTCTACGAGCTTCTCTGGCCCCTGCCGGTGCCGGAATCACTGACTGCGGAACTGCCCCGCGACGGCCCTCTCGGCCAGGGCATGGGGGGGCACGTCCAGCTGCACGCCGTCGCTGAAGTGGACCTGGAGGGGCGTGGCGCCCGCGTTGAAGGCAAGGTAGGTCCTCGTTCCGTCAGGCTTGCGGAAGACCGAGAACAGCGTTGTGTCTGCCGTGACCGTGAAATCGGGCACACCCATCCGCTGGAGGCTCAGCAGCCAGTGCAGGGCGTGGGAACGAGTATCGCCCAGCTCCACCGCCCCCCAACGGTTCCACTGGGCCAGGCCGGTTGCGGGATCGGCGAGGGCCAGGTACTGGGCGAAGACGTCCTGCCAGATGTCCGGCGGATCGGGGCGTCGCCCGCGGGTGGCCCATGCCGCGCTCTGGGCGGGCAGTTCCTCGAGGCTGCGCTTGATGAACAGCGGGTCCCTGCCCAGGTAGAGGGAGGCTGTGGTGAGCGGCAGCAGGTTGATGCCCTTGATCTGCCTCGGTTCGTCGGTCCACCACGTGTTGTGCGCGTACTTGCCGCCGAATACCATGCTGACTTCGCTGTTGCGGTACTCCGGAGGCAGGACCAGGTGGTCCAGGTCGAACCAGTAGGTCTGGATGCCTTTGACCTCACTTGTGTAGAGCCACACACCCAGGTCCCTCAGAGCCTTGTTTCCGGTGACCTCCCCCCAGAGGATCAGGCCCGCCCAGGCGTTCACCGCTTCGCTGGAGCTCTCCTGGTTGTTGCCGAAGGGCCCGAGGCCGATGCCCGAGGCCCAGGAGTGGCCCTCATAGGGGTCGAAGTTCCGGAGGAAGGGGAACTCACTGCCACCACGGACTGGCGTGGCGATGTCCGCGATCATCACGTCCACCAGGCCACCCCACTTGTCCTTCGAGGCCCAGGCCGGGTCGCGCAGGGCGATCTCGGCCATGGCAAAGATCCAGTAGCCATAGTGGAAGTGGTGGTCGTTCACCTGTTCGACGCTGAAATACTCTTCCGGGTAGGCCACCAGGGTCCCCAAGGTCTTCGTGTAGCGGAAGTAGGTCTTCCGGTCCTGCCCTGAGAACCAGGACTCGACGCGCCCCTTGAGCAGTTTGAGCAGCGCGTCCCGGGCCTCGAGGTCCCCTTGCTGCTCCGCCACATTCATCAGCTGGACGATGCGTTGCAGACCCTTGCCCTGCCAATAGGGTCCGTTGCCGATCTCCAGCATCATGGGGCGGGCCTTGCGCAGGTCCGTCTTCAGCACCTCTCCCAGTTCCGACAAGCGCGGAGCGTTCTTCACGCCAGGCCACCAGGGCACGAAGCCGGTATAGGTGGCTGTGGTCCTGAAGCCATTGGCGGCCAGCAGCCGAATGCGCCCCCGCAGGGTGTCGAAGCCCGGCCCCAGCCCACTCTGCACCGAAGCATTGGCGTGCCACTGGTGCGGGTAGAGGCCCAGCAGCGGCGTGGTCTCGGGGCCCTCCTGGTTGCGAGCCACCGCCTCGAACCGGGTTTCCACGGTGCTGCTGACCGGGTCGTAGTGCCAGGCGACCCGGGTGTCCTCCAGGAAGGCATAGGCATGCCGGGTGAACCGTTCCAGGGTCGCGGGCTGGTCGTCCGGAAGACCCGCCGCAGACAAATAATCTCGGCCCGGCGGCATGTGGGCAAGCCACTGGCGGTCCGAGGTCTGCTCCCAGCGAACGCCGGTCGGGCCGAAGAAGGCATACGACCGCCCGTTGACCTTCAGAACCAGGACCCGCGGATCGAGCGTCGGCACCACCTCGGTGCCCGTGCCGGCAAGGCTCACCCGCAGGTCGCCACGCGAAATGTGCACGTAGGTGTACGGGCTGCCATGGGCGATGGTGGCCCACATGCGGTCGGAGCCCCGGGACAAGTCGATGTCGATGGACCAGTCCCCCACCTTTGCCAGCCGTGCGGGCCCGGGGGAGAAAGCCACCGGTCCGATCAGCACTGGATCCAGATGAGGATAGTGAATTTCCGTGTCCTTCCGTTCGGTCGGGACCACGGTCTTCGCCGGAAGGCACATCTCCAGTCCGGCTGCCACCGGCCGGAAGGTGAGCGGTTGCGCGAAGATGACTTCGGGCACCTGGTTGAAGATGAGGGTGGAATACCACTGGCTGGTCTGGGCCGCGGTCTTCAGCAGCGCCTCGGTGCGCATGGGCGCCGCGGGTACATCCTTGTCCGAGCCCTGGGCCTGGAGCCAATAGGCTCCGGTGCCCACCTTGACGGTCTGGGCGGCACCTATCACCGAAACAAGGAAGGCCAAACAGGCGTTTGCCAAGAAGCCATGGACTGGTCGCATGTCAGTTCCTTTAGCAATTTTGACAATGAATTAGATTTTTTTTATTTCGAATCAGTATCCTACTACTCAAAAATGTCAATGAAACCAACGAAAAAGCCTTGATGAAATTTTCATTTGAAAAACAAAAAAAGACCATTTACTTCACGTTTTTTAAGATCAACCTTGATCAGTCCTGCCCGGCAGTTATTGAATTTGCAGCCACTCGGAAGCAAGGCTCTCAAAGGAATTGAAGCCTCTCCACACGTCGCTGAACCGACTGACGTCTCTTCCCCAACCACCTGAAGCCTCAGAGAAGGTTCAACATGCAAACCCACTCCTTCTTGACCGCCATTGACCGTGGACAGATGCGTTGGGCCCGTTCCGGGGCACTCTTGAAAGGGTTCAAGGTGGGGCTGGCCCTGGTCGGGCTGTCGGCTGGCGTGGGGGCCTTTGCTCAGCAGGGTCTCCAGTACGGTCCCTTCACCTTGAACGCCTTCGCCAAGGTCGAAGGGGAGCGCACCAGCAACTACGCGGAGAACATCCAGCTGAACCCCACGGCCACCAAGGATCAGCAGTGGGGCGACCAGCTGGTCCCCGGCACCCGCTACGGCACTGAACCCACCAATGTCTGGCTGTTCCAGCCCTGGCTGGGGGCGAAGTTCGACGTAGGTGGCGGATTCAAGGTTTCCGCCATGCTGAGCCAGCGCTGGCGAGGTGGAACTGGGGTGGCGGGCACAGCTGACGTCCCCGGGTTCATCTACGAGGAAAATGTCGCCGTGAGCCATGAGGAATACGGGAGGCTGGCTGTCGGCAAGATGGTCACCCGCGGCTGGAGCGTGGCTGACTATCCCTACGGAACCCTGGTGGGACTGGCCAACCAGTGGGCCCAGAGCGGGGCCGGCTACGGCCTGCTGACCAAGGCCGTCCGCTACACCACACGGCCCCTCGATGTGTTCGGAGGCGATCTCGTGCTGGAGGCCACCTACGACGAGGGGAACACGGCCTTCAGGATCCACAAGCCCCGCTTCCTGGAGATCTACGGACAGTACCATAGCGGTGGCCTGGTGATCGACGCCATTGCGCAGGACACTCGCAACGGCAATCCCCAGGCCTGGGGTCACGGGCCATTCACCGGGCTCACTCCGTTCCCGCGAGACGACAGCAAGATCGGCGGCGCGGGCCAGGGCATGGTCATGGTGATGGCGCGCTATGACCTCGATGCCCACTGGCAGGTGTCGGGAGGTCTCCGCTCGAACCGTTGGAGCGGCGCAAACGCGGTGATCACTGTCGTCGGGCCCCCCTCCCAGTGGAACGACATGTTCAATGTCGACTGGGGCGGGACCAAGGACGGCGTGGCGAATCCCGGCTACTCGGCCACCTCCACGGACGGCTATGCGGCCCTCCGCTACCGACTCAACCAGTGGTCCGCCTGGGTCGCCACCCAGTTCCTGGGCAAAGCCTCCACCTCCAATCCGTCGGAACGGGGCCAGAACAACTGGGCGAACTTCAGCACGGCGGGTGTGCAGTACGAATTCGGTCGCGGGTTGACGGCCTACGGTGGGATCGGCTTGGTCCACTACGGCCGGCTGGGCCCCTCACCGATGTCCATGCCAACCAACTCAGCCTTCACCGGGGTTGACTCGCGGGTCAGCCAGAACGGCAACTGGGTGCTGGTCGGCCTCCTCTACGTCCTCTGAGCCCAAAGGAATCGCGCCATGTCGAAACACACGCTCACCATGGTCCTTCGTTCGAGCGGGCTGATGCTCTTGGCAGCACTGTGGGTCTCCTGCGGGGGAGGCGGTGTCGTGCCTGGAACCAGGAACGCGAGTGCCCTGCGTCCTCTGCCGACAACCTACCTGGCCCGCCATGCGGTGTGCTACGAAGGCTACCGGGGGACCGGTCCAGGCTCCGAGACGGTCACCGACACCGAGCTGCTTCAGGACCTCAACCTGCTGGCCCAGGGCAACCTGACCCTGCTGCGCCTCTACAACAGCGATGACATGTCCCTGCGCACGCTGCAGCTGATCGAATCCCACCACCTGGACATCAAGGTCCAGCTGGGCTGCTGGATCAATTCCGAGAAATACGCCTCCGCCAGCGCGCTGCCGGCCATCGAGAACGCCAACCAGACCAATATCGCCAACTGCATCGCCCAGGCCAACGCCTACCCGGGCATCGTCCTGGCCGTGAGCATCGGCAACGAGAGCATGGTCACCTGGTCAGGACAGCCCAACACTACCGCCCGCATGGCCGCCTACCTCGCCCAGGTCCGACCCGCCATCAGCCAGCCGGTGACTACCGATGATTCTTACGAGTACTACGCGGTGGCCAAGCCTGACGTCCTGGACAACCTTGATTTCGTCTCGCTGCACACCTACGCCTTCACCGACACCCTGTACGGACTGTACGACTGGAAACAGGCTTCCGTTCCCGCAGAGCAGAGGGCCACGGCCATGATGGCGGCCGCCCTTGCCCGCGAGCAGCGAAATTTCGAGACCGCCCGCTCCTACCTGGCCTCCACCGGCTATGCCGCGCTGCCCATCGTGATCGGCGAGACCGGCTGGAAGTCCGTGGCCACCAACAACGAACTGGAGCGGGCCCACCCGGTCAACCAGGGGATGTACTACAACCTTCTCGAGGCCTGGCGCACGTCCGGGACCGGCCCAAAGAACATCTTCTGGTTCGAGGCCTTCGACGAGCCCTGGAAGGGGGCGGATGACGGCTGGGGGCTGTTCAACGTGGGCCGGCAGGCCCGGTATGTGGTGCGCGGGTCCTACCCGTCCGGCACGTGGGAGCCGGGCACCTACACCAGTGCCAACGCCACCTTCTACATCCCCACCGTGCAGAGTTCAACGATCACCGCGAACCGGTTCACCCTCTATGCCGAAACAGCCGTTTCCGGTGAGGCCCACTCGGGTCAGGCCCTCGCCTGGGCCCCCTGGACCTGGGGCTCGGCCGTCCCGACCATTAGCACCGCCGCCGAAGGCACGACCAGCATGCTGATCACTCCAGGCCCCCTGTCCTGGGGCTGGGGCACAGCCATGACGCACACCAGCTATGCCGATGACCTGAGCGCCTTCGGTACGTCGGGCTACCTGAACTTCAGCATCAAGACCACCTATCCTGGCTCCCTCCTGTTCGGGTTCCAGACTGGCAACCTCATCGACCTGAGCCTCTGGAACGTGTTCATCCCGGTGGGCGCTGGGTCCTATGGCTACTACAACGACGGCGCCTGGCACAACGTGAAGATCCCCATCAGCGACATGCTGGGCTGGGGTACCCAAGGCTCCGGTCTGCCCCAGCCCAATAGCGCCTCGCTGGATTTGACCATGGTCACGGTGCCCTTCGTGCTGGCCGACATCTACAGCACCACTGGCAAGCCCAACGCCAACAACATCAATACGCCGATCTACCTCGACAACATCTACTGGTCGAAATGAGCCGTGGGATGCTGACCAAGCAGGGGCAAGGCACCCTGCGGTGGGGCGATGACATGAACGCTGGACTCCGGACCACCATCCAGGAACAGGGCTTTCCCGTGGAAGAGCTGCGGGGACGGACTGCCATCCTCCGGATGGTGCCTGAACTCGGCGGGAGGATCATCGGCCTGCAGAGCCTGAAGACTGGACGGGAGTGGTGCTGGCACCAGCCCCGTCCGGACTGGCTCTGGGCCAACCGAGCCGGCGATGCCTTCGGCGACAGCCCCCAGGCCGGGATTGACGAATGCCTGCCTTCGGTGGCGGCCTGTCGCGTGCGGGGAAGGAAGATCCCGGATCACGGGGAAGTGTGGCACCTGCGTTGGAGCCTGGACCTCGAGGCCCTGGCTGCACGAAAACTGCGCGCCACGATGCCACTGGCCATCTCGCCCTTCGTGTTCAGCCGGACCATCCAGGTGGGGGACGACGGGGACTTCGTTTTTGACTACAGCCTGAACAACACGGGGACCGAACCCGAACCCTTCCTCTGGTGCCTGCATCCCCTCTTGAACCTGGAGCCCGGCGACCGCCTCGATCTGCCCGCAGAGGTGCGCAGCCTCAGGCTGAATGGCGGTCTGGGCGCACCCATGAACCTGGGGGACCGCTGGGACTACCCGGAACCCATGCCTGGGGTGCATCTCGACCGGTGTGAGGTACCGGGCATGCCGGGGGGCTGCCTGAAGGGCTTTGCGGGTCCGCTGGAGCAAGGCCGCGCCGCCGTGGTGAATGACCTGTCGGGCGATCGCTTCGAACTCCGGTGGGACGCTTCCCGCATCCCCTTCCTGGGACTCTGGATCAACCGGGGTCACGCCGGGTTTCATCACGTGGCCCTCGAGCCCTCCACCGGCGCTCCGGATTCCCTCGCGGAAGCCCTGGAGGGATGGAAGCAGTGCCGCCTCCTCCAGCCGGGCGAGACGGCCCGCTGGTCATTGACGATCGACATTGCCTAGCTGGCGGAGGTCTTGTGAATGAATCGGTGGCCTTGGCCGAACGCATGGAACCGGACTCCGACCAGGGGCGGCTCTCCTTCACCGAGAAGGTGGGCTATTCCCTGGGCGACGCCGCCTCCAACTTCTACTGGAAGACCTTCGAGTTCTTCATCATCTTTTTCTATACGGACGTGTACGGAATCTCCGCCGCCGCCGTGGGCACCATGATGCTGGTCACCCGCATCCTGGACGCGGTGGCCGATCCGGTCATGGGCACCATCGCCGACCGGACCCGGACCCGCTGGGGCCATTTCAGGCCCTACCTCCTCTGGTTCGCCCTGCCCCTGGCGGCTGCAGGCGTGATCACGTTCACCACGCCCAACCTCGGGCCCACCGGCAAGCTTGTCTACGCCTACGTGACCTATTGCCTCCTGATGCTCATCTACACGGCCGTGAACATCCCCTACAGCGCCCTCCTGGGCGTCATGACCCCCAATTCCATCGAGCGGACGACCCTGGCCTCCTTCCGCTTCATCGGGGCCTTTTCGGTAGCCGTCCTGGTCCAGTACTGCACCCCGAGTCTGGCGCAGTGGTTGGGAATGAGTGCGGCCCTGCGAGCCCAGCACCCCTTCCTGGCCCACCCCATCCAGTGGATCCAGTGGTTCCTCTCGAGGGAGTTCCTGGCCCTGCCATCGGACCCGACCAGGGGCTGGCAGATGACCATGGTGCTCTACGGGGTCCTCGCCGTGATCCTCCTGTTCTTGTGCTTCGCCATCACCAGGGAGCGTGTGAACCCACCAGAGGATCAGAGTCCCAACCTGAAGGAGGACCTGCACAACATGGTCCGCAGTCCTTCCTTCGTGGTGATGCTGGGCGTGTTGATCATCATGATCATGTCCTTCGTCCTCCGGGGCTCGGTCTCCGCCTACTACTTCAAGTACTACGTCCAGCGCAACGACCTCCTTGGCCCCTTCCTGGTGGCCAACGCCCTCGCCTTCCTGGCAGCCGTGGTCATCACGCCCGCCGTCGCCAAGCGCTTCGACAAGAAGACCCTCTTCGTGGCTGCCATTGGCCTAGGCGGTCTCCTGGTCGGAGGATTCTGGTTTGCCAAGCCCACCGACATCCTGTTCATGTTCGGACTCCAGATCCTCGCCAGCTTCATCATCGGATTCAACTCCCCCCTGGTGTGGGCCATGTTCGCCGACACCGCCGATGAAGCCGAGTGGCGGCTGGGCCGGCGGAACACTGGCCTCGTGTTCGCCTCTGCGGTATTCGGCATGAAAATCGGGCTGGCCCTGGGGGCCTGGGTGACGGGACTCCTGCTCACGGGGTTCGGGTACGTGGCCAACAGCACCCAGACGGCGACCTCGCTGCTCGGGATCCGGCTCTCGATGAGCCTCATCCCCGCCCTGATGCTGGTCATCGCCGCGGCCATGATGAGGGCCTACCCCCTCGATGACACGATGATGGTCGAGATCGAGAAAGGCCTGGCAGCCCGCAAGAAGACCTCGACGGGTGAAGCCTGATGGACATTCGGAGAGATTCCCGCATGACTGGCCCCCGTGGCTTCGAAGGTGATTCAGGCGGCAATGATGCTGCCGTGAAGGGTGCCTTCCTGGACATCCACGGAGAGCGCTACTACTGCGTCTCCAACCATGACCGGATGCCGCCGTTTTTCATGAGCCTGGTGAGCGACTCGGACCACTGGCTTTTCATTTCCAGTAATGGGGCGCTTACGGCGGGGCGCCGGGATCCCGACCACGCGCTCTTCCCCTACTACACAGACGACCGGATCCACGACAGCCAGGACCAGACCGGCAGCCTGACCCTGCTGCGCATCAGCAGGGGAGGCAGGTCGCACCTGTGGGAACCCTTCTCGCAGCGCATGGAAGGTCACTGCAAGACCACGAGGAGCCTCTGCAAGAGCATCCACGGCAACAGGATTCTGTTCGAGGAAATCAACCACGACCTGGCCCTGACCTTCCGCTACGAGTGGATGAACAGTGAACGCTTCGGCTTTGTCCGCAGGGCGACCCTCATCAACCACGGCCAGGAAGACGCCGCCATCGACCTGGTGGACGGCATCCAGAATGTTCTGCCCTGGGGCGTAGAGCGTCGCTTCCAGCTGGAATACAGCACCCTGGTCGATGGCTACAAGCGGACCGAGCTGCTGGAAGAAGTGAATATCGCCCTGTTCCGCATGAGCTCGATTCCGGTGGACAAGCCCGAACCGAGCGAGGCGCTCCGGGTCAACCTCGCCTGGTCCACGGGCCTGGAGCCAGCCAGGCGGCTGCTTTCCGACGCCCAGCTGGGTGCGTTCCGCCGGGGCGAATCCCTGGAAGCGGAGTGTGATGTGCGCGGGAGGCGAGGAGCCTACCTGCTGAATGCGGCGCTCACGCTGAAGCCGGGTGCGCAGAAGCAGTGGCTCGTCGTGGCTGAACTCAACCAGGACGCAGCTGGCGTGGTCGCGCTCAGGAAGCACCTTGGGACAGCCCCGGACCTGGCTTCGGAAGTCCTGGAGGATGTGGCCCGGGGCACCCGGAATCTGGTGCGGATCGTGGCCAGCGCCGACGGTCTGCAGCTCACTGGCGACGAGCTGAACACCTGCCGGCATTTTTCCAACACCCTCTTCAACGTCCTTCGTGGCGGCATACCAGACCAGGGCTACGAGATCACTCGGTCCGACTTCAGGCGTTTTCTGGAACAGTCCAACCAGTCCGTTGTCCAGAAGCAGTCCCCTTTCCTGGACCGCCTGCCAGAACGCCTGTCCCGCCAGGAGCTGGTGGAACAGGTGGCCCGGCAGCACGATCCGGACCTGGAGCGCCTGGCCACCGAGTACCTTCCGCTCACCTTCAGTCGGCGCCATGGTGATCCAAGCCGCCCCTGGAACAGCTTCTCCATCAAGGTCAAGGACGAGCAAGGCGCCAAGGTCCTCAACTATGAAGGCAACTGGCGGGACATCTTCCAGAACTGGGAGGCCCTGGGCCACTCCTTCCCGGGGTATCTGGAGAGCATGATCTTCAAGTTCGTCGACTGCTCGACAGTGGATGGCTACAACCCCTACCGGTTGCTGCGGGCAGGCTTTGACTGGGAGGTTATCGACCCGCAGGATCCCTGGTCCTTCATCGGCTACTGGGGCGATCATCAGGTCATCTACCTCCTCAAGCTGCTGGAGGCCTCCCACCGGTTCCATCCGGGGGGACTGGTGAGTCTGCTGGAGCGGCAGGTGTTCACCTACGCGAATGTTCCCTATCGCATCAAGCCCTACTCCGACATGCTGGCGGACCCGCACAGCACCATCGTGTTCGATGCCACAGCCCATGAGCAGGCCATGGCCCTCGCTGCAGCCATGGGGGCAGATGGCCTGGCCGTGACAGGACCCCAGGGGCTGGTCCGGGCCAACCTCACGGACAAGCTCCTGGTGGTCGCACTCTCCAAGCTGACCAACTACATCCCCGAAGCCGGGATCTGGATGAACACGCAGCGCCCGGAGTGGAACGACGCCAACAACGCCCTGGTGGGCTACGGCGTGTCCATGGTGACCCTCTACTACCTGCGCCGCTACCTTGCCTTCTGCCAGGAACTCTTCTCCGAGTCAGCCTCGGGGACGCTGGAGATCGCCAGCGAGATCTCCGACCTGCTGCAGGCTGTCACCGGCGTCCTAGAAGCCCATGCCTCGCGGAACGGCGACGGATTCTCCAACCGGGAGCGCAAGCGGGTCCTGGACCAGCTTGGGCAGGCAGGCACGGCCTACCGCGCCAAGGTCTACGTGGAGGGTTTCTCGGGCGCCAGGGTCGGGCTTCCGGTGGCCCGCCTCCGGGCCTTCTGCGAGGTGGCCTTGCGGCACATCGACGGGGCCATCCGGGTCAACCGCCGGGCCGATGGCCTCTACCACGCCTACCACACCATGAAGCTGGTCGGGGACGGCATCGACATCCTGACCCTCCACGAGATGCTTGAGGGCCAGGTGGCCATTCTCAGCTCGGGCGCGCTGTCGGCCGAGGAATCCGTCTCGGTGCTGGATGCCCTGCGCGCCAGTGCGCTCTACCGGGCTGATCAGGCGAGCTACCTGCTCTACCCGGATCACCCACTGCCTCACTTCCTCGAGAAGAACAACCTTCCTGCGGGAGCCGTGGCCGCGTCCCCCCTGCTGAGCGCCCTCCTGGCCGCAGGGGACGAGTCCCTCGTGACCCGAGACGTGGAAGGCGGCTTCCACTTCAACCCGGCCTTTGGGAACGTCGGCCATTTGCGGCAGGTCCTCCGCGAACTGCAGGGCGGCCCGTACCGGACCCTGGTCCTGGAGGAGGAAACCAGCCTCCTGGACCTCTATGAGCAGGTGTTCGACCACCAGTCGTTCACGGGCCGGTCGGGCACCTTCTACAAGTATGAAGGGCTGGGCTGCATCTACTGGCACATGGTCTCGAAGCTGCTGCTGGCCGTGGACGAGGTGCAGCAGCGTGCCAAAGGCGGGAATCCCGCCACCCTGGCCCGCCTGAAGCAGCACTATCAGGCCATCCGCGATGGGTTGGGCGTCCACAAGCCCCCCGCCCTGCATGGGGCCATCCCCACGGACCCCTACTCTCACACGACCGGATTTGCCGGTGCCCAGCAGCCGGGGATGACCGGCCAGGTGAAGGAGGACTGGCTCACGCGGCTGAGCGAAATGGGAGTCCATGTCCAGGGCGGGCGGATCACCTTCCAGCCCTGGAGGGTGCCCCTGAGGGAGTTCCTGGGCGACGCGTCCACCTTCCAGTTCATCGATGTCGACGGGGAGGCCCGAAGCCTGTCACTTGAAGCGGGGACCTACGCGTTCACCTTCTGCCAAGTGCCCGTGGTGGGCCACCGCACCGGCACACCAGGCATTCGAATCACACGGCGGGACACCACGGACACCCTCGATGACTTGTCGCTGGACCTTGCCACCAGCCAGGCCATCTTCAATCGCACGGGCGGTGTCCAGCGGCTGGACGTCTTCCTCGGCGTGTGAGAGAAGTGGCGTGTTCCAGCCTGAACCTGGACCTCAGGCGTCCTTCACCAGCAGCTGATTGATTCGCCGGATGACGTCCGAGGGATCCGGCAGCTTGGAGCCTTCGGCCAGGAGGGCCTGGGCGTAGAGGAGCCGGGCATGGTCCTCGATGCGGGGATCGCTCGGGTCGGCCGAATGGATCTTCAGCAGTCCCTGCACCGCGGGGTGTTCGGGATTCAGCTCGAGGATGCGCGGGCTTTCGCCCTCCTCCGACTTCCGGAGCTTCTGCAGCAGGCGCTCGGTGTGGGGATCGAGGCCCCCCTCGTCGGGAACCAGGCAGGCGGCGCTGTCCGTGAGGCGGCTCGACAGGCGGACCTCCTTCACCTGGGGAAGCCTGTCCTTCAGGGCCGGGAGCAGCGCCTTGAAGCTTTCCGCAGCTGCTTCCACCTTCTTCTGGTCCTCGGCGGGAAGGCTGGGGGCATTCCGGTCCGCGGGCTTCAGCGGCTTGCCCTTGAAGTCGTTCAGTGAGGGGAAGACGAAGCCGTCGATGGGATCCGTCAGCAGCAGCACATCCCAGCCCCTGCGGCGGAAGGCCTCCAGCGCCGGGGAATGTTCCAGCGTGCCCCGGTCCTCGCCGGTCATGAAGTAGATGTCGGCCTGGTCCCCCCGCATGGCCTCCAGGTACTGGGCCAGCGTGATGAACTTGCCCCGCTCCGTGTTCAGGCTCTCGAAGAGCAGGAGGTTCGCGATGGCCTCGCGGTTGCCCCAGTCGCGGCCGAGCCCCTCCTTGAGGATGCCGCCGAGCTCGCCGAACAGGGCCAGGTAGCCGTCGTAGTCCGCCGTCCGGAACTCCTCCATGGCCTGGAAAATGTTCTTCACCACACTCTTCTGGATCTTCTCTAACAGGGGGTTGTGCTGCAGCAGTTCCCGGGAGACGTTCAGGGGCAGGTCCGGGCAGTCGACCACCCCCTTCACGAACCGGAGATAGGGTGGCAGGACCTGCTCGCAGTGGTCCATGATCTGCACGCGGTTGATGTAGAGCCGGGGACCGACCTTGGCCTCGCCGAACTGCAGGTCGAAGCTCTTGTGCTTCGGGAGGTAGAGCAGGGCCTTGAATTCCAGAGTGCCTTCCGCGGCGTAGTGGATCACCTTCGCGGGATCCTCGAAGTCGCCGGAGACCTGCCGGTAGAAGGCGTTGTGCTCTTCCGGCGTGACATCTCCCTTGCTGCGCAGCCAGAGGGCCTTCCTGGAGTTCAACACTTCCTCCGCCAAGGTCTTCCCGTCCTTCTCTCCCTTCTTCTCCACCTCCATGACGATGGGGTGCTCGATGAAGTCCGAGAACTGCTTCACCACGCTCCGCAGGCGCCATTCCTGGAGGAACTCCTTTTCCTCTTCCTTGAGGTGCAGGGTGACGTCCGTGCCCCGGCCCGCCCGCTCCGCCGGCTCCACCGTGAACTCGCCCAGCCCATCCGAGGTCCAGCGCACCGCCTGGGTTTCTCCGGCCGCGCGGGACACGACGCTCACCTGGTCGGCGACCATGAAGGACGAGTAGAAGCCCACACCGAACTGTCCGATGAGTTCCGGGCGCGTGGCCGCCTCGGTCTGCTGGAGGTTCTCCAGGAACTCGCGGGTGCCTGACCGGGCGATGGTGCCCAGGTGCTCGATGATCGCCTCGCGCGTCATGCCCACGCCGTTGTCGGACACGGTGAGGGTACCCACCGCCGCATCCGGCGTGATCTGGATCTTCCAGTCCCGGTCGGCGCCCACCAGGGCCTCGTTCTGGAGCGAGTTGAAGCGGATCTTGTCGATGGCGTCGCTGGCGTTGCTGAGCAGCTCCCGCAGGAAGATCTCCTTATGGGAGTACAGGGAGTGGGTGATGATGTTCAGGATCTGCTTGAGCTCGCTCTTGAACTCGCGCTTCTCGACGGTGGATTCGGGCATGGTGGATCCTTTCAAAGCCGACCTTCCTTCTAACCCAGCCCGAGGCCGGCAGGCAAGGGCCTGGGATCCTTGAACGCCGGTCCGGAGCCCCACCAGCGGGTCGGCACTGGGGCTGCCCGGATTCCGGAATGAGCTGGAAGCGGGTTCCGGCGCCTCCCTGGGGAGGCCGGAACCCGCGCCTCTCAGGCCTCCGTCTCGGCCAGCCGGGCCTTGACCTCGCGTTTGCCCATCTTCCTCAGGGCCGCGATGGCGGCGACCTGCTGCTGGCGGGGCTTCGTCTTTCCGGATTCCCAGTGGTAGATGCTCTGCGCCGATACGCCGAGCAGCGCGCCCAGGTCTGCCGCGGAAAGCCCCAGCCGCTGCCGGTGGGTGGCCAGTCCCTTGGCGCTGAACCGGACCCGGCTGGTCTCTTCGCCGGAGGGCCCCTCCGCCACTTTCGGCTGAGCCTTCTTTGCGACCTTGGAGACCTGCTTCTCGAGCCCGGCCACGCGCCGCTTCAATTCGGCCAGGTCCGCCCGATGCTGCGCCGAGGCTTTCTTCAGGCTTTCCAGTTCACTGCGAACTTCCTTCCGCGCCAGACGGAGAATTTCTTCCTTCAGGACGGATGCGATGTTTGGCACTTGGTGTCTCCCTTGACCGGGGCCGCCCGTGACTGATGCCCCCTGGAATTCATACTAAGCCGGTTTGGCGGAATGGATGGTGACCCCTCGATCCGGGGGCCCGGCGCCCCAGAGGGGCTGCCGGGCCCCCCTGTTCGGTCGGGCCCTGACCCAAACCATCTGCGCGACAGGTGCTTCAGGAGCCCTCCGGCCAAGCTCTGGTGCCGGTTTCAAATTGACTACGACACTATCGAATATAAATATTTTGAACGCACTGCGATTCGACCGTTTTGCAAAGTCCCGAGACCCTTTCCACGGCCATCGATTTTCCACGAAGCAATTGTTAACACTCGAAATACAAGTGTGACCACGGCCACCAGATCGAGGTCTGATAGTTGATCTGACCGTCCTTTTATTTTCAGGGGTTTCTGTGCAGCCTTCCTCCCTCCAGCACCAAGAAGTTCCGGACGCTCTGCTTGAGGTCGAGGGCGGGAGGCTTGCGGCGCTCACCCTTGAGAACCAGCGGCTCCTGGCCAAGGAGAGCTTCCTCAACCGCCTGCTGGTGGCCATGACCCTGCTGACCCGGCATCGTTCCCTGGTTTCCGGGGATCTGGCGAGCGCCTTCCGCGACATCACCCGCATGGCGGCCCGGACCGTGGAAGTGCAGCGGGCCAGCGTCTGGCTGCTGGATGACACCCGGACGCACCTCACTTGCGCCTGCCTCTTCGATGGCATCGAGAGCCTCTTCGGCGAGGGCGCGCATCTGCTGGCCAGCAACTACCCGGCCTATTTCGCCGAGATCGAGCGCGGCCGGGTGGTGGCGGCCGATGATGCCCTGGAGGATCCCCGCACCCGGGAGTTCGCCGATGTCTATCTTCGGCCCCTGAACATCAGCTCGATGCTCGATGTGCCCATCAAGAAGGGGGACCGGCTGTCCGGAGTCGTCTGCCTCGAACACACCGGACCGCGCCGCCGCTGGCAGCCGGAGGAACTGCAGTTCGCGGCCTTTCTCTCCAGCCTGGTGAGCCTCGCCATGGACGCCACGGATCAGATCCGGAAGTAGTGGACAGACATTAAGGCCCCAGGCCACCTGGCCCAGAGATTACTTCCTTCAGCGCCGAGACGCCCTCCCCAGGGTGCCCAGCAGCTCTGCCTGGATGACAGCGGCCACCCGCCTTGCCGCATCCGACCCGGCCACATCCCCCACCAGCTCACTGGAGAGCTCGACCTGCCTGGCGATGGCGATGCAGGCTTCGGCGGTCACTTTTTCAATCACCTTGACAGGCACCTGGGTGCGCGCGTTTCCGGGCGGCATAGGTCCTCCGGATCTGATTTTGAGTTTCTGCTTCAATTTTAGCAGATTCATCCAATTTCGGCGTCGCCAAGAAATTCCGGACAGATTCCATCAGGCCCCATCCGGACCCAGGACCCGAAGCCGATGCCTTTCGGAGGTGGTGCTCTGAGCCCTATTTTCCTGGCATTTTCTGGAGGTCCATCCGGGAAGCCCGCCTGGGCAGCCGGGTGGACAGCTTCTTCAGGAAATCCTGGTCGTGGCACTTCCCGCAGGTGGCTGCCATGTTCTGCCAGGCCACCTTGGAGGCCAGGTTGCTCCTGGGGACTACCTCATGGGCGTGGCCATGGCAGGTCACGCAGGTGGGCGCATGGTCCTTGCCCTGCTTCCGGGCGACGCCGTGCATGCTGCTGGCAAAGTCCTGGCCCTCATGGTCGTGGCAGCGGATGCACTGGGGCGGCGGCAGTTTGTCCGCATGCGGCAGCGTGGTGATGGCGGCGTGGCAGGTCACGCAGTTCAACTTCCCGTGAGTCCGCTTCCGGAACTGGTCGAGGTTGATGGTGTCGTGGCAGGCCACGCACTCCGTCGGATCGGGTGCCGGCGCGGCGAAGAGCGTCAGGGCCAGACATCCCGCAAGCAGCAGTCGCATGGGTCCTCCAGGGGGTGGATCACGACCCATGGTAATGCAATCGTGGCCGGGGAAAAGGTCCGGCGAACCAGGTTCGGAGTCAATACAAGAGTCCTAATCCGAAAGGTCTGACTCCAGATGGATCATCCGGTGGGACTCATCACCCGAGGAGCTTGTGCGGCAGGCTTTCCACCCGTCCGGCGGGGGAGACCAGGGTGTAGTTGAGCTTCCGCTGCAGCTCGCGGATGGTGTTCGCGCCGGCGTAGGTGAGCCCCGACCGCAGGCCACCGATGATGTCGGCGATGATCTCGTCCTCGTCCTCGCGGTAGGGCACCTTGGTGGCCACGCCCTCGGCGGTCTTCCAGCCGGTGAGCCCACCCAGGTGGTCATCGGCTACTTCCTTGCTCGCCATGCCCCGGTAGACCTTGTGGGACGGCGCGCCCTTGTCGTCCAGGATGGGCTTGCCAGGCGTGGGCCGGGTGCCCGCCAGCATGCCGCCCACCATCACGAAGTCGGCGCCGAAGGCCAGGGCCTTGACGATATCGCCCGGTGTGCGGATACCACCATCGGCCACGATGGACCGATCAGCGCGGGCGCATTCCTGGATGGCGGTGATCTGGGGCACGCCGAAGCCGGTCTTGATGCGGGTGGTGCACACGCTGCCAGGGCCGATGCCCACCTTCACGATGTCGGCGTGCACGGAAGCCAGGTAGTCCGCCCCGGCGTAGGTGGCCACATTGCCCGCCATGATGCAGGCATTGGGCAGCATGAGGCGCATGCGCTTGATCATCTTGCCCACGTACTTGGCATGACCGTGGGCCACGTCGACGCAGTAGTACTCGGCGCCGGCGTCCCGCAGGGCCTCGATGCGCTCCATCTCGGCCTCGGAGGTGCCCACGGAGACGAAGGCGGGGTGGAGGCAGCGCTTGAACATCGCCACGTTCTCCTCCACGGAGACGAAGCGGTGGAGTACGCCAATGCCGCCCCGCTCGCCCACGAAGTTGGCCATGGCGTCCTCGGTTACCGTGTCCATGTTGGCCGTCATGATGGGCAGCCCGAGGGTGAGCTTGCCGGTCTTGTCGGTCATGCCGATGTCCACGACCCGGCGGGACTCGTGGTGGTTGTAGGCGGGGATCAGCAGGACATCGTCGAAGGTGATGGCGGTCTCAGGCATGGCACTTCCTTTGGATGGAGTAGCTTTCGGCTCAGGCGGCGTAAGTCTTGTAGAAGTACCAGGCAGACAGGATGAACCCGATGCTGACCACGCCGATGCGGACCGTGGTGCGGCCCACCCGGTGGGCCATGTGGGAGCCGAAGAGGCCGCCCAGGCCCGCTGCCACGGCCATGGGCAGGACCAGCATCCACTTCGCGTTGCCCGGATGCCGCAGGAATTCCATGGCCATGAAGGCGAAGATCGCGATGCCGTTGATGCAGAGGGCCAGCAGGTTCTTCAGGCCGTTCATCTGGTGGATGTCGGTGAGGCCCAGCAGGCTGAGGGCCGCCAGCATGAGGATGCCGATGCCCGCGCCGAAGAAGCCGCCGTAGATGCCCACGATGAACTGGAAGCAGATGGCGGCGAGCCACCAGCCCGGCGTGCGCTCATGGCCGTGGATCTTCTTCAGCAGCCTGTTGACGGGGTCGTTGGCCGCCAGCAGCACGGAGGCCGTCAGGATGAGCCAGGGCACCAGCTGATCGAAGAGCTTCTGGGGCGTGACCAGCATGAGCCAGGCGCCCAGACCGCCGCCGATGAGCGAGGGCGGCATCAACCGGAGGGCGAAGGCCCGGATGCCGGCGAGGTCCTCGCGGTGACCCCAGAACCCACCAATGGAACCCGGCCACAGGGCCAGGGTGCTGGTGACGTTGGCCTGCTGGCCCGTGAGGCCGATGCCCAGCAGGGCGGGAAAGGACACGAGGGTGCCGCCACCGGCGATGGAGTTGATGCCGCCGGCGGCGAAGGCCGCGGCCATGACGGTGAGGATCTGCCAGATGCGCATCCCTCCACGATGACAGGCACTTCGGCTTCACAGAAAGGCCTTCCTGCCGGCGGCGCGACAGGCCCCGGTTTCTTCGTGCAACATCCCATGCCTCAGGTGGCTTCCGGCCGCCTGTTCTGGAGCGCGACCGACACCAGCCAGGCACCGCCGTAGCCAGGCACCAGCTCAAGGGCGGGACCGCCGCCATCCACCCGCAGCAGGTGGTCCTGGCCCAGGTGCAGGCCCCAGGCAGGGACGACCAGGGTCCCCCGGGCCACGAAGAGCAGGGTGGTTCCCGGCGATAGCGCCAAGGAGGCCGGAAGCTTCAGCGGGCCGCTCGCCACCTCGGCCTGGATCCGCCGGGCGTCCACGATCAAGCCGAGATCCGTGCAGGGCCCGTCCACCAGGGTGGCCACGGCGGGCCAGTCTCCGCGGAACCGGCTGGGCACCCATGGTTCAGTGACCTCCAGGCGCCCCTGCGGGCCGAAATCGAGGGAGAAGCCGGCGCCTTCCAGCAAGAGCAGCCAGCGGTCGCAGCCTGGGAACGTGGAGAACGGTCCGGAAACCTCCAGGGTGGCTGCGCTGAGCCGCCAGAGGAAGCCGCCCTGCAGCGAGGCCCCGGGCGGCTCCACGGCCAACTCCCGCGTGGTGCCCCCGCCATTCTTCCAGGGCATCCGGCGGGCCTCGGAGGGCTTCAAGTGGCTCCAGTGCATGGTTCCATCGTAACTTCTCGGGAAGTGCCGGGTTATCCTGATGGGATGCACTGGTCCTGGCCCCCACCCACGCGCCTCGCGCTCGTCCTCGCCCTGCTCTGGGTGGCCTATGTGCTGCTCTGGACGCCGGGCCCCTTTTCGCTGAGGGTCCTGGGTCTGTATCCGAAAAAACTCGGCTCGCGCATGGTGGGCTGGGCCGCCGCCCGCACCCTGCCTCAATCCTGGCGTGAGCCCCTCCTGGGCCGTTTCGCGGGCCACTACGGCATCAACCTGGCGGAGGCGGAATTCCCCCTGGCGGAGTATCCCAGTCTCCAGGCCCTGTTCACCCGGCGGCTGAAGGCCGGTCTGCGGCCCCAGGAAGCCGCCGTGCCAGGATTCGTGAACAGCCCCGTGGACGGCCGCATCATCGCCTGCGGCCGCATCGAGGCCGGCACCGCCATCCAGGCCAAAGGTCTGCCCTACCGCGTGGCCGAGCTCCTCAAGCACGACCCGAACGCAGCGCGCTTCGAGGGTGGGCACTTCCTCACCCTCTACCTGTCGCCCAAGGACTACCACCGCATCCATGTGCCACTGGAAGGTCGGGTCAGCGCCGTGAGCCGAGTGGAAGGGGAGCTCTGGCCCGTGAACGACGCGAGTACGGGCCATGTGCCACGGCTCTACGAGCGCAACCGCCGGGCCAGCTGGACCGCCATGGGGACCGGGCCTTGTGAGGGCCTGGAGGTGGCCGCGGTGCTGGTGGGCGCGACCCACGTGGGGGGCGTGGTGATCGCCGACCGCTGGCTGAGCGGACGGCCCCTGCCCGGGGACGGCGGGTTGGCCGTGAGCGCACTGCCCTGCGCCACCGGTGAGGATCTCGGCACCTTTGAATTCGGCTCCACCGTCGTCCTCCTGATTGCCGGGCCCAGGGCCAAGGAGTGGCTGGCCGCCCGTACGGCAGGTGATGTCAAGATGGGCCAGCGGCTGGGGGCCTACCGGTGAACGAAACCGACCTCTTTCATCAGGAACCCCTCTGGGAAGAGGGTGGCGACCTGCCGGGCGCCCTGGAGGCCATCTTCACAGCGGCCGGCGAGGTGCTGGACCTGGCCCGGCTGCGGGAGCTCACGGGCCTGGGTGATGGCGTTCTGCAGCTGGGCATCGAGAAGCTGCAGGAGCGGCTGCAGGGCTCTGCGGGGCTGCGCCTGCTGGAGGTGGGCGGCGGCTGGCGCATGGCCACCAGTCCCCTCTACCGGGAGATGGTCTCCCGCCTGGTGACCACCACCCGCAGCGGTAAGCTCACGCCGGCCCAGATCGAGGCTCTGGCCATCATCGCCTACCGCCAGCCCGTCACCATCACCGAGCTGAACGCGATCCGCGGCGTCACCAGCAGCGCCAACCAGGTGAAGAGCCTCATGGAGCGCCAGCTCATCACGCCCGCGGGCCGCAAGCCCGTGGTGGGCCGCCCCATGACCTACGCCACCACCCAGGCCTTCCTGCTGCACTTCGGCCTGAAGAGCCTGCACGACCTGCCGCAGCTCGAAGACTTCGGCGAAGGCCGCCTGGAGGCCGAGGCCCTGGCCGCGCTCGAGCCGCCGATGCCCGAGGATGGCCTCTTCGGGGAGGGCGCCATGCTCACGGAGCTGGAGCCCCCGGACAGTGCCGATCCAGTGGAACCATGATGCAGACGACGCTCAGCCTCGAAGGGCAGCCCGCGCCGCCCAGGCCGGCAAGCCCCACGGGCTTCTATCTCCAGCCCTGGCAGAAGGGGGGTCTGCTGGTGCTGCTGCTGGGGGTCCTCTACCTGCGCATGTGGCGCCGGAGGCAGGCCCGGACGCTCATTTGTAGTCATTGCGGCAAGAAGAATCCCTCGCATCAGAGCAACTGCCAGAAGTGTGCGGCGCCGCTGATGGGGGGCTTCTAGGCCCCAGGATTCAGGCTTCCGGAAAGACGGAAACGGCGCCGCGAGGCGCCGTTTCCCAGAAGCCCGGAGCCGGTCTAGAACTCGATGTCGATGGATTCTTCGGCGAGGTCGTTCTCTTCGCCCAGCACTTCGCAGGCGGCGCCGTACATCTGGAGCACGGAGGTCTTGCGGTTGCTCAGGCTGGTCAACAGGTCCTTCACCCGCTGGACTTCGGAGGCGATGGTGTTGTTGATCTGTGACACCTCAGAGCGGCAGCGCTCGCGCGTGGTCTCGTAGAAAGCTTTCTGATCCTGGCTCAGATCCATGGGTCGCTCCGGGGTGGTAAACAAGGTGTAGGTAAAATAGAGTCTATAACGCTTCAGGACCAGCCAGCCACGAACAGCATGATGACCAGGATCACAGCCAAGGTCAGGATGACGGGCAGCAGCCAGCGGGGACGAGGGAGATCGGTGGTCTCGGGGGCCTCGGACGGGGCCGCCCGCAGGGCCGTTTCCTGCTGGCCGAAGCTGCCGTGGTGCAGGGCCGTGGCCGTTCCGGGAGTGTCGCCAGGCGGTACGCGGTGGATGCCGCTGGTGAGGTTCGCGGGAACCGGGAACCGGGTGGACACCAGGTGCTCCAGGTCCTCCCTGGAGCCCTTGAGCAGTGCGTTCATGTACTCTGCGACATCATGCTCGGTGAGGGGAGTCCCCTGCCGCTGGAGGTAGTCCCGCAGATCCCGTTCGATGAAGCGGGCCGAGGGGTAGCGGTGGTCCACCGCCTTCTGCAGCGCCCGGTTCACGATGGCGGCCATCTCGCGGGATACGTTCGGGTTCAGGGAATGCAGGTCGGAGATGCGGCCCAGGCGGACCTTTTCCAGCACGCCCAATTCCGAATCGGCCTGGAAGCAGCGCTCGCCGGTGAGCAGCTCGAACAGCACCAGACCCAGGGAATAGAGATCGGAGCGGTTGTCCAGGGGCTGCCCGGTGGCCTGCTCGGGGCTCATGTAGAGCAGCTTGCCCTTGAGGGCTCCGGCGATGGTGTGGCTGGCCTTGCTGGCGGCCTTGGCGATGCCGAAATCCACCAGCTTCACCGCGCCTTCGGTGGAGAGGATCACGTTCTGGGGGCTGATGTCCCGGTGGACCAGCTTGAGCTCCCGGTCGTCGAAACCCCGCTTGCGGTGCGCATAGTCGAGCGCCGCCGCCACCTTCATCACCACGAAGGCCGCCACCTGCTCGGGGAAGGGCATGCTGTATTCGCGGGACTTCCGCAGCAGGGTCCGGAGGTCCCGGCCGTTCACGTACTCCATGGCGATGTAGTACGAACTGCCAGCCTTCCCTAGGTCGAAGATCTGCACGATGTTCGGATGGGTCAGCTGGGCGGCCAGCTTGGCCTCGTCGATGAACATCGTGACGAAGTCCTCGTTGTCGCTGAAGTGCGGCAGGATGCGCTTGATGGCCACGATCTTCTGGAAGCCCTGCACACCCCGCTGCTGGGCCTTGAACAGCTCCGCCATGCCGCCCACGGCGATCTTCTCCAGCAGGAAGTAGTTCCCGTATTCCTCGATGGGCTCGGCAGCGCCGAAGGCATCTGGGCGAGCCAGTGGCCTGGACGCGGCCAGGGGCGCGGCGGGCGGGCTGGCCGCGGCCCATTCGAAAGGGTCGTTCACACCAGAGATGCCGCTGAGGGTGAAGTCCGAAGGGCCCAGAGGTTCGATCACCGACCCAGGAGCAGCACGGGTTTCGGCGAGGGTGGCCGGGGCTGGGCCTGCTGGTGGTTCCGGAAGCTTCCTCGGTGCTGGCACCCCGACCGGCAAGGCTTCAACCTCCTCGAGCAGCTGGCCGAAGATGTCTTCCGTGCTCAGCAGGGCGACGGGGGCCGGAGGAAGTGCGGGCTCCTGGACCGCTGTGAAGAGACCGAAGGGGTCCGCCGGCGGGGCCGGCATGGCCACTTCCGCCGGCGCGGGGGGAAAGGTCGCCTGCGCAGGGCTGTCGAACTCGCCCACCAGATCCCCGAAGATCTCATCGGTGGTGAGCTTGGCCTCGCCAGGGTGGAAGCGGTGCATCCAGCCTGCGAGGGTCTCGGCCCCCTGGTTGCGATCCAAGTAGACCTGGACCTCCACGGCCGATTCGGGCTCGACGGGATGGGGAAAGGGTCCATCGGACAGGGCCAGGACCGGCAGCTGCGGCTTCCGGTCGCGCAGAGCGCGGACCAGAGTGGCCCCCCCGCCGCCGGGGGCGGAGGGATCATACACGAGCGCATCCGGCAGCAGGGCGCTATCCAGAAAAGCCTGGGCCCCCGTCGAGGCGATCCAGCGCACCACCCAGCCCCCCTTTCTCAGGGCGGACTTCAGGCCGGGAGTCTTGATGGACTCCCCGTCCACTATCAGAAGCAGGGGGCGCGGCATGCAACTCCGTCGGAGGGAACTCCCAGAGTAACGGCAGGGATTCAACCTCGCTATAACTCTGAAGTTGGGATACACTTCATGTTCGGTCCGGACCTGCCTGGCAGCCCGGTCGAAATCCACGGGAAAGGAGGTGCATCCACATGCCTTTGGTCAAGGTCAAAGAAGACGAAACCTTCGAGTTCGCCCTTCGCCGCTTCAAGCGGAAGTGCGAGAAGTCCGGCATTCTCAGCGAGCTGAAGAAACGCCAGCACTACGAGAAGCCCAGCGCCAAGCGCAAGCGCAAGATGCTCGCCGCCCGCAAGAAGACCCTCAAGCGTCTCGCTCAAGAGCGTCGCATGATCGGTTGATCTTGCTTCGATCTCTGAAGCGGGAGGCCTCGTGTATGAACGAAGCGAATACCGAGAAGAAGACCCTCAAGCGTCTCGCTCAAGAGCGTCGCATGATCGGTTGATACCAGGCGCGATGCTGCGCATCGCGTGAGAAGGCCCGCCTTCGCGGGCCTTTTTTGTTTTACTGAAGACTGAAGACTTGAAGACTCCCCCATGGACCCCGAACTCGAAGCCCTGGAATTCCCCGAAGCGGTGCGCCTGATCCAGTCGGGGGCAAGGACGGGTCCGGCCCGGGCATCGCTGGGCGCCATGCGCCCCGGGGACGGCCTGGCGGGCAGGCGCCGCCTCCACCAGCTGGAGCTGCAGGAACGCTGGTCCGCCGCTCCGGAATCGCTGCCCATCCTGGCCATGGATGAAGCCCTGGCGGAACTCCTGAACCCGGCGGGTTGGCTGCTGCCGGAGCACTGGCGCCAGCTGCGGGATGGGCTGAAGGCCCTGTCCAGGCTGCTGCAGAGCCTGGCCGCCATCACCTGGCCGGAGTCCCGCCCGGCTCCCGAGGGCACGCACCTGGGCATCGACCGGCTGCAGGTGACCGCTGCCCTGCTGCCCGATCCCTCGCCCCTGGCGGAGCGGCTGGCCAAGAGCTTCAATGTCGATGGTGAGCTGGACCCCCTGCGCATCCCGGCCCTGGCGGCCCTCCATCGGGGGCGCCAGGCCGCCTTCCAGGCCGTGCAGGCCAGGCTGCAGAAGGTGATGAAGGCCTCGCCCGACGCCTTCAATGAGGCGATGGTCGTCGAGCGCAACGGGAGGTACTGCCTGCCGGTGCGCTCGGAGCGCCGGGGCCTGGTGCCGGGCCTGGTGCTGGACCGCAGCGGCAGCGGTGCCACGGTGTTCGTGGAACCCATGGAAGCCGTGCCGCTCAACAACGCCTTCGTCGAGGCGGATCGGGACTATGCCCAGGCGGTCCAGGCCTTCCTGCGGGACCTGCTGGCGGACCTGCGGGGGCGCCGGGAGGATTTCCTCCGCTGGCGGGACCTGCAGGCCCAGGCCGACCAGGGCCTGGCCCTCCTCCGCTGGGCCGCCCTCTGTGACGGGCACCTGCCGGAGCTCGCGGTGGATCCAGGACAGGGGCGCCTCTGCCTCCTGGAGGCGCGGCACCCGCTGCTGCTACCCGCCGTGCGCCTGGCCCTGGACCTGGAGCCCCTGCCCCACGAGGTGGTACCCCTGAACCTGGTTCTGGAGGCCGGCCGGCCGGGGCTGATCATTTCCGGCTCCAACACCGGTGGGAAGACGGTGGTCCTCAAGACCGTGGGCCTGCTGTCGGCCCTGGCCGCCTGCGGCTGCGCCGTTCCGGCCAAGGAAGGTTCCAGCTTCCCCTCCCTTCCCAGCCTGCACGCGGACATCGGCGACCACCAGACCATCACGGGAAGCCTCTCGACCTTCAGTAGCCACATATTGCATTTGAAAGAGATATTAAAAAGTGTTCATGATGGCGGGCTGGTGCTCCTCGATGAGCTCGGCACGGGGACCGATCCCAAGGAAGGGGCCGCCCTGGGCATCGCCCTGCTGCAGACCCTGTCCCGCCGCCACTGCTGGATTCTTTGTTCGACCCACCTGGGCGACATCAGCCAGTGGGCCCTTCGGCACGCCCGCTTCCAGAATGCTTCGGTGCAGTTCGACGAGGCGCGGCTGGCGCCGACCTACCGGCTGCTGGTGGGCCAGCCCGGCCAGAGTCGGGCCCTGACCATCGCCGCCCGCCTGGGCCTGCCCCGCCAGGTCCTGGACCACGCAGACCGAGTGCTGGGCCAGCGGGAGCAGGACTGGCGCGACTTCCTGCGGGAGCTGGAGGCCGAGCGCAGCCGCCTGCTGGAGGAAGCGGAGGTCCTACGCCAGCAGCAGGCTGCCGCCGAGAAGGACCGGGACATCCTCCGCCAGCGGGAGGAGAAGCTCCGGCAGGAGCGGGAGGCCTTCCAGAAGGAATCCAAGGAGAAGGTGGCCCGGGTGCTGGACTTCCTCGATCACGAAGGCAAGCGCCTGGTCCGGGAGCTGAAGGAACGGCAGAAGACGGTCGATACAAATGCGGACCGGCTGGGCACCGAGGCCCATGAGCGGGTGCGGCAGCTGACCCGCCTGGCCGAGGTGGAGCTGGCCCCGGTCCGGTCCCGGGCCAGGACCACCCCGCCGCCGGAGGTTCGCGAAGGGGGCCATGCCCGGCACCGGGGCCTGGGAGTGGAAGGCCGGGTGGTGGCCCTCCGGGGCGACCGGGCCACGCTGGAAACACCCCAGGGCCGCCGCCTGGAATGCCGCCTGGGGGAGCTGGAACCCATGGGGGCCCGGGAGGCGGAACCCCGGGCCTCCGGGAAAGTCCGGGTCCGGGCCGAGATCCAGGAGGTGGATTCCGAGATCAACCTCATCGGCCGGGCCAGCGATGACGTCGACAGCGAGATCTACCGGTTCGTGGAGGAGGCTCTGGCCGCCGGGCGCCGCTTCATCCGGATCGTCCATGGCCACGGCACCGGCAGACTGAAGGCGGCGGTGCGGGAAGCCCTGCGCGGCCATCCGGGCATCGCCCTGGTCGAGGACGCCCCCCAGGCCCAGGGTGGTGCCGGGGCGACGGTGGTCACCCTGCGGTAAGAAATTCAACTCCCCGGTCCTGGGGCCCGATGTGAAGACATACCTCTTCAGGGGCGGACCATGGAATCCTGGCACAACCTCAACATCCGCAAAAAGCTGATGTATTCGATCCTGGCACTGGCAGTCGTGCTTGGAATCACGTCGGCGAGCTTCTCGCTCTGGCGGCTTAATTCGGCCCTGAACGATGGCCTCAAGCTCAAGTCGGAGAGCCTGGCCGGCCTCGTGGCGGACGGCATCCAGTCCGGCGTGCAGTTCGAGGATCTGAGCATGATCGAGCGCGGCCTCGACGGCCTGCGGGACGACGGGGACATCACCCAGGCCGCGGTGATCTCGCTGGATGCCAGCACAAAGAGTCCCAAGGTCGTGACCAAATCCAAGGCCAAGGCCTCGCAGGTGGAACTGGCCCCGTTCGCGGAAGGCCTGCTGAAGGAAGCCGCCAAGGATCCCGCCAAGGAGCATCCCTTCCTAGAAAAGGATGGGTACCTGGTGATGGGCGCCCTGGTGAAAGTGGACGGCGCCGCCGTCAAGTCCTATGTGATGCTCCTGATCAACCGGGACCGGCTCAGCAAGAGTCAGCTGGGAGCACTCCTGGGCATGGCCATCCTCGGACTCCTGATGATGGGCCTCGGCGGCGCCGCCGCCTTCTTCATGGGCAACGCCATCGTCACGCCCCTGGAGAACATCCAGAAGCGCATGCGGGACATCTCCGAAGGCGAGGGCGACCTCACCGCCCGCCTGGATGCCCACGGCAACGACGAGATCGCGGCCCTGGCACTCCATTTCAACAAGTTCATCGACAACATCCACCAGATCGTCCAGCAGGTCATGGCCATCTCCACCAACATCGCCTCGGGTTCGCTGCAGATGTCGGCGGGCATGTCCGAGATGCACAGCACCGCCCAGAGCATCGCCCATGCGGCGGAAAGCCAGAAGGCCAGCGTCTCCCACACCACCGACAGCGTGAACGGCATCGCCAAGTCCTCGCAGGTGGTCAACGCCAACGTGAGCGAGGCCATGCAGGTCTTCGACCAGGCCCAGCAGGCCGCAGGCAAGGGCGGCACCGCCGTGGGCAGCGCCGTGTCGGGCATGCAGGCCATCAACCAGAACTCCAAACAGATCGGCAACATCCTCACGGTGATCACCGAGATCGCCAACCAGACGAACCTGCTGTCCCTCAATGCCGCCATCGAGGCCGCCAAGGCCGGCGAGCACGGCAAGGGCTTCGCGGTGGTCGCCGAGGAAGTCCGCAAGCTCGCCGAGCGCAGCGCCACGGCGGCCAAGGAGATCACGGCCCTGATCACGACCTCGAACCGCGCCATCGGGGACGGCACCAAGATGGTGAACACCGCGGGCGAGGCCCTCACCAGCATCCAAAGCGCCATCAGCGACTCGGCCGAGCGCATGAAGACCATCGGCAGCCAAAGCGAAGCCCAGAGCCGCGACAGCCAGTCCGTCGTGGCCGCCATGGGCGACCTCACCGGCATCGCGGAACAGAACGCCGCCGCCATGGAGGAGATGGCCGCCACCATCAAGGAATCCACCCGCACCGTGGACGAGCTCAGCCACCTGGCCGAGCAGCTGAACTCCCTGGTGGCAAGGTTCCGGATCTGAATCGACCCCAACCAAAGGAAAGGCCCCGCAACCGCGGGGCCTTTCCTTTGGTGATCGGGCGTCTAGAACTTCAGGCGGAGGCTGAACTGCACCTCGCGAGGGTTGCGGTCGAGCTGATCGATGAAGCCGAAGCTCGCGTTGGCCGCGGTCTGAGAGGTGTACTGGTTGGCCCAGTTGAAGACGTTGAACACCTGCACGCCACCCTCGACCTGGAAGGTGCGGGTGAGGTTCCAGGACCGCTTCAGGGCCAGATCGAAGTAGCGCTGGGCAGGCTGACGGAAGGTGTTCCGGCCGCCGGACGTGACGGCATAGTCATTGCCCTTGTTCCCATCTCCGTTGAGGTCGGTGGTGGCGAACTGGGAGTAGGGCAAGCCGGTCTGGTACTGGTAGGTGACGGCACCCTGGATGCCATAGACCAGGGGGAAGTAGCCGGTGAACACGAGCCTCAGGCGGGCGTCGCTGTCGCTGTAGGCCCGGTTGGCCTGGGGATCGGCGGGATTGTTGGACACGCTGACACCGCCGTTGGTGATGCGCTCGTTGCTGTTGACGTCCCGGGCCTTGGACCAGGTGATGCTGCTCTGGAAGCCGAGACCGTTGTCGGATCTTCGGGAAGCGGTGAGGGACAAGGCATCGTAGGTCCCCACGGCGTTGTTCTCGGAAAGGAACACATCGCCGTACCCCAGCAGGCTCACCGACCGACCGCGGATGATGGCCGTGCCGGGGCGGGTGGTGCTGAAGGTGTTCGCGGAGGTGGGATAGCCGTCGTTGTAGGAACCGCCGCCCACCTGGGTGAGGTTGATGTTCTTGAAGTACTGCTGGTGATCGAAATCGGCGGTTTCCCAGCGGAAGCCGAGCACCAGCTTGTTGTCGAGCTGGTGCTCCACGCCCAGGGAGGTGCTGGACTTGCGGGGCAGCTTGTTGGCCGGATCCCAGAGCTGGCCGGTGCGGGCCACGCCACCGAGGGTCGTGAGGTTGCTCAGGTCCAGGGGCGTCAGGTTGGTCCCGTTCCCCGTCCGGGTGGCGTAGGAGAGGGCCCCGGTGTTGAAGGCGGTCAGGGCATTGGCACTGGTTGACGGGGCGATGGTGTAGACGGTGATGGTATTGCCATTGGAAGTCATGGTGTTCGAGACGGTCAGGCTGGCGTTGGGGCTGCTGAACTGGCCCCAGCCGCCCCGGACCACGGTCTTGCCATCGCCGAACAGATCCAGGCTGAAGCCGAGACGGGCATCGGTGGCCGAGCTGCTGTTCGCGGAATCCGTGCCCGCGAACTGGGCGTTGGGCAGGGGGTTGGTGGGCTGGTTCTCGCGGGTCAGGCGAAGGCCCCCGGTCAGGTTCAGCCGGCGATCCAAGAACCCGTGGTACTGGGCCTGGATAAACCCGGCCAACAGGGATGAATCGTAATTGATCCAGCCTGCCGTTGGGCTCACTGACCCCTTGTACTGCACACCGGATGCCGACACGAGGCCGCCCGAAGCCCAGAGGTTGGCCGTGGCGTAGTCCGGGAAGCTGAAGAAGCCGCCCATGTACTGCGGGAACTGGTTCTGGTACGAGTACCACTGCAGGTCCACGCCGCCCTTCACCATCCAGTCCCCCTCGGACCAGGTGAGGGTGTCCAGCAGCTGCTTGTTGAACTCGTTGAGCTGGCTGGGGGCGTACCAGATCTGGCCCGAAGTGAACCCGCCGGAGACGGTGAACTCGGGCACCGAGGAGTTGGCGTACCTCGGGTGACGCTCGTCAGCGACCTGGAGTCGGGCCTCGTTGGTCACGTTGGCGCCGAAACTGCTCACCAGCTCGGCCACCCAGGAGATGCTGTTCACCTTGTCCAGGCCGTTGTCGCTGAGGCCCGTGGTGACCCCCAGGTTGGTGCCGTTGGTGTTGGTGAACTGCTGGGTGTTCAACCGGAGGGATGCCCGGTGGTTCTCGTTGATGATCCAGTCCATGCGTCCGAAAAAGGTCAGGTTCTTCTGGTCGTTGGTGATGGTGAGGCCGGATTCGGAGGCGAGCGTGTGACCGCCGCCCACGGGGATGTTGCCGAAGTTGGTCAGGAAGGTGTTGAGGTTGGCGATCGAGTTGTTGCCGCTGGCGGACACTCCGAAGGCAGGCGTCAGGTTGGTCGAGTAGTGCAGCTGCTCGGCGCCCACGAAGTAGAACAGCTTGTCCTTGATGATGGCCCCGCCCACGTTGGCGCTGAGCTGCTGCTGGCTGAAGGCCAGGGTGCGCGACTTGTCCGTGTTGGTGGTGCCCCGCGGATCGTAGGGAACGGCCCTGAGCTTGGCGACCAGGGACTGGCTGCGGAACTGATCCAGCACATCGCCGGAGAACTCGTTGCCGCCCTGCTTGGACACAGCGTTGATGACCGCGCCGGCCCCGGCGTACTGAGTGTCGTAGGCGTCGGTGATGATCTGCATCTCCTTCACCGTGTCCAGGCCGAAGGAGAACGGAATGGCCGTGCCGCCCCGGGGATCCCCGTAGAAGCCGGAGTTGAAGCTGGCGCCATCGATGGTGAGGTTGTTCATGATGCCGCGGGCGCCGTCCACCACCTGCCGGCCCGTGGCGCCCGTGACGGCCCCCGGGGTGAGTTTCATGAGGTCCGTGAAGTTGCGGCCCTTGAGCGGAACGTTCTCGACCAGGTTGGTGTCGATGGCCACCATGGTGTTCACCTGGGTGGTGTCGAGGGCTTCCGAAGTGGCGGCCACTTCCACGGTCGCCGAAGCCTCCGCCCTGTCCATGCTGAAGTTCGCGCCGGTGTTCTGGCCCAGCAGGACCTGGACGTTGGCATCCTTCACGGTCCGCATGCCGGAAGTGGTCACGGTGAGCTCATAGTTGCCCACGGGCAGGAGGCCGATGCGGTACTCGCCCTGGGCATTGGAGGTCGTGGTGCGCGTCAGGCCCGTTTCGCGATTGCGGAGCTGCACCGTGGCACTGGCCAGGGCCTTGCCGGTCTTGTCCTTGATGACCCCGTGGACCGCGCCGGAGGTGGACGAGGTCTGGGCCGAGGCGACCATGGCACAGGCCATGGCCGTGAGGGTGAGGGCTGCGAACCGGCGGTTCATGCGATTCTCCTGGGCCAGGAATGGCCGTGTTTGGAATGCGGGGACTCGGGTGGGGGGGACCTGAAGCCCAGATCGGGTGATGCCCCAGCATCCCCAGTCAGACAAAGCGGCTCAAGTGTCTTTTTCGCGCAAAATGTTTCCAAAATTGTTTCACGGCCGGAAAACACAACCACAACGGGACCTACCCTGGGTAAACCACGGGCCATCCTGCCGAATTCAGGAGCGGGATGAAGGGGAAGTCGCCCTGGGCCCACGTGAAGGACACCTGATGGCCGTCTTCAAGGCCGCAAGGGAAAAGCAGGGGTGAGCCCGCGTCCATTCCACCTGTTCAGAAATCAACTTTCATCTACTGGATGGCGGTGCCCCCGGGGAATCCATACAACCGGGCTGGGTTTGCCACGAGGATTTGATGGCGGGTCACCGGATCGGGAGCCCAGACCTTGAGGAGGTTGCGCAGCCGGCCTGTGTCGGGCATGTGCGCCATGGCCACGTGGGGCCAGTCGCTACCCCAGAGCACCCGGTCCGGAGCCGCTTCGATCAAACCCTGGGCGATGGGGACGACCTCGGGAAAATCATCCCAGCTGTCGCTGATCCGGTAGGCGCCGGAGAGCTTGGTCCACCACCCATGGTTCGCCACGAGCTCCCGCAGGGCCTGGAAGCCCGGATGCCAGAACCCCAGCGCCGCGGGCATATGCCCCATGTGGTCGATCACCCCCGGGCACGGCAGCTTGACCATGCGCGGCAGCAGTCCGGGCAGCTCGCGCCCATCCACCAGGAACTGCATGTGCCAACCCATCGGCGCGATGCGTCGCGCCAGCACCTCCATGGCGTCGAAGCTGAGACCGGCGCCGGGGAACAGCACGTTGATGCGCAGTCCCCTGATGCCAGCCGCGTGCATCGCCTCCAGCTCTCGGTCCGTCACTTCCGGCGTCACCACGGCGACGCCCCGCAGCCGGTCCGGGTGGGCCTGCAGTACCTCGAGCAGGTACGAGTTGTCGGTGCCGTAGACGCTGATCTGGACCAGGACACCCCGCGCACAGCCCGTGGCATCCAGCATGGCCAGGTAATTCTCCCCGGGAGCGGGGGGCGGCGTGTAGCTGCGGGAGGCGGCCATGGGATGGGTGTCGCTGGCGGAAATGACGTGGGCGTGGGTGTCGCAGGCCCCCGCAGGCAGCTCGAAGGCGGCTGGCTCCACGTGGGAGGAAGGCGCCAGGCAGTAGGGCGCCGTGGGGAGTTCGGCGATGGGGCTCACTGGGCCTCCAGGCTAGGTCAGCTCGGCGCCCACGGTCTCAGGCAGCAGGAAGATGGAGAGGGCCGCCAGGACGAAGGCCACGGCCAGGAAGCCCAGGGCCGCGCCCACGCCCAGGCGCCCGGCGAAGAACCCCACCACAGTGGGGGCCAAGGCGCTCAGCATGCGGCCCGTGTTGTAGCAGAAACCCACCGCCGCTCCCCGCGCCCGGGTCGGGAACAACTCGGAGATGAAGGCTCCGAAGGCGCTGAAGTAGCCGGAGCCGAAGAAGCCCAGGAAGGGCCCCATGACCATGAGGGCCATGGGGTTCCGGGTGTTGCCGAAGATGAAGACGAGCACGGCGGAGATGAGGAGATAACCGGCGAAGGTCGGGCGCCGGCCGAACTTGTCGGCGATGAAGCCGAAGGAGACGTAGCCGACATAGGCCCCGACCATCATGGGGATGATCCACATGGGGGCTTTGACGATGGACAGGCCAGCGCCGCCTTTCGCGACCGGAGAGCCGAGGAAGCTGGGCAGCCAAGAGAACAGGCCCCAGTAGGCAAACATCACGAAGGTGGAAATCAGGGTGCTGATGAGCGTGAAGCGCAGGAGGTCCGGGGCGAAGATCTGGAGGAAGCCGCCCTTGGCCTTGGGCTCGGCCTTCTCCTTCCGGTGCTGTTCCACCCAGACACCGGGCTCCTCGACCTTGGTGCGGATCCAGAGCGTGAACAGGGCCGGGATCACGCCCACGAAGAACATGACGCGCCAGCCGAACCGGGGCAGGATCGTGGCGGCGGCGATGGCCGCGAGGATGTAGCCCAGGGCCCAGCCGCCCTGCATGAGGCCGATGGCCTTGCCCCGGTGCTTGGCGGGCCAGGTCTCGGAGACGAGCAGCGCGCCGGAGGCCCATTCCCCGCCCATGCCCAAACCCAGGATGGTGCGGGCGATGGCCAGCTGGACCAGGTTCTGGGCCAGGCCCGAGAGGCCGGAGCAGACCGAGAAGATGAGCACCGTGGCCATGAGGGCCTTCTTCCGCCCGAAGCGGTCGGCCACGGCCCCGAACAGGATGCCGCCGAAGGAGGAGGCGAAGAGGGTCACCGTCACCATGAAGCCGGCCACGGCGGGATTCAGGTGCCACTCTTCCATGATGGTCTTCAGGCAGAAGACGTAGAGCATCACGTCAAAGGCATCCAGCATCCAACCGACCTTCCCCGCCAGCAGCGCGTACCACTGGTTGCGCGTGACCTCCTTCCACCAGGGGGTTATCGGATCGACTGAGATGGTGGTTCCATTGCTCATGGTGGGGCCTCCAGATTTGGAGTTGAATGAATGTCGAATGGAAGATGATATGGAGGAAGCGTATCAGCAGCGTCCAACTTCCAGTCCCCGGGATCATCAATACCGAGTTGCATCGACATGCGGACCGAATCGCCAGACCTCGCACGGAATCCCGAGCTCCAAGTGGAAGCTCTGGGCGACCGTGCTTTGTTGCTGACCCTGGGGAGCGGGATCGATCCCGGCGTCAATGATCGGGTTCACCAGCTGGCGGCCCTGCTAGGCCAGAAAAGGCTCCCAGGGGTTCATGACTTGGTCCCAGCTTATGCCACGATCACCCTGCATTACGATCCCACCGCCTGGTCGGGGAAGGGCATGCCACCCTTCGAGGCCCTGAGCCGTGAAGTCATGCGCCTCTGGAAGAAGGCCGGGGCTTCGGCCCTCCCTCTACCACGCCTGGTGGAGATTCCCGTCTGTTACGGAGGCGACTTTGGACCAGACCTGAACGATGTGGCCAGCCTCTGCTCACGATCCCCCGAGGAAGTCATTGCCCGGCATGCGGCAGCATCGTACCGGGTCTACATGATCGGCTTTTCACCCGGCTTCGCCTACCTGGGGGGCCTGGACACCACCATCGCCGCCCCCCGGCGGAGCACGCCGCGGCTCATGGTCCCTGCCGGCTCGGTGGGCATCGCGGGGATGCAGACAGGCATCTACCCCTTGGCTACGCCCGGAGGCTGGCAGATCATCGGCCAGACCCCGAAGCGCCTGTTCCTTCCCAGCGAAGCGAACCCCTGCCTGCTCCACCCAGGCGATCGGCTGCGGTTCGTCCCCATCGATGCCGAAACCTTCCACGCCTGCGCCCTGGAGGCTCCGTGAGCCTGCGGGTCGCATCCTTCGGCCTGCTCACCACGGTCCAGGACCTTGGGCGCAGGGGCTTCCAGCACCTGGGCGTGGGTCCCGGCGGAGCCATGGATGAGGCCTCCCACCGGATCGCCAACCTCCTGCTGGGGAATCCCAATCACGCCCCCACCCTGGAGATCACCCTTTCCGGACCCAGCCTGTACTTCGAGACCGAGTCGATGATCACGCTTTGTGGCGCGGATCTTTCACCCAGGATCGCGGACCAGCGGATGCCCCTCTGGCGGCCCGTGATGGTGGCGGCTGGCTCCCTGCTCAGCTTCGGCCGCCCCGTCCAGGGGGCCCGCTGCTATCTGGGGGTGGAAGGCGGCTTCCAGGTCCCGAGGGTCATGGGCAGCGCCAGTACCCATCTGTCCGCGGGCTTCGGAGGCTTCCAGGGCCGCCCCCTCAAGATCGGCGACCGCCTGGAGACCGGGCCCTGCCCTAAAGTTCGGTACCCTTCGCTTCGCCAGCGCTTTCACCAGGGACAGCACCTATTGTTGGGGCCGGACTGGTTCGTCCCCTGGTACCAGTTTCTCGAGTTCGCCCAGCCTGCGATGCTCCGCTTCATCCCAGGATCTCAATGGTCCGGATTGACGGGCCCATCCAGGCAATGCCTCCTTGCGTCCCCCTTCGAAGTGGCGGCCCACTCGAATCGCATGGGCATCCGACTGCTGGGGCCAAAGCTTTCCCTGGAACAGCCTCAGGAGATGGTCTCATCCGGGGTGGCCATGGGCACCCTCCAGCTTCCCTCCGACGGGTCCATCATTCTGCTCATGGCGGATCGGCAGACGACCGGCGGCTACCCTCGCCTGGGCGAGGTGGTCTCTGTGGATCTCCCCAGGGCCGCCCAGCTCCGCCCGGGGGAAGCGCTGCGACTCTCCCAGGTTTCCGTTGAAGAAGCCCAGGACCTGTTTCTCTCCCGCGAAAAACGATTCCACGACCTTGAGCTCGTCCTGGCTGACCAGCAAACCCTTTGAACCAAGGTGATCCCATGCGCAAATCCATCGACCTCAACTGCGACATGGGCGAGAGCTTCGGGGCCTGGACCATGGGGCAAGACGAGGCTCTGCTTGAGCATGTCACCAGCGCCAACATCGCCTGTGGATTCCACGCTGGTGATCCCATGACCATGCTGCGGACGGTACAATCCGCCGTGGCCAAGGGCGTCGCCCTGGGGGCCCACCCTTCCCTCCCGGACCTGCAGGGCTTCGGTCGCCGGACCATGAGCATCACCCCCGAGGAGGCCCGCGGGCTGATCCTCTATCAGGTGGGTGCCCTGGAGGCCTTTGCGAAGGCGGCGGGAGCCAGGCTCTGTCACGTCAAGCCCCACGGCGCCCTCTACAACATGGCGGCCAAGGACAGCTCCCTGGCCGCCGCCATCGCCGGGGCCGTCTGGGATTTCGATCCCTCCCTGATCCTCGTAGGCCTGAGTGGCAGCGCCCTGGTCAGGGCTGGTTTGGACATCGGCCTCCGGTGCGCCAGCGAAGTGTTCGCGGATCGCGGGTACGAATCAGATGGCAGCCTCTCCCCCCGCAGCGCGCCCGGAGCCATGATCACGGATGAAGAACTCGCCGTGTCACGGGTGCTGCGCATGGTGCACGAAGGTCAGGTCAAGAGCGTGGCAGGCAAGGATGTCGCCCTGAAGGCAGGGACCATCTGCATCCATGGCGATCAACCCAAGGCCTTGGCCTTTGCCCGTCGGTTGCGCAGGGCCCTGGAGGAATCCGGAGTCGAGGTCCGCGCACTTCAATAGATCAAGGTCGGACCCGGGCAGGCCCGGGGACCGAGCACGGCCCATGCCGGGGCCTGAATCGGTCCACCCGACCAGGTTTTCCTTGGCCCGGCTGATTCGATGTAAAAGTTCGTGGCGGTTCAATCTTGCAATGGAGGCGGGGTCCGAGTTGAGCTGGAGGATAGGCGCATGGCTGGCTTACCTGGGTGAAAGATGCACTTCGAGTGGATCGCAGTCCTTCCTGACCGAGGCAACGTAATGGTGGTAATTGGGCTCGCGCCTTAGGCGAGCAAAATACCCAGTGATTCGATTTACCAGGTTCCGGACAGAACTCTCACTGGAGATGGGAATCGCCCCATCTGGAGGCAGCGGCGCTTGGCAAATCCGAAGGCGAGCGAAGAACAGAGAGTCATCTGCTGGGCGGACGGGTACGACCACGATGATCCTTGCTCCTTCAAGCACAAGCTGATCGAGTCGCAGCAAAAAATCCAGCGACTCAGAATATTCAATTCGAGTTTCTCGTGAGAGTTCGGACATCGATGCGGTGCCTATCTTTGAATGAGTCGACAGGTCTGAGGCCCCATCGGTTCGCCAAATCAGGAAGGATGCAGAGGCTGTGGAGGATTAAGTGCCCGCTCATCCATCCAAGGCAGGTCGCCTGTTTTTGAAAAGGCAGACCGTTTGTTCCCTATCGGGCGACAGCCAAAACTGACCCCCTGGCGACAGAACTATTGACCCCCTGAGTCGCCGAGGAGGCGATGTGGAGAGGGAGTGGAGGACGCTGGGTCCCAGACAACTGGGGGCCGAGGTGTTGGATGCACGCGAGGTTC
>CAISFO010000088.1 GCA_903884655.1 uncultured Holophagaceae bacterium | reverse complement strand
GTAGGGCTTGTTGTTCAGGGGGTGGAGGGTGATGTAGTCCTTCACATCCTGCAGGTCGATGAAGCTGTCGATCTTGCCGTCGGAATCGCAGGTGATGTCGACCAGGATGGCGTTGACCGTCGGCTTTTCCTTCAGGCGGTGGAGGGGAGCCACCGGGAAGAGCTGCTTCAGGGCCCAGTGGTCGAGGAGCGACTGGAAGACCGAGAAATTGCACACGTATTGGTCGGCCAGCAGCTTGGAAAGGTCGTGGAGCTCCTCGGGCTGGTAGCCCGTCTTCCGGCCTTCCTTGGCGATCTGCTCGCAGATCTGCCAGAAGATCGACTCGGCCGCGGCCCGGTTTTCCAGGTCGAGGTAGCCAAGATTGAAGAGCGAGAACGCCTCCTCCTTCTTCTGGAGCGCGTCGTGAAACCGCTCGAGGCGCCCGAGCTTGGTCTTATTCTTCAGCATGACCGCCAGGTCCTGGACGACCTTGTGCTTAACCTTGGGCTGGTGCTGCTGGCCCAGGGACTCGTGCTTGTTGATCCGCTCGAAGACCTCCACGACCAGCATGGAGTGGGGGGCGACGACCGCGCGGCCCGATTCGCTGACGATGTCCGGCACCGCCACATCGGAGGCGTCGCAGATCTCCCGGATGTTGAAGATGACGTCGCGGGCGTACTCCTCCAGGGAGTAGTTCATCGAGCTCTCGAAATTGGTCCGCGAGCCGTCGTAGTCGATGCCCAGGCCCCCGCCCACGTCCAGGTAGCCCATGGGGAAGCCCATGTCGGACAGGTGGCAGTAGCAGCGGGTGGCCTCGATCACCGCGTTCTTGATCGTGATGATGTTCGGCACCTGGGAGCCGATGTGAAAATGGACCAGCTTGAGGCACTGGGTGAACTTGACTGCCTTGAGCTTCTCGCAGGCAAAGAGGATCTCGGCGGTGTTGAGCCCGAACTTGGCGTTTTCGCCGGTGGACATGGCCCACTTGCCCTCGCCCCGGGTCTGGAGCTTCACCCGGAAGCCGATCATCGGCTTGACCCCCGTTTCCTGGGACAGGCGGATGATGTCGTCCAACTCGGACAGCTGCTCGACCACCAGGATGACCTTCTTGCCCAGTTTGCGGCCCAGGAGGGCGAGCCGGATGTAGTCGTGGTCCTTGTAGCCGTTGCAGATGATCAGCCGCTGGCTGCCCTCATGCATGGCCAGGGCGACCATCAGCTCGGGCTTGGAGCCCGCCTCCAGGCCATAATGGTAGTCCTTGCCGGCCGCGATGATCTCGTCGACCACCTCCCGCAGCTGGTTGACCTTGATCGGGAAGACCCCCCGGTACTCGCCCTTGTAGCCCTCGGCCTTCATGGTCCGGCGGAAGGTCTCGTTCATCTGGACCACCCGGTGCCGGAGCAGGTCCTGGAAGCGGATGACCATCGGGGCTTTGAGGCCCATTCCGACCGCCTCCTGGATCACATCCAGGACCCGGATGGCCCGGCCATCGGCCTGGGGCTGGACGGCCACAAAGCCGTCCTCGTCCACCGCAAAATGGCCGGAGCCCCAACGCTTGAACCCGTAGTGTTCCTCGG
>CAISFO010000087.1 GCA_903884655.1 uncultured Holophagaceae bacterium | reverse complement strand
GGCATCGCCTTGCCCCGGGGCAGAAAAAGGTGCTGACCGCCATCAGTCGTTGCCGAACCGCCGCCCTCGGCGGCCACAAGCTGGTCTGCGAGCACGGCGACTATGAGCGGATCGCCTACAATTCCTGCCGGGACCGGCACTGCCCCAAATGCCAGGCCCTGGCCCAGGAGAAGTGGATCGCCGCCCGCTGGCAAAAGATCCTCGGCATCGGCCACTTCCACGTGGTGTTCACCCTGCCGGCGGAACTGCGGACCCTGGCTCGGCTCCACCCGGCCTTGGTCTACCAAACCATGCTGCGCGCCGTCGCTGACACCCTACTGGAACTGGGGAGAACTCGGAAGGGGCTGACGTTCGGCCTGACCCAGATTCTGCACACCTGGACCCGGGAACTGGCCTTCCATCCCCACGTCCACGTGCTGGTCAGCGCCGGCGGCCTGGCACTGGATGGCAGTCGATTCATCCGGCTCAAGCACCGCTACCTGTTCCCGCTGGAAATGCTGGGCAAGGTGTTCCGCGGCAAGGTCCTGGCCGCACTGGGCGCCAGTCGGGACGTGGGGAGCTTCCCGGAAATGGAAGAGGCCGCCTATGCCCGGCTGATCGCACAGGTGAAACGCAAGCGCTGGATCGCCTACGTCAAGAAGCCGTTCCGCAAATCCACCCACGTGCTCCAGTATCTCGGTCGCTACACTCACCGGGTGGGCATGGCCAACTCCCGGCTGGTGGCGGAAACGGACGAGCAGGTGACCTTCCGCACCAAGCATGGCCGCACCGCCACCCTGGAATCGGTGGAGTTCCTCTACCGCCTGATCCAGCATGTGCTGCCGCCAGGGTTTCGGAAGATCCGCCACGCTGGCCTATACGCCGCCACCAAACCAGGGGGCCTCCTGGACCAGGCCCGGCAGGCCCTGGGAGAAGCCAAGCCCAAAACTCCGGCATCTCCGGTGACGTGGCTCGAGCAGGCAATGCGCGCCTGCCCGGTTTGCGGCGGCATCCTCCACCGGATCCGGTTGGAATCCACCGCACTCCGGTCACCTCCCGAAGCTGAGGCTCCATGCTGACCGTCCCCCCAACGACCAGGCTGTCTCGCACATCAACCTGCCGACCAAGCGGGACGGGGAGGGTCTGCTCATGGGCAGGAGCAGAACCATTGCCACCCAGAACCAGCCGAACCATGGCGATCCTGAAGTCGGGGTTTGAGCCGTCCGGCCAAGTTCCAAGCAGCCGACCGAGCTCGATTTGCCCATAGCAGCCTGATCGCGCCGGCCCCTACCGCTCCGGGCCTGTTCAAGACCGTAAATCGGGCTGCGCACGGACGCGCCGGCCTGGGTGGGCGCTCGTGTTCCGCGAACCCGATTTACTGACTATTTCCTGTCGCCCGGCAGGACGGTGATGAACCGGCCTTTCCCTTGGGCGATAGGGTCATCGCAGCCATGGCCCCCCCTTTTCCGGTGGTCTTCACCGATTGGCTATCGATAACCAGGACAGAAGGTTCTAGGTCCAATACAGTTCATTTAAGCATTGACATGGCGTAGATCCTGCCTATTTTTATAGGTGGGCACGCCATGGCAAGGACCGCAGCTTTACTCGAAGGTGGAAGCAGAATCTCGGATTACGTCACGCTAGGGGTCGTGGCGCGGATGTTCCCAGCCGAACGGGTGGAAGCATCTCTGAACGCGACCGGGAAGGCGAGCCAGCGCCAGCGTGACCTCCCAGCGCACGTGGTGGTCTACTACGTGATTGCGCTGGCGCTATTCTCCCAAGCCTCTTGCCGGGAAGTGCTCCGATGTCTTCTGGAAGGCATCCGCTGGCTCGGTAGGACTGGCGTCGATCTTAGAATCGCGGGGAAGTCAGGCATCTCCCAGGCCCGTACCCGGCTTGGCTGGGAGCCCATTCGCAGGCTTCACGACGAACTGGTACGACCCATCGCCGTGGAGGGGACTCGGGGCGCCTGGTTCCACGGATGGCGGGTCGTAAGCCTGGACGGCAGCACTCTGGACCTTCCAGATGATCCGGCCAACGAATCTGCATTCGGCCGTCCATCCACTTCGCGAGGAACAGCTGCCTTTCCCCAACTCCGATTCGTCTCCCTGGTGGAGAATGGCACCCATGTTTTGTTTGGAACCCGCTTGGGCCCGTGCGAGGCGGACGAGCGCAGCTTGGCCTCGGAAGTGCTCGGATTCTTGACCAAAGGAATGCTCTGCTTGGCCGACCGCGGGTTCTATGGCTTTGCGTTCTGGAAAAAGGCCAAAGGCACCGGGGCCGAACTGGCTTGGCGGGTAAGTTCAAAACAAAAACTACCGCGGGAAGTGGAGTTGGAGGACGGCTCCTTCCTTTCCACCGTGTTCGACGGCAATGACCGGAGGCGGCGCCCCGAGGATGGCGTGAAGGTGAGGGTGGTGGAATATACCCTGGATGGGTCCCGAGATTTCCGCCTTCCCCCAGCTCCGGAAGGTGAGCCCAGCTATCGGATCATCACCACCCTTCTGGACCCCAAGGCTGCACCTGCCAAGGAACTGGCGGCCCTGTATCCGGAGCGATGGGAAATCGAGACGGCCTTTGATGAGTTGAAAACCCACCTCCGAGGCCGCCAGACCCTCTTGCGAAGCAAGACGCCAGACCTCATCCGCCAGGAGTTCTATGGTCTGATGATGGCCCATTTCGCCGTACGGGGACTGATGCATGAGGCGGCCTTGGTGGGGCAAGTGGATCCCGACGAGTTATCGTTCATGCATGCAGTTCGAGTGGTTCGCCGGACCCTGCCGCACTTCGCGGCTCTCTCCCCCCACGGGAAATCCCCGCAGTCCACGCCGCCATCCTCCGGGAGATCCTGACCGAAAGGGTATGTTCCAGCCGCTCCCGGACGAACCCAAGGGGCATCAAGCGAAAGATGAGTAACTGGCACCTTCGGGACCGCAGCCTGAAGTGCAATGCCAAAGTTCATCCAGTGATTCAAATTGTGGTAGCTAAGTGAACTGTATTGGT
>CAISFO010000086.1 GCA_903884655.1 uncultured Holophagaceae bacterium | reverse complement strand
TCGGTGGAGCGGCCCCAGGTCCAGGAAGGCTCCGAGGTGCGCCGTGGTGGGCTTCCGGGAGGTCCGGAGGGACCTCCAGGGCTGCCCGGCGACACTGTGTAGTCCCCATCGCGGACAGTTACACTTCCCCATCGACTTACCCGGTTCGGGGTAGCTAAGGGGGCTCCAGAGTCGGCACGGTAACTCATGGCCTTTGGCCGTGGGGAGGGCGTTGCCGTGGGCCGGGTCACAGACAAGCAGGTGAGGCGATTGAACGAGGAGATGGCCAAGCACGGGCAGATCGGCCGGGCGGCGATGAAGGCCAACATCGACCGAAAGACGGCTCGCAACTATATCCGGGTCAAGAAGTTCCCTTCCCAAATGCCGATCGAGCGGCACTGGAAGACCCATGCGGATCCTTTCGCGGAGGACTGGCCCGAGCTTGCCGAGAGGCTGGCGGCGGCTCCCGAGTTGCAGGCCAAGGGCCTGTTCGAGGAGTTGCAAAGCAAGCGGCCAGGGGTATACCAGGACAGCCAATTGCGGACTTTCCAGCGTCGGGTCAAGACCTGGCAGATCCAGCACGGCCCCGACAAGGAGATTTTCTTCCCCCAGGAGCATGTGCCGGGCGAGGCCATGCAGACGGACTTCACGTCGGCCACGGAGCTGGGCGTGACGATCCAGGGCGAGGCCTTCGACCACCTGCTCTGCCATGTGGTGCTGCCGTACTCCAACTGGGGCTGGGTGACCGTGTGCCAGTCGGAATCCATGCTGGCCCTGCGGCGGGGAATTCCGGCGGCGCTGGCCCAACTGGGCCGGATCCCGCGGTTCAGCCAGACCGACAACTCCACCTCGGCCACCCACAAGATCAGCGCCAAGGCGGAAGTCGAGGTCACGGCAACAGGGGAAGCAATCGCCGGCGCCCATCGCACCAACGGCCGCCGGCCCCGGGCCTTCAACAACGACTACTGGGACATGATGGTCGGCCACTACGACATCCAGGTGCGGACCATCGGGGTCAGGAAGTCGGAGCAGAACGGGGACGTGGAAGCCTCGAACAACGCCCTCAAGACCCGGCTACACCAGCATCTGCTGCTGCGCGGCCACCGCGACTTCCCGTCGGTGGAAGCGTGGGAAACCTGGGCCCAGGGTGTGTGCCGGCTGGCCAACGCCCGGCGCAAGCGGGTCGAGGAGGAACTGGCCGCCATGCGGCCCCTGCGGGTTGAGACGTTCGCGGAGTTCGACGAGTGGCGGATCAAGGTATCCGAGGAAAGCACCCTGCTGGTGAAGCGGAACACCTACTCGGTCCCGCCACGGCTCGCGGAGGAATGGGTGCGAGTGCGGCTCTACGAGATGTCCATGGAGGTCTGGTACGCCGACCGGCGAATGCTGGTGCTGCCGCGGATCCTGGGTGAGTACCGGACCCGGATTGACTACCGCCACGTGGTCAAGTCGATGCTCAAGAAGCCGGGCGCCTTCGCCCACTACCGGCACCGGGAAGCCATGCTCCCGGGGCCGGTGTGGCATCAGGCCCTGGCAGCCTTGCAAGAGGGGCTGGGCGAGCGCAAGGGCGAGGTGGCCTACCTGCGCAACCTCAACCTGGCCGCCGAGGAAATGGAATGTGACGTCGAAGCGGCCATGGTGCTGCTGATGGAGGCGGGCCTCCTGCCGGAGGTGACCCGGGTGAAG
>CAISFO010000085.1 GCA_903884655.1 uncultured Holophagaceae bacterium | reverse complement strand
TGTCCGCCGTCCCGCTGCCCATTCCGAGGACCGGCCTGTTCGCCGTCCCGCTGCCCATTCCGAGGACCGGCCTGTTCGCCGTCCCGCTGCCCATTCCGAGGACCGGCCTGTTCGCCGTCCCGCTGCCCATTCCGAGGACCGGCCTGTTCGCCGTCCCTCCCCGGTACCCAGCGCCAGGCCCATTGCGGCCGCTGCTCCTCGCAAGACCGGCCCGCGCGCCGGAAGCCCGGGCCAAGAACGCCTCCAGAAGATCCTCGCCGCGGCCGGCGTCGACAGCCGCCGGGCCTGCGAACAGATCATTCTCGATGGCCGCGTGCAGGTGAACGGGAAGACCGTCACGGAGCTGGGCACCTGCGCCGACCCGCGCCGGGATGTGATCACGGTGGATCTCATCGAAGTCCAGCGGGAGGCGCCCGTCTACATCCTCATGAACAAGCCCAAGGGCTATGTCACCACGGTGAAGGACGACCAGGGCCGACCCACGGTGATGGCCCTGCTGAAGGGTGTGCCGGGCCGCCTCTACCCGGTGGGCCGATTGGATTTCAATTCCGAAGGACTGCTGCTGATGACCAATGATGGCGCCCTGGCCCAGGTGCTCATGGGTCCAGAGCATGAAATCCCCAAGGTGTACCTGGTGAAGGTGCACCGCAATCCGCGGCCCGAGCTGCTGAAGGAATTCCAGGACGGCTTCCTGCTCAGCGGCCAGCGACTGAAACCTTGCCACATCGAGGTGGCGGAAAAGGGTGACAATCCCTGGCTGAAGGTGACGCTCACCGAAGGCAAGAATCAGCAGATCCGGCGCATGTTCGCCGCGGTGGGCCACCCGGTCAGCAAGCTGCGCCGGGTGCAGTTCGGCCCCCTGGCGGATCCCTTCTTGAAACCCGGCGCCTGGCGCTACTTGAGTCCCCAGGAGATCGCCGCAATCAAGAGCCTGTAGGTGTTCGATCAGGCGAGGACCAGACTCCTCACCGCGAGGAGCACTTCCCGCAGGAAGCAGACCAGGGCCGCCACGATTGCGGCCATGGCGAGAATGAACAGCGAGGCCACAGGGACAGCCACGTTGGCCTTCAATACGGCCCCCAGGAAGACCGTGGCGATGCTGACGCAGACCAGCAGGGCTGCGCTGGTGCCGAAGGTGATGCCCAGGTTCACCAGATAGCGGCGGCGCGCCAGGCTCCGCATTTCTGCATGGATGGGCAGCGTCTTGTCCTCCGGGAGCCCTTCCATCCGCTCCTTGAGCACCCGGGCCCGGTCCACAATGCGGGCCAGCCGGTTGGACATCACCCCCAGAATCGTGCCGATGGCGGTGAGCAGGAACACTGGCGCCACCGACAGCTGGATGACGTGGGAAATGTCGTAGATGGTCTGGTCGGATACGGGTGCGGGCATACCTATAGCTAGCACCTGTGAACCCTTGCCTGCGAGATAAATTGCAGGTCTAGAGGGCCTCTTCCGTGAAATTCAGCAGGTGGCCGCTCTTGCGCGCCTTGGTCTTCAGGTAGCGGAGGTTGTGGGGGTTGGAAGCCAGCTGGTGGCTCTCCCGCTGCACCTCGATGCCGGCGGATTCCAGCGCTCCGATCTTCCGGGGATTGTTGGTGAGCAGCTTCACCTTGGTGATGCCAAAGAACTTCAGCATCTCGACGGCGCACTCGTAGGTGCGGAGGTCATCGGGGAAGCCCAGCGAATGGTTCGCCTCTACCGTATCCAGTCCCTGCTCCTGCAATGCGTAGGCCTTGAGCTTGTTGAGCAGGCCAATGCCCCGGCCCTCCTGGCGCAGGTAGAGCACCATGCCCCCATGTTCGCCCACATGTCGGAGGCCTTCCTCCAGCTGCTGGCGGCAGTCGCACTTCAAGCTGCCCAGCACATCACCGGTCCAGCACTCCGAGTGGATGCGGACAGGAATCCGCCGCCGGGCATCGATCTCACCTGCCACCACGGCCAGATGTTCCTTGCCCGTGGCGTGCTCCAGGAATCCGTAGACCACGAACTTCCCGAAGATGGAAGGCACGTTGGCCTTGGCGATGAACGGGACTTTCTCCGCCTGCAACTTGCAGAATAGTTCAAGCTTGGGCGCACTGCTGGGATCTTTGGGGGACATGGCCTTCCCGGGGTGATGGCGGTCACCACATTGGATGCCGCTCAGCGATAACTGAAGTCTGATCTCAGGATGCCATCTCGGCAACCCATTTTGTCCAAATTAAAATTTAGACAATATTCAATCTGATTTGGCCGAGAACTGCTGCTTCTACTTGAAATATGAAGGTTTCCAGTGGCAAAGAGGCCTTGGCGCCAGAAGCCAAACGGTGACCACCGCCACCGAATTGCTTGCAGACAGCATTCACGTCCACCCGTTCGCGGGAGCGCAGGCTGACCTTTGCCCGGCCATCCTCCGTTTCGGAAAAAAGGGCCGCCACCTCGACGCCCTTCAGTCTGCGGGGTTCTTCCACCAGCTCGTCGAGATCCTCGTGGGTTGCGCCACAGGCAGCCAGGTCCGCCCGGGTGACCGATACATAGGCGAAACGTCCGCCATCCCGCAACTGGATGCCCGCCACGGCCCGGCCAAACAGCTTGAGTTTGGCGGGCGTCGCGGTCTGATAAAGGGCGTTGAAGGTCCGGGCCGGATGCACACCCTGCGCGATGAGGTCCGCAGCAGCGTGGTGGACTTTCGGGGTGCTGTTGGAATGGCGGAAGTTGCCCGTGTCACTCACCAGGCCAGCGTAGAGGGCCTGGGCCATCACCGGTGGAAGATCCCCCCCAAGGCGCGGGCGCACCAGATCATAGACCAGCTCCGTGCTGGCACTGGCGGTGGGATCCGTGAACTCCGCGTCGAACCCCGCCGGCGCATCCTTCAGGTGGTGGTCGAGACAGGCGCGATCGGCGAGGGTCTTCTCAAAGGCCTGGAACAGGATCCCCATGCGATGGGGCTCCGAAGCGTCGATCAGCAGCCAGGCATCAGGCCAGGCCGCCAGTTCCTGATGGGCACCACCCGGTTCGAAGGCCTCGACCCAGCCCAGTGGATCCAGAAACCGCAGGTTCTCGGGCAAGCCCGGAGTCACCACGATTCGAGCCTCCTTGCCACTTCCCTTCAGATGGGCGGCCAGGGCGATGGCGGCACCGACACCATCCCCGTCTGGATTCTCATGGGTGGTGAGAAGGATCTTGTGATGGCGATCGAGAAAGGTGGCGAAACGATCCAGCATGAATCCAGGCCTCGGAAGCCAGAGTATCAGAGGTGCTCCCTTCTCTCGGTATCGGCTGCGCCGATACGCGAGACGACGCCGACCCAACTCTGGCTAGAGGTGTTCCCTCTTACTCTCCAGGCTGCCGGGCTTGAAGGCCTTCAGCTCATGCACCACCTCGGCCAGCATCGCGCGCTTGAGGGCGTAGGGCAGGAAGGCGCTCTTGAAACCCATGATGATGACTTCCTTGATCTCCTCGAGGCTGAAGCCCAGCTCCTCGTGGATGACCAGGAGTTCGCGGCTCACGCTGGTGTTCGTCACCATGCGGTTGTCGGTGTTCACGGTGACCCGCAGGCCAAGGTCATAGAACAGCCGGATGGGGTGGTCCACCATCTTCTTCACGGCCTTGGTCTGCACGTTGCTCGACGGGCAGCACTCCAGGGGGATGCGGTGATCGTTCACGTAGTTCAGCAGGTCGCCATCCTCGATGAGCCGCACGCCGTGGCCGATGCGGTGGGCCCCGCAGAGGTGGATGGCCTGGTGGATGCTCTCGGGCCCGTAGGCCTCGCCAGCATGCAGGGTGCAGTTGATGTTGTTCTGCAGCACGCGCCCGAAGGCATCCTTGTGGCGCTTGGCCGGGAAGTTTTCCTCGGCTCCCGCCAGGTCGTAGCCCACCACGCCCTTGTTCTTGAAGGCCACCGTAAGATCCGCCAGCCGCAAGGAGATATCAGGCGAGATGTGGCGCATGCCGCAAAGGATCACACCGGTACGGATGTTGTACTTGCGCTCCGCCTGGGCCAGACCTTCCAGCACCGCCTGCACGATGGCATGGAGGGTGAGCCCCTTCTGCTGGTGGAGGATGGGGCTGTAGCGCACCTCCATGTAGCGGACGTTTTCAAGCGCCGCGTCCTCCGCAAGCTCGAAGGCGGTCCGGACCAGGCTGTCATAGGTCTGCATCACGGAGAGCGTCACGTCGAACGCCCGCAGGTAATCCACCAGGGATTTGCAGTCCTCGCCCATCTCCACGAAGGGCCTCAACCCATCCACAGAATCCGCCGGCAGCTTCACCTTCTGCTGGCCGGCCAGCTCGAGAATGGTCGGGATACGAAGACTGCCATCCAGGTGGACATGGAGGTCTGTCTTGGGGAGGCTCTGGAGGTCCTCGATCGTCAATTTTTCCATGGCACAGCCTAGCGCCTCCAACTGAAGCAAGCTATGCCTTACGCATCCGCTCGTGGAAAAGCAGAAGCTCGGCTCCGCCGAGCTTCTGCCTGGACTTGTCCCTTTTCATCATCACTACGACGCACATAGGTTCAATCAATACAGCACCGAGTAGTAAGGTTGCATAGAAAAAGGGCGAACCGGATATTGACCGGTTCGCCCTTTTCTTTGTGTTCCTTGTGATTGGGCCATCACAACCGAATCACGAGTAGTGATGTTCTCAGTGCGCGAATTGCCAACAGCCGATGATCCAAGAGCCAAGGGCACGGATCGCAATAATCAGTACAAAACCGCAGCCCCATCGAAGGGGCTGCGGGATCAATGCCTCAAGGTTCAAGTTCATGCGACGACAAAGGAATGTTGGACGGGGAGCTTCCAACGCCTGAGCAGCTTTTTCCTGATCGCCGAACGGTCGTAGATCCCAAACCTTTCCACATCATCACGAAGCATGGTGACCAGAGTCCTTGCCGAGGGCCGCCTGGGAACGCTGTGGCTGCGCCAAATGGGAAGCGGAGGAAGGTTGACTTTTTGGGACTTGAGCATTCGGTGGCCTGCGAGGCTGACGAGGCCATACATCAGCGCTAAAGCACCATGAAACCTTCGGACCGTATTCTCGGTCCACCCCTGCATCTCTCCAACACCCACATCTTGTTTCAACTCTCGATGCATTACTTCGATCTGCCATCGATTGAGGTATCCGGAGATGACGCCTCTTCTCATGGCCAGGGTGGGTGGAGGTTCACATGGGTAACTGGCGGGACCAGATCCTCAAAGCTTTCGTTCCTGATGCCTCCAGGCTGACCTTGGTCGCAGACCCTGATGCACTTCTCTTGGAGGAGAGGATTCAGGGACGTCTTCGGGAGCGTGGATTCGAGGTAGTTCCGTTCGAAGACCATGTGTCCTTTCGTTACGCTTACGAGGCCAATTTCCGTTCCTCCTGGGACAAGGATGGGGCTCTGAATTTGGTTGTGGCGCTTCATGCTCAACGAGACGGATTGGGAACACTTCCCTTTGATCTTCTGGGAGCAGGACGGCAACTCTCTTTCCATCTCGGGGATATCTTTCCAAATCTGAGCTATCCCGTCATCGCGGGGTTGGACCGTAGTGACCTTGATCTTTTGTACGCCGCCCAGGAACAGCATGATCCAGATCGGATGAGGGCCTGCGCAGAAGGAACAATGGCCCGGGGGCCGCTGAGCTTGTCACCCCCACGCGTTCTTCCATCACTAGGGGCATCACAAGGTCGTCGGAAATTGTGCAAAAAACACCATTTCAGGTTTTAGAGACAAGTCGTGTTCGATCGACTGGCCCCCTGCCGCCCTTCTATTGATGATAAAAAGGAACAAGTCCAGGCAGAAGCTCGGCTCCGCCGAGCTTCTGCGTGGGGCTCCGGGGGTATTTGCGAAGCAAGGAACCCCCGGAGAACATCAGGTGCTCAACTGGCTCAGTCGATGGGCCAGGACGGAGTCATCCGTGGTCAGTTTCTGGCAGGCCGTGCAAAGCCCGAAGATCTGGTGGCTGTGATGCATGGGCTTGAAGGCGAACTCCCGGCAGATCTGCTCCTGGAGCGCCTCCAGGTCAGGTCGGAAGAATTCGATGATGGCGTCGCAGTTCAGGCAGATGAGGTGGTCGTGGTGCTCATCGCTGTGAACCGCCTCGTAGTGAGCGTGCTGGTCCCCGAAGCTGCTCTTCCGCACCAATCCGCACTGCACCAGCAAGTCGAGGGTCCGGTAAACCGTGGCCCGGCTGATGGCCTTGCCCTTCTGCTTCAGGGCCATGTGCAACTGGTCCGCGTCGAAGTGGTGGGGCTGACCGAAGACCTCTTCGACCAGTTCCAGCCGCTCGCCCGTAAGCTTCAGCTGGCGAGAACGCAGGAAGGTCTCGAAGCGTTGTTGTTCCTCTGGCCGTTCCATTTTGGGCTTGCGCATGGGTTCCTCGGCGGGAAGTCTACCCGGATTTTTTCAGAATTCGTATTTTACAATCACAAAAGATAAGGATATTATGAATATTGCGTATACATAGTGGAGCTGCCATGACGATGGTCATTATTGAATCACCCAGTTTGACCCCTGAACAAAAAAGCCGAATTGGCGAACGGGTCATCACAACCCTTCAGCAGGAAGGTCTGGCCCCGGGATCCGTCGTGGTGATGTTCCAGCCTGAACGCGGGGATTTCTATGTAGACGGTCTGCTCGTCCAGACCCAGACTGCCGCCCCCGCAGCGGTTTCGGCGGCTCCAGTCGCAAGGGCGGCCGCGGCCAGCCCGGAGCCCGCACCCGCCTTCCGGACCAAGGCCCGCCGGTCCAAGCCCGAGCTCGAAGACCTGAAGGCACAGCTCATGCAGGCCTTGAAGGACAAGGGCTCCCTGAGCAGTTTCGAGGCGCAGGTGGCCCTCGATCTCAAGGAGTGCGACTGGGCCCCGGCCACCCTGCGCCGCCTGTTCACGGACCTGGAGGAGACCAAGCTCATCGTGAAGAATGGCCAGAAGCGGGGCACGAGATACGTCTGGAAGGGGATCGCGAACAGCCTTCCCACACCCCCGGCCGTGAAGCTGGTGAAAGCCGAAGCGGAAGACTGAAGCTCTCCACCACGCCATGGATTGGTTTGTCTGGGATTTCAATCATCCGGCCTACTTCACCATCTATGCGGACAAGGCCCGGGATGCAGCCCTTGAAGGTCCGGCCCTGGCGAAGCTGCTGGACCTGCCCCCCGGCAGCCTGGTGCTGGATCTTCCCTGCGGGTGGGGCCGCCTCCATCCCCATCTCAAATCCCGGGGACTGAGGGTCATCGGGGGAGATCTGAGCCCCCTCAATCTGACCAAGCACCGGGCCAGTCACCCTGCGCCCCTGGCGCGCCTGGATTTCAGAGCCCTGCCCTTCCGCCCGGCCAGCGTTGATGGCGTGTTCTGCGCCTTCACAAGCTGGGGCTATTTCGCGACCGATTCGGAAAACCTGAGACAGCTTGCCGAGTTCGCGCGGGTGCTCCGTCCGGGCGGCGCCCTGCTGCTGGATCTGGCTGGCAGGTCCTTCCTCCAGGACTCCATGGCGGAGGTGGCGGGCATCTGGCTGGAGTTTCCTGAAGACGGCTACCAGGAGCGAACCCAGTGGAGTTCAGATCGCCGTCGCATCCTCACCGAACGCACCTGCCAGGGCGCCGCTTTCTGCCATGACATCTGGATCCCCACGGATGCCGAGGTGCGCGCCTTCCTGGAGGAGGCAGGACTCTCAGTGGAGCAGGCCTATGGCGGACTGGATGGCCGACCCTGGGAGGAAGGAGCAGAGCGCTGGATCTACCGCGCGATCAAGCGCTGACCGACCTCACCACAAGGACGTAGCCGCCGAAACCAAGTCCGCACAGACCCAGGGCCAGAGGCAGGCCCAGGCCCTGGACCAGAACCCCGCCCAGCAGCGGGCCCACAGTGAGCCCGACGGAATAGGAGAGGTTAAGGATGGAGAAGGCCGAGGCAAAGCTCTGGCTGCCCTGCTGTTCCACCTGGTCGGCCAGGGCGGGGCTGCAGGGACTCATGATGAAACTGGCCGCACTGCCCAGCCCCATCATGACGGCCACCACCATCCAGACTTTCGGCACCAAGGCAGGCAGGGGGAGGAGAACCAGGGCCAGCCCAAGGCCCATCCGAAGGACCTTCACCCTGCCGATGCGGTCCGAGAGGCGCCCGATCAAGGGGGCGGTGATGGTATGCGCCAGCGCCGCCGCCGCGAAGCAAAGCCCAATCTGGAAGGGACTCAACTTCAGCCGGTGATCCATGTCCAGGGGCAGGGTGGATTCCAGCAGGGCCCAGAGCGCCGACCCCAGAGCCATTGCCCCGGCAAACAGCCGGATCACGGGGTTGGCCAGCAGCTGACGAAACGGCAACCTGGGGCCGCGGTCGGGCTCGGAGCCCGGGAGCAGAAAGGCCCGGCCCGCGGCGTCCAGGAGCACCAGGGCGGCCCCGAGGAGAAAGGGTGCCGACGGCCCCAGCCGCTGATCAAGGAACCCCGACAGCGGTGGGCCAAGGAGTACCCCGAGGTTCGCGGCGGCAAAGGCGGTGCCCATGGCCCTGCCCCGGGATTTGGAGGGAAAATGGTCCGCCAGGAGGGCCATGCCCGGGAGCCAGGTGGCGGCACCGGCCACCCCCTGGAGGGATCGGGCCAGCACCAGCATCCAGTATTGTTTCGACACTGCAAAGACCAGGGTGGTCACCGCCAGGCCACCCAACCCCCAGAGCATGGTCGCCTTGCGGCCATGCCGATCGGTCAGAATCGCCACGGGAAAGGTCGCCAGCAGCAGCGCAACCGCATAGCTTCCGAACAGGATTCCCACCTCCATGGGATTCAGGCCCAGGTCCCGGGCGTACCTCGGCAGCAGGGGCACCAGCAGGTAGTAGAGCAGCGTGTCCACGTGGAAGGCCAGGGCCGTCACGAGGAGCGCGGCGGTGGAAGGTGCAAGACGAGGCATTCCCCACTATCGCAGAGGATCCGCACAGCCACTGCGCCACCCAGCATCGTGGTGCAGCGCCCACCAACCCACACGACCTCCCATGGAGATCGCTGCTGCTCCCATCTCCCAGCGTCAGAACCTCGCCCAGGCCTGGTCAAGCATTCGCACCGCTCCGCCGTGCGAATGCGCGGGAGCGCGGGGGTGTTCGCGCAGCGTGGAACCCCCGTACGATAAAAGCACAGCCCCCTCGCGGGGGCTGCGGTGGATCGGTAAGCCGGGTTCTGTCGTGGAGCGCCATTCCTCTGGGATGGATGTCACCAACCACCTCAAGCGACCTACCCGCCGGCTCGGTCGGGTCAACCCTCGCCGCTTGCGCGGTGCGCCGGCCTATTTGGTCTTGCTCCCTGGGGGGTTTGCCGTGCCCGTCCTGTTGCCAGTCCGGCGGTGGGCTCTTACCCCACCGTTTCACCCTTGCCTGATCCGCTTGCGCGGCCATCGGCGGTTTGTTCTCTGTTGCACTTTCCGTCGGGTCGCCCCGCCCTGGTGTTACCAGGCCCAGTACCCTGCGGAGCCCGGACTTTCCTCTGCCCTTGCGGACAGCGACGCCCTGATCCACAGGTCCACGGTAGCACCTCGGGGAGGGATCAGACCTGATCGTCTGGGGGAACCGGCATCAACCAGCCCGCTCGCTGCAGATCCTGGAGCAGAGCCCAACCGGCTTCATAGGGATCTCCCATGGCACCGCCCAGCACCTCATCCCGGAATCGACTCTGGTAGGGAACGAGGTCCGGGTGGAAAGCTCCGGCCAAGTCCATGTCCGATTGGAACAACCGGAACAGCAGGGCCTCTGGGTGGGGATGGCCGATGCCGAAGGCACAAAGCGCGACGCCACCCTCACCTTCAGAAGCGCCCGCTGCCAGGAACCGGTCACGCAGCGGCTGCAGCGTGGAGGGATCCGCGCCCAGGCCAATACAGCGCACCCGGAAGGGCTCGGCCGGCCTCCCTTCGGGTGGAGCATCGCCGAACCACGGACAGCGTGGGTGCTGCCCTCGGAAAGGCAGCCAGGTCAGGAACCGCTCATGCTGTGGATGGTCCCGGAACCAGGCGTGCGCCAGCCGTAGGCAGGGATTCTGCACGCCCCCACCCTGGTTGGGTCCCATCCAGACCACCCGCTGGATTCCAGGGGTCCATGGAACGGCCTCACGGTAGGGGTGATCCCTCAAGTCAGGTTCGACAGGAAACTCCAGCCTCAGTCCCGCCAGGAACCCAGGCAGCCCCGGATAGGGGTGAGGCAAGCGCAGGTGCACACCGTCTGGGGCAATGTGCATGTCGAGCCCCTGGAAACAGGCCGTCAGGGGGCTGTCCTTAAGCAGAGCCAGCAACCCCAGCCGATGGCTCTCCGTGCAGAGGGAGGCGAGGAGTCGCAGGTCCCAGGCTCGACCGGTGGAATCGCAGGACCAGGCTTCCAGCACGGATGGTTCCGGGCGGGAAAGGGCATCCTGCCCGAGGAGGAGCAATCGCAGGCCCCCGTCCGGGGCCATTCGGCCCAGGGGAGGCAAGGGGGCATCGCCACCGGCCAGGTACCGGACGCGTCGCTGGGCCCGGGCCCAGGCGATGCTGTTCCAGGTTGGATCGTCTTCATCGGGCCTCTCCATCAGGCGCGGCAAGCCCCCTGACATCACCTGCCGATAGACTTCCAGGCGCCGGAATCCCTGGTGCATGGCGAGGATGTCCCAGATTTCATCAATGTTCTGCTGGCTGATCCTGGCCAGTTCGACCCCGACCTCCTCCAGTCGGGCGCTCATCCTGGCAAGCCGTTCCTGCTCCGGTGTGAGCTTGGCTTCCACTCCCCACTGTCGGCCATGGGCGGATTCCAGGGCGGCGGCCCTGGCGCCCATCTCGTGCAAAGAGAGCTCAGCCCGCTCAGAGGCTTGCCGGACCTGATCCACCAGACCCAGGTGGGACTCCAAGGCAAGTTCCAGGTTCTGGCCATGATGATCCAGGTGGCCAGCCACCTTCAGCAGTTCCTCTATTTCCATGAGCAGGCTCTGGGCGACTTCCTGGAGGTCCCAGAAGCCTGAAGTCTCTCGTTCCAGGCCTCGCTGGCACTCGTCCAGCGTCCGGGCCATGCCGCCGGCCCCTTCGGCCGTCCGGTCCGCCAGATGCCGCAAGCGCCCTCCGATCGCCGCCATCCCTGCGCTCCCTGAGTCCTGCTGGGCCAGGATGGCCGCGTTCACCGCCAGCAGCCCGGTCTCCTGCACAACGTGGTCAAGGTCCACCAGGGAACCCTGGGCCCCACCGAAAGTGCGAACCCTGCTCTGGGCCTCGTCCCTGAACCCCTCCAGGCGACGCGCCAGGGACTCAGCGCGATCCCGGAGCCCATCCGTGGACTGCCGCAATCGGCGCAGCCACTCTCCCCGCGATTGGGCATCATCCACCAGCCGGGAGGTCTGGGCGACGAGCCCCTTCACCGAGAGGGCCAATCGCGCGCCCTGCCGCATTCCCGCATCCGCCAGCCGCCCGAGCGCAACCTCCTCGCGGCGCAGGCGGGGGAAGGTCTCCTGCAGTTCTTCCAGATGGGTTTCGAATTGTTCCAGTGCGGACCGCAGTTGTTCCACGGTGGTCCGGAAGGCCTGACCTTGCAGCCGCGTCTGATCCGCCCTCAGGCGGTAGTTCAACTCGACCTGATCCAGCCGGAGGGTATTCTCAAAGGCCGACTTCAATTCGTGCCCCATGGCGGCCAGCCTGGTGCTGCCCTGCACCCACACGTCCACTTCGGCATCATGCTTCTGCTGGATGGCCTTCAGCAGCGCCTCCTGGTCCCTCCAGTCCCGGTTCAGGGCCTGCCGCAGGCCTTCCAACTCCCTCGTATTGGCCTGGGATTCCTTGATCACCGCGTTCAACGCCATCGCCGCTCGCCGCTCAGGCTCACGCATGCCTGCCGAGAGCTCGAACGGAACCCGCTCACCCTGGAGGGTCCGCTGCAGCCAATCCGTGAGAGAACCATCGCGGGTCAGTTTCCGGTGCCACTCCCACCAGTGGGTGCAAACGAACATAAGGCCAGCGGCCGCCATCATGAGGATGGCGCCTTCTTCCGCCGACATCGCCTTTCCATGGCGGAACAGCAGGAGGGCCACCACTCCCAGGAAGATCACCATCACCAGATCCATCAGGACCCGGGTCCCGGGTGACTGCCGCCAGCGGGACTTGCCCTGTCCCATGCCTTGAACCTTTGTCATGGGGGTTCCATCGGCTCATCGGTCCCGGAAGCCAAGAATCAGATGGTTCGCCAGAGCACGTCATAGCTTTTCAGGGCCCCCCCCAGTTCCTGGAGCAGCCGGTTCCGCAGCAGAGCCGTGATCGCCCCCTGGGCCTCATCGGCCGGATCCAGCGAGGGCGCCGTGTCCGCACCCTCTGTCCTCAGGCGCCGGAGGTGTTCCCGGGCCCCAACCGGCAGGGCCTCGGCAGGGTCCACTGGAGTGCAGGCAGTGCAGCACCAACCCGAGTCCGCGCTCAGCAAGGCCAGAGGCGCCGTTGCGTTGCCGCAGCGTCCACAGACGCGGGGGTGCGGCAGCAGCCCCAGGCAGTGGAGGAGCCAGTGCTCCGCATAGGCCAGGATCCCAAGGGCCTTGTCGGGCTGCAGCTTCAGGGCCCTCCCGCAGGCGCTGAGCAGGCGGTAGAGGCGGTCATCCTCCACGCCTTCCCGGGCCACCCGGTCGAAGAGATCCGCCAGGCAGGCCATCACCAGGCTGGATTCAAGGTGCCCCAGGGTGAGCGGACTAAAGGTCAGCTCGCAGCGAGTGACACGCTTCACTTCAGTCTGCTCCTTGCCGAAGAAAGTCACCCGCACCATGCCGAGGGGCTCGAAGGCCGCTACCCACTTGGCCGTGGGCTTCTTGGCGCCCTTGGCCACCCCGGAAAGGCGCTCCCCATGCTCGGAGAGGAAGGACACCACCACCCCACCCTCCGAGAATGGGGTGGCCTTCAGCACGATGGCCTCGCAGGTCCGGATCACCCTTCCAGTCTGCCTGGATTCAACCGGATTGCCCCCGGCCGTGTCTCAGGAGGTGCGGCTCTTGAACCGCTCACGCCAGGAGGCACCCATGACATCCCCCTTCCGGTCCACCTTGATCCTGGCTTTGCTGGCGCTCCCCCTGGCCGCCCAGCCCGGTCCGGATGGCGGCCGTCGCGCGGATCGCATCAATCACGTTTTGAACCTGACCGAGGCCCAGAAAACCAGCATCCGAAGCATTCGCGACAAACATCGGCAGGACCTGATCCTGCGCCAGGACGCGCTGAAGCACGCCCAGATTGATCTGCGAACGGCCCTCCAGAGCCTGGACACACCCGAGGCGCAACTCCGCGCCCTTTACGACAAGGCCTCCGCGGCCCGGTTCGACCTGATCCAGGCGCGGCGCTCCGTCCGCGTGGAGGTGCAGGCGGTGCTCACGCCGGAGCAGCGGACCAAGGCCGCAGATCTGCGCGACCGGGCGCAGGCGCGGTGGCATGGGCGCATGGACGGTTGACCTGTCGCGGGCGCCGATAGACTGGGGGGATGCGTGCATCCCCCATTTTCATCCTGGCCATCGCAAGCTTGTCCCTGCTGGGCCAGGAGGGCCCGCCCCGCACCTTCCGCCAGTGGCTGGGGGGTGAGGAAGTGGGTGGCGCTTCACTGGAAACAAGGCGGGATGGGAAGCACCTGGAAGTCCGTTCTCGAGAATGGATGGTCCTCTCCCGCCTGGGGCAGGAACTCCGGCAGGAAGTGGACCAGACCGCCCGCAAAGGCCCCGGGGGAAGCCTGAGCTTCACCTGGCGTGTGCAGCTGTCGGCAGAGCCATTCGAAGGGCGGGCCGAATGGTCCCCGCTGGAGCCAGGGGTCCTCGCGCTTCAGCCCGCCCAGGGACCTGCCGTGCGAAAGGACATCCCCCGTGGCGCCATCCTCTGGCCAGAAGATCTGGATGCTCAGCTGAGGGAGGCCGCACGGAACCGCCAGCCGGTCCATGCCATCACCTTTTCCTTCCCCTTTCAGCAATGGAGTACCCTGGACCTGGCACCGCAGGGACCAGCCCCCCTGCCCGGTTTTCCGGATGCTGTACGGTTCACGGGGCAGGAACATGAAGGACCCATCACCGCCCCGGTGGAGCTCTGGTTCTCGCCCACCGCAGGCGAACTGCGACACCGCAGCGAACTGGGCGGAATGGAGGTGCTCAGCCAGCGCTCCGAGCTGCCTCCGCCGACCCCAGCCAAGTCGCCGGCGGGCGGATTCTTCGAAAGAACCATCAAGACCCTGCCACCGCAACCATTCCAGCCCTGGCTCCCCGAAGTGATCCTGTGGGTGCACGGTGCCCTTCCGCCCATTCCTGAGGACGCCCAGCAGACCCGCCTTCCGGATGACCGTTGGCGCCTGCGCCGGGCGGCTTCGCCCACCGCGGCCGAAGCGGCCCAGCCACCGGTCCAGGGGGTACCTCCCCCCGACCTGGCTCCCTACTTGGCTTCCAGCCCCCTGGTGCAATTCCAGGATCCGGCCTTCGAAGGCGTGCTGCGCCGCATGAACCTCCCGCCGGGCCTGTCCCGCTGGAGCCTGGCCCAGCGGGTGACCACCTTTGTCTTCGATTGGATCACCGTGAAGGACTACACCGTGGGCTTCGCCTCGGCCCTGGAGGTCGTCCACCAGCCCCGCGGGGACTGCACCGAACACGGGGTGCTGGCCGTGGCCCTGCTGCGGAGACTGGGGGTGCCGGCCCGGGGTGTCACCGGCTGGGTGGGTCTTGGCGAGGTGCTGGGGCTGCACTTCTGGGTGGAGGTCCGCCTGCAGGACCGCTGGGTTCCCATCGATCCCACCTTCGACCAGGCGCCCGCTTCGGCCCTGCGCATCAAGGTGGGAGACACGGATCTGGCCGACATGGGCAGCGTGCTCTGGGAAGGCTCCGCGTCCGATCTCTCCAAGGTGACCTGGACCCCGGTGGAAGAGCCGGCACTGCCCATTCGGGGGGACACAATCAAGGGGCCCGGGGGAATCCAGCTGCGCCTGCCCGGGGGCCGGTGGGAGCTCCGGCAGGGCGTGCTGAACCTGAGGGGTCCCCAGGGCGGCCCCTGGCGCGTCCAGGCTGTGATCCGCCCCAGCGAAGCCCAGCTCAAGGGCGCCACTCGGCTGGCGGGGGCCCGCACCTTGAGGCAGGGCTGGTGGCAGGCGGGTACCCGCCTGCTCTGGATGGACCTGGGGGGCAGACGCTGGCTCCAGGTCGAAGGAATTTCAGAACCAGAGGCCTATGACCTGCTGGATCAGTTGATGGCCCCGGCCAGTTCCTCCTGAAGCCCGCCCTGCTGGATGCAGTGTTCCCGCAGCCGCTCCAGGTGGTCCGCGATGGCCAGGCATTCAGCCTCGTCACAGCAACTGGTGAGGCGGACCGCCATGGCCTGCACAGGCTCGTCCAGGCGCTCCATGAGGCGCCGGCCCTTCGGCGTGATGACCACACGGCTGACCCGCCGATCCTTGGGATCAGCCACTCGCTTGAGCAGGCCCTGCACTTCCAGCCGGTCCACCAGGCGCGTCACGTTGGCGAAGCGGTAGATCATGCGCCGTTCGATTTCGTAGATCGGGTGTCCCTTCGTGGGACCGCCGCGGACGATGCGGAGCACGTTGTACTGCTGGATCGTCAGGCCATGGCCCTCGAAGAGCCGCTCCTGCACACGAACGACGGCCTCCCGCGTGAGCATCAACTGGAGCATGAGCTGGACGCCTGGAGCGGGCAGCTTGGACATCTGAAGTTCTTCCTGTAGGGACATGGGACCTCGCATGACTTTGGGGGCAAGGATCAACCCATCCGTGGGATTCTGGAAGGTCCGAGGAGCCATTCTTGCCATCCATCGCCCTGAGTTTGATCAATGTCACGAAACGATATGGCGCGACAGCCATTTTGGACGGACTGAGTTTCGGTCTCTTCCAGGGTGAGAAGGTGGGCCTCATCGGTCGCAACGGCGCCGGGAAAAGCACCCTGTTCCGCCTGCTTTCCGGAGATGAATCACCCGACTCCGGGGAGGTCGTGGTCACGCAGGGCCAGCGCATCGCCCGCCTCAGTCAGGAGCCCCATTTCGTGCCGGGGGCCACCATCCGTCAGGCCCTGGAAGCCTCACTGGCGGACCACGCCGCGCTGCTGACCCGGCACCAGGAGATCCATGACCAGCTTCACGGCGCGAGCTCCGAAGCGGCGGCCAGGCTCTTTGACGAATTGCAAACCACCGAACACCAGCTGGACCATTGGGGTTGGGACCTCACGCCGCGACTGAAGGCGGCCGCCACCACCTGGGGCCTGCTGGACCTCGAGGTGGAGGTGGAATCCTTGTCTGGCGGCTGGCGGAAACGGGTCGCCCTGGCCCAGGCCTGGCTCAAGGAGCCGGACGTGCTGGTGCTGGACGAACCCACCAACCACCTGGATCCCGAGCAAGTGGAGAAGCTGGAGCTGTGGCTCCAGGACTACCAGGGCGCCCTGCTGCTCATCACCCATGACCGCCACCTGCTGGATGCCGTGGCCACCCGGATGCTGGAGCTGGAGGAGGGCGCCCTTCGCAGCTACGACGGTGGCTACAGTGACTATCTGCTGGAGAAATCAGACCGGGAATTCCGCGAGTCGCGCCTGACCGAGCACATGCAGAACCGCCTCCGCCGGGAGATGGCCTGGCTCCGCCGGGGCGCCAAGGCACGCACCCGCAAATCGAAGCTTCGCATCCAGGAAGTGCTGGACCTCAAGGACACGGTCGAGGATCGCACCCGCCTGGAACTCCGCCAGGACCTGGTCTTTGCAAAGGGTGGCAACCGCAGCGACGCCCTGATCCGCGCCGAAGGCATCCAGTTCGCCTACTCGGGCGGGGCAGAACTGCTCGGCAACCTGGATCTTGGTCTGCAGCGGGGGATGCGCATCGCCCTGCTGGGGCCCAACGGCTGCGGGAAGTCCACCCTCCTGAAGGTGCTGCTGGGCGAGTTGGAACCCACCCGGGGGGAAGTCATCCGGCATCCCAAACTGGCGGTGTCGGCCATTTCCCAAGGGCGGGGCGAGTTGGATGGCAGTCGCAGCATCCTGGACAATCTGGCCGATCGGGCCTCGATCGTGGACACGGGCAGCGGAGCTGTGCTCGCGCATGTCTACCTCACCCGCTTCGGCTTTCCCGTGGATCAACAGGCCCGGCCAGCGTCCACCCTCAGTGGTGGTGAGCGCAACCGGCTGCTCCTCGCCAAGGCCATGCTCAGCCCGGCCGACCTGCTGGTGCTGGACGAGCCCACGAACGACCTGGACATTCCCACGCTCCAGAACCTGGAGGAGGCGCTGATCGGCTTTGGCGGCACCCTGGTGCTGGTGAGCCATGACCGCTTCTTCCTAGATCAAGTGGCCACCCACACCCTGGCCTGGAACGAAGGGGGTTCACCCCGGTGGGAGCTCTACGAAGGGCCACCCTCCACGGTTCGCAGTCTGAGACAGGCTCGAACAGCGGCCCAGTCACAGACCCCAGACCTGGGCGCAGCCCGTACGATGGTCCGTGCGGAAGCGGCCAAACCCAGGAAGGCCGGGCTATCGCAAAAGGAACAACGCCGACTTGCCGAGGTCGAGCAGGCCCTGGCGGCCCTGCACCGGCAGATGGCCGACCAGGACGCCACCCTGGCGGATCCCTCGGCCTTCCTCCGCCAGGAAAGCCCCGGCCACCAGGCCCTGAAGGAGAGGGAGGCCCTTCAAGCCGAGCTGGAAATTCTGGAATCGGAGTGGCTCGAACTCGAGGACAAGCGGACCAGAGACTGACCGAGTCACAACTTCGAGAAGGGGATCACTCCCTCCATGGCTTTTGGCTACCCTGGAGCCTGGACTTTTCTGGAGTGCTCATGCGCCCAACGTTATTCGCATTCATGGCGGCGGCAACCCTGGTGGCCCAGGCTCCGGCCAAGGTCGACCTCGTTCAGAGGTTCAATTCCGAACTTCCAGGCGTCAACCGGCTGCTGAAGGAATTGAAAACCCAGGAGGCCCTCAGCAAAGTCCAGGGGCTGATGCCCGTCGAACGGCCAGCCTTCGACGGCTCTTCGCTGCAAACCATCACCCTGAGCCTGGACGACGCCCGCGGCATGAGCGCGCTGTATGGACTGCTCGCCAAGGTCACTTCCGCCTCCGGGCAGTGGGAAAAGTCCGTGGAGATCCAGGAGAAAAGGACCCAGGGTGCGCGGACCACGCTGGCCCAACTCGAAAAAGCCCAGGCCCCCATTGCCGACCTCTGGAAGAAGGTGAGTCAGGACTCCGGCGACTATGTGGCCAAGAACGAGCCCAGAAGGAAGGATCTCCAGGCCAAGATCTCCGCTTTCAAGGCCGAATACGACGAGATCAAGGTCAGCAAGCGGAAGCTCACCAAGAAGGAAGCTGAGGAGTTCAACGCAAGGGGCGCCCAGATCCAGCAGGACGAGCAGGAAGTGGCCCAGATCGATGCGGCTCTGCCGGTTCACAAGAAGAACGTGGCCAACGCACCGAAGGTCTTCAAGATCCTGGAGGACAATCGCAAAGAAGCCGAGGGCATGGTCAAGACGGCCGAAGAGGCCCTGGCGAAGATCAAGCAGCTGGTGGTGGACCAGAACGATGAAATCACCCAGTTCAACACTCAACAGGTGATCAAGAAGGTGAAAGTCGTCGGGCGTAAGAACTGGGTGGACGCGGTGCTGAGGGCCCCCACGAACACCACCAAGCAGGGCGGTCCTGAGGAACAGACCGCCTTCTTGAACCGGCTCCTGGTACTGGATCCAGGCAATGGAGCTGCCCAGAAAGCCCTCGACAACCTGTTGGCTGGCAAGGATGCCTTCGCGAAGGAAGCCAAACCCGCGAAGAAGAGCAGCTCGAAGAAGTAGCTCACTGCCTGATCACGTCACATGGGAGCGTTCATGACCCGCCTAGGACTCCTGCTAGCCCTTGCCCTGGCCACCTGTCTTGGCGCTCAGAGCCTCACGGATCGATTCAAGGAGGTCCGTGGCCCCTGGGAACTCCAGCTTGAGCGGGGTGATGCCTCCACGGTCAGGAAGGGCGTGGAAGCCTTGCTTGGACGGGAAGGACTGACCGTCAATCCCTCGGACTACAACGACATGCATGCCCTGGTGGCCCTTCGAGGACTGGCCGCGCGGGCCTGCGTCTCCGAAGGCAGCTGGGAAGATGCCATCGTCCATTTCCAGAAGGCACAGTCGGCAGCCGAGGAAAACCTCGCCACTGCGGAGCCTCTGCTCGCCAAGACCCGCATGGAACACGAGTTGAAGCTGAAGGAGTGCCGGGACGCCGTGGCCAAACAGGTGCCCCGCCTCAAAGAACTCGAGGCGGCCCCAGGCCTCACCCAGGACCAGATGAAGCTCCGCCAGCAGTTGAAGATCTTCATGGACGAGCAGCAGGCAGCCATAGCCCACAGCGAGCGGGCCCTGAAGGACATCGAAGGCATCCTCGCACGGCTTCGCCAGGCCAAAGAGACCACCACCAAGACCTCGGCCGACTGGCAGGCATTCCTGGTGGCCGAAAAGGCCGAAATGACCGAAGCGGGCGGTACCACACCGTACGTCGCCGGGAAACTGGAGCAGGTGAAAGCCGATGACGCGCGCCCCAGACAGGAGCGGCTGACCTACGCCCGTCGGCTCCTGAAGTTGGATCCTTCCAACAAGGATGTGCTCCGCCTGGTTAACGGGCTGCTGGGCAAGGAAGAAGACCCTGAGCCGGTGAAGCCCAAGAAGAAAAAGAAGAAGCCCGCCGCAGCCAAGACTCCCCAGTAAGGCGCCCAGAGAAACGGCCCCTTCCGGGGCCGTTTCTCCTTTGGGGACTGACGCTTAGAATACGAACCCGAACCCGAGCTTCACAAAGTCAGCACTGGGCGTCATGTCCGCCGTGTTGTCGCTGGTGCCCGTGAGCGTCTTGTGGAAGGTCGCTTCCATGGTGAAGCGCATGCCTGCGTCGTACCCAAAGCTGTGGCCGATGCCCACCGAGCCTCCAAGGCGGGTCTTGTTGGTCGAGAAATCGGGATAGTAGCCCGGATCGCTGCCTTGGCTACCACTGAATCGCTCAAAATCGGCGGAAAGCCCTGCGACAAAATAGAGGCCCCGGTGTCGGAAGGCCGTGCCCTGGGGGAAGATCTGCAGGTCCCCGCCGAGGCTGAACATCGAATGCTGGAGGTTGATGTTGGCGTAGCCAGGGGCACGATTGAGGCCATTCTCGGTGGAACCGCTCAGGTTCAACCGCACCGCCAGGTTCCGGTCCGTGGGAAAGCTGACCGTGAAACTACCACCCACTCCCGCATCGTACGTCTCCTTTTGAGGAGGGAGCAGATCCGGATAGGACTTGCTGGAGAAGTCTCCGGCGGGAAGGGTCAGGTTGAGGCTGAACCCCATGTGGGGGCTCTGGGCCCTGAGGGCCGGACCCGAGGCCAGCACCAGGGGGAGAACAAGCAGTGACAGAACGGGGCGCATGGGACCTCCAGGTTGGATATTGAGGATACGAGCGAAGGACGTGCCAGCTTATGCCAATGACCGTCAATCCTTAGACAGCAGGATGGGGCCAGGGTTGAAGCCGAACCTGACGAGCGGTGTTTTGCCCCCGCAGGTGCAGGATTGCAACGCCAGGCTATGGGCAAAGCCACCCTTGGCATACCCTGGACAGGACAAGGATGATTCATGGCCTGGAAGCAGGATTTGGCAAAACTCAAAGAACAGCTGGGTCCGGAGGCGCCCTCGCCAGCCAGGAAGGCTCCGCCCAAACCCGCCCCCAAGTCGCCCAGTCCGCCTGCCCTGGATGATGAAGACGCTGTCTTCCTTTCGGCCATGGGGTTGACACCTTCTTCACCGCGAACCGCCAAGCCAGCGGCTTCCGCCACCATACCGACGCAGACCTCTGATTCATCTGGGCCAGACACGTTTCAGGAGGCTGTCAGGGAGCTGAAGGGCCTCAAGCCCCTGACAAGAGGGCTGCCGGAACCATCCACTCCTACACCAGCCGCCGTTCAGCCATCGCCCGCTTCGGCTCCCTTGGAACCGGCACCGGCAACGCCCGCGACGCCCATTCCAACCGTGCCAGCCCTCGATCCCGCAAATTCCACCCAGGAGCCACCTTTGCAGGTGCAGGGACCTGTCCGTTTCCAGTTGGCGGCAGGCATGGCCATCGAAGTGGACGGGATCCTCGATCTCAGGAACCACTCCCTTTCGGATGCCATGGAGCGCCTCAAGGATCGCCTGGGCGACGGCATGGTCCTTGGCTGGCGCAGCCTGCAGGTGACCCTCGGCCCCAATCCAATCCTTCATGAAGGATTCCTGGCTCTGCTTGCCGCCGGCGATGCACCCATGGTGGCGCGCTACGCCCAGGCCCCGGTGCCCATGGGAGGCACCCAAGCCTGGCTGGTGTATTTCACGCCACCATCGGCTCCGAACCTCTGAATGGGAGACACCGTCATGAGCTTGCTGGCTGTTGGAAGTGTGGCCTTTGATGACCTGGAAACCCCCTTTGGCAAGCGGACGCATGCCCTGGGGGGCTCCGCCACTTATTTCTCCCTGAGCGCGAGCCGGTTCCATCCCGTCCGGATCGTGGCCGTGGTGGGCGAAGACTTCGGCCTTGAACAGATGCAGGTCTTTGATCGGAGACCCATCGACCTGACGGGCCTGTCCCGTGTCAAAGGCAAGAGCTTCCACTGGAAGGGGTCCTATGGCTATGACCTCAATGAAGCCAAGACCCTCGCCACGGACCTGAACGTATTTGCGGATTTCCGACCGAACCTGCCTCCAAGCTACCGGGAATCCCCCTATCTCTTCCTCGGGAACATCGACCCTACCCTCCAGCTCGACGTGGTCCGGCAGATGTCGGCCCGGCCCAAATGGATTGCCCTGGACACCATGAACTACTGGATCCGGGGCGCCCGGCCCGCACTGGAGGCAGTGCTGAAGGAGGTGGACATCCTTCTGGTGAACGATGCTGAAGTGCGGGAACTGACCCTTGAACACAACCTCCTCAAGGCCTATCGCAAGGTCCAGGCCCTTGGCCCCAGGATCCTGGTGGTCAAGCGCGGTGAGTACGGAGTCGCCCTGTTCACACCGGAAGGGATCTTTGCCGCCCCGGCCTACCCACTGGAAAATGTCTTCGACCCCACCGGCGCGGGGGACACCTTCGCCGGGGGATTCCTGGGGTACCTGGCCTGGATCGAGAGGACGGATGTGACCGCCTTGAAGCATGCCGCCCTGGTGGGCTCGGTGATGGCCAGTTTTACGGTCGAGCAATTTTCCACGGAACGTCTGGAGCAGATAAGCCAGGACGAAGTTCGCAACCGTCTGTCATTATTTTCAGATATGATCCGCGTCGAAGACCTATAATCACCACCATCCAATCATGACTGGGGGTTCCTGATGCACCAGCCCACTCACCCGCATGCCAGCCGGATGCGTTCGCTCACGGTGATGCCCTGCCTCCTTACCCTCCTTGCGCTTGCCATACCAGATTTGTGCGCCCAGCCAGCGGCCCCGGCCGATGCCATCAAGGTCGAGACCCACAGCTCTAAGTGGGACTATCCAAAGGAGATACAGGTTCCAGAAGGATCCCGGACCCACACGGTGCAGAAGGGCGACACTCTCTGGGATCTATCTGGTAAATACCTCGGCAACCCCTATGCCTGGCCCCAGATCTGGGAATTGAACCAGTGGATCAAGGATGCCCACTGGATCTACCCTGGCGACCCGCTGATCATCGATCTGGGAAGGTCCGTGGCCACGGCAGGTTCCCTGCCTGAAGCGGTGGCCAACCTCACTCCGGATCAACGACGCGCAGATCCCACCGCCGTGCGCCGTCCAGAACTCGGGTTCTCCTTCCAGGATTTCATCCAGCTGCCGTTCATTGTCCCGGATGGGGCCGAAGCCTACTACAAGGGCCAGGGCGCCCTCGCCATCACCTCCAACAAGCGGGAGGACCGCAAGTTCCTTGGTGAAGGTGAAACCGTCTACCTCAATGGGGGCACCGACCAGGGTGTCAAACTCGGGGATCGGTTCCTGATCTTGAAGACTGTCGCGCAAAAGCTGATGCATCCCACCATCGCCAAGAAAAAGCTGGGTGACGTGATCCAGCAGATTGGTGTGGTCCGAATCATCAGCCTGCAGCCCAAAGGTTCCGTCGCCATCATCGAACGCAGTCTGGACACCGTGCAGGCTGGAGACCACCTGGTTAAGTTCGAAGAGCCCGCCAACATCCCCTTGAAGCTGAGGACGGACACCACCGAACCCGTCACACTGGCCTCCAACGCCGCCATGATCGTCTTCTCCAGAGGGGCGAAGGTCTATTCATCGGGCGGGGACATGATCATCATCGACAAGGGCACCAGTGATGGCCTGAAAAATGGCGATGTGCTCCTGGCTGTGCGAGTCAAGCCCTTCCCCGTGGGTTCGTTGGGAGAAAAGAAGCCGTCCATGGAGACCACCACCTACTACCTCGGCCAGGTGCTTGTGGTCCGGGCTGATGCGCAGACAGCTACCTGTCGAGTGCTCCGCAGCATTGAAGAACTCAGGGACGGGGACAAGATCACGCCCTGACCCTTTTGCTACCAGGAGAAAGGCCCCTTTGATCGGGGGCCTTTCAGGTTTAACAGGTTCCGGTAAGCCTGGGGCGAAGCTCCACGACCACCCGCTGTCCCCGGGTGGGAAGCGTGTAGGGATGGGCTGTGGCGATCCAGGCCTTTGGAACTTGTTCCTCTGTCCAATCAGCCCCCTTCAAGGCAAAGAAGGGACTATCTGCCCGGCCGTGTCGATCCCACCACCCCATCAGGGAGTCCAGTGTGCTCAGGGCCTTGGCTGTGCCCCAGTCCGCCTGGAGAGGTGGCAGTTCCTCCAATCGGCCATGAATGGCCTTCAGATTGGGTAGTGGCAACTCCATGGCGACCTGCTTGAGGAAGGCCAGTTTCTTGCTGGAGGCGTCCACCCCCAGGACCTCCAGGTCAGGTCTGGCCAGGGCCAGGACCACGGCCGGAATCCCCATGCCGGTCCCCAGGTCCGCCACCCTGGATCCAGGGGCCACCTGCGCCAGAAAGGGAAGCAGCGCCGCCGCATCCAGCAGGAGTTCCTCCCGGCGCGCCGCAGGCGGCAGGGCGGTAAGAGCATGGGTCCGGTTCCACCGGTCCAGGAGAACCAGGAACCGGCCCAGGGGGGCGGACAGGTCGGAAGGAAGGCGTGGCTCCATCCTTCAAGGATGCCAGGGCTTGGTCTTGGAAAATTGAATTTCTCTCTTCACAACCGCTTGTCTTTTATATTCAATAATTGATGAATAATAATCTAAACTTGTAGTCGGGAATTGTCTAGAATACAGGCTGCAAACATCGATGCAATTCCTGCATCTAGAAATCAGACATTGACGAAAGCTTCAAAATCGACCATGATAAGTGCCCTTTGTTAGATCTTGTCAAAGGAATCGGCCATGACACAAACACACCCGCCCTTCCTGATCGATTGGTCCACTCGAAGCAAAATGCGCGGACCTGGTGAACAGTCTCTAGGCAAACTGCTGCATGGCCTGCGGGATCGACTGGCTCCAGAGGCTCAAGGCATCTCGCTCACCTATGTCGATGATCGTGGCATGAGAAAACTCAATCGCGAACATCGTGGAAAAAACATCACAACCGATGTGCTGAGCTTTCCCTCCAGTGTAGAGAAGGGGGCCTTTCCACATCTGGGCGACATTGTCATCAGCCTTCCCACAGCCGATAAAATGGCCAAAAAATTCGGTGTGAGCCGGCGGCGCGAGGTCGAGACCCTGGTCATCCATGGCTTCCTGCACCTCTGCGGTCATGACCATGAGGCGGACCGAGGCGAGATGATGACTCTCCAGGCCGAACTGGAACGGGAGCTCCTGGATGAGGCCCCCTTGGCCATGAGCCTCAAGCGAGGACGAAAGCCGGGCAGCAAGGTGAAGAAGCTGAAGGATGGCAGCCGGGTGGTCGTGACCGGCAGGGCCGCTGCGGCCCTGGTCCGCCGTGAACGCGTCAAGAAGGACAAGAAGGTCAAGGTCAAGAAAGTCGCGAAGGTGAAGGAAGCCGTTCCAAAGCGGGGCCCAGGTCGGCCCAGGAAAGAGGCCGCCACGCCCGTTCAAGCCAAACGGGTCGTTCGCCGTCGCCGCCCCGCCCCCTCGCGAAGTGGCGTTCTTGGCTGAAGGAAGCACCCAAATCCTGCCAGCCTGAACCTGTGCATGGCAAATCAGTCCGAAGGCCGATAAAATGGCCCTTTGGCCCGGCTTCGGGCCGTGTCGTCCGGAGTTTCCGTGATCAACCTCCTGCTCGGCCTGGGCGCCGCCCTTGCCGTGATTTTGTTGTCCAGCCTCCTGAGCATCAAGCTCTGGATCAGCCTGCCCATCGGCATCCTGGCAGGCGCTGGCCTATTCATCTGGCAGGGTCGCAAGATCCAGCAGGAACTCGAAAAGATCTTCACTCGTGCCGGCGAACACTTGAAGAAGCAGCAATTCGATAAGGCCATCGAGGCCATGAAGGAGGGCTACAAATTCTCCTCCCGGCAGTTCCTTGTCAAGGGCAGCATCGACGGCCAGATTGGGGTGGTGCAGTACCTGCGCAAGAAGAACGACGAGGCCGAACCCCTGCTGGCGGCAGCCTCCATGCAGCACTACATCGCCAAGGCCATGCTCGGCATCCTCCAATGGAAGCGTGGAGAAAAAAAGAAGGCCAAAGAGACTTTCGACCTGGCTTTGAAAGCGGGCAAGAAGGAAAGTCTTCTTTATGCGGTCTACGCCTATGTTCTGGTGGAACTGGGTGAGCGGAACAGAGCCATCGAGATCCTCAACAAGGGCCTCGAGGTCTGCAAGGGCGACGAACGGCTCATCACCAACCGCAACCTGCTTCAGAATGGCAAGGCCCTTAAAATGAAGATCTACGGCGAGCAGTGGTACCAGTTCCTGCTGGAGCGCCCGATGATCCGACAAGAGGCTCCTCACTTCGCCAAAGTCTCTCGCCGGGCGCTGCGCGGGTGACCTGCTCCGGAGAGGATCGCCGGCTCCACGCTGCCCGCAAAGTCCCCCCCGGCATTACCCCACGCGGTGCTCGGGCAAACCCCGATCCCCACGTCTGATCCGTTCCATCCTGTCCTTTCCTGGAGACACCATGTCCGGCCACAGCAAATGGTCCACCATCAAGCACAAGAAGGGCGCCGCAGACGCCAAGCGGGGCAAGGTCTTCACGAAGATCCTCAAGGAGATCACCGTGGCAGCCCGCCTCGGCGGCGGCGATGTGGCCAGCAATCCCCGCCTTCGCCTGGCCGTGGACCAGGCCAAGGGCAGCAACATGCCCAAGGACAACTGGGAGCGGGCCATCAAGAAAGGCACCGGCGAACTGGAAGGTGTGACCTACGAGGAAGTGGTCTACGAGGCCTACGGCCCTGGCGGTGTGGCCATCCTGGTCGAGGCCATGACCGACAACAAGAACCGCACCACCCCCGAGGTCCGGAGCTACTTCACCAAGTTCGGCGGTGAGCTGGGTGCCATGGGTTCCGTGGCCTACTTGTTCGCCAAGCAGGGCCAGATCGTGGTGGAGCCGGAAGTCTCTGAGGATCAGATCATGGAGGTGGCACTGGAGGCCGGCGCCGACGATGTGGTCAACGAAGGCGAAGCCTGGGTCATCAAGACCAGTCCCGAGTCCTACCAGACCGTGAAGGATGCGGTGGACGCCGCCAAGCTGCCCCTCATCGAAGCCAAGATCATCATGGCCCCCAGCACCAGCACCGTTCTCGAAGGCTCCAAGCTGACCAGCTTTCTCAAGCTCGTGGACCTGCTCGAGGATAACGATGATGTGCAGAATGTGTGGCACAACGGGGACTACGAAGAGCCCGAGGACTGAGGACCACTGCCACTCACCAGACCGCAAGCATGTCTGGCTGCCCTCGATCGCACGCCGCACCACGGCCTGCTCCCACTCGCCCGTGACCCGGGCGCGCGGAGAGGGGCCTCCGGCACAACGGGGACTGCGAAGAGCCCGAGGACTGAGGTTCCCATCGGCTCTTGGCGCCGTAGCGCCCAGAGTCCACCCGGCGCCAAGGGCGAGGGGCGATAGGCGACGTTTTTCTGACGCCGGCCCTATCAGCGAGCGGGAGCGGCGACCGCCGTGGCCGCGGCCACGGGAACGGGGACCGTCGGGGGAACCTCTTTGCGGAACATGCCCTTGTTGAACACCGTAAAGGTCACAGCCATGAAGAACACCACCACCAGCAAGGCGGAACCGCGTCGCCCTGCCGCCAGGGCTTTGGGTGTCATCTCGGATAGACCGATGAGAATGAAGACCAGCGTGAGCTTGATGTGGAGGTAGATACCGGCCTTGAAGGGATTCGTGCCGTTCTGGATGAGCACCACCAGCAGGACAATGCCCACCACGATGGCCAGCCGGAAGGACCAGGACACCACCTTGGCCCAGATGGTGGCTGCCAGGCCCTGGAGGTCCTCCCTGCCTTCCTCGAATCCGGACAGGAGAAGGGCCACCACTGCTGCCCCAGCCCCGATGGACATCGCCAGAAAGTGAATCCACCGGAGTAGGTTGAGCGCTTCGAGTCTCAGGTTCATGTCTGCCTCGCGTAGGAGGCATTCAGGGTAACAGCCCTGTTAGGCTCGATTGGTCGGGAGGGAGCCATGTCGAAGCTTCGGGTCGCAGTGGTGGGGGTGGGACACCTTGGGCAGCACCACGCCAGGATCGCCGCTTCCGCAGCGGACGCCATCCTGGCTGCCGTGGTGGATCCCGACCCCCAGCGGGGACCGGAGATCGCCGCCAAGTTCAACGCTCCTTGGGCCGCCACTCTGGAACAGGTCCTGGCCGATGTGGACGCCGTGCAGATCGCAGCGCCCACGGGCTTCCATCACGCCCTTGGCATCCAGACTCTCAGGGCAGGGAAGCATGTGCTCATGGAGAAACCCCTCGCGGCCACCCTCGAGGAAGGCGTGGCCCTGCTGAAGGCCCTTGCCGAGGCCCGGGCGCTGAATCCAGGCATCGTGGCCCAGGTGGGCCATCTCGAGCGCTTCAACCCAGCCGTCACCGCCCTGCGGGAGCGCGGTTTCAAGCCACGCTTTCTGGAGGCCGTGCGGGTATCGCCTTTCCCTGCCCGCAGCCTGGAAGTGGATGTGGTGATGGATGTGATGATCCACGATCTGGACCTGCTGCGCGCCCTGGTGGGGCGCCCCGTGATCGATGTGGAGGCCGTGGGCGTGCCGGTCCTGACGCCCTACGCCGACCTGGTGAACGCCCGCCTGAAATTCGAAGGGGGCGCCTTTGCCACGGTCACCGCCAGCCGGGTGGCCCGGAAGAAGGAACGGACCCTGCGGGCCTTCGGCGACAAGGAGTATGCCAGCCTCGATTTCGCAACCCAGAAGCTGGAGCTGCTGCGCCTGGTGATGGGCCCTGATGGCCCCCAGGTGCGGCCGGAAACCGCCGATATCGAAGAAGGCGAGCCCCTGCGCCTGGAGATCGAAGCCTTCCACGCCGCCTGCCTCGGGACCGGGAAGGACGGCGTCACCTGGGAGGAAGGCCAGGAGGCCATGCACGTGGCGGATCTGGTGCAGAAGGCCGTCGCCAAGAGCCTCGCGGAGATCAACAAGGCGTGAGTGCCTTCTACGACCTTGCCTCCCTCGCCAAACCCCTGGTGACGGCACCGCTGGCCCTGGCCTTCCTTGATCTCGACGCTGACCGCCGTTGGTCCCTTGGCTTCCGGGCCCGGGAAGCCCCGCTCACCGTGCGCCAGCTGCTTTCCCATAGCTCGGGTCTGCCGCCCTGGCGGCCCTTCACGGGCGAACCCTTGGCCATTCAGCTGCGATTGGATGTGGCGGGTCATCCCCTGCTCCGCCCCGCCACCCCTGGACTCGCCACCTATTCAGATCTGAACTACCGCCTGCTGGCCGAGCTGCTGGAGGCGGAGACCGGTGTCCCCTTCGCCCACCTTGGACGGGCGCTGGGTCTCAGTCCAGCGCCCTGGTCCGAGGCCCCCACCGAGGTTCCGGACGGCCCGGATCTCGTCGCCTGGTCCCTGGCCACCCACCAGCCTCCGCCGCCCCGGGATCCCCTCCTGCCCCAGGATGCCAACGCCCGGGCCGGCATGCAGGGCCACGCAGGATTCGGCGCATCGGCGGACCAGCTCCGCCAGGTACTGGCCTGCTGGGTGGCGGCCGGCTGGCCCGGGCGCATGGCCCAGGAGTCGGTGCCTGGCGAGAATGGCACGCGCTGGGGGCTAGGCCTGCAGATGTCCTTCTCGGCTGAAGGTAGTTATGGACAGTTGTTGTCGAGATTGCCTCCGGGAATCGGCCTCCAGGTCCTGGAAGACCCCACTGACGATGGGCCCGGCCCGGCACCGGTGCCCATGGCCGGATCAGGCCTTCCCTCAGGCTGGTGGTACCACCTCGGCTACACGGGCCCGGCCCTGCTCTTCCGGCCCGCCGACGGGGCCTGCATCAGCCTCCTCCTGCACCGAAGAGGCCCCGGCGGCATCCTGCTGGATGCAGAAGCCCTCAGGGCCCGCCGCTGGAAGCTGCTCTCTCGATTCGTGGGACAATCCGGTTGATGAAGCCCTTTCTCGTCCCCGCCCTGGTGCTTTCCCTGGTTTCCGCCAGCGCAGCCCAGCCCCCACTGAGGATCGGCCTCGATACCCAGGCCACGGAGTGGATCATTTCATTGGAGGGCGGCGGCCAGGTCTGCGACCTTGCCGGGAAGCCCCTGTTGAAGCTGGCCCCGGACGAGAAGCTGCGCATCTGGTGGGACAGCCGGGGGGTCTCGGATCCTGCCACGGAGTACCGCGTTCAGGTGGGCCGCGCCCACTCCGCCACCGAGGCCGCGACGGTGATGAAGCGCCTGAGGGAACTGGGGGAGGCGCCGGACCGGATGAAGGTCCCGGATGCGGACACCTGGCGGGTGCTGACCGGCCACTTCGGCGAGGCGGGAGAAGCGGAGCCCATGCTCCAGAAGCTCCAGGACCTGGGCTACGACGAGCTGTGGGTGGCCTCCGAGGCACGGCCCAGCAAGCCGCGCAAGGGACGGGCCCTGTACGCCATCACGGATCGCTACGAGCGAAGGGCACTGCCGACCGGCGGTATCTGGCTGAAGCCGATTGGAGAGCTGACCGCCCTGCAGGGGAAGGGACACTACCGGGGCAGGGTCGAGATCCTGCCCAATGCCCAGGGACGCCTCACCGTGGTGAACACCCTGGATCTGGAGACCTACCTGCGGGGCGTGGTGCCCAAGGAAATGGGCGCCTGGGAGTTTCCAAGCCTCGAGGCACTCAAGGCCCAGGCCGTCGCCGCGCGAACCTATGCCGTGGCCAACCGCGGCAAGCGTGCGGCCGATGGCTTCGACATGGGCGATACGGTGGCCGACCAGGTTTATGGAGGCCGGGATGGGGAACAGTCCCTGACGGACCGCGCTGTCCTTGAGACCGAAGGGCTGTTCGCCACCTACGGCGGCAAGCCCATCCAGGCCCTGTTCATGGCCAATTGCGGCGGGCACACCACCGACGTGGCCAACGTGTTCGGAGGCGACGCGCCCTATCTCCATGCCGTGACCTGTTACCCCACTAAGCCCCTGGCCCTTCCCTACGCCTCCGGAGTGGCGGTCACGGCCGAAGCACAGCAACCCTGGCTCAGCTGGGAGCTGCTGCGCCTGGCCTCCGGCGCCATTCCTGCCGACCGGCTTTCGGGCGAACGCCTCGCCAGGCCAGCTACCGCAGAGGATCTGGCCCAGCCTGTGCGGTTCCTCCAGGATCGACTGGCACTGGAGAACGAGCCGCTGGCCCGCGAGGGCAACCTCTTCCTGGCCCTGGCCCGGGCCTTAGGGTTCCATCGGGTCGTAGCGGGGCAGGAACGCCCCCAGGATGCAGCCTACTTCCTGCCGGATGCCCTCCCTGGGGATCGTCTGCTGGCGGCCTTCCTCACCCGGCGGGGCGTGGTTCCCGCCTCGGCCTGGAGCGCCCGTGAGCCCATCACGCTCCGCCAGGCCCTCCAGACGCTGGGGCGCCTGTGGCAGGAACTGGAACCCTTCACCCCTGGAGAAGGCTCGCTGCTCCTGGACCGGCAGGTGCGCCGCAAGCGGGGAGGTCCCGAGCCACTGGCGTTGGCCCCAGCCCTGCTATTGGCGGAAGAGGGGCCCGACGGCAGTCTGAAGCTCGTCTCAAGGGCCGATATCCAGGTGGGTGATCGCCTCAAGTGGATTCCCGGGGAGGCGGGTCCCGCCCAGGTGCTGGTGCGACGCCTCGATCCCGACGGTGCCGCCTGGGACCGCTACAATCCCATGGCCCACTGGCGGGTGGAGTACACCGAGGCGGACCTGCTGGCCACGGTCCGCAAACGCATCAAGGTGCCCGGCATCAAGGAACTCAGGGCCCAGTACGATGACCAGGGCCGGGTCCTCGACCTCAACCTGGTGGATACCCAGGGGTCGCCCCACCGGGTGCGGGGCATGCACATCCGGGGCCTGCTGGGGCTCAAGGACAACGTGTTCCGCTGGCTCACCGTGGGCCAGGGGGCCAGCCGCCGCTGGATCTTCTATGGCCGGGGCTGGGGCCACGGCCTGGGTATGTGCCAGACCGGCGCCTACGGCATGGCCCTGGAAGGCTCCACCTTCCAGCAGATCCTCCAGCACTACTACCCAGGCATGACGCTCCAGCGGGTCGATTGAAATCAGGCCGGTTCTTTCCTTCCATCCATTGACGGGGGATCCGGTCTGACCCAGGTTGGCTCAGGGGGTGGGCATGGTCATGGACGCTTGGATCCTCGGAGCGCCGCTGAGGGTGCTGCGGCAGGAAGACCATCCGTACCGGGAGACCACCCTGGCCACCCTTGGCCGGCACGAACTGGGCCTCTGCCGCCGGGAGACAGCCGCCGGTCCCAGCTGCGAGCTCTTCCTGGACGGCCGGTCCGCCTACCAGCCGGGTTCCCTTGCCCCCGAGCGGGCCTGGTTCGAACTCTGCCGTGAGCTCGGCTATGAGCCCGCCCGCCACTGGGACTGGGATCCAGCCCTCATCCTGTTCCAGCAGGTGATCCCGGCTCTGGCGGCGGACTGGCACGAATTCCCATTGACCCTCAGCAGCCTGGGGTTGCCCGAAGGCGTGCTCAGCCTGGCGGGACTCCGGCAGACCTTCGCCGAGGCGGTGGCCGGGCTGCGCAGGGAGCACCGGGGCCCGGTGGGGGCCAAGGTGGTGGAAACCTTCGAGTGGCTGCCCCTGCGGGCCGTGGTCTTCCACGACGACGCCCAGCAGCCCCTGGACTTTGATGGCACAGGTCCCTGCGGCCGGGTCTCCCTCTGGCTCGGCATCCACCATGATCGCCCTGTCGTCATCGCGGGACACGCCCCTGCCACCGGCACCCGCCACTGGGTGGCCGAGGGCCTCGGCGACCGCCCCGCCTCCGAAACCTTCCTGACCGCGGCGGGCCTGGATCCCGAGCCGCCCAAGGGCTTCGAGGCGGCCCTTCAGGCTGCCCTGCAGCGGCTCTGCCACTGGATGGAGAGACCCCTGGACGCCTACCGGCGCACCTACCCGGTCGGCATCTCCTGGCATCACGGCCGGAAGGAGCGGTTGCGGGGCCGCACCATCGTCGATGTGCGCGATGGGGATCAACCCGTGCTCATCCTCGACGACGGCTCTGAAATCGCCATCGACCCGGATCCGGTGCCCACCTTTAACCGCGGTGGAATCTAGCCATCCCACCTGCGCAGGGTGACGGCGGTGACTTTGTACTCCGGCGTTCCGGTGGTTCCATCCTGCCCCGTCCCCGTGGCCCGGTTCACGTAGGCTTCCACGTCCTGGAAAGTGGCGAAGAGCTCCCCGGCCCGCACCTGTGTGGTCAAGTGGGCACGCAGCGTGAAAGCCCCGTGGCGGCTCTGCACCTGGACGGCGTCTCCCTCACCTACCTCAAGGCTCGCCGCATCCGCCGGGTGCAGCTCCAGCCGGCCCTCAGGGCGCAGTTCCCGATTGCGGGTCCGGCCGGTCATGGTCGCGGCGTTGAAATGGAAGAGGCTGCGCCCCGTGTTCAGCAGGAAGGGATAGTGGGCATCCACGGCCTCCCCGCTGGGGGTCCAGACCAGGGGCCGGAAGGCGGCCCTGCCCCCGCCTGGGAAAGTCTCCCCGTGCAGCACCGGCGTCCCGGGGTGGTCCACCGCCGGGCAGGGCCACTGCAGGCCGCCCTCCCGGTCCAGTCGGCCGTAGTTGATCCCCGCGATGGCGGGCCAGGTGCGACAGGCCTCGTCCCAGACCTCGGAGGCACCGGTGTACCGGAAGTGGGCCCCGACCCCCAGGCGTTCCGCCAATCCGCAGAGGATGTCCAGGTCCGTCCGGCTGGCGCCTTTCGGCGGCACCGTCTGACGCACCCGCTGGACCCGGCGCTCGCCGTTCATGAAGGTGCCCTCCTTTTCGAAGGGACTGGCGGCCGGCAGGAAGACCGTGCCGAAGGCCTTGGCGGTCTCCGTCAGGAAGAGGTCCACCACAATGAGGTCGTCCAGCCCGTGCAGATTCTCGGCGGTGGCCTCGGCATTGGGATGGCTCAGCAGCGGATCGTAGCCGATGACCAGCAGCGCCTTCAGGCGGCCTTCCCCGGCCGCCACGATCATGTCCAACGCATTGAGCCCCGGCTCCACAGGCAATTCCACGCCCCAGACGGCTTCGTGGACGACCTTGGCCTGGGCGACCTTCTGGTAGCCCGTGAGGCGCGAAGGCTCGCAGCCCATCTGGGCGCTGCCCTGCACGTTGTTCTGGCCGCGCAGGGGATTCACGCCGGAGCCGGGCAGGCCCACGTTGCCCGTGAGCAGGGCCAGGTGGGCCAGGGCCGAGACGCCATCCGTGCCCTGGATGTGCTCGGTGACCCCCAGCCCGTGCAGGCACATGGCGGGTTTGACGGAAGCATAGCGCACCGCTGCCCGGCGAATGTCTTCGGCCGGTACCCCGCAGACCTCGGCGGCGGATTCCGGGGTCCACCGCTGCGTGGAGGCCGCGGAAGTCTCCAGGTTCTCGGTGCGAGCATCCATGAAGGTCGTGTCCGCCAGTCCTTCCTCGAGGATCACACCGGCCATGGCCAGGAACAGGGGCAGGTTCGTACCGGGGCGCGGTGCGAGGTGGATCTCCGCCAGGGCCGCGAGTTCCGTCCGCCGCGGGTCCACGACGATCAGCGGGATCCCGGCCCGGGCCCGCTGCCGGATCCGCGCGCCGACGATGGGGTGGTTCTCGGTGGGATTGGCCCCCACCAAGAGGATCAATCCGGCCTTCTCGATGTCGGCGAAACTGTTGGTGGCGGCGCCGGTGCCGAAGGTCTGGCCCAGCCCCGCGGCGCTGGGGGCGTGGCAGACCCGGGCGCAGCAGTCCACGTTGTGGGTGCGCAGGGCCAGCCGTGCAAATTTCTGGGCCAGGTAGTTCTCCTCGTTCGTGACCCGGCTGGAGGCCAGCACCCCGGCCTTCCCGTCGGCCCGCCGCAGGGCCGAGGCGGCCGCATCCAGGGCCTCGTCCCAGGCCACTTCGACCCAGCCGCCTTCCCGCCGGAGCATGGGTGTGGTGATGCGATCCGGCGCGTCTGTGAAGCCGAATCCATAGCGGCCCTTCACGCAGAGGTGGCCCTGGTTCACCGGAGCGTCGAGGGCGGGCCTGATCTCGGTGATGCGCCCTTCCTTCACGCCCACCTGCATTTCACAACCTGTGCCGCAGTAGGGGCAGGTGGTCCGGATCCACTGATCCGGCAGCCCTGCGCTCAGCCTGGCCACATCTTCGATGGCCCCGGTGGGGCACGCGTCCGCGCAGGTGCCGCAACTGACGCAGCCGCTGGCGGCCAGGCCCGCGGCCAGCTCGGGAACCAGATGCACGTCCATTCCGCGGCCCGCGAAGGTCCAGACGTCCTGGCCCTGCACTTCGCTGCAGATGCGGACACAGCGGCCGCAAGCCACGCACCAGGAGAGGTCCACATCGAGGTACGGATGGTCTGGATGTTTCAGTTCGGGCCGCCGGCTTCCGGCAGGTTCCACGCCGTAGGCATCCAGCAGGGCCCGGAAGGGCTTCCCCGCCAGCCGCACAGGATCCTCCGCCGGGATATGGGCCGCATACCGTTCGAGCATGGTCCTGCGGAAGGCCTCCAGCTCGGGGGTGTGGGTCTCCACCACCATTCCCTCCCTCACCTCGGTGGCGCAGGCACAGAGGGGCCGTGCTTCCCCCAGCACTTCCACTTCACAAAGCCGGCAGGTGGAGGCCGGCTTCAGGCGGGGGTCCGAGCAGAGGGTCGGGATCCGGATCCCTTCCGCCTGGCAGAGCGAAAGCAGTGTGGTTCCTGCCTGAGCCGCAACCTCACGGCCGTTCACCCGCAATCGGAGGGGGATACCAGTCACCTTGTTCACTCCGGAAGGATGGGCGCCGTGCAGTATGCGCTCGCCCCATCGGAGTTCAAGCCTCCAGTTGTTCCCAACGCACGCCGAAGTGATCGAGGATGCCCTGGCGCTCGGCTCGTTCCTGATCGGCGATGCTGGTGTAGGGATGGCGGAACACCACCCGCCGCACGCCCCGGCGCACCAGGGCGCGGCAGCAAATGAGGCAGGGTTCGTGGGTGACGTAGGCCGTGGCCACGGGCCCGTCGCAGAAACCCAGCGCATTCTCCTCGGCATGGCTGGTGTGCAGGCAGCGCTGGCCGGGCTTGCAGGTGTCGGGCGTGCAGTGCGCCATGCCCGGCAGCGCCCCGTTGAAGCCCGCCGCGGCGATGCCGCCATCGGCCCGCAGCAGCACGGAGCCCACCTTGAGACGACAGCAGGTCCCGAGGCGGCTCAGCTCCAGCGCCATGTTCATGAAGACTTCGTCCTTGAGCTGGGCACGCGACATGCAAACCTCGAAGTGGATCTTCATCATCGCAAGAACGCTGGCACGGCGTGGTAATATCGATTCTATACAACTGGGCACGCGGCGACGTGCTGCAGGGAAGGCGAGGGATAGCAAGATGAACCCCATTCTGCCGGATCGCATCGCGTTCCTGGGCGGGTATTTGCCCAGGCTGTGTGGCATCGCCACCTTCACCCACGACGTCTGCGAGGCGGTGGCTGCCGCTGCGCCCGGAGCACACTGCTTCGCCGGAGCCGTGAACGACCGCCTCGACGCCTATGACTATCCGTCCCGAGTGCGGTTCGAGCTGGACGAGAAGGACCTGGATTCCTACCGCCGAGCGGCGGATTTCCTGAACTTCGACAATGCGGATGTGCTCTGTGTCCAGCACGAGTTCGGCATCTACGGCGGACCGGCCGGGAGCCACCTCCTGGCCCTGCTCAAGGAAGTCCGCATGCCCGTGGTGACCACGCTGCATACGGTCCTGCGCGACCCGAACTCGGCCCAGCGGAAGGTCATGGAGGAGCTGGTCCGGCGCAGCGACCGCCTGGTGGTGATGGCCCACAAGGGTGCGGAGATCCTGCGCGAGACCTACGGCGTTCCGGATGACAAGGTGGACCTCATCCCCCATGGCATTCCGGATCTCCCCTTCATCGACTCCAGCTTCTACAAGGCCCAGCTCGGCGTCGAGGGCCGCATGGTACTGCTCACCTTCGGCCTCCTGGGCCCAGGCAAGGGCATTGAACACGTGATCGAAGCGCTGCCCGAGATCGTGAGGCGGCATCCGAACGTCGTCTATGTCGTGCTCGGCGCCACCCATCCCCACCTCGTGGCCCGCGAAGGCGAGAGCTACCGGCTGGGCCTGGAGCGGCTGGCGGAGGCCCGGGGCGTCAAGGAACACGTCATTTTCTACAACCGCTTCGTCTCGCTGGAGGATCTCAAGGAATTCATCGGCGCGACGGACATCTACCTCACACCCTATCTCAACGAGGCCCAGATCACGTCCGGCACCCTGGCTTATGTCTTCGGGGCGGGGAAGGCCGTGGTGTCCACTCCCTACTGGCACGCCAAGGAATTGCTCGCCGATGGGCGCGGCATCCTGGTGCCCTTCCGGGATCCGCGCGCCATCGCAGAGGGTGTGTGCAACTACCTCGACGATCCCACCCTGTTCCAGAAGACGAGAGCGAAGGCCTATGAAGTCGGACGAGAGATGATCTGGCCTGCGGTGGCGCAGCGCTACCTCGACTCCTTCCAGCGGGCCGGAGCCGACCGGAAAGCCACGCCTCGCAAGGCCTTCGCCGGATGGACCCTGGCCAGCCGACCCTATGACCTGCCCCCCCTGCAGCTCAACCACATCGTGCGCATGAGCGACGGCACCGGCATCTTCCAGCACGCCATGTTCAATGTGCCGAATTTCCATGAAGGCTACTGCACCGATGACAACGCCCGGGCCCTGATCCTCTGCGTCCTGCTGGACGAGCTCGGCGGCAGGCCCCCGGAGGAGCTTCTCAACCGCCAGGCCACGAGCTACCTTGCCTTCCTGACCGCGGCCATGAACCAGGAAACCCATCGCTTCCGGAATTTCATGAGCCACGGACGGCAGTGGCTGGAGGAGGCCGGCAGCGAGGACAGCCATGCCCGTGCGCTGTGGGCCCTGGGCACCTGCGCCGGCCGTTCCCGGAACGAGGGGCACCGGCGCCTTTCCTCCCTCCTCTTCGAACGCGGGCTGCCCCTGGTGGAGACCTTCACTTCTCCCCGGGCCTGGGCCTTCACTCTGCTGGGCCTTCATGAAGGACTGCGCCGCCTTCCGGACCACCCCCAGATGCTTGACACCTGCAGGCTCTTGACCGACAAGCTGGTGGCACTCTGGCAGGCCTGCGCGACCGAGGATTGGCCCTGGTTCGAGCCCATCGCCTCGTACGACAATGCCCGCCTCTGCCAGGCCCTCCTGCTCAGCGGCCAGTGGCTGCCCCACCCCGAGGCCCTGACGATCGGCCTCCAGTCCCTGCGCTGGCTCGCCTCCCTGCAGAAGACCCAGGCTGGCCACTTCCGCCCGATCGGCAGCAACGGGTTCTGTGAACGGGGAGGCGCGCGGGCTGATTTCGACCAGCAGCCGGTGGAAGCTCAGGCCATGGTTTCCGCCTGTCTGGAGGCCTATCGTGCCACGCGGGACGAAACCTGGTCCAAGGAGGCTAGGCGGGCCTTCGAGTGGTTCCTGGGCCGGAACGACCTCGGCCAGGCCCTCTACGATTTCAGCAGCGGCGGCTGCAGCGATGGCCTGCACCAGGACCGGATCAGCGAGAACCAGGGCGCGGAATCCACCTTGGCCTTCCACCTTTCCCTGGCCGAAATGAACTTCGCGGAGCACCCCATCGCCCATTCCATGAGTTACAACTGATGGGCGCCATCCGCCTGCGCCGCCACGACCTGACGCTGACCCCCGAAAGCGCCAGGGTGATTCTTCGTCCTTTCATCCCCTCCAGCGCCCAGCGCATCACCACCATCGTTGGCCGGGCCCTGGCCCTGTCCAAGGAGGAGGCCGAACGGGATCTGGAGGCCGTGCTGAAGGATTTCGACTCCCGGCACTTCGACATCGAGTCGCACCTGCTCGCGAACTACCAGAAAGTGCTTCCCAGCATCTTCACCCAGCGCCCCTTTTCGACCACGCGAAAGCTGCTCATCGGAGCTCTCTTTTCCGGAGAGTACGCGCTGGAATCGGCGGCGCTCTTCAATCCATCTATCGTCCCGCACCCGGACCAGGAGGGCATTCCCGAAGGGGCGCTCCGGTTCATCATGAGCCTGCGCGCCACCGGAGAGGGGCACATCTCCTCCATCGAGTTCCGGACCGGACTCATCGATGCAGAAGGCGGCATCCGGCTGGACCCCGTGTCCCGGTATGTGACGGTGCCCGACCTGGATCCCAATCCCAACTATAAGAAGACGCCCTTCACCGTGAAGCTCCATGAAATGGGTTTCGACAACGGGGCTTCCGCAGCGGTCATGGAGCCCCTCCTCGAAAGTTTCACGCGAAGCGAGCTCTACCAGAGCGTGCTGCGCGTCCGGCGGGAGACCCAGCCGGTCACCCAGGGACTGACGAACACCCTCACCTGCATCCAGTGGCTCGCCGACTCCAACTACGAGATGCACTTCTCCCCGAAGCTCGCCATGAGCGAGCGCATCATCTTTCCCGTGTCGGCCAACGAGAGCAATGGCATCGAGGACGCCCGCTTCGTGCGGTTCACGGACGACGATGGCACCGTCACCTACTACGCCACCTACACGGCCTACAACGGCCACGCGATCCTCCCGCAGCTCATCGAGACCCAGGACTTCCTGCACTTCCGGGTGCTCACCCTCAACGGCTCCGCGGTGCAGAACAAGGGCATGGCCCTCTTCCCCCGGCGGATCGATGGCTGCTACGTGATGCTTTCCCGCCAGGACGACGAGAACCTCTTCATCATGTTCTCGGACAATCATCACTACTGGAGCGATCCGAAGATGATCCTGCGTCCCGCTGAGATCTGGGAGTCGGTCAAGATCGGCAATTGCGGCTCCCCCATCGAAACCGAAGCCGGCTGGCTGGTGATCACCCATGGCGTCGGCCCCATGCGGAAGTACTGCATCGGCGCGGCTCTGCTCGATCTCATCGACCCCACCAAGGTGCTCGGCCGCTTGCGCGAGCCCCTTCTGCTGCCCGAAGGCTCGGGCCGGGAAGGGTACGTGCCCAACGTGGTCTACAGCTGTGGGTCCCTGCTCCATGGCCGGGAACTCATCCTTCCCTTTGCCATGAGCGACCGGGCCACCGCCATCGCCAGCGTGTCCCTGGACGACCTGCTCGCGGAACTCCTGGCCTGATCGACCTGCCATCTTTCCGGCGGTCCCGATCCCGACGCCCCCTCAGGGCCGCCCACCGTGGGCCCAAGTTGAGGCTAGAATGAGGTCTGCCGCGTGGGTCCCGTAGCTCAGCGGATAGAGCGACCGCCTCCTAAGCGCATAAAGGGGGGATGGATTTCATCCGGTAGCCGAGGGGCAATCACAGCTTAAACCGTCTAGATTATGATGGTTATGTTGTGGGGATTCCATTTCCAATGACCAAGAGAACACCCGCGAGTGAACCCCAATTCTAAGTCAAATTCGGACCTGGGGCACAACATAGACACAACTCCAGGGGTGGTTCTGACATTCCATGTCTAATCGTCCTGACGCCATGCCCCCGGGGGGGCACCGCGCATCGGGGAGGTTTAGGCAGACCCTCTTATGCAGTGGCCCTAAGGTAGGCATAGAGGGTTTCCCGACTGATACCAAACTCCCGGGCCAGCACAGCCTTCTTCTCCCCAGCCTGGGCACGAAGTCGAAGCTGTTCTGCCTGGGTAGAGGAGAGAGAGGGCTTCCTGCCCTTGTAGGCGCCCCGCTTCTTGGCCAGTTGGACTCCTTCGTACTGGCGCATACGGATGATGGAGCGCTCAAACTCGCTAAAGGCGCCCATCATCGAGAGCATCAAACGGGACATGGGATCATCCTGCCCGTTAAAGGTCAGGTTTTCCTTCTCGAAACGGATCCTGACACCCCTGCTGGTTAGGTCATTTACTAGAGAGAGCAGGTCGGAGAGATTCCTGGCCAGACGGTCCATGCTGTGGACTACCACCATGTCCCCTTCCCTCACATAGGCCAGCATGGCCTTCAGTTCGGGGCGATTGGCATCCTTCCCACTGATCTTCTCCTCGAAGATCCGGTCCAGGGTCAAACCATCCAGTTGCCTAGCTGTGTTCTGGCCTTCGCTGCTGACCCGCTTGTAACCCACCACCTGACCCTGTGCCATGACTTCTCCTGTCATGTTAGAATATAGAGTCTAATCGGACTACTGTCAAGTTATTTTTTATTGATTCAACTTGACAGTTCATATTGGCGTAAATTGGACGGAATCACGGTGGGGAAGTGCTGATTGATTACACCCATTCCGGACAGTTCCTGACTTAGGATTCCATCTGTATTTAGAGCAGGCCAGAGGGGGGAGAGGTCGGGCCCAAGATTTTGACTCCCCGCCAAAAAGATCGGTTTTCGTCCGTATCTTAGGCGGGAGGCACTGCCTATGTTGTCCAAAGAAAAACTAAAGCAGATCGAAACCGAAGATCTGCGTCTCGCTGCAATCCATGAAGTGGGCCATGCGGTCCTGTTTCGGGAACATGGCCATGGAGCCATTCCATTCGTATTTAGGAACCCCCACTACTACCACACGGGGAGATTCAAGAACCCTGATCCATTTCCTCTGCCGGAGTACCAGGATGGCCTCGCAGAAAAACTATGGCTGGGAACATGCAGGCCAATGGGGGGCCTACTTCCACGAAATATTGATCGTTTGATCAGCTTGGCTGGTTGGCTTTCTGAACAAATTGACCTTCATGGTGCGCGACGACAATTACACCTGTGCATCGGTGACAACTACACCAGGGCGTCTGGAGTAGCGCCGAACGGGTAATTTCATGCCCTGCTGGTCCTACGGTCCAATGGACGTAGGAAGGC
>CAISFO010000084.1 GCA_903884655.1 uncultured Holophagaceae bacterium | reverse complement strand
GATTCAGGTATGACACCAATTTAAGGGAACTTTCGGCATATCTGGTACACCAGAAAGGAAGGGGAGACCCCCGTATTTCTGGTGTACGAATGAAGCCAAAGCCGAGGCGGACGACGAAGGATCGTGTCCCTTCGGCAGGCGTGCGTGAACCCATAGGTTGATGGCCGGTAGGCTCATGGGTCGTTGGAGAACGCCCATGTCTCATCCCAGGAAGAAACCCTCCGCAGAGGATCTGGCCCCACTGCGGAAGCGCATCGAGGTCTGGCGATCCACGCGGTTCAGCCGCGGCCAGACGCCTGATGAGATATGGGACAGCGCGGTGGCACTGGCCCGTATCTATGGGGTCTGCCAGGTGGCCCGAGCTGTGGACCTTGACTACAAGGCTCTCCGGACCCGGGTCACCAGGGCTCTGGAGAAGCCTGGGTTGGTCGAAGCCGCCTTCGTCGAACTCCCGGTTACGCTGGCAGGCGAGAGCGCTCCGACGCCACCCCCTGGTACCACCATCGAGATTTCCTCACCAGACGGTTCCCGGATGCGGATCAGCCTGGAAAGCGGTCGGGGTATGGAGGCCGCTGGCATCGTCGCCGCGTTCCTGGGGAGCCGGGGTTGATCCAGATAACCCCGCAGATGCGGGTACTGGTGGCGGTTGAACCGGTGGACTTCCGTCGGGGGATCGACGGACTGGTCAGCCTCTGCCGGGAGGCACTCCGAAGTGATCCCTTCTCTGGAACTGTGTTCGTGTTCCGCAGTCGCGGCAGTCAGGCCATCAAACTCCTTGTCTACGACGGGCAGGGCTTCTGGCTTTGCCACAAGCGCCTGTCCCAGGGCCGGTTCCGGCACTGGCCCCTGGGGCGGGAGGCGGCGACGGAACTGGTCGCCCACGAACTGCAGGTCCTACTCTGTTGCGGGAATCCGGCGGCCACCGGAATCCCGCCAGCCTGGCGCACGGTTGGTCCTCAAGCTCGTCTATGAATTGAGGGCTTGTACTACGGTCCCAAGGCTGGCAGGCTCGTACTATGGGACGCTCGAAACCACACCGATCTAAGGCCGGAAAGACCCAGCCGGCGACAGGTATCGTGGATCCGGAAGTTCTGAAGCTGACCCCGGAGCAGGTCACTGCCTTCATCGAGCGGATGCGAGGGGTTGTCACCGATGAGCACGACTTTCGAGTGATCCAGGGCAGCCTGGCCACCCTCGGCCTTATGGCCATGGAACTCAAATCCAAGCGAACTTCCATCAAGAGGCTGATGGAATTGCTGTTCGGATCGTCCACCGAGGTCCTGGAGAAACTGTTCCCGCCCACGACGCCGAGACCTCAGGCCAAGCCAAAGGGACCCAGACCGGGCCATGGTCGGGCCGGGGCGAACAGCTATCCCGCGGCTGAGCGGGTGAAGGTCCCCCACGAGGGCCTGAAAGCAGGGGACGAGTGCCCGGAGTGTCCCAATGGCCGGGTCTACCCCATGGCCGAGCCGGCCGTCATGGTCAGGATCGTGGGCCTGTCCCCCCTCCAGGCTAAGGTGATCGAGCGCGAGCGGCTGCGCTGCAACGCCTGTGGCGAGGTATTCACGGCTAAAGCTCCAGAGGGGACCGGGGCGGAGAAATTCGACGCTTCTGCCGCAGCCATGGTGGCCCTCCTGAAATACGGCACTGGGACCCCCTTCCATCGCCTGGCACGGCTGCAGGCGAACCTCGGCATCCCGCTGCCCGCCTCCACCCAGTGGGAGCTGGTCCAGAAGGCCGCCGGCTTCCTGGATCCGGTCATGGACGAGCTGGTTCGTTGCGCGGCCCAGGCGGACGTGGTGTTCAACGACGACACCACGATGAAGTTCCTGGACCGCCCTGATCTCCGGCTCGACCGAAAGGAGCGGAAGGGGGTCTACACCTCCGGCATTGTGGCCCGGACCCGGGTCCAGGGTAGAGACCGGGGGATCATCCTGTTCCGCACCGGCCACAACCACGCCGGGGAGAACTTGGCCGAGATCCTTCGGGTCCGGCACCAGGATCTCCCGCCGCCGATCCAGATGTGTGATGCGTTGGCGGCCAACACCAAAGGCCCGTTCGAAACCCTGGTGGCTCACTGCCTGGCCCACGCTCGCCGTCGGTTCGTGGACGTGGTGGAGGACTTCCCCGAGGAATGCCGGCATCTGCTGGAGGGTCTGCGGGATGTCTACCATCACGACAGCCAGTCCAAGGACCTGACACCCCAGGATCGGCTCCGGTTCCACCAGGAGCACAGCGGTCCGGTCATGGAAGACCTGAAAGCCTGGCTGGAGGACCAGATGAAGGCTCAGAAGGTGGAGCCGAACTCCGGCCTGGGCAAGGCCATCGGCTACATGCTCAAGCACTGGACCGCACTGACCCTGTTCCTCCGGGAGCCTGGAGCCCCCCTGGACAACAATGTCTGCGAACGTGCCCTGAAACGGGCCATCCTGCATCGCAAGAACAGCCTGTTCTACAAGACCGCAGAGGGCGCTCGGGTCGGGGACGTCTACATGAGCCTGATCCACACATCCGAGGTCAACGAGATCAACCCATTCGAATACCTGGTGGCACTCCAAAGGAACCACACCCTTGCGGAGGAGAACCCGGAGGAGTGGATGCCCTGGAGCTACCAGACCACCCTGAAGGAACTGGAGTCCCTATAGCTCAAGATAGCTTGGGTGATTTGGTTCCAGGTGAGTTCCGACGACTCAACCAAAATCGCTCGAATTTGGGCACCCAAAGCCTTTGAGCACGCCTGCCGAAAGGACACGAAGGATCAGCCGGTGATCGGGTGGGAATTGGACCTGGCACTGGACCCGAACCACGAGCTGGTGAGGCTGGCGACGAAGATCCCGTGGGACGACCTGGCGCAGGAATTCGG
>CAISFO010000083.1 GCA_903884655.1 uncultured Holophagaceae bacterium | reverse complement strand
CACCTCGAAAGCATTGGGCTGGGGTGAAGCGCATTTTCACAGGTGCTGTGAATCCTAGCAGTAGGGAATTGACCTTCTTACTGGTGATATAGCCTATCTTAAGTAAGGTTCAAGCTGCTGAACCTCACGGATTCAGGTATAGGTTGGTTCCTTGGTTCCCTCGGCTCGAACCTGACCCAAACCCCGGGATCCATGGACTGGCTTTCGGGTTTTGGGTCAGGAGGGCAGGTACCTCAAGGAAGGGTTTCGTCCTGGCAAGCAGCACAGCTAGAAGGAAGCCGTACATCGAACCAAGGGGCTTCGTGGGCCGCAAGGGAGGCCTATGGGGACCTGTCGGCTGTTCGAGTTTGCAGTGTGATCCCGTGTCGATCTATCGGTAGTAGACGTAGGTGTTGGGCGCGCTGAATAGCACGAGTTTCTGGCGTGCCGTATCGAACCACATGACACCTGCGGTGGGCTGGCCAGGGATGTTGGCAATCTCCTTCCAGGCCGACCCGTTCCACTCCCAGGTGTCGGTATAGCTATACCCATCCGAGGGGCGACCGCCGCCCTTCATGACCGTCACACCACTGGCGGCATCGTAGACCATGCTGGGGAACCATCGCGGCCCAGGGACGCCGGGTGCACCTTGAGGCAGGACTTCGGTCCAGGTCAGGGTCGCGGGGTCAAACTCGCAGGTATTCCCCCTTCCCTGCTCAGTGTCACCGGACCACCACCGCCCAGTTCCACCAAACATCACAAACTTGTCGCGGGAGCTGTCGTAAACCAAGCCGGCCGCAAAACGTGAGGGCCCCCAGTTTTGGAGCCAGTTCCAGGTGTTGGTGCTGCCATCAAATCGCCAGGTGTCGTTATAGAAGCTTTGATAGTGGTTTCCGCCGAAATCGAGGATCAAATGACGGTTGCTGTCATAGGCCATCGCGTTGGCACCCCGATAGGCGCAGTCAGTTGGTACGATATTCACCCACTGGCGATCGTCGGGGCCCGGGCCGGTCACTCGGTATTCCCAGGTCCACGGGTCATTGTCGTCTGGCCACCATCCGCCCTGCATGATCATTTTGTTGTTGAAGGAATCGTAGACCATTTTGCCGCTGGCATCCCGACCGTGAGGGCCTGGTACATTGACCTGACGCCAGGCCGTGCCGTTGTACTCCCAGGTATCATTCGGATAGGAACCAACACAGGCGAACATGACCGCCACGTTGCGGTTTGAATCGTAGGCCGCAATGCCACCGGCCGATGGGCCTCCACTGTTTTCGAGTACCCATCCCACCTCGGGAATCACAAGGCGGAAGCTTCTTCCAGAATAGCCAAGGCTTGACGTGTCTCTCTGGCGGTACGCAGATCGCATGCCTGCCGCACCATAGATCCAACCACCAGCGCGAACCACCCGCACTGAGCTCCGGGTCGAATCAACCCAGGGGCTGCCATCGCTGGGTGCTCCGCTGTAGTTCCAATGGAAGTCATCTTCGCACCACTCCCACGCGTTGCCATGCATGTCAAACAGGCCCCAGGGATTGGGCAGCTTTGTGCCAACGGCATGGTTCGTGGATCCGGAGACGTCGTTATCCCATGCATAGTTCGGAAGCAGCGTGACATCATCCCCGAAACTATAGGCCGTCGCTGTACCCGCCCGACAGGCGTATTCCCATTGAGATTCGGAAGGCAGGCTGAAGTTGCTAATCCCACCGGGTGCCAGGAGATTCAGAGCAGGCAAAAAGTTGGTGCGGATATCATCCCAGCTCACCTGGTCCACGGGGAGATTGTCGCCTGTGTAGGTGCTGGGATTGGCATTCATCACTGCTCGCCATTGGGCCTGGGTCACTTTGGTTTTGGAGAGGTAGAATGGCTTGCTGATGGTCACCGTGTGAGTTGGCTGGCTCACTCCAGCGGTCCAGTTGTCCGCCACAGCATCGGATCCCATCGTGTAGGTCCCAGCCGGAATACGCACGAACTCCATGGGCACGAAAGTGCCTGGAGTCGAAGCATCCGGAATCTGAATTGTCAGGCTGGGTACGAGGGTGTAGCTGATCGTGACATTGGCTGTGGCCCCGGCTGTCAACGTGGCAACCGTCCCACCCGAAGCCTGGAAGACGTTTCCAGTCTGGGCACCGGAACCCCAAACGCCGGAAGGCGCGATGGTGTAGTCGCCGGGCGCCAGTCCCGTGAGACTCTCGGTGCCTGTGGTGGCGTGGGAATAACTGGAAGGTCCGTAGATCCTCACGCCTCCGTCCACGCTGCCGGGTAAGCCACTAATCGTGATGTTCAGGCTCGCCGGGGCGGGTGCTGCCAAATAATCTTGTGTTGTCGAGTCGCTGGTTAGGGCGGTGTAGGCTCGGTTGACGGGGGTGAAGGCGTAACCAACCTTCGCTGGTGTCACCGTTCCCGACCAGTTGTAGGAGACCGTGAAACTGTAGGCACCCGTGCCATCGGCCGTGGCGGTCTTGGCGGTGCCATCCGTGTAGCTGAGGGTCGCACCGGCCACGCCTGCATTACCGCTGATTGTGACTGGCGGGTATACCGTCAATGTGGCCGTGGCGGGAATGGTCGTGTTCGCCGCATTGGCCACGGTCAGGTGGTAGGTGGTGGTGCTCCCAGGCGCCACGTTGGTGGTGCCCCCTGAGGTGACGCTCGCGGCCACATCCGAAGCCCCCGCGCTGGTCCCAATCTTGGCGGAAGTACCCGTAAAGGTGTAGCTCAGCGTCGCCGCGTTGCCGGCGGTCACGGAGGTCGGGGAAACACTGAATCCAGAAATGGTGGGCATCGCCACCACCGTTGCGCTGGCGCTACCGCTGGCGTTGCCGCCGGCATTGCTGACGGTGACACTGGCGGTCAGGGTGCCCGTACTCCCGGCGGTGTAGGTCATCTGGCGGGAGCCCTGGGCTCCGGTGTAATTGCCGTTGGTGAAGGACCAGGTGTAGGTCATGCCTGCCCCTTGATCCTGAGTGCTGGCTGTCAGTCCGGTGGCGCCGGTGGTGACATTGGCGTCTAGGGTCACAACCGGGGTGACTGGGGGTACGGGATTTACCGTGATCCCTGTCTGGCTGCCTGCGATGGAGGCCGAGACCTTGTCCGTCACCGTGATCGACTGCGCGCCCAGTGTCTTGAGGGTGGCACTGAGGGTCTTGACACCGGCATCACTGGCCTGGAAGGCATAATCGCCTGGCAGGGTCGCCAGCGCATCCGAGCTGGTGACATGCACGGTGCCCAGATACCCAATGGCGACGTTGCCGGCAGCATCCCGGGCCGTGACAGTGATGGCATGCCCCACGTTCGTGGTGGTGGGGTTGGCAAAACCACTCACGACAAGGTAGGACGCACCTGCCGCATCGACAGGGAGACTCTGGGTACCGCTGATGGAGTTGGCAACCGTGTCCGTGACCGTGATGGACTGAGTGCCCGCGGTCTTCAGGGTCGTCGGAAAAACAAAGGTGTGGAAACCGTTTTCTGCGGGCTGGAAGGTGGCGTCCGGAGGCAGGATCGCCAGGGGGTCCGTGCTGGTGACGTGGACGGTGCCCAGGTATCCAGTGACCGGGTTGTTGTCCTGGTCGAAGGCCTCGGCGGAGATGGTGCCGCTCACACCAGAAGTGGCCCGTACGGGCAAGCCAGTGATCCGGAAGTGGGTCGCCGGGCCTTCGGTCACCGAGATCGACAGGGTGGCGGTGTTGCCCAGGGAATCCGTCACCAGGACTGTGTCAGTGACATGACCGTTGGTGCCCGCCGTGTACAAGCCCGTGGTCGGGTTGATGCTTGCATGGGAGACGTTGTTGACGGACCAGATGTAACCGGTGCCACTGCCGCCGGAGGCCGTCAGGGCCTGGCTGGCCCGGGGGGGCAGGCTGAGGGTGGTGGGCGAGATGGACACACCCGCGCTGATTGAGAGGGTGGCCGTGGCGGTATTGCCCAGGGAATCGGTGACCCGGACGGTGTCGGTCACGCTGCCAGTGCTGCCGGCCGTGTAGACGCCGGTGCCGGCACCGATGGTGCCGCCGGAGTTGTTGGTCGTGATCGACCAGGCGTAGCCCGTCCCACTTCCGCCGGTGGCGGTCAGGGTTCTCGACGCCTTGGGCACGGTGCTGGCGTTTCCGTTGATGCCGACGCCGGCCGTGACGGTGACGTTGCGGTTGGCGACGTTACCGAGGGAATCGGTGACCTGGACGGTGTCAATTGCACCGCCGGTGGCACCGGCCGTGTAGACGCCGGTTCCGGCCCCGATGGACCCGCCGGAGTTGTTGGTCGTGATCGACCAGGCATAGCCCGTCCCGCTGCCGCCGCTGGCGGTCAGGGTCTGCGAAGCCTTGGGGGCCAGGCTGACCGTGGCCGGGCTGATGCTGGTCCCGGCGGTGACGGTGATGGTGGCCGCTGAGGAGTTGCTCAGGGAATCCGTGACCTGGACGGTATCGGTCACGCCGCCGGTGCTGCCGGCCGTGTAGATGCCGGTCGCGGCCCCGATGGAACCGCCAGAGTTGTTGGTCGTGATCGACCAGACATAACCGGTCCCGCTGCCGCCGGTGGCGGTCAGGGTCCTGGACGCCTTGGGCGCGGTGCTTGCCGTCCCGCTGATGCCGACCCCGACCGTGACAGTGACGAAACGGGTGGCGACGTTACCCAGGGAATCTGCCACCTGGATGGTGTCGGTCACCCCGCCGGTGGCACCGGCCGTGTAGACGCCGGTCCCGGCCTGACGTCCTCCCGGAAAACTAGACCAAGGATAATGTGAGTCCTCCCCCTTTGGAGGGCCCCTTGAGAAAGAGCAGATACACTGAGGAGCAGATCATCTTGGCCTTGAAAGAGCACGAGGCCGGCAGGACCACAGCCCAGATCTGCCGAAAGCTCGGAGTCAGCGAGCAGACCTTTTACCGGTGGAAGGCCAAGTTCGGCGGGATGGACGTGGCCGACGCAAAGCGGCTGAAGGGGCTGGAGGAGGAGAACCGAAAGCTGAAGCAGCTTGTGGGTGAGCTTGCGCTCGACAATCAGGGCCTGAGGTTCCTGCTCACAAAAAAATTCTGAGGCCCCCGGATCGACGGAAGGCTGTGAGTGGCCTTCGGACCCAGTTTCAGATGAGCGAGCGGCGGGCCTGCCGGGTGATTGGAATGCAGCGGTGCAGCTATCGGTATCAATCCAGACGGAAGGACTGGGTCGAGCTGCGCCGACGGCTGCTGGAACTGGCGGCAGAGCGGAAGCGATTCGGCTACCAGCGTCTCCATGTGCTCCTGCGGAGGGAGGGCTTCCCTGTGAACGTCAAACGGATCTACCGGCTCTACAAAGAAGAAGGGCTCTCCGTGCGGAAACGCATCCGAAAGCGGCTAAAGGGGTGCCCCAGGAAGGAGCTACAGGCCCCCACCAGGCCCGGTGAGCAGTGGGCCATGGACTTTACCTCGGACGCCTTGGCCGATGGTCGGGCGCTGCGGACCCTGAATGTGGTCGATACCTTCACCCGCGAGTGCCTGGCCATCGAGGTGGACACCAGCCTTCCGGGTCTTCGGGTGGGACGGGTGCTGGACCGGATCATCCACGAGCGGGGCAGGCCTGAGGTCATCGTCACCGACAACGGTCCGGAGTTCACCAGCCGGGTTTTCGACCAGTGGTGCTATCAGCGAAGGATTCGGCACCACTTCATCCAGCCGGGGAAGCCGATGCAGAACGGCACTTGCGAGAGCTTCAACGGGCGCTTCCGGGATGAGTGCCTGAACGAGCACTGGTTCCGAAGCCTTCCCGAAGCCAGGAGGATCGCCGAAGCCTGGCGGCATGATTACAATCACCGCAGACCCCACGGCTCCCTCGGCGACATCACCCCAGCCGAAGCGGCGCGACGCTGGGATTCACTCCGGTCGCCTACGGCTCCCTCCGCGAATCCCAGCGAGACAACCCTTAACCCAGGACTCTCACCATCCTTGGTATAGAAGTGGGGAGGACGTCAACTTCACGGCACAGCTCCCGTGGAAGGCTCAGCGCCTTAACCAGCTTTCGCCATATGGATGACACGAGATTAGGTGGTCGGCTGGTAGCCCAGGACATAGAACTCCCGCGCAAAGACCAGCCGCTCGGCGATGCCCGGGCGGGTGACGCGGCCCAGGGGCGAGTGGTCGGTGATGTTGAAGTCGCCGAAATGGCGCTCGTACTCGCGCACGATCAGCCGCCAGCGCTCGCCCTCGGGCGTGGGAGGAAGCTGCAGCAGGCCGCTGAAGAGGAGGTCATTGCGCAGGCGGTACAGGTTCTCCAGTCCGCCATGGAAAAGGTCGCTCGGAATCCGGGCGCTGAGAACGGGAGCGGCCAGCAGTCTGGGTTCGGGCGTTACGCTTGCAAAGTCGGCGGTGTCCTCCATGGCGAGGCGCGGGCCGGCCGGGGCGAATTGGCCCGGCTCGGCCTCGCCGCTCAGCGGGGCGATGCTGCTCACATCCTCCCAGTCCAGGTCGGTGGCCAGGCCGCTGACCTGGCGTTGCACCACAAGCTCGATGCGGTTGTGGCCGCGATCATAGCCCAGGAGGGGCCCGAAGAAATCGGAGAGCGCGGGGGATGCATCCAGGCGTCCGGTCAGCTCGCCTCGGGCAGACGCGGGACCTATCTCCGGCGCAGGGCCGAACACCTGCAGCGAAACCCCGCTCTGGCGCCGTGGGGCACGCGAGAGATGGAGCTCGCGCGTGGGCGGCAGCTGGGCGTACTGGGTGTGCTGGACAGGCGAGAGAGCACAGCCGCTGAGCGCATGGGGTTGCAACCGCACGAGGGCCAGGCGCACGAAGGGGCTGTAGCTCGCGCCGGCGTCAATTTCGAGATCGGCGAACCACAGGCGGCGCTCGAAATCGAAGTGCACACGGTGCGCGGCCACGTCCATACTGCGCGACGCCTCGGGCAGCCAGAGGCTGTACTCGGCCACCCGGGCACTGAAGGCGCTCGTGTGCATGACCGGACGGGGCACGAGGCTGTTGAGGATGGGATCCTGGCCCCACTGCGAGACGTGGCCAACGAGCTCAGATGGCAAGTTGACGAAGGGGTGTTGGGCGGGGGCTGACGAGCCGCACACGACGCCCAGCAGTTCGCCTTCGCCGCTGCTGAACCAGGGCCGCTCCAGGTAGACCCGCAGGCCATTGCCACGCCGGATGCTGACGATGCCGCCGGCGAGATCGCTGCCCTGTTCATCCCAGCGGAATGTGGGAACGACGTAGGCAATCCTGGGCGCGTCGGGCCGGCGGCTGGCGGGTACGATGCTGCCGGGCTGAGCCGGCAAGGCGTTGGGCAATAGCGGTGCGCCGAGTTCGGGGTCCGTCGGCAAGGCGGCAGGGGGCAGGGCCGCCGGATCCGGGTACTGCGCCGTGTAGTTGGGCGGCAAGGTCAGGGTGTGGCCGGCAAACTCGAGGCCGACACGAATCATGTTGGTGGCATCGCCGCGGATGCTTGCCGGCAGGTACTCGGCAAAACGGGTGGTGGCGCGCAGTCGGTAGATCACCAGACGGAACTTGTGATCGCCAAACTCGTGGCGGATGTGGGCGAGCGCCGCCTCGGCGCTGCCGGTGCCCAGGCCCTCGAAGAACACGCCGCTGGCGGGTTCCTGGCTGCGCAGCGGCGGCTGTTCGATGTGGACGTGGGGCAGGCGGGCACTGAAGGCTCGGCGCACCGGGGCTGGCAGTGTCGGGTCGTCGGTCCATTCGAACCAGTCGGCCAGCACTTCAAGCTGGGCCGTGGAGCGTGCATGAAAGCGCACAAAGCAGCGGCGCAGCTCGGCCCAGGTCTGGTCGGGCATGCGGTTGGGGATGAGATGCTCGAACACCGGCTCGCACACGGGCTGCTGGGTGGCATGCACCATCGTCAAGGGGCGGTCGGGGGTCACCATCCAGTTCGCACCCAGCACACTCTGGATGGCCACTTTGGCAGGCGTGGCGGCCAGCGTTGGAACCGCGATCTGGTTCACCGCTTTCGGTTCGAGCGCGCTGGAGTAGTGAACCTGGGCGACCTCTCCCTTGCGCAGGAAGACGGTCAGGACGCGCTCGGCGCTGTTCCAGGTGGGCAGGCGGTCCGGCAACGTGGCGCCCACCGCGCAGCCATCGAAGGCGGCCAGCTCGTCTGGGTGCTCGGCCACAGCCAGGCGCAGGCCCTGGCGCTTGGGCCAGCTTCCGGCCAGGGGTACGATCACGATGAACTCCTCGGTACCGGGGATCTGCACCGACCGCACACCGTCGGTCGCGTCGATCACCGCCTCGACGAATACGCCGGGCAGGCCGCGCAGGGACACCGCCGCAGCAATCGGGTCGGGCAGATAGGGCGTGGCGAGCCCGGCCTCGGTATGGATCAGATACTCGCCTGGCAGCAGGCGGAAGCCTTCGGGCGGGGCCACGGCGAGATCGCGCTCGGGCGAGCGCGGCACGGCCCCGTCTCTGGGCGGCGTGATGATGTGCACCGAGGCACCGCCGTTGTAGAGCGTGCCTGCTTCGAGGCCGCTGATGAGGTCATAGGCCGCGGCGATCTGAGCTGGCGTGGCCCCGGCGCCGATGGCCGTCTCGAAGGCGCCGTGCTGTTCAGCGAGCAGCTGACTGGTCTTGGGTGGCACCATGTGGCGCTCGTTGATCGGGGCGTAGGAAAAGCCGCTGTCGGCAAGTACATTTGCGTTGTACGGCGCCGCGCCAAGGTAGGTCGCGGAGCTCAGCCCATAGTTGCTGCGGATCACCATGCGCTCCAGCGATTCGCCCTCGCTGACCCGCTGGCGCAGCGAGAGCGCTGGCGCATCCAGCGGCTCGTAGCGCAGGTAGGTGATGGGTTCGCTGGCCTCTTCAAGCTTGCCGAGGGTCGGATCATCAAAGGTCAGGCTGTTGCCGGCCAGATCGACCAGGCGGGCGCGCAACCGGTAGGCATGGCCAAAGCGCAGCTTGGGAAGGCTGCCCGGAACGGCGCTCACGTCACGGGTGACCGGTGTGCCATCTGGGTGGGTATCGGCGGCGGTCTGCTCGTCGACCTTCTCCTCCTGCAGCAGGCCGAGTCTGGCGCGCTCGGCAGGCGGCGTGGTGCTGTCCGGGAAGGGGCGGATGCGCCGGCCTGGGCGGGGCGCCACCAGGCTCCAGCCGGTCCACTTCACCAAGGCCTCGTGCAGGTAGTGGTTCTGCGTGGCGCCGGGGGGCAGCTCGTCGGCTGGCTTGCTGCTGGTCGAGGCGCCGCTGATGTAGCCCTCGTCCCTGGCATCGGCCAGGGGTGGGGCGCTGGGGTGTCCGGCCGTCCAGCCATAGCGGGCCTCCCGCTGACACAGTGAACGCCAGTGGCCCGTGGATTCGTCGAAGACGTCGATGCGGTAGCCGCGCAGCACATCCTCGGCAAACGAGACAATCTTGTTGCCCAGGTGGGAGTTGACCGCGTCGTTCTTGAGGCTGGCGGCGATCGTGTCGTCGGCCACGTGGCCGGCTCGCCCATGCTCAACCAGGGTGATGCCTTGGCTGCGCAGGGCCGAGACGGTCTCGCCCTGGCTGGTGGTGTAGCTCAGTTCCCCGGGCTGGCTCAGGGTGTCGGGATCACCGGGGTCGCCCACCTTGGCGAGGTGGTCCTGCAGGGAGAGGGCAAAACCCACGGTCTTGAGCGCGGCACCATCGGGGTCAACGGCGGTGAGGGCGAAGCCGCGGTCCTTGCCCTGCAGTTCCTGGTCCTGGGTGCCGATGGGGCGGGCGCCCCCCAGGCGCAGCAGGCCGGCCTGGTGGCGATCAGTACGGGTGTCACAGGTGAAGCGCCGGGGCGTGAGCCGGAAGGCGGTGGCCGGGGTGCTCACCTCAGTGGCCACTTCCCAGGGACGGTGCTGGATCAGCAGGCTCATCCTGCCAAGCAGGAGATGACCAGGCAGACCGTCAGCTTCCTGGACCACGGCGCGACTGCCCACAACGATGGCGTCCAGGACCAGACCGAGTTGGCGCATCACCGCAGGCGCATCGGCGAAGCTGGCGGCCATGCGGTGGAAGTCGAACTCGGGTGCCTGGATCGGGGGGGAGGCGGCTCCCGCATTGGGCAGGTCACTGTAGGGGCGCGCATTTTCAGGACGCTGGTAGAAGCGATTGGCCTGGTAGAGGGCGTACTCAGCGTCGCTGTGGAACAGGGAGGCTGCCGCACCGCTCAGATTGGCCGGCAGGGCACGGCGCAGCTTGCGGGCATGGATGTAGCTGGAAGTGTTATCGCGGGGCTGGCCGTCGATGCCGACCACCGTGGGTGGGGCCACGCCCTGGTCGCTGAAGAAGGCGTCGTTGAGGGCGGCTTCGAGCTGGGTGGTGCCGGTCTCCTTGCTGCGCCCGTCTTCGAACCAGCGTCCGATGCCGCCACGAAGACGGCTGTACCGGTGGATGCCGAGCTCGGCCAGCATGCCTTGCAGCCGACTGCCCGGGCCGAAGAGGGAGGGCCGCTTCAGGCCGTCTTGCTCGGCCAGCTCGCCGTAGTGGGTATGCAGATAGCTGACCACGGTGCGCACCGGGAAGGAGCGCAGGTTGTGTTTAGACAGGTCGTTGAAGACATAGCCCGCCACGGGCAGGTCGGCCGGAAAGACCTCCTTCCAGACGGCGGAACTGGGTGCGCTGAGGGGCTTGAGGTCATAGGCATCGACGCCGATACGCAAGGTGAAACGGGTATGGGCCAGCTGCCCAGGCCAGTCGAGCAGGTCGCGGAAGGCTTTGAGTACCTGCTCGTCGGGCGCCTGAGGGGTGAGGCGAAACGAGGGCACGAGGGAGACGATGAGTTCGCCATCGGCCGTGAAGCCCTTGGGCAGTGCGGTCCAGATGATCTTTTGGGTGGCCATGGTGGTCTCCTCAACCGATTCAAGCGAAGGCTTCGCAGTATTCGCGCCAGGCGTAGGCCGTAGTGGGCGTGATGACCACGCCTTCCCCCGGGCCCATCAGGGCGGCAAAGGATGGGTCACCGCTGGAGCCCGCAAACTTGCGCTCGGCCGAAATCGCGACGCTTGCCGAGAAGAACAGCACATGCACCTCGATGGTGAGGGTGGCGTGACCGACGCACTTGCCCTCTTCGAAGATGTAGGTGAGGTCCATGTAGAGCTCGATGGACGCGGAGACCAGGCCCAGCACATCCACAAATCCGCCGAGCCGGAAGTACCCGGTCAGCGAGGCCTTGCTCGGCTCCATCTTGAAGTAAATGCCGGCCATCACGTGCACGCCGCCGCTGGCCACGCCGAAGTCGATTGCGATCGCCGCACCGAACTCGAAGCTGGCCTCGAGCTTCTGCACGCCATGCGGATCGATGCAGATGCCGAAGAAGCCCCCCCCGCCGAACAGCGAGACAGTCAAATTGAAGGGTGCCTCCCGGGTGCAGAAGAGGAAGCGCACGGACAGTGGCTGACCGATGAAGGGCACGGTGAACCCGGCCCCCAGGCTCAGATTAGTCAGACTCATCACCCCGACCGCGAGGTTGGGCAAGGCCACGCTGAACTGCGCGTCGAGGCCGTGCTCGTCGACCGTGAGGCTGGGCGGGTCGGAGAACCCGTCGAGCGGAATCAAGGAGCGCAGCGACTCCACAAAGGAAAGCACTCCGATGAAATGGATGCCCGAGAAGCCGACATCGACATTCGTCTTCAGCGAGGAGTCGGCCGTGAACTCAATCTTCTCGAACTCCAGCTTGATGAAGCCGGAGTCCTTGTCGCCCAGCAGGTTGAGGTCGAAGTGATTGAGGGCGCAGCGCACCTTCGCGACCGGTGCGCCGCCGCTCTTCTTGACGCGGGCCTCGACCGCGACCACGAAGCCCTTGGGTTCGTGGGGGAAGAAGAGATTGGTCAGCGCCGAGGAGAGCGAGAAGGGTGCCAGCGTCGGGTTGAAGGCGAAGCGCACCACGATCTCGTCGCCCACCAGCGATTCCAGGATCGGCAACAACTTGTCGACGGCGCTGAGCACCGGCTTCAGACCATCGATCAGGCTCAGCAGGGTGCTCTTGGCCGCACCATCGATCAGCTTGAGGGGTTCGAGGGCGTCGGAGAAGCCGCCCAGCTCCGCGTTGAGCGCGGTGAGCAATGGCCCGAGGGTGCCGCCCTTGAGCAGGATCAGCAGTTGGTCGGGGGTGACCAGCACCTTGGTCAGCGCCGAGAACGCAGACTGTGCCTTGGCGACCACATCCGGAATCTTGGCGAAGTCGGCCAGGGTATCTTTAGCCTGCTGCACGCGATTCTGGACCAGGGCGATCTGCTGGCGCACCATCTGGATCATGGAGTTGGACAGGCCATCGGCACCGGGTACCTTGAGCAGGCTGTCGCGCGCGGACAAGGCATTGGCCAGGGCCTGCAGGGCATTCAACAGGGGGTCGAGCGCGGCCTGCAGGGCGGCGGGGTTGGACAGCAGGCTGGCGCCTGCGCTGCCCAGTGCCGAGGCCACTCCGGAGGCTGCCGCCACCACGGCCTGTGCCTGCGCCTCCAGGGCGGCGGTGTTGGTGTCAAGCACGGCGAGCTGCTTGGCGACGGTGTTGAAAGCCAGTTGCATGGCCTGGGTGATGGCGGCCTGGGCGGCCTGCTCCACCAGGCCGACGATCACGTCATCGAGCTTGTCGAGCTGGCCCAGGCTGGTGAACAGGGCCTCGCCTTCCTGCAGGGCCTCGGTGACGAAGTTCGGAATCTCCTTGAAGCCCAGATCGCCCGCGATCTCCTTGATGAGGCCGCCCAGGGGGATGCAGCCGAAGAGCAGTGGTGCCAGGCTGCTGAAAAAGTCCTCCGGATGGAATTCGCCAGCGGCGACCTGGTTCAGATCGCCCGAGACCGGCCCCTTCAGACGCGAGAGGCCACTGGGAGCCAGATTGGGCTGCACGAAGCCGCCCGAGCGGTGGCCACAACTCGTGAAGTCGAGCCCCTGGCCGCCGACAATTTTGGCGTAGACCTCGCCCGGGCCGAAGCCCGTCTGCAGCGCCAGATAGCCGTCTTCGTACGTCATCGGATTGGTGCCCGCGCCGCCGGTGAGCGCGCCGATGCTGGTCAGCCGCACATTCGCTTGCAGGACGGTGGCTCGCATCAGGGGGCTGGCTATCTTCCCTTGCAAGCCTTCTGTTTCTGCACCGAACACCAGGGAATCCACTTCGCTTGCCGTGTCACCGGGCTTGGTCGAGGGTGCCAAGGCCACCTTCTGGCGGTTGAGCTGCGCGGTTCGCCATGCCTCTGGCTGGGTCCGCCCTGCCTCCGGCTGGGTGCGATTCCAGTCGTCCTGTGCCGCCTTGAAGTTGGGCAGCGGGTCACCCCCCGCCGCCGGATTGGCCAGGGTGTTGTCAATGAAGATGCCGCCCAGGCTGAAGCGGATGGCCTTGCCATCGAGGTCTGTGGCTTCGTACTGGAACTGATAGGGCAGGTCCTGGCCCGGCAGCCTGGGCCAGAACAGGCTCTGGCCATGGCCGGCAATGGAGGTGCCGCCGGGGTCGGCGATGTCTGGGGTCACGACCGTGAGCAGCCGCACCACCGGGAAGGGCATGGCGCGGTGGTAGTACTGCGGCTGGCTGCCCGCCATCTTGAAGAGATGGGTCTCGGGGAACTCCCGTACCGGCTCTTTGACGATGAGGTACATGCGCTGGAGCAGGTAGGCAGCGTTGCCCTGCTCCTGGTTCATGAAGAAGCGCTCGCTGACCTTCACCAGCGAAACCCGGTGTCCGAAGGGCAGCAGATAGCCTTTGTAGATGACCCGTACGTAATGGTCGCGAGCCTGGGCGGCGTGGTGCACCCATTGCTCAACGCCGAGACCAGGCGGCACCCTCCAGTTGCCGCGCACGTCCAGCCAGCCCCCCAGCGACGACAGCATCAGCCGCTGGCAGTCGATCGCTTCGTGCAGGCCACCCGAAAGTGCGAAATTGCCGCTCAGCTGGGCGATGTTGTAGCGGTCGGCATCGTCCAGGGTCTGAAGAAAGAGCTTGGGCCCGGGCGGCTTGTTGTCGTGCTCCGGCGGCGTAGGGACGGCGGGCCAGTGATCGGTGAAGAGGCTATGGTCAGACTCCGGTCCGCCGCGCGCCCAGATGGCCCGGATGGGTTCGTCCAGCGGCTGGTGGATGCCGGTGTCGGCCTCGTGAGCCTCGGCCAATCGGGTGCACCACAGGGCGGTGTGACCGGTGGGCGCGAAGGCGGATGGCAGGGCACTGTGGGTGAAGCGGGCCTGGGCGTTGGGTGAGAGCACGAGACGGAACGGCAACTCCAGGGCGGTCTCGCGGTCGCCCGGCTTGCGTGGGCGCGGCACGGTCAGGTACTTGGCTGCGGCTGCTGCCGAGGCGCTGATGGACTGGATGGTCGTGCTCAGGGCCAGGGCACTGAGCGTGGCGGGCATGACCAGAGGTTGCGCGGCTGCAGGTGCGGCAAACAGCGCTTCGCTGGCCGCTACGGCATCGGCAGCGGCGCCGGTGTAGGGGAGGTCGGCCCTGCGCAGCAACACACTGGCGGCGCTGGCGCCCAGCAGGCGCGCCAGTTGCTCATTGCGCAGGGCGCTGGCCAGCAGGCTGCCCTTGTCGGCTACGCTGAGCGCGGCATGCGCGGTGCTCACAATGGATTTGCGCGGCTTACGGTAGATGCCGCGCTTGACCGGCCGGCGAGGCGGCTGGTAGCGCGCATTGGCCGCCACGTTGAGCGTGAGCACGCGGCAGGCCTGCAGGATGCCGGCCTGGGTGTAGGGCACGGGCCAGACGCCGGCTTTGCGCAGCTTGGCTTCGTCAAACAGGAAGACCAGGCGGCTGGGGTAGGCGATCCGGGTGCCAATGGGTGGCTTGGCCAGGGGCTTCACTGGCGTGGGCGGCACAGACGCCGGTGGCTGATCAGTGCCACCCTCGACGTGGCCGTCCTGCTCCCTGGGGAAGGGCGAGGCCGCAAAAAACACGCGCTCGGCAATCGCCTGCGGCGCGAAGTGCAGGCTGATGGTGGCCGGACCTTGGCCCTCCACCATCAATACCGGGGCAGCCTCCGGAGTGTCGGCGTTCGCCTGGGCGCGCAGTCCGTTGAGCTCGAGGTGGAAGGAGAGCAGGTCCTCTGAGCGCAGTACCCACTGGCCCGGGGTCCGCAGGGCCTCGGGGGTGATGAGCTCGCCCAGCTGAATGCCGTTGACCAGGTCGGGTCGCAGCGTCAGCTCATGCAGCAACTGGTCGGCCAGCAGCAGCCGGTTGGGCGCCCGCCGCACCTGGCTGGCGAGACTGGTCCTGGTCGACTCCGCAGCGTGGTCCACCCCCGGCCTGTCGTTGGGTTTTTGCGTGCTTCCCATACGTTGTCTCCTTCGGCTGCTGCTCGGGCCATGGCTCGGGGGTGGCCGATCTGAGCGCCGATTGCCGTGTCTGCGCACGTTTCAGTCCATCCCAGGAATGCTTGGTTAGGGCATCTTGGAGGGTGATAGGGAATTTCAAGGCCCCATTCTGATCATGGTCGGTTATTTATGGCCACTAAAAAGTTGGTGTGGCCTTTGGCGAGTGCTCCCGGGGAAGGTTGGTGGTGGTTGGCGGGCCCTCAGTGCCGAGCGGGGGCCCGCTTCGCGGTTGTCACAGTGGCCTTCGCCCACGATGGGCGTGGGTTCAGGACTGGTTTCGACCACCTGATCCAGGCTCCCGGATCCATGGACTGGTTTCCTGGGAGAACCTCACTTTCTCCAGCGAACTTGTTTTCGTTCACGAGACAGATGGTTCGCCCCCGAATTGCTGCCTGACATGCTCCGTGGGATCCCCTGAAGGCACCCCAGCCTCCTACGTGAGAGCATCCTCCCCTCGGTCCTGGGAATCACCCAAGGCCACTCGGGCTTCTTCCCGGGCTACACCGCAACGATGAGCGACTAGCCGGACCACAAGCTGTCCGTCGCAATCATGCCAACACCAGTGACGTGAAGGCCCTCCCCGTGCCCCATTTCGAGATGACCATCGAACTCGCCAAGGCTGCCCTGGTTCAGTGGCAACCCGGGCCCTGGCCAGACCGTACATGGCCTCGTTTGTAAATTGCTGGATACATGGCTTTGGCTATTGGATCGATTTCGGATGGGCCGGGATTGACAGGTCCCGAGGAGTTTCCTTCATCGCCTGCTTGGCCCTGTTCTCATGGCCTTCCGGAACGACCCGCCGGACACATCAAGTGGAGCGGCGCCCACGCCTCCTCCTTCAGAACGTGCCTCGTTTATGCTTCGGCGCCAGCAGCAGAAAAAATCCGACCATTAGCGGTACGACCAGCACGAAGAGCGACAGCCCAAGGGCGGAGTGGTTGGAAAGCAGGGAGTTGTCCATGGGGACTCCAGGTCAGGTCCATGGGACCGTGCGATATGGTTTTTCGCCGCCTGATCCAGGAAGAAGCATCAGGCACCTTTCTGATGCTCCAGGGAGAAGATTGGTGTCATGAAATATTTTTTAAAACTAATGATTATTATTTTTAGATCTTAATGATTAATCCCGCCTCAACCATCCTCTTTCCGCACTGCAGGGTGCCTTCCGGCGGTCAGTCCCAAGCGCAATCGACAGCGACCCACCCGGTCGCAGAAGGTGCTACCCCTGCGGCAACATCTCCATCGCCTCCATCGCCCGGATGCTCATGCCCCTAGGACGAGCCAACCCCGATCTGATTCAGCCAGCTGGCCTGGCTTCGGTCCAGCTCCCGAGTGTGGCCGATCATCCATTGCCGCAGGCGGGAGAGCAGAACCGTGGCGCTCAGGGACCGGTTCACGAATTGCCGGTAGAGCTCCTGGACCTGAACGATGGCGTCGGAATGCTGATCGAAGTGAGCCTGGTAGCCGGGACAGCGCTGGTCGATCAGCAGGGCCTCCTCGTAGAGGAAGTGGTTGCGGGCGGAGTGGATGAAATGATGAAAGACGTGGTTGGCCTCCGCCCGATTGCGCTCCACCAGCAGAACCGCGTGGAAGCGGTTGATGAGGTTCACCAGCTGCTTGTGCTGTTCATCGATCTTCTGGACACCGATGCGATCCATCTCGGTCCAGTCCAGGAAGGCCTTCTCGGAGGCACCGGCCGACGTGAGGCTCCCCTCCCCCCGCATCAGGGACAGCACGTTCCGGGCATTCCGCAGGGCGGATGTCTTCAGCCTCGCCAGGGTCTGGGGATCAGTCACGGGTGGGTCTCCAGAAACCGGGTAAATTCGCCGGGTCGAGTCGGTGATGCTGCTTCCTCTGCTGCAGGGCCCGGATGACGAGACATGAAAGGAGTGCGCCAAGCCCTCCTAACAACCTGACGGAGCGGAGGTCCCCCCTCAATCGGGTCGATTACTTAGTTCCCAGGAATTCCCGAAGGAACACCGGCAACTCCACGAGGGCCCAGCCCATGACTCCAGGGGATACCCGGACCTCGGATTCGGCGCTTCCAGCCAAGGTCCCGCCCGGCCTGGCCCAGCAGAGTAGGATATTCCCTCAACTCAGCTGAATCCGGAGGAGAGACCATGCCGACACGGAGGAGTTTCCTAGCCACCACGGGCCTGGTGACGGCCGGGGTCCTGGCCGGGGCATCCAGCCCCCTCGCTGCAGGAGAACAGAAACCCGCGAAGCATGTCGAAGGTCCCCACGAACTCCCCAGGAACCTGACGCTGCTCTCCATCGATCAGGGTGACGGGGCCGAAACCCTGGGGGTCAAGATGGGCGCCGGCGTTCTCGATGTCCGGAAGGCCTCCCGGCTGCTGAGCATGCCCGCCCCGCTGACCCTCGAGGAACTGCTGAAAAGCGGCAACGCTTCCGGCCTGAACAGGCTGATCGAGGCCGCGAGCCATTCCGCCAAGGCGAAAGTCGCCTGGCTGGAGGAATCGAAAATCAGGCATGGCCGGCTGTTCACGCACCCCGGAAAGATCGTCTGCGTGGGCCTCAACTATCGGCGGCATGCCAAGGAAATCGGCATGAAGGAACCGAGGGTTCCACCGCTCTTCAACAAGTTCAACAACGCCCTGGCTGCCCACAACTGCACCATCCCGCTGCCACCGAAGGAAATTGCCACCAAGTTCGACTACGAGACCGAACTGCTCATCGTCATCGGCAAGGCGGCCCGGAACGTGCCGGAGGCCGAAGCGCTGAACTACGTCGCCGGCTACTGCACCGCCAATGACTTCTCCGCCCGGGATCTCCAGCTGGAGCTGCCCAGCAGCCAGTGGATGATCGGCAAGACCCTCGACAAGTTCGCGCCCATCGGGCCCTATTTCGTCTCGGCCGACCTGGTCCCCGACCCGAACAACCTGAAGCTGGAAACCCGCGTCAACGGCGAGGTCCGCCAGTCCTGGAGCACCAGCGACTTCATCTTCAACACGCAGCAGATGATCGCCTACATTTCCAAGCACTGGACCCTGGAGCCGGGCGACATCATCTTCACCGGCACGCCCCATGGGGTCATCCTGGGCTACCCGAAAGAGAAGCAGGTCTGGCTCAAGGCGGGCGACGAGATCGTCAGCTCCATCGAGAAGCTGGGTGAGCTGAAGTTCCGGCTGGCCTAGACGGAGGGGGCTCGCTCGATCCTTGGCCCGGAGGCTCCAGCCGAAGCGGCGCTCCCTACTCCCCCCGGATGGCTCGGAGGGCGGCGATGGCGGCCTCGCGGACCGTGGCCTGCGGGTCACGAGCCGCTTCTTCGAGAGCTGGTATGGCCTCCTGCGCGGCGGGACCGATGGCCCCCAGGGCCTGGGCTGACAGCACCCGGACATCGGCGAAGTACCTGGGCGGGCCTTCCAACTCGGGCACCCCGCCTGGGAAGGTCCTGAGGGCGCGGCTCAGCTCCGGAACCGCCACCTTGGCCTCGGGCCCAAGGCTCTGCAGGGCCGAGGCGGCCCAGTAGCGCACGTTGAGATTGCGATCGCCCAGAGCGCGGGCGAGGGCTGGCAGCGCCGTCCGGGCGGCCTCCCGGTCCAGGGCCAGGGTCATGGCCGCCCGGGCGCGGACCTGACCATCCGGGTCGCCCAGGCCCCCGATCAGCCCTTGGAGGTTCGGCTCCTTCCCTGGCAGGACCGGACCAGCCCCCAGCAAACAGAGCAGCGTCAGGATGGACAGGCCTCGTGTCATGGGTGTGCTCCGGATCACCTGCTGGCATTCTGACCGAGCCGTCTTCGGTGAGGTCCTGGCGATTCGCCCCGGAGCCTCGCCGGTCCCCAAGCTCGGCCATTCCCCACTGAAACCATAGTACTTGTGCGATTGGGCCGAGTCCTTCCACATGCGCACCTGGCCTAACACACGTAGAATCATTGAAGCCCCCAGCGACCGCTCCAGCCCCCCGCCCGCCCCTCGCTCCAAGGACCCCGAGCCATGCCCCACGGCAAGTCTTCCCGGTGCCGGGACCTTCGTTGCCAGGCGGGTTTGGCCTTGCTGCTGTCGCTGGTCACCCCGGCCTCCCTTCCGGCGCTGGATCCGGCCAAGGCGGCTACCCAGTACGTGGTCGACGTCTGGCAGTCGGAACAGGGCCTTCCCCAGAACGATGTGCTGGCCATCTGCCAGACGCGGGACGGCTATCTCTGGCTGGCCACGCAGGAAGGACTGGTGCGCTTCGACGGCGTCCGCTTCACGGTCTTCGACAGCAGGAACATCCCGGAGCTGAAGCAGAACTTCATCATGACGCTCTGCGAGGACCGCCAGGGCAGCCTCTGGATCGGAACCTATGGCAGTGGCCTGTGCCGCTTCGCGAACGGGCGCTTCACCACCTTCACGACCAAGGACGGGCTGTCCAGCGACAAGATCCGCACCCTCTTTGCCGATCCCCAGGGGGGCCTCTGGATCGGAACCCAGGAGGGCCTGGATCACCTGGAGGACGGCCGGTTCACGAGCTACACGATGAAGAGCGGCCTGGCCGACCATGTCATCAGCGCCATCCTCGAGGACGGGACGGGAGGCTTCTGGATCGGGACGAGCCGGGGCGGCCTGAACCACTTCCAGAACGGCAGGTTCCAGGCCTTCCCGACGAACGAGGGGCCGTCGAACCTGGCGATCTACGCGCTCCACCGGACCCGGACCGGCGAGCTGTGGATCGGGACCAGCGGCGGCCTGAAGCGTTTCAAGGATGGCCAGATCCTGGCGTTCGGTGCCGGCGAAGGCGCCCCGAAAGCCGAGGTGCGGCAGATCTACGAGGACCGGGAAGGAAGCCTGTGGATCGGCACCAGCGGCGGCGGCCTGGCCCGGTACCGGGAGGGCCGGTTCACGCGGATCACGACCAAGCATGGGTTGTCGGTGGACCAGGTCTTCTCGATCCTGGAGGACCGGGAGGGCAGCCTGTGGCTCGGGACCTCGGGCGGCGGCCTGAACCGTCTCAGGGACACCAAGTTCACCGCCTTCACCACGAAGGAGGGCCTCTCCAACGACCAGGTCTGGTCGGTCTGCGAGGACCGCGAAGGGGGCCTCTGGATCGGGACGCGGGGGGGAGGCCTCAATCGCTTCAGGGAGGGCCGGTTCACGCCCTTCACCACCCGGCAGGGGTTGTCCAAGAACATCGTGTCCTGCGTCCACCAGGACCGGGCCGGCACGCTCTGGGTCGGCACGGTGGGGGGAGGCCTCAACCGCTTCAGGGAGGGCCGGTTCACGGCCATCACCACGAAGCAGGGCCTATCGGATGACGAGATCGCCTCGATCTATGAAGACCGGGCCGGCAGCCTCTGGATCGGCACCTCGCGCGGCGGCCTGAACCGCCTCCAGGACGGCCGATTCACGGCCTATACGACCAAGGACGGGCTGGCCAGCCTGACCATCGATGCCATGCTCGAGGACCGGGAAGGCGCCCTCTGGATCGGCACCGAAGAGGGCCTGAACTGCCTGCGGGACGGCAGGATCACGACCGTCGGAGCGAAGGAGGGCCTGACCAGCCATGCGGTCTATTCGATGCTTGAAGACGCCGAAGGGACCCTCTGGTTCGGCACCGGAGGGGGTGGCCTGTTCCGGCTGAAGGATGGAAAGTTCAGGGCCTTCACCACCCAGTCCGGCCTGTTCGATGACAACATCCTCCAGGTGCTTGAGGATGGCCTCGGCTACCTCTGGATGGCGACCAACAAGGGTGTGTTCCGGGTCCGGAAACAGGACCTGGATGCCCTGACGGATGGCCGGCTCCAGAAGGTGTCCTGCGTCGCCTACGGCACGGGTGATGAGCTGAACGCCGCCGAGTGCAATGGGGGCTACCAGCCTGCGGCCTGCCGGACGAAGGATGGCCGGCTCTGGTTCCCGACCACCAAGGGTGTGGCCATGATCGACCCGGCCCGCATTCCCCTCAATCAGCTGGCCCCTCCGGTGCTGCTGGAAGAGATCCTGGTGGACTTGCACCCCCTGCCGGGGCGGGAGGGCGCCGCCCCGGTCAGCCTCGCGGCCGGGGTCAAGAAGCTCGAGTTCCATTACACAGCCCTCAGCTACCTGCTCCCGAAGAAGGTCCGGTTCCGGGTCAAGCTGGAAGGCTTCGACAGGGACTGGGTCGAGGCTGGAACCCTGCGCACCGCCTACTACACCAACCTCCCGCATGGGGCCTACCGCTTCCGCGTCCAGGCCTGCAACAGCGATGGCCTCTGGAACGAAACCGGGGCCTCGCTCGACTTCGCCCTGAGGCCATTCTTCTACCAGACCCGGATTTTCCAGCTGCTGTGCGTCCTGGCCCTGGTCGGGGCGGGCGCCTTGATCCAGCGCCTGCGGGTGGCCCGGCTCACGGCCCGACAGAAGGAGCTGGAGAGCCTGGTCGAGGCGCGGACCAGCGAGTTGCGGGGAATTCAGGAACAGCTGGCCCGCATCTCGGAGGCCACCCCCGAAAAGCTCGAGAACCTTTCCGCCTGGGGAAGCGCCATGGGGGCCGAGATCGCCTCCGCGATCCACGCCAGGCAGGTCGGCATCTGGCGGACCGAGGGGGAAGCCCTTGTCCCCATCGCGGCCGGCACCACGCATCCGCCGAGCCTGGAGACCCTGCGCCTGGCGCGCGCGCCCATGGTCGGCGAGGGCTTCGGTCCGGACGGGAACGAGACCATCCTCCAGGTCACCGGCATCACCGGCCACCTGAGGGGCGCCCTGGTGATCGAAGGCGATGTCGCCTGGGGCCCGGTGGAGCGGCGCCTGGTGACGGCCTTCGCCCAGCATCTGGGCAGCGCCCTCGACCTGCAGCACCTGCGGGAGCAGCTCACGCTCACGGAAGCGCGGCAATCGGCGGCGCGGCAGAGGATGCACGAGGAAGGGATCCACACGCTCCAGATCTGCCCTCGGTGCGGCCGGTGCTGGGATGAGAGCGTGGACCACTGCGAGGCGGACGGGGCCGCCCTGGATGCCTCCCGGCTCCTGCCCTTCCGGGTGGCTGGCCGGTACCGACTCGTGGAGCTGCTGGGCGAAGGCGGTATGGGCAGCGTGTTCTCGGCCAACGATGAAAAGCTGTCCCGATCGGTGGCCCTGAAGATGATCAAGGCCGAGGCGCTGAATGATACGGAAATCCGGTTCCGCCTTGAGCGGGAGGCGCGGGCCCTGGCCCAGGTGAGCCACCCTTCGGTCACCATGCTCTACGACTCGGGCGAGCTCGATGACGGCTCGGCCTTCCTGGTGATGGAGCTGCTCCGGGGCCTGGACCTCGCCGACCTGCTGCGGCTCCACGGACCCGGCTCGCCTCGGCAGGTGGCCCAGCTGATGAGACAGGCCGGCTCGGCCCTGGCGGCGGCCCACCGGGCCGGGGTGGTGCACCGCGATATCAAGCCGGCCAACCTCTTCCTGGTGCCGGAGCAGGACAGCTTCCTGGCCAAGGTGCTGGACTTTGGCGTGGCGAAGACCATGGGGACGGAATCGCTGCTGACGCAGGTCGGCGTGATGATGGGAACGCCCCAGTACATGTCGCCGGAGCAGCTGCAGGGCCAGCCCATGGACCCGCGAAGCGACCTCTACTCCTTCGCGGTCGTGATCTACGAAGCCCTGACGGGCCGGCGGGCGGTCCAGGGCAGGGACCTCGGCCAGATCCTCATGGAAGTGCTGCATGCGGAACCACCGCGTCTTTCCGCGGTCCTTCCGGGCATCCCAATGACCCTCGATGAGGCGTTCCTGACCGCCTTTGCCAAGCTGCCCTCCGACCGTCCCGTGGATCTTGAGGCCTGGTCCCAGTGCACCGCCGACCTGTTGGAGGCGGTGCCCACCCCACCCCAGATTCGCGGCTGGCCCATGGGCGCCCTGTTGCGCGGGCTCGTCCGGATCCCCGGCGAAGACCGCGGCGACGCTCCCACCTTCCTCAAGGCCTGAGCCGAGGGGGCTGAGACTCCAGGCAACTTGTCCTGCGCCGATGGGTTTACCATGCACCTGGAGCGGGACGGGCCATGAAACTCAAGGCAGATCTTCGGGATGTGACCCTCGCCCTTTCGGAGGCCCTGGACCTGGTGGGTGTGGATGACGTGGGCCACGGCAAGCGGGTTGGCCTCATGGCCCATGCCTGCGGCAAGGTGATGGGTCTGCAGGGGGCGGAGCTGGCCTTCCTCTTTGATCTGGGGACCCTGCATGACATCGGTGTGTCCTCCACCCAGGTCCACCGCCAGATCGTGTCCGAGTTCGCCTGGCCCGGCGCGGGGCAGCATTGCGAAACCGGCTGGGAACTGTTGAATGGGTATGCGCCGCTGGTGGCCATGGCCCTGCCCGTGAGGTATCACCACACCCCCTGGGAGACCCTCGTCCGGGACGGCGTCGAGCTGGACATCGTCCGGCAGACCAACCTGATCAGCCTGGCGGATCGCGTGGACGCGCTCCGGACCATGTACCGGGACCAGGGCGCGATGCCGATGCACGCGGACACCATCCGGCGCGAGATTCGTTCCCGGGCCAGGACTCAATTCGATCCCGAACTGGTGGACCTCTTCCTCGAGACCTCCCGCACCGAGGCCTTCTGGCTGATGCTGGAGCCCCGCTCCATCCAGTCCTTTGTCCAGGACATGCACGGACAGAATGTGTGGGTCGAAGCTTCGATGGGGGATCTCTGGCAGCTGGCGCTGATCTTCTCCCGCATTGTGGACGCCAAGAGCCCCTTCACGGCCGAGCACTCCAGGGGGGTGGCCGCCCTGGCCAAGCTGCTCGCCCGGAGGCTGGGCCTGGATGCCTGCAGCTGTGCCAAGCTCGAGATCGCCGGGCTCCTGCATGATGTGGGCAAGCTCAGGGTTCCTGACGAGATCCTGGACAAGCCGGGCGGCCTGGATGCCCGGGAACGGGGCCTCATCCATGCCCACAGCTTCGAGACCTACCAGATCCTGCGGCACATCAAGGGCTTCGAAGAGATCTCCACCTGGGCCGCCTACCATCATGAGGAGCCTGGGGGCCAGGGCTATCCCTTCCGCCTGGACGCCAGCACCCTGCCCGTGGAAGCCCGCCTGCTGAGGATGGCGGACATCTTCCAGGCCATGGTGCAGGACCGCCCCTACCGGAAGGGCCTCGGCCTGCAGCAGACCCTGGTGTTCCTGAAGGACCTGGTCCGGCAGGGCCGCATGGAACCCCTGTTCGTCGACCTGGCGGCCTCCTGCGGGGAAGAGGCCATGACCGCCGCCATGGCCGGGGCCTGAGGGTCCAGTGGCGGCGCATTCCGTAGGCGCCTTCGCGGCCCCATCGGGCTTGTTGCAGCGCACTAAGCTCCCACGGACCTAGGACCGATAAGGGCTCAAGGAAAACCATGCCGGTGTGGTCTGCCGGATCGACACCGCCATGAACAACCCCGGACCTGCCCCCCGGAAGGATGGTTCGTTCACCGGCCCTGGACAGAGGACGATCGGCAATGGATGGACAGCAGTCATGAAGTGGGAAGGGAGCCCGCTCGACATCCTGGTTCCGCCCCTGGCCCGCCTGGACCCCCGGAGGCGGCTGCGCCACCGGGGAATCGCCAAGTCCCTGCTGTCCATCTCGGGTGTGGTGGCGCTGCTGTTCCTGACCTATGTCCTGGTGCGCCCGGATCTCACCCGCCTGGAAGTCGGCCTGTTCGTGCTTGGCATCCTGTCACCGGTCCTCGGCACTCTGTTCGTGCGGTTCACGGGCCGGATCGATCTGGGGTTGTTCTTCACCAACCTGGCGGGCATCGGCATCGTCGCGCTGTGGTGCGCCTTCACCGGGGGCATCCGGTCCGTGGCCCTGCCCTGGTTCCTGCCGAACCTGTTCCTGCTGAGCACCTTCGGCAGCCGCCGCATGCTCGTCCTGACCGCCGGAATGCTGCTCGGTGTGCTGGTCCTGCTCTTCCTGGCGACCCTGCGAGGCTGGCTCCCCGCGAGCCTCATGCCGGAGGCCGTGGCCGCTGAATCCATCTTTCTGTCCGTGGTGTCCTGCGTGGCCCTCGTCGTGGTGGCGGCCGTGGCGGTCACCGGTGAACGGGAGAAGTCGAAACGCCTGCTCTACGAGGCCAAGAACGCCGCCGAGGCGGCGAACCGGGCCAAGTCCGCCTTCCTGGCCTCGATGAGCCACGAGCTGAGGACGCCCCTGCACGCCGTGCTGCTCTCCGCCGACCTGCTTGAAGAAGACCGGGAGGCGCCCCTGAGCGCCCAGCAGTCCCGCATCGTCGGCCAGCTTCGCCAGGGAGGGGAACTGCTGCTGGGCCTGGTCAACCAGGTGCTGGAACTGAGCAGCCTCGAGGCAGGAAAGGCCTCCCTGTCGATCGATGAAACGCCCCTCGCCGGCGCCTTCTCGATCGCCCTGAACATCATCCTTCCCTTGGCCAGGCGCCGGCAGATCCGGATCGAGTTCGATTTCGAGTCCCTCGCCGGCATGCGGGTACTGGCGGACCCCATGCAACTGAATTCGGTCCTGATCAACCTCCTGTCCAACGCCGTGAAGTACAACCGCCAGGATGGCCAGGTCTTCGTGCGCGCCTGGCGAACCGGGGAGGAATGGGTACGGATCGAGATCCGGGACACGGGGCCCGGCATTCCCGACCAGCACCGGGAAGCGGCCTTCCAGCCGTTCAACCGGCTCGGTGCCGAAGGCACGCACATCGAGGGAACCGGCCTGGGACTGTCCATCACCGAGCGGCTCGTGCAGAGGATGTCGGGCCGCCTTGGCTTCGAAAGCATCCAGGGAGAGGGCAGCACGTTCTGGGTGGAACTTCCGGCCGCTGAGCCGACTTCGGAGACTGCGGGCGAGCAGCCTCCACCCGCACTGGAACACTCCTCGAAGAACCCGGCCCCGCTCCCCTCCACCCGTCGCTCCCTGAATGTGCTCGTGGTCGAGGACCATCCCATCAACCAGCAGCTGCTCCGGCAGGCGCTGGAGGGCCGCAGACATCGCGTCACGCTGGCCGCCAACGGCGCCGAAGCCCTGCAGGCCCTGGGCGAACTGGGCCAGGCCCCAGCCCGGTTCGACGTGGTCCTCATGGACCTCCTGATGCCGGTCATGGATGGGCTGGAAGCCGCGCGGCGGATCCGCCAGCAGGAGGCCGGCACGGGCCGCCGCATCCCGATCGTGGCCGTGACGGCCTGTGCTTCGGACAAGGATCGCGAGGCCTGCGCCCTGGTGGGCATGGATGCTTTCCTGGCCAAGCCCGTCAAGCTCCAGGAGCTGCTCATGCTGCTGGAGCCCCTCCAGGCCGCCGGCCCGGCCGATTCTGGACGGGAACCGGCCGACAGCGGGCTGGAAGGGTCCTAGGCGGACGGCAGCCCCCTGCCGGCAGCAGTCCTCGAGGTGAACTTTTACGGTTCGCAAATCATTGGCCGCGTTTTCTCCTAATTTGCTCCCCTTTCAGTGTCGTTCATCACTTATTGAGTTCTTGACCCTCCCGCCATCGGGTTCCTGGGGCTAGAGTCATGTCGTCCTGATTTCCGGATTACTGACCTTGAAGTCGCAACCTCGGGACGGGCTCTGCGGCAGACCCTTTCTGATCCAACCGACCCGGGCACGAGCCCGACCCTGTTCGCCACCTTCCTCCTGGGGGAACCATGAGCCAGTACGTCACCGAAGTCCTTGAGGGCCTCAAGAAGAAGGCGCCCTGGGAAAGCCTCTTCATCCAGGCCGCCACGGAGATCCTGCATTCCCTGGCCCCGGTGCTGGAGAAGGAACCCAAGTACAAGAAGAACGCCATCCTCGAGCGGCTGGTCGAGCCCGAGCGCGCCATCGGCTTCCGCGTGCCCTGGGTGGACGACAAGGGCCAGATCCGCGTCAATCCAGGCTGGCGCGTCCAGTTCAACAGCGCCATCGGGCCCTACAAGGGCGGCATCCGCTTCCACCCCAACGTCACCCTCGACACGCTGAAGTTCCTGGGTTTCGAGCAGATCTTCAAGAACAGCCTCACGGGCCTGCCCATGGGCGGCGGCAAGGGCGGCTCCAACTTCGACCCCAACGGCAAGTCCGACGCCGAGATCATGCGCTTCTGCCAGGCCTTCATGATGGAGCTCTTCCGCCACATCGGCCCCAACACCGACGTGCCCGCCGGCGATATCGGCGTGGGTGGCCGGGAAGTGGGCTACCTGTTCGGCATGTACAAGAAGCTGGCCAATGAGTTCACCGGCGTGTTGACGGGCAAGGGCCAGTACTGGGGCGGCAGCCTCGTGCGTCCCGAGGCCACAGGCTTCGGCGTGGTCTACTTTGCCGAGGAAATGCTGAAGACCAAGGGCGAGAACTTCCAGGGCAAGAAGGTCGCCGTGTCCGGTTTCGGCAACGTGGCCTGGGGCGCCGTCACCAAGGCCACCCAGCTGGGCGCCAAGGTCATCACCATCTCCGGCCCCGATGGCTACATCTATGATCCGGATGGCATTTCCGGCGAGAAGATCGTCCACATGGAGGAGATGCTCCGCATCGACCGCATGTCCGTGGCCCCCTACGTCGAGAAGTACAAGACCGCCCAGTTCCACGCCGGCAAGCGGCCCTGGGAGCAGAAGGTGGACGTCGCCCTGCCCTGCGCCATCCAGAACGAGCTGAACCTGGACGAGGCCAAGGCCCTGCTGGCCTGCGGCTGCAAGGCCGTGGTGGAAGGCGCCAACATGCCCAGCACCCTGGACGCCGTGGAGTTCTTCCAGGCCAACGGCGACAAGATCCTCTTCGCCCCCGGCAAGGCTTCCAACGCCGGCGGCGTGGCCACCTCGGGCCTGGAGATGAGCCAGAATTCCATGCGCCTGGGCTGGACCGCCGAGGAAGTGGACGCTCGCCTGCACCAGATCATGATCAACATCCACAAGTCCTGCGTGGACGCCGCCGCCCGCTTCGGCACCCCCGGCAACTACGTGAACGGCGCGAACATCGCCGGCTTCCTCAAGGTGGCCGATTCGATGATCGATCAGGGGCTCGTGTAGCCCTCCAGCGTTTCACGCGCGAAGAAATGGGGGCCGGACGGCCCCCATTTCTTCGTAGGAAGTAAACTGCCGGAACGACAGGGGCTCCCGAATGATCGATCGAACCTTCAACGAGATCTTCCGGAAGTACAAATCCGACAAGGAGATCTTCCACGACCTCATGCCCCTTCGCACCCGGGAGATCCTGCTGGTGGCGCCCGCCTTCGACGCCTTCACCCTGGAGCAGGACGGCCTGCTCACGGAGATCCTCTTCGAGGGCTACTACCAGCTCAACATGAGCAACCCGCCCCGGGTCATCAACGTCTCCACGGTCGAGGAGGCGCTGGCGAAATGCGCCGCCCGGCACTTCGACATCATCATCGTCATGAGCCGCCTCGGCCAGGGTGGGCACATCGAATTGTCCAAGGCCCTGCGCAAGGCCGCCCCCCGGATCCCCATCTACCTGCTGCTCAACGACAACGTGGAAGTCGGGGCCATGGACCAGCGCCGCCGGGATCTCCAGCGCCACTACGACCAGATCTTTGTGTGGAACGGCAACCCCGAGATCTTCATGGCCATGGTGAAGTTCATGGAGGACCGCGCCAACGTCGAGAACGACACCGCCGTGGGCATGACCCGGGTCATCCTCCTCGTGGAGGACAGCATCCGCTACTACTCGCGGTACCTGCCGATCCTCTACAGCGAGATCCTCAAGCAGACCACGCGACTCACCCGGGACCAGAGCATGGATGGCATGACGCGCACGCTGTCCATGCGGGTGCGGCCCAAGGTGATCCTGGCCACCACCTATGAAGAAGCCATGACCTTCTGCGACAAGTACATGGACTTCCTGCTGTGCCTCATCAGCGACCGCAAGTTCCCCAAGGATGGGGTGCTCGACCGGGAAGCGGGGATCAAGCTGATCAAGGCCGTGAAGGATCAGAACCCCTACCTGCCCACGCTTCTTCAGTCCTCGGACCCCTTCAAGGAATCCTGGGCCACCGCCATCCACAGCGGCTTCCTGAACAAGAATTCCTATACGCTGGGCGCCGAGCTTTCCAACTTCTTCCACGAGAACCTGGGCTTCGGCGATTTCATCTTCCGCAATGACCAGGGCATCGAGATCACCCGCGCCACCGACATGGAGGATCTCCAGGCCAAGCTTCGAACCGTGCCGGTGGAATCCGTCGTCTACCATGCTTCCCGGAACCACTTCTCCGCCTGGATCATGGCCCGCGGCGAGGTCCAGGTGGCCAAGGTCCTGGCAAAGTTCCGCCTGTCGGACTACAAGGACCCGGAGGACCTGCGCACCTTCCTCATCAACGTGGGCGAGTATGTGCAGCACATGAAGTCCCTCGGCAAGGTCATCCCGCTCACCGCCTCTACACCCAAGGACGAGCCCAACATCCTCCGGCTGGCTCCGGGCTCCATGGGCGGCAAGGGCCGGGGTGTCGCCTTCATCCATTCCCTGCTGTCCCGCATGGACCTGGACAGCCTGGTGCCCGAGGCCAACATCCGCATTCCCCGCTCCGCCATCATCGGCACGGAGGAATTCACCTCCTTCATCTCGCGGCACGGGCTGAGGCAGATGGTAGAGCGGGACGAGGATGACGACGCCATCAAGCAGCGCTTCCTCCAGGGCGCCCTGTCCCCGGAACTGACCGCCAAGCTCCGCCTCTTCCTCACCAAGCACGGCAAGGTGCCCCTGGCCGTTCGGTCCTCGGGCCTTCTGGAGGACAGCCTGTCGCATCCCTTCGCGGGGCTGTACAACACTTTTTTCCTGCCCAACAACCATCCTGACCTCACCGTTCGCGAAGGGCAGCTCATCGAAGCCATCAAGCTGGTGTACGCCTCGGTCTACTCCAAGGCAGCCCGGTCCTACTTCGCGGCCATCGACTACAAGATCGAAGAGGAGCAGATGGCCATCCTCATCCAAGAGCTTTCGGGTCGACAGTTCGGTGACCGCTTCTACCCGCACATCTCGGGGGTGGCCCAGTCCTTCAACTACTACCCGCTCGCCTACACGCAACCCCAGGACGGCATCGCCAACATCGCCGTGGGCCTCGGGAAATACGTGGTGGAAGGCGGCCGGACCTACCGCTTCGCCCCGCCCTACCCGGAGATGGACATGCTGCCGCCCAGGGAGCAGCTGCGAGCCACCCAGAAGCAGTTCTACGCCCTGGACATGAGCCGGACCTCCGTGGACCTCTACAGCGGCGAAAGCTCGACCCTGCTGACCCTGGACATCCAGCAGGCGGAGAAGGACGGTGCGCTCTGGCACTGCGCCTCGGTGTGGGACGCGAACGATGAGCGGATCCGCGATGGCCTGGACTACCCGGGACCGCGGATCGTGAACTTCCGGAACGTCCTCAAATACGACCAGTTCCCCCTGCCCCTCATCCTCCAGCACCTGCTCCGGCTCATCCGCGACGCCATGGAGACCCCCGTGGAGATCGAATTTGCCGTGAACCTGGACAAGGACCCGGACAACGGGAAGCCCACCTTCACCCTGCTGCAGATCAAGCACCAGCTCATAGACAGCGGAGAGGTGAACCTCTCCAAGGCGGACCTCGATCCCGAGGAGATCTTCCTCTACTCCGAGCAGTGCGTGGGGAACGGCATTGTCGAAGGCCTCCATGACCTCGTGTGGGTGGACCCCGAGGGCTTCGACAAGTTCGACACGCCCGCCCTGGCTGACCTGCTGGAGAAACTGAACGACCGGTTCCGCGCGGAGGGGGGGAAGTACGTACTGCTGGGGCCGGGCCGCTGGGGCAGCAACGACCGCCACCTGGGCATCCCCATCCAGTGGTCCATGATCTCCTGCGCCCAGGTGATCGTGGAATACGCCATGGAGCATTTCCAGGCGGATGCCTCCCTGGGTTCGCACTTCTTTCACAACGTCACGTCGCTGAACATCGGCTACTTCACCGTGCCCTACCCCAGAGGCAGCAGCCTGCTCGACTGGGACTGGCTGCGCGGGCAGCCCGAGGTCTGGCGTTCGGGCTGTCTCGTCCACAGCCGGGTGGACACGCCTCTCCACATCGTCATGGACGGACGGCACAGCGCTTCCGCGATCTTCAAGCGAACACCCAAACCCGCACCAGCCGCGATCGAGGAGCTCCCCTAGGTCCAGGTGACGACTTGGCGCTTCACAGCCAGGGGCTGAAGGGTAGGTTTTGGGAAAGGGCTTGGCTGAATAGGCAGGGCCAGGACAGCTCCGAGGGCCAGAAGCAAGTGCTGCAGGGAGGCCTTCAGGCGCCCGTGCCTGGCCTGGGAAGGAACGGTGCCATGGCCGATTCCGCTAAAGTGGACCTTGGAGGATCTAGATGCACCATCCGGGCAACGTGTTCGTGGTCTCCGCGCCCTCCGGCGCCGGCAAGTCCACCCTGGTCCAGCGGCTGGTGCAAAGCGTGCCGAGCCTGGTCTTCTCCATCTCCTTCACCACCCGCAAGCCCCGTCCGGGCGAAGTGGATGGCCGCGACTACTTCTTCGTCAGCGACGCCACCTTTGATGCCATGATCCGCGAGGGCGGCCTGGTGGAATGGGTCCAGGTCTACGGCCACCGGTACGGCACGGGCCGGGACTGGCTGAAGGAGGTCCTGGCTTCGGGCCAGGACGTGCTGCTCGACATCGAGACCACGGGCGCCATGAACCTGAGGCGGGCCATTCCCGATGCCTGCATGATCTTCATCCTCCCCCCTTCGGCGGCCAGCCTGGAGCTGCGGCTGCGCAGCCGGGGCAAGGACTCGGACGAGCAGATCGCCATCCGCATGAAGCATGCACGGCACGAGATGGAGCTCTACTCGGCCTACGACTACCTCGTGATGAATGACGACCTTGAACTCGCCTACCGGCAGTTCGAAAGCATCGTCTACGCCACCCGCGCCCGCCGCGAGCGCATGGCCCCGGCCGCGCAGCGGATCCTGGAAGGGTTCTAGCCACTCCCTCCTGGTGGCCAGCTTGGCGGCCTGGAACCACCATTCGCCCCCTGGACGGCCCGGGCGTATCCTGGAGGCTGTCTTATCGGGAGCCTCATGGCCCGTTTTCTCAAGCGCAACTGGATGTGGATGGTCATGGCGGCCACGGTGGCCGTGGCGGGCCCCCTGCTGGCCCGATCCGCCGGGGAGGGCGCCCGGCAGCGGAGCATGGACACCCTGACCGAGATCATGGATCTGGTGCAGAAGGAAAGCCCTGAGCCTCCCACGCCCAAGCAGATCACCCACGCCACCATCCAGGGCATGCTGCACACCCTGGATCCCCACTCGAACTACATGGACGAGAGCGAGTTCCGCCTGCTGCGCGAGGAGCAGAAGGGCTCCTTCTTCGGCATTGGCGCCATCATCCAGCAGCACGACCAGGGCATCGCCATCATCAGTCCGATGAAGGGCGGCCCGGCGGAGCGCCTGGGGGTCCGTTCCGGCGACATCATCAAGGACATCGATGGCACCAGCACCGATGGCATGTCTTCCAACGCCGCCCTCCAGAAACTCCGTGGCGAAAAGGGCACCGTGGTCGAGATCGCCCTGCAGCGGGCGGGTATCGCCGAGCTGCTGCGCTTCTCCATCCCCCGGGCCGAAGTCCCCACCAACAGCGTCTACTACAGCTTCATGCTCAATCCCACGACGGGTTTCATCCTCATCAAGGACTTCGGCGAGACCACCTCGGAGGAATTCGAGAAGGCCGTCACTCACCTGAAGCAGCAGGGCATGAAGCAGCTGGTCCTCGACCTGCGCGGCAACGGGGGCGGCATACTGGATGCGGCCATCGGCATCTGCCGTCAGCTGCTCGGCCCCGACCAGCTCATCGTCAGCCAGAAGGGCCGGAACGGCCGCGACGAAAGCCAGACCCGCACCAGCAAAGGCGCCATGCTGGATCCCTTCCCGCTGGTCATCCTGATCAACCGGGGCACCGCCAGCGCCAGCGAGATCGTTTCCGGCGCCGTGCAGGACCACGACCGGGGTCTGGTGCTGGGACAGACCAGCTGGGGCAAGGGCCTTGTCCAGAGCCTGCTCACCATCAACCGCTCCCGCGGCCTGGCGCTCACCACCGCCCGCTACTACACGCCCTCCGGCCGGTGCATCCAGCGCGACTACAGCCACGGCCTGGACGACTACTACAACCCCGAGGACGTGAAGGACGCCAAGCCCCAGGGGCCAGCCTTCAAGACGGACCTGGGTCGCACGGTTTACGGCGGAGGCGGCATCAACCCCGACTACCCCCTGCCCGCGCTGCGCTTCAATGAATTCATGGTGGACCTTCGCTTCCGGCACCAGGCGTTCTTCCGCTTCGCCGTCCACGAGAAGGAGCACTTCGGCGTGAAGCCGGGCCAGCATGCCGACGACGCGGTCATGAAGCGCTTCCGCTCCTGGTCCCTGGACCAGAAATTGACCATCGCCGAGAAGGACTGGGACGCCAACCTCAGTGCCATGCAGGAGCAGATCTCCATCGAGCTGCAGAACGTGGCCTTCGGCATCGAGGCGGGCTTCAAGCTCCAGTGCGAGAAGGATCCCGCCATTCTCAAGGCCCTGGAGGTCTTTCCGGATGCCGAGGCCCTGCTTCAGAAGAAGCAGCTGCTCCAGCGCCAGGCTCCCACCACGGTTGCGGCCACCCACTGAACCAGGGGTCCCCATGGACGTCACGCTGCCCGAGCACGTCGAGGCCCTGCGCCAGGAAGTCCGCAAGTTCGCCGAGAAGGAGATCCGGCCCCACGTGATGGCGTGGGACGAGGCCAAGACCTTTCCTTTCGAGGTGGTGAAGCAGCTCGGCGAGATGGGCCTGATGGGCATCATCTTTCCCGAGCAGTACGGCGGCGCCGGCATGGGCTACCTGGAATACGCCGTGGCGGTGGAGGAGCTGTCCCGGGTGGACGGTTCCGTGGGCATCACCGTGGCCGCCCACAACAGCCTCTGCAGCAACCACATCTACACCATGGGCGACGAGCGCCAGAAGCAGGCCTACCTGGTGCCCCTCGCCAGCGGCAAGGCCCTCGGGGCCTGGGGCCTCACCGAGCCAGGCTCCGGCAGTGACGCGGGTTCGCTGCGCACGACGGCGAAGAAGGAAGGTTCCCACTACCTCCTGAACGGCTCCAAGACCTTCATCACCCATGGCACCGTGGGCGACATCTTCGTGGTGATGGCCCGGACCCGCCCTCCGCAGCCCGGCCACAGCACGGCCGACGGCATCAGCGCCTTCGTGCTGGAAAAGGGCATGAACGGCTTCCGGCCGGGCAAGCAGGAAAACAAGCTGGGCCTCCGCGCCAGCGACACGTCCGAGCTGATTTTCGAGGATGTGAAGGTGCCCGAGGCCAACCTGCTGGGTGAGGATGGCGTGGGCTTCAAGCAGGCCATGAAGACCCTTGACGGCGGTCGCATCAGCATCGGGGCCCTGGGCCTCGGCATGGCCCAGGGCGCCTTCGAGGAGGCCGTCCGCTACAGCAAGATCCGCCACACCTTCGGCAGGCCCCTGATCGACCACCAGGGCATCCAGTTCAAAGTGGCGGACATGGGCATGGAAATCGAAGCGGCCCGTCTGCTCATCTACCGGGCGGCCTGCCTGAAGGACCAGGGGCTGCCCTACGCCAAGGCCGCCAGCATGGCCAAGCTCTACAGCTCCGAAGTCGCCTGTCGGGTGGCGGACCAGGCGGTGCAGATCCTTGGCGGCTACGGCTACATCAAGGACTATCCGGTGGAGAAGTACTACCGGGACGTGAAGCTCTGCACCATCGGCGAAGGCACCAGCGAGATTCAGCGGACGGTCATCGCGCGGTATCTCAAAGCCGAATACTGAGAGGTCCGGACATGCGCACCGCCCTGCTCTTTCTGGTCGCCGTGGCCCTGTCCGCGGCCCGTCCCCTCGCGGTGGAGGACCTCTTCAAGGTGAAGCGGATCGCCGAGCCCCAGCTCAGCGCCACCGGTGCCCTGGCCTACCAGGTGGGCAGCGTGGATCTGCCGGCCAACCGCATCGTCTACCGCCTCTGGTTCAAGGGCGCTCGTGGCGGAGCCAGGCAGCTGGACCTCGGCGCCGGCAACCAGACGCGGCCCCGCCTCAGTCCCGACGGCAGACGGCTGGCCTATCTGGCAGGCGACCAGGTGTGGATCCTGGATCTGGCCACCCGGAAGAAGCGCCAGCTCACGGCGCTGAGCGGCGGCGCCAGCGGCCACACCTGGAGCCCCGATGGTTCCTGGCTCGCCTTCCTGAGCACCACGGTACCCGGTGGTTCCGAGCGTGAGAACGAAGCCTACTTGAAGGCCGGCGAGGAAGCCAAAGTCTCGGGCCGTCTCTATTCGGCGCTGAGCTACCGCCACTGGAACGCGTGGAAGGACCCGAAGCAGGTCAGCCATCTCTTCGTGGTGCCCGCTGATGGCAGTGCCGCCCCGCGGGACCTCACGGCGGACTTCACCACCGATGTACCCAACTATGCCGACGTGGCCGCCGGGGACGGCTACGCCTGGGCGCCGGACAGCCGGAGCCTGGCCTTCGAATCCGCACCGGAACAGGCGAAGGCCACCAGCACCAATGGGGAGCTCTATGAAGTGGCGCTCAGGGGTGGCCCCGCGATACGGCTCACAGACAATCCGGCCATGGACAGCACCCCACGCTACTCGCCGGATGGCAAATACCTGGCCTGGCGCGCCCAGCGCCGCCCCGGCTACGAGTCCGACAAGTTCGAACTGTGGGTCATGGATCGCGCCACCGGCCAGGTGGTCCGGACCACCCGGACCTTCGACCAGAACTTCGGCGATTTCCAGTGGCGGGGCGACCACCTGCTGGGCCTCTGCGAGCACCAGGGTCACAAGGACCTGGTCCGCTGGGACGGGACGACCTTCCAGTGGCTCAGCCGGGATCTCCACATCGACGCCTTTGCCCTGGCCGAGGACAAGGCCGTAGTCGTCACCTCCAGCCTCAGCGCACCAGCGGACCTCTACACGCTGGATCTCCACACGGGCAATGCGACCCGGATCACGCACCACAACGAGGCCCTTGCCAAGGAACTCGGCCTGAACATTCCCGAGGTGCTCTGGGTGGACACCGTGCCAGTGGAGGGCAAGCCCACCCGGGCCCACGCCTTCATCCTGAAGCCCGTGGGCTACGATCCGGCCCGGAGCTACCCCGTGGCCTTCATCATCCATGGCGGGCCCCAGAGTGTGAGCGCGGATGCCTGGCATCCCCGCTGGAACGCCCAGGCCTGGGCCGGCCGGGGCTTCATCACTGTCCTGCCCAATCCCCGCGGATCGAAGGGTTTCGGCCAGGCCTACACGGATGCCATCCACGGCGACTGGAACGGCGCCGTCATGACGGACTTGATGAACACCCTGGATGCGGCTCTCAAGGCCGTACCCAACGCCGACCCCAGACGCGTGGTGGCCTGCGGCGGCAGCTACGGTGGCTATGCCACCAACTGGCTGGCCGGTCACCAGGCGGACCGCTTCGCCGCCTTCGTGACCCACGCGGGCATCTTCAACACGGAGTCCATGCTGCTGGGTACCGAAGAGCTCTGGTTTCCCCACTGGGAGTTCATGGGCTGGCCCTGGGACAGCCCCGAGGCGAAGGCCCGGTGGCTAGCCCAGAGCCCCAGCAGCGCCATCGCCCAGATGACGAAACCCATGCTCATCAGCCACGGTGAGCGGGACTACCGGGTTCCGGTGGGCGAGGCCCTTCAGCTCTTCAACACCCTCCAGGTGCGCGGCGTGCCCAGCGAGCTGCTCTACTTCCCCGACGAGTACCACTTCATCACCAAGCCCCAGAACAGCCGGCTCTGGTACCAGACGGTGCTCGGCTGGTGCGAGCGGTGGACGAAATAGGCCCCAGGCAGGTCGGGCGCCCTCACGCTTCCAGCAGCAGAGCCTCCAATCCGAACAGGAAGCCGGTGGCGAGATCCAGGCCGGAGCTGTGCCCCATCTCCCCCATTTCCACGAGCGCCACCAGAGCCTCTGGCACTTGTTTCGCAGCCAGGGCCTGGGCCAGGTCCACCAGGGGTGAGGGCCAGAACCCGCGCACCGCGCAGCGGACCAGCAACCCGCTGATCCGGCAGGTCCGATGGAGGTTCGCCTCCACGGCCGCCGCCAGGGCGGGAACGAGGTCGGGAGCCCCGGCGTGCGCGGCGGCCAGGAACCCGCAGAGGAAATCATCCCCGGCAGGGGTGAGCCCAGGGCCAAGCCCCACCAAGGCGGCGACGGCGCGTGCCAAGGTTGGGTGGACAGCCACTCCATCCGGCAGGGTTCGGTCTAGGGGGTCCCCTACCCTTCCCGGTGGATGGAGGATCTCATGGGCCGCCTGGCCGAGGTCCAGGGCCGCTCTGCGCAGGCGTCCAGACATCCCGGCGGTTTCCACCCCGGGCCGGTGCTGGCTGTCCATTCTGAGCTCGCACCCCTGGCGGCCCTGGAGCTCGGCCAGCCTCACCACGCAGAAGGGGTGGGCCGTGCCGAGCTGAACCAGCCGGGGCAGAGGCCGCAAGGCCGCCTGCTCCGCCCCGCCCAGGTCCACCTCCACCGTCACATCCTCTCCATGCAGGCTCAGAATGCCCGCCTGGAGGAGGGCGTGGCATCCAGGCCGCAGCCTCCAGGCGCGGAAGTCCACAGGCTGCGCCAGCGCCACCGTATGGGGATAGATCGAACCCGAGGGCCCCATCAGGGTCACGAGCGAATCGCCGGCCTCGGCTTCGAGGTTCAGGGTGCCTGCGAAGATGCTGTGCACACGCAAGGAAGTCCCTGGCACCGCGGGCGCCCACGCCGCGGCGGGTCCCAGGGTGCGGGCCTCCAGCCGAAGGAGCAGGCCCTCAGAGCAGGTCATCAAGGAGGGCCGCCAGCTTCGGGTCGCCCCCGGCGGGCGGCGACCAGTCCAAGAACACCACCTGGTGGCCGGCGTCCCGCAGGCTTTCGCCGAAGCCGCGCACGCCCACGATGAGGAACACCGGTCTCTGCTGGAGCAGGTTCTCTACCTTGGTTGGCATCAGTGAACCTCCTTCCGGTTTCGGAGCTGCAGCATGACCTCGACGCAGAAGGCAGCGGCCAGGGCATGGCTGGGGAACACGAGGACACCTGCCTCCTCCAGGGCCCTGGTCTGGTTCTGCAGGCCCTGGGGATCATCCTCGGTACCACACACAGAAGCCACCACGCAGAGTCGGCCGCCCTTGCGGATGGCCGCGTGCTGGGCGCCCAGGATGGCTTCCAGGAGGCCGCCCACCGGATCCCCGGAGGACATGGCGCCCAGGATGAAATCCAGGAGAAGCACTGCCACCGAAGGATCCTGCCCCTCCTGCTCGAGACGTTCCCTCCGCAGGGAGGCATCGATCATCGGGTGCGGCCGTCCCTCCACGAAAAGGCCGGCGCCCAGGTCCACAAAGGAATCACCGAGGCTCACCCAGGGATCCGGGAGCTGCCGCATGCCTGATAATGGGGCGTTGGAGCACACCGCCAGGCCCGCCCTTCGGAAGATGGCCTGGGACTGGTAGCAGAGGGTGCCCCCGGCGAAGAGGCCGCGGATATGGCGCTGCTCGGGAGCCAGCTGCCCGGTCGCGAAGGCGGCTTGGCGCCGCAGGGCTTCTCCGTCGGGGCGGAGCTGCGCCGATCCAGGCAGGCCCAGTTCCTCAAGGGCCAGGCAGACCGCCTCGTCGAGGGTGGCGGCGACGTGGATGGTTCCCTCGGCCCCAGCCAAAGGGGACGCACCAGGGGCCTCGATGGCGCCAGGCTCCGCGCCGAGGAGGCAGAGCACCACCGGCTTGGCGCAGCGCCGGAGCCGCTCCCACAACCGAGCCGTGGTGGCCTCTCCCGGCGGCTTGGAGATCACGGCGATGAGCCGAGTGGCCGGGTCCGCCTCCAAGGCATCAAGCCCCATCATCGTCGAAATGCCACCGATGGCATCGGAGAGGTCCCGGCTGCCGGTGCCGATGCCATGCGAGATGCCAGCGCCGAACCGGTGGACCAGGCAGGCGAACTCCTGCATGCCCGTGCCCGATGGGCCGATGATGCCGATGGACCCTGGCCGCACGGCGTTGGCGAACCCGATGCCGGCCCCGCCAAGGTAGGCGGTGCCGCAATCGGGACCCATGACCAGGAGCCCGCGCCGGCGTGCCTCTGTCTTGAGTGCCAGCTCGTCCTCCACGGACACATTGCTTGAGAACAGGAAGACGTGGAGGCCCGCTTCCAGGGCCAATCGAGCCTCCCGCGCCGCATGCTCGCCAGGCACGGAGATCACGGCCAGGGTGCAGTCGGGGCGTCCGGCCACGGCCTCGGGAATGGTGCGCGGTTCCCGGGCCGCCATGGATGCGGCCCCGGAACCGCGGGCAAGCCAGGCATCCGCATCGGCGGCGATGGCCGCCACGGCGGCAGCCTCGCCTTCGATGGCCAGGACCAGGTCGTTGGGGCCAGCGGTGGCGAAATCGGCGTCGCGTCCTCCGTCCCCGTAGCCCAGGCTGGCCAGGACCTTCCGGTTCGCTTCGGTGGCCATGAGGGCCGAGGCGTCGCGCAGGCCCGGCTGCCCGGCAATGCGTCGCGCGACCTGCATGAGGAACACGGAATCGAGGTACCGGTTCTTCCTGATGACAGTGGTCCTGACCAAGGCCGCCTCCTTCACCCTTGGTACTTCTCGGCGAAGCGCGCCAGAGCCTTGGTGAAGCACTCCATGGGCGGGCGCACGATGCCGCCGCCGATGATCCCGTGGCCCGGCTCCCGGTGGGCGATGGCGGTGTCGATGACCGGCACCAGGTTGGCGTGTACCACTTTCCGGATATCGATGCCTACGGCCGTGCCCTCGAAGTTCAGCGCCGGCATGAGGTAGTCCGGGCTCAGGCCGGTGGAGATGCCGCGCATGTCGCGGCTGAAGGCCAGGGCCTGCTCCGCCGTACCCCCCGTGAAGCTGAGGATGCCCGGCGCGCCGCCCAGGGCGGCCCCACCCCAGCCGACGGTCTCGGTGATGGCCGAATCGCCCATGTCGAGTCCTGCGTCCTCCTCCTTCCAGCCGGGCAGGAGCAGACCCTGCACCCGCGGCGCTGGGGCGGTGAACCATTCGCCCTCGAGCCCGCTCACCTGGATGCCGAACTCGGTGCCATTCCGGGCCATGGCGGTGACCACGGTGCTCGCTTCCACGCCCCGCACGGGGTCCATGGAGGCCTTGGCCGCGGCCATGGAGAGGCCCAGGAATAGGAAGGGGTGGTTCCCGGCATAGAACAGCGTAGAAACCACCTGTTCTGTGGGCAGGCCGCAGACCACCAGGTGCGGCGCCACCGCGTTCGCAAAGAGGCTGGAGGAGGCGACCACCCGGTTGTGCATCTCGTCGCCCATGAGGAGGGCCCGGGCCACGAGTTGCTTGAGCGGCACCCCACCCATCTTCCGCACGGCGGTCCCCAGGGCCGGACCCCAGGTGTCACGCCACTTCTCGAGCCCGGCGAGGGCATCCGGCGAGTGGTCCCCGAACTGCTGGAAGCTCTCCACCTGACGGCAGAAGGCCCGGTTGCCGAAGGCCCGGTTCTCCACCACCCACACCCACATGTTGCGGGTGATGGTGCCGGCCATAGGCCCCACGGTGCCGTGGTGGTGGTTGGGCTCCAGGGCGATCTCCCCGGCGGCGAGCATGCGCGCCGCCGCCGCAGGGTCCTGGGCCCAGCCTTCGAACAGGCACATGCCGATGACCGCGCCGCGCTGGGCGCCGCACATGCGCTCCCATGTGACAGGCGGGCCCGAGTGCAGGATCATCCGATCCTCCAGTCCCGGGATGACGTCCCCGGCGGGCGCCACGTCCACCAGTACCGGATCCGCCGCCACGATGCGGCGGAGGGCCTCCTCGTTCGCTGCGTTGATGCGCTCCTTGAGGCTCATGGTCTACCGCACCTTTCCGATGACGCCTTCCACGTACCAGTTGAAATTCCCCATCTGGTCGTTGCCGATGCTGGCGCCGGGCGGCAGGACCACGCTCCCCGTGTTGTCCGTGATGGGCCCGGTGAAGGGGTTGAAGCCCTTCTTGATCTTGGTGGCGGCGTCGTTCACGAGCTTCTGGACGTCGGCGGGCACCGAGGGACCGAAAGGCGCGATGGCCACCATCCCCCCCAGGCCCTGGTAGACCGCCTCGCCGCGGAACTTGCCGGCCATGACGTTCTTGGCCACCTCCAGGAAGAAGGGGGTCCAGGTGAAGCCAAGTCCGGTGATCCAGCCCTTGGGCGCCAGTGCCCGGGCCTCGGTGGACTGGAAGCCGATGGACATGCCGCCGCGCGCCTCCACGGTCTGGATGATGGTGGCCGGGGAATCCACGTGCATGGCCACCACATCGCAACCCTGGTCCAGGAGCGCGTTGGCGGCCCCGGCCTCCTTGGCCTTGTCGGACCAGCCGCCGGTCACGACGACCACAGTCTTGGCCTTGGGATTCACCGACCGGGCGCCCATCTGGAAGGCGTTCACATTGCCCAGGGCGTAGCCGATGGGCATGCCGATGACGAACCCGAGCTTGTGGGTCCTGGTCATCTTGCCCGCGCTCACGCCCATGGCGTACCAGGCGATCTGGGTGGAACCGAAGAAGACGCCGAAGTTCTTCTCGGTGTTGCCGTCGCCGGGATGCTCAAAGGCCACGTCCCGGTGCCGCTTGGCCACCTTCCGGGCGAAGTCCTTGTGCCCGAAGCTGGTGGGGAAGATCAGTTTGGCGCCCTGCTGGACCATGCCTTCCATGACCCGCTCGGCATCGGCGCTTTCCGGCACGTTCTCCGCCTCGATGACCTTGACCCCCGGCAGCTCCCTGGCGACCTGGGCCAGGGCATCGTGGAAGGACTTGTTGTAGCCGTAGTCGTTGGTGCTGCCCACGTAGACGGCACCAATGATGAGGCGCGGAGCTTCGGCTTGAGCCCGCGTGGCGGCCAAACCAAGAGCGAGGACGCAGAGACCGGCGAGGATTCTGAGCGGCATCTTCATGGGAACACCTCCAGGGAAGGAATGGCTTGAGTGAAAGCAGTGCGAAGCGCGATCGGGGTCAATCCGATCCGTAGAAGGTTCTGCCCAGGCTCGCCGGAGCGGCCAGTCTCCTGGCTCCGCCCCAGGCGAGCAGGACCAGGAGGGTGAGCAAGTACGGGGTCATGTCGAGGAGGAAGGGCGAGATGAGCGAGCCCCGTGCCTGCAGTTGAAGCTGGAGCGCCTCCGCACCACCAAAGAGAAGGGCGCCCGCCACAGCCCGCAGGGGATTCCACTTGGAGAAGATGACGAGGGCGATGGCGATGAAGCCGCGGCCCGCGGTCATGTACTCTGCCCAGGTCAGGGTCAGCGAGAGGGACAGGTGGGCACCGGCGAGGCCCCCCAGAAGGCCACCGGCCGAGAGGGCCTGGAACTGCAGGGCGGCTGGATTGCGCCCGGAGGCGAAGGCCGCCCCGGGGCTTTCCCCCACAGCCCGCACGCCCAGCCCCCAGCGGGTCCGGAAGAGGCACCACCAGACCAGGAGGGCTGCGGGAATGGCGAGCCAGGTGAGCAGGTCGTAGTTGAATAGGGTCGTGGCTTGCACCCAGGACTGGGCGCCCAGCCAGGCCGGGCGCCACTTCGGCAGGCCGACAATGACGGCGCCCACGTGGGGGGCGCCCACCAGGGCGCTGACACCAAAGCCGAAGAACATCAGCGCCAGGCCGCTGGCCAGCTGGTTGGCCTTGCGTGTGACCACCAGCCAGCCGAACAGCAGGTTGGCCAGGCAACCCGCCGCGGCGGCGGCTCCCAGACCCAGCCAGGCGTTTCCCGTCACCGCGGTGACCGAGAAGCCCACGGACGCACCGATGAGGAGGATGCCCTCCAGCCCCAGGTTCACGAGGCCCGAACGCTCCACGATGGTTTCCCCGAGGGTGGCGTAGAGCAGCGAGGTTCCCGAAAGGATCGCGCCGGCCAGCACGCCGAGCATCAAGGTCGTGCTCATTTCGCGCCTCCCCGCAGGGGCTGCCGGGCCAGAACCAGGAAGAGGATCAGGGCCAGCAGGATGTTTACCACTGCGTAGGGCAGGCCCTGGGTGATCTGGAGGGTGTCTCCCGCCGAGGTAATGATGGCCAAGAGAAAGGCCATGAAGAGGATTCCCAGGGGTCGACCACCCGCCAGCCAGGAGATGAGGAAGCCCGTGAAGCCGAAGCCCGGGGACAGGCTCTGGCGCAGGCGCCCGTGGACGCCCATCACTTCGCCCATGCCTGCCAGTCCCGCGAACCCCCCGCCGATGGCCAAGGCCACCACCACCCAGGTGGCCACGGGGATGCCCAACCGCTGGGCGGCTTCCGGGTTGCCGCCGATGGCCCGCATGTCGACGCCCCAGCGGGTCTTCTCCAGGAGCAGCCAGTAGGCGAGCAGGGCCACCAGTGCAAGAAGGAAGCCTGCGTGGATCCGGGTGTCGAAGAAGGTGGGCAGCTGGGCCGCCTCGGGAAAGGCCGGGGACTGGGGATAGGCCGAGCTGCCCTCGGCCCGCCAGGGCCCGAAGATGGAGTAGCTGATGATGAGGGGCGCCACGTAGTTCAACAGGAGCGTGGCGATGGTCTCGTTGACGAGCCGCGCCGCCCGCAGCACGCCGGGGATGGCCGCCCAGAGTGCCCCGCCCAGGAAGCCCAGGAGCGCCGCGAAGGGGAGGAGCAACCAGCGGGGCCAGGCAGGGAACAGGAGTACCCCCGCCGTGGCCAGCCAGGCACCCATGTAGAGCTGGCCTTCGCCACCCACGTTGATGAGGCCCAGGCGGGACGGCAGGGCCACGGCCACCGCCGTCAAGAGGAGAGGCGTCATGCGCACCAGCAGCTCGGACAGGCCATAGGCGCTGGAGAGGGTCGAGCGGAACGTGTCCGCATAGGCCTTGAGGGGATCCTTCCCGGCCACCAGGAGCACCGCAGCGAACAGGGCCAGAGCCACGGCGCAGATGGCGGCGTAGCGGAGGACGACCCGCAAGGCCGGTGCATCCTTCCTGGCTGCGAGCCTGGATTCAGCCATGAACGGTCTCCTTCGAGCCAGTCATCAAGTGGCCCACTTCTTCCACCTGCCACTGGCCCCGGGGGAAATCACCCACCAGAGCGCCTCCGTAGAGCACGAGCAGGCGATCACTCATCTCCGCGAGCTCCTCCAGATCCTCTGAGATGAGGAGGATGCCGCTGCCCCCGTCGCGGGCCCGCCTGAGCAGGTCCCGCACCGAGGTGGTGCTGCGCACGTCCAGCCCCCGCGTGGGGTAGAGCGCCACCACGAGTGTCGGCGCGTGGGCCATCTCCCGGGCGATGACCACCCGCTGGAGGGTGCCACCCGAGAGGGCGCCCATGGGCGGGTCGAGCCTCGGCACGGGGAAGGCCAGGGCGCGGAAGGACTGGCCCATGGCCGCCTCGAGCCGCCGCCAGTCGATCCGCACGTCCATCCAGTAACGACGACCTGTTCCGAGCACCAGGTTCTCCCGCACGGACATGCCGGGCACGGCCGCCATCACCAGGGGATCCTCCGGCACGAAGGCCACACCCCCCTCGCGCATCCGGGCAATGGACCAGTGGGATGCGTCAACCCCACAGAACCACTTGCTGCCAGCGGAAAGCGGCCGCAGCCCCAGGATCAGGTCCCCGAGCTCTTTCTGGCCACTGCCGGACACCCCGGCCACGCCGACGATCTCGCCCGCCCGAATGCTCAGGTCGAGTCCCTTCAGCGCCGTCTCGCTGCCGGTGCCTGGTGAGGACGCGCCACGCAGCTCCAGGGTGGGCCGGGAGGACGGGGGTGGACTAGTGGGGGCTTCTGGGTCCGGGCGTCCAGCCAGGTCCTGTTCTCCGAACATCATAGACACAAGGGCCTCCACGGTGGCTTCTCCGGGGCCGAACCCGCCCTGTACCCGGCCCTGCCGCATCACGGTGATGCGGTCGGCGCAGGCGAGGACCTCGCGCAGCTTGTGGGTGATGAAGAGGATGGCGTAGCCCTCGGCCTTCAGGGCCGCGAAGACCTGGAACAGGGCGGTGGCCTCGTGCGGGGCCAGCACCTTGGTCGGCTCGTCGAAGATGAGCACCCGCGCCCGACCCAGGAGCAGCTTGAGGATCTCGACCTTCTGCAGGTCACCCACGGCCAACTGGCGGACGGTGGCCGATGGGTCCACCACAAGACCAAAGCGCTCGCCGAATTCACGGATCTGCCGCCCCACCGCCTTGAGGCGGAACACCGGCGGCAGGTCCGCAAGGAAGAGCGCGATGTTTTCGGCGACGCTAAGGGCCGGGATGAGCATGAAGTTCTGGAACACCATGCCGATGCCCGCGGCACGAGCTTCCCGCGGGGAAGGGAACACCACCGGCTGCCCCTCCAGGAAGAGCTCGCCCGAGTCGGGCCGCGTGAAGCCGTAGATCACCTTCGACAGCGTACTCTTGCCCGCGCCGTTCTCCCCCAGCAAGGCGTGGACCTCGCCCCCGCGCAGGCTCAGGTCCACGCCCTCGTTGGCGGTCACGGCGCCATAGCGCTTGGTGATTGCGCGGACCTCGAGCAGGGGGACGACAGGGTTCATGGCGGCATCGGAGAGGGTATCTACAGAGGTTTCACGGCCAGGCAGAGCTCTACGTCATGCAGGCCTTCGGGATCGGTCTTGGGTTCGTTCAGGTAGAGCTCCAGGCAGGGCCGCTCGTCCGGCTGGTACCCGCTGCCGGGCAGCCAGCCGCTCATGAGAGCGTCCCAGGCTTCCATATACTGCTTGGCGTGGATGCGCAGCCGGGTCACCGCGTAGGCGCCGCCCTCCAGCCGCTGTCGGCAGACCTCGCCCTCCGCCCGGGTCGCCTCGGGAACGGTGATGGCCACATCCAGCCGGAGTCGTTCGGCATCGGTGATCGCCATCTCGGGGTTGTCGTGGTGGATGCTCAGAAACCGGGTGGAGGGGTGGTCGAGCATGCCCTTGGGCCCGGCCCAATCCCGGAGGTGCTGGAAGAGGCGCTCGAACAATCCCGAGTTCTCCTGGAAAGAACCCACGTGGCGCACGTAGGCCACATGCATGGGTGGAAGCTGCTGCAACCTGACCTGGAGGCTCATGGTGGGGGAATGCTCTCTGGGGAACTGGGGCTGATCGGGACCCTCTGAGAATGCAGTCCCGCCAGGACCCCCTGCTTTGCAGATCTTGCGATTGACGATGGCAATTTTGCGGTGCTTCCGCCAGTGACTGGCGGAAACCCCATGGAAGGCCCGAAAGGCCCGAGCGAAAGTGGATGAGGAAGAAAACCCGCAATCCAGAGCGATTTCCGTGATGGGCTTCCGTGGGTTGTAGATGAGCTGAGCAGCCGCCCGCTCCACCCGCAGGCGTGCGATGAAATCGTGGATCGTCTCCCCCATCCAGCCATGGAACAGGCGGTGGAAGTGGTAGGGCGAGAAGCAGGCCACGGCGGCCAGGGTCCCCAGGGCCATGGGCTCGGCAAGGTGCTCCTGGATGTGGTCGACCACGCGGTTGAAGCGCGCCGCGTACTCGGCCCGGCGGGACTCACGGCTGAAGGATTCGGAGGGCATGGCGGACTGACCCATGGGCGGGAGCAGGAAGTGGGGGCAGGCTCCTCCCGGCCGGGAGGAGCCTGCCCTCACTTTAATGGGATGACGCCCCCGCACTGTCCCGGATCTGAGAGGGCCCGCCAGGGCTCCAGCACGAAGGGTCGGCTGAAGGCTCGGGGATGCGGAAGTTCCAGGGTCAACTCCGGACCCAGGGACCGCAGGTCCTCAGGTGATTCCCAAGTCCAACTGCCGAGCGTTCCATCCGTGGTGATGAGGTCCAGATCGAGGGTGCGCGGGGCATTCCGGCCTGCGGTGCGGTCCCGGCCAGCGACCAGTTCCAGGCGCAGCAGGGCTTCCAGCAGGCGGCGGGAATCCTGCTCCTCCGTCACCAGGATGGCCACGGTGTTCAGGTAGGCGGGACCACGGCCCGACTCGTCCGGTGTCTCCATCACCAGGGGTGAGCACAGCACCGTCCCGAGATTTCGGAGCACCATCAGACCCCCGTTCAGGTGGGCCCGGCGATCGCCGAGGTTCGAGCCGAGGGCAATGACGGCCTTCATGGGCGGACCTAGTGTTTCTTCCCGTGTTCGGCCATCACCAGGGCGCGGATGCCGCCGCGGATGAGAAAGTCGCCCTCCACGCGGAGCCACTGGGGCTTCAGGGCCTTCACCAGGTCGTCGAGAATCTGGTTGGTCACGGCCTCGTGGAAGGCGCCCTGGTCCCGGAAGCTCCAGAGGTAGAGCTTCAGCGACTTGGATTCCACGCAGAGCTGGTCGGGCTGGTAGACGATGCGCAGCTTGGCGAAGTCCGGCTGGCCCGTGAGCGGGCAAAGGCAGGTGAACTCTTCCGACTCGAAGGTGACGGTGAAGGCCCGCCCGGGCCGAGGACTCACAAAGGTGTCGAGGTGCCCCGTGGGACGGGTCACCACGAATTTGGGCAGCGGGTTCGGGAGCGAAGCCTTGGGGGATTTCTTGGTGGCCATGGTTACACCTTCAGATGATCGGGAATGAACGCGTAGGGAATGGGATCCGGGAACCCCGCCTCCTTGAAGCCGCGCAGGCGAAGGTGGCAGGAGTCGCAGTGGCCGCAGGCCTCCACCTCGCCCTGGTAGCAGGACCAGCTGAGATGAAGCGGCGCGCCCAGCTCGCGGCCCTTCGCCACGATCTCCGCCTTGCGGAGGTGGATCAGAGGTGCGTGGAAATCCAGGTTCGTTTCGGGCCTGGTGCCTAGATTGGCGGTCTGCTCGAAGCTCCTCAGGAAGGCCTCCCGGCAGTCCGGGTAGCCGCTGCTGTCCTCTTCCACGAAGCCCACGAAGATGGCCGAGGCGCGGAGCACCTCGGCCCAGCTGACGCAGGTGGCCAGGAGGTGCGCATTGCGGAAGGGCACGTAGCTCACCGGGACGCCCGCCCGGTCGGGATCACCCTCCGGCAGGGCGATGGAAGCATCCGTGAGGGCCGAGCCGCCGATGGCCTTCAGGGTGTCGAAACCGATAACGAGGCGGCGGGCGTCGGGCACGCCGTAGAAGTCGGCGATGTCGCGGTAGGCCTGCTTCTCGCGCTGCTGGGTGCGCTGGCCGTAGTCCGCGTGGAGGAGAGCCAGCTCGAAGCCTCCGGCCTTGGCGATGGCCGCGGTGACGCAGCTGTCCATGCCACCGGAGAGGGAGACCACGGCGAGTTCAGCCACGGCCGATTCCTTCCGCCCATGCTTCCAGCTCGTCCATCTCCCGCTGCAGGCGCACGCCTTCGGCAGCATCCTCCGCCTTTGGCGGAAGCCGGTAGGGCTCCCCATAGCGGATGGTGCAGGTGGCGAAGGGCAGCGGGATGACCATGCGATCCCAGGTGCCCAGCTGAAAGCAGCGGTCGAAGGCCAGGGTCACCGGCACCACCCAGGCCCCGGTCTTGCGGGCCAGGGCGGTGACGCCTGGTTTCAGTTCCATCAGGGGCCCCCGGGGACCATCCGGCGTGATGCCGAAATCCCAGCCCTGCCGCACGGCCTGGATCATGCGCACCAGGGCCTTGGCGCCGTCATCGCTGGCCGTGCCCCGCACCGCGTGGATGCCGAACCAGCGCCAGGTCGCGGCGCTGCGCTCCCCATCCTTGCTGTCGCTGGACAGGATGGCCACGCCGCGCCCCTTCCGCCGGAAGGGATAGGCCAGGGGCATCATGAAGAGGCGCCGGTGCCAGAAGGCAAGGATGAAGCGCTCGTCCCGGGCGGCCACGTCCTCCAGTGCTTCGAAGCCGACCCGGTGCACTCGCAGCGTATAGGACCACAGCTTGGACAGCCCGGCCACGAGGAAGGGCACGACGCGGTAGTTCAGCCACACGGAGAGGGGTGAGCCCAGGGGCCGTCCCCGTTCGGCGATGGCGACGCGGGGGGCCATCAGGCTTCCCCCAGCTGCAGATCACGGCGGCTGATGGCGTACCGCGCGCCGCAGTAGTCGCAGCGCACTTCCATGGGCTCATCGCCCTTGAAGAGATCGGACTTCTGCTCCGAGGGGAAGCGGCACAGGGCCTCCAGCAGCGCCTCCCGTGTGCAGCGACAGCGGTAGAAGAGTTCCGAAGCCGCCAGCTCCTCCGTGCCCTCCCCCTGGGCCACCCAGGCGGCCAGGAACTCCGCGGTGCGTTCCCAGAAGGGCACCACTTCGAGCCCTTCGATGGCCTGGACCAGCCGGGCCAGGCGGTCCGGCGGGCAATCCGGCAGTGGCTCCACCAGCAGGCCTCCGGCCTCGCCGGTACCTGGATCACACCAGAGGGTGAGGCTGGCCAGGACCTGCTCCGACTGCTGCAGGTAGTGCTCCACCTGCACCTGGATGCCGCCTTCCACCAGGGGCAGGTTGCCGATGTAGGGCTGACCGCTGGTGTTGGAGCGCATCACCTGGAGCAGGCCTGGCGCGGCCACCCAGTCGCCGGTCTCCACGGTGCTGAGGTCGAGCACCCCGCGGATGGTGCCATCGGGCCAGCAGTCCGCGACCACGGCCCGGGCGCGACCGGCCCCCTTGACCAGCATCTGCAGCCGCTCTGCGAAGGCCGTGCGCCCCTGCAGCAAGGCCGTGGCCGCCAGCAGCTCCGTCAGGCAGGCGCAGGCCTCCGGATCCAGGTGGGGGTGCCCCCGCCGGACCCCGTCCCAGAGCGGGCTGGCATCCAGGGAGGACAGCCGGATGAAGCGATCCCCCGTGAGGGACTTCACCACCTGGGCCTGGTGGAGTTCGTCGGCCATCTTGCTCAATCCCAACCGATCTGCCGGCCCTTGTTCTGCTGCTCCAGCCAGGCCATCAGAGGCTTGAAGTAGTCCATCATGGCGCGGGTGGAAAGATCCTCGCCGGTGGCTTCCTTCAGGACCTTGCGCCAGTCCTCCGTGGCGCCCTTGGCGAGCATCGTTTTCAGGAAGGCGCCCACCTCCTTGTTGCCGGCATAGTTGGTGGCGCGGGGATCCTGGTGGAGGATCCTCCGGGCGATATGGTCGTGCACCTGGAACTTGAAGACCGTGGCCCAGCCATAGCTGTAGTAGTAGGCGGGGTTGTCGTTGATGTGGGTCTTGGTGGCGGGATCGCAGAACTGCTCACCACGCGGGCTGGGGGGCTCCACGCCCTGCAGGTCCCGCACCTGCTTCCACCAGCGGGCGTTCATCTCGCCGGCGGGCATGTTCTTGGCATAGAACTCCGCCTCCCACTCGGGCATGGTGCCGCAGGCCCAGAACATGAATGGGATGGCCACTTCGAGGGCGTCATTCAGCAGCACCTGCATCTCATCCGCCTTGTAGTCGGTGGGAAGGACGCCCACGGCCTTCATGTAGGGGATCTGACGAGTGGCCAGGGCGATGAGCTCACCCACACCTTCGTGGAAGCTGGGGTTGGCACCATCCCGCAGGAGGGGCGGCACCTTGGGGTTCGTGTAACTCATGAAGTAGTAGCCATGGCCCAGCTCATGGTGGGTGGTCTCGAACCACTCCATGTTGGGTTCCACGCTCATCAGCGAGCGGATGTCCGTGCCCAGATCCAGGTGCCAGCAGGAAGCGTGGCTGTTCTTCTTGCGGGTGCCCCCGGCGGGAACCGGGTAAAGGTCGGACTTGGTCCAGAAGGTGGCCGGGAGGGGATCGAAGCCCAGGCCCGTGTAGAAGGCCTCGGCGGTCTTCACGATGCGTTCGGGCTGCCAACCTTTGAAATAGGGATTGAAATCCACCGCCTGCACGAAGCCCGTCCAGTTCTGGCTCCAGCGGTTGTTGATCCAGTGGGCGGGGATGGCCCTGGGCACGGGCTGGCCGTACTTCTTGGCCAGCTCGTACTTCACCCAAGTGTGCAGCTGCAGGTACAGGGGTTTCAGCTCGGCCAGGAACTTCCGGTTGTAGGCCAGCATCTCCTCCGTGGTCAGGTCGTAGCGCTTCACCTGGAGCGTGAAGTAGTCCGGGAAACCCAGCTCTCTGGCACAGCCGTTGCGGAGGTCCCTCAGCTTCACCAACCCGTCCTTCAGGACCGAGCCGTTCTCCTTGGAGGCCTCCCAGACTTTCTTCCGCTCAGCCAGGTTGCTGCTCCCTTTGAGGAAGTCGTCGATCTGGTTCGCGGAGATGGGCCTGCCATCCAGCTTCCAGACATAGCCATTCATGGCGCTGTTCTGGACTGTCTCAGCGACGATGCGGTCATTCGCCAGCTTCGGATTGGTCATGGGCTCTTCCTGACCGTAGGGCATGAGGAGCACCCGCTCCAACTGGCGGACGGTGATCTCGTTCAACTCCTTGCGATGCGCGAGCAGTTCCTTGGCCTCGGTGAGGACCGCCGGATTCCCGGTGAAGGCCGCGAAAGCCTTGCCCGCCCACTCGGCCGCCGCATCGTGTTCTGGCTTCACATCGGTAGAGGCGGCCCAGGTGGCTTCCTGGGACACGTAGTAGAGGGACTGGTAGCCCGCATTGGCCAGCTTGAGAAAGCGGTCGGCGCGGTCCTGTAGAGATGTGGTCATCTGCGCCATGAGGGGAACACCAAGGATCAGGGCTGGAAGGAGGCGCATGGAAGCTCCAGGGAACCCACCATTGTGCCGCCGGATTCCCGCCATGGCGACAGGGAAGGCGACCGGAACTCAAGCGAGAGGAGCCTGCGCCCGATGGCATACCATCCTTTCCTCGAGGTTGTTATGCTCTCTCCCGACAGTGGGCTGTCGCCGCAGGAATACGCCATTCTGGTGGAGCAGGCGCCCATCATGATCTGGCGGGCCGGAACGGATTCCCTCTGCGACTACTTCAACGAGCGCTGGCTGGCCTTCACAGGCCGGACCCTGGCGCAGGAACAGGGCAACGGCTGGGCCGAGGGGGTCCACCCCGAGGACCTTCAGCGCTGTGTCGACTACTACCTGGACCACTTTCAGCGGCACGAGCCTTTCGCGATGGAATACCGGCTCCGGCGCCATGACGGAGCCTGGCGCTGGATTCTCGACTGCGGCACGCCCATCCTGGTGGAGGACGGCGTCTTCCGGGGCTACACCGGCAGCTGCATCGACGTTACGGAGCGGGTCGAAGCCCAGGAAGCGCTGGCCAAAGCCCAGGCCAAGCAGATCAGGACCCTCCAGAGTCTCCTGCCGCTCTGCATGCTGTGCAAGAAGACCAAGAACGACCGGGGCTACTGGGAGAGCCTGGACCACTACATCCGGGAGCATTCCGACACGGACTTCAGCCATGGGCTATGCCCGGAGTGCTACCCCGCCTATGTCAATCAGCTGAAGGAGGAAAGTCGCCTCCTCAAGGCCTCGAAGCAAAACGCCGCTGGTTCGGACTAGCCCTTCGCCCACTTCAGCACGGGCTTGCGTGCGGCCGTGGTTTCGTCCAGGCGACGGAGCGGCGCCAGGGTCGGGGCCTGGTGCAGCAGGTCGGGGTTCTCCTCCGCCTCTTTGGCGATCTGGAGCATGGTGTCGCAGAAGGCATCCAGCTCGTCCTTGCTCTCGCTTTCCGTGGGCTCGATCATGAGGGCCCCGGGCACGATCATCGGGAAGTAGATCGTGGGCGGGTGGTAGCCGTGGTCGATGAGGCGCTTGGCGATATCCAGAGTGTGGACGTCATGCTTGGCCTGGTTCGTGTCGCTGAAGACCACTTCGTGCAGGGTGGGCGAGTCGATGTGGAGGGCATAGGCACCCTTGAGCCGCGTACGGATGTAGTTGGCATTCACGATGGCCCGCAGGGTGGCCGCCTTCAGTCCGTCGGAGCCATGGCTCAGGCAGTAGGTGAGCGCCCGCACCAGGATCCCGAAGTTGCCGTAGAAGGTGTGCACCTTGCCGATGCTCTGGGGTCGGTCCCAGGCCATGCGGTAGCTGTGCCTCGGCACCTCTCCTTCGCCCACCTTGACGGTATCGCGCACCACCACGGGGACAGGGAGGAAGGGCAGGAGTTCCGCGCTGCAGCAGACAGGGCCCGCGCCGGGGCCGCCGCCGCCGTGGGGCGTGGACATGGTCTTGTGCAGGTTGAGGTGCATGACGTCCACGCCGAAGTCGCCGGGCCGCGCCACGCCCACCAGGGCGTTCATGTTGGCGCCGTCCATGTAGACCAGGGCATCCACACTGTGCAGGAGGTCGCTGATCTCCTTGAAGCGGTATTCGAAGACACCGATGGTGTTGGGATTGGTGATCATGGCGCCCGCGATCTCGCTGCCGAGCTCGCTCACCAGGGTCCTCAGGCCCTTGCGCACCTTGCCATTCACGGGGTCGGTGACGTCGTCGAAGCTGATGGTGCCGTCCGTCCCGGAAGGCAGTTCCACCACCTCGTAGCCCGCCATGGCGGCAGTGGCGGGGTTGGTGCCGTGGCCGCTGTCGGGGATGAGAATCACGCGGCGCTTGGCGCCCTTCGAGACATGGTAGGCGCGGATCAGCATGACGCCCGTCAACTCGCCTGCCGCGCCCGCGCTGGGCTGCAGGGTGACGCCTGGCAAGCCCGTGATCTCCTTCAGCCACTCCTGCAGAGTGTAGATGGTCTCCAGGTTGCCCTGGACGAAGGCGTCCGGCGCCATCGGGTGGCTGTCCGTGAAGCCCGGCAGTCCGGCGACCTTTTCATTCAGTCGGGGGTTGTGCTTCATGGTGCAGGAGCCCAAGGGGTAGATGCCATCGTCCACACCGTAGTTCCACTTGGAGAGGCGGGTGAAGTGGCGGATGACCTCCACTTCGCTCAACTCGGGCAGGGCGTCGAAGCCACTGCGCTGGAGGTGGGCAGGACGGGTGTCCCTGGCTTCGGGCACATCCAGTTTCGGCAGGTCCATGCCCCGCTTGCCCGGGACGGAGCGTTCAAAGGAGAGGGGTTCGCGTTGACGAAGAAACATGGCGCTCTCCTTAAACCGTGGCCGGGACGCGGGCCAGGATCTCGACGAGGCTCTCGATCATCTGGCGGGTGTGAAGTTCGGTGGCGCACCAGAGGATGCAGCCCGCGTACTCCGGATAGAAGCGGCCCAGGTCCAGGCCTGGCAGCAGGCTCTCCCTGAGGCAGGCCTCCTGCAGCGTGGCGTAGTCGCCGGTGTAGCGCAGCATGAACTCGTTGAAGAAGGGCTGGTCGTCCACGGGTGCCATATCCGGCAGTTCCAGCAGCCGCTGGCGGAGGTACTGGGCCTTGGCGGCGTTCTGCTGGGCGAGACCCTTGAGGCCTTCAGGGCCGGCCAGCTGCATGAAGATGTTGGCGCGCAAGGCCACGAGGCCCTGATTCGAACAGATGTTGCTGGTGGCCTTGTCGCGGCGGATGTGCTGTTCGCGGGCCGTCAGCGTGAGCACGTAGCCCGTCTGTCCGTCCAGATCCTTCGTCTGCCCCACCACACGGCCGGGGATCTCGCGCTTGTGGGCATCCTTGACGGCCAGGAACCCCAGGAAGGGCCCGCCGTAGTTGGGCTTGTTGCCCAGGGACATGGCCTCGCCACAGGCCATGTCGGCGCCCACCTTGCCCGGCGCCTCGAACCAACCGAAGGCGAAGGCTTCCTGGGTGACGCTCACCAGCAGGGCGCCGGCGGCGTGCACGGGGCCGGCCAGGGCCGTCAGGTCCTCCAGGTTGCCCAGGAAGTTGGGATAGCCCACCATCACGGCCGCCACGTCGGCACTCAGCTTGGCCTGCAAGTCGGCCAGGTCGGTCACGCCATCCTTGAGGCCCACTTCCACGAGATTCAAGTCGTCGTGGGGCGCGAAATTGGTCTTCAGCACCTCGCGGTACATGGGATGCAGGCCCCGGCTCACCAGCACGGTATTGCGCTTCTTGGCCACGCGGACGGCCATGAGCGCGGCTTCCACGCAGGCGGTGCCGCCATCGTAAAGGCTCGCGTTGGTGACGTCGAGTCCAGTGAGATCGCAGATGAGGGTCTGGTACTCGAAGATGTGCTGCAGGGTCCCCTGGCTGATCTCCGGCTGGTAGGGCGTGTAGGCCGTGAACCACTCCTGGCGGCTGATCATGGCGTCGATGGCCGAGGGCACGAAATGGTCGTAGGCCCCGGCTCCCAGGAACTGGGCACAGAAGCGGGTGTTCCTGTTGGCGAGGCCCATCATCTGCCAGGCCACTTCCTGCTCGGAGCCCTGGGTGGGCAGATCCAGCTCGCGCCTGAGGCGCGCCGAATCGGGGATGCCAACCAGCAAGGCTTCGGCGTTTGGCACGCCGATGGTGTCCAACAGGGCACGATCCTCAACAGGGGAAGAGGGCAGGTAGCGCATGGCGGCCTCGGCAAAGAACGTTGAAATGCCAACGCTCCAGGGTATCAGGCGGCTCCGCTCAACCTGCCCGTGTCAGGCGTCACAGGTCATACCTTCACACTCCGTCAAGAAAGTGCCAACGGACCGGAGGTCCCCCCAGGACAGCCTCAATGCCGTTTCCAGAGGTCAAAGGGTTGAGTCCCCACAAGAAGGTTGAAGCTGCCCGCGGCTCGCCCGCTGTCCAGGAACGAGCGGACCTTCAGGAAGCCGTAGGAGGTTTCCACATAGAAATTCGACAGGGTGGTCCTGAGCATGAGGCCGACTCCCTGGATCCGAGTGGAGAGGTCCATTTTCAGCAGGGAGGAAGGATCCTGGGCGATATAGGCCAAGTCGTAACGGGGCGCCAGCTCCACCGTGAGACCCAGGCCCACGTAGAGCCGCAAGGGTAGGCCGACACGGGCCGAAACAAAATTGGGCGCCATGAAGCCCGCCGCACGAGAACCGATGACGAAGGAGGACCCTCCCAGCACCCACCACCGGTCGAGCGGCAACCGGCGCCCCTGCCCCCATTCAAGGTCCAGATCCGCCCCCAGGGCCTCGCCGAAGGAAGCGAGCCCCCGGGCCCGGAAGTAGCTCTGCTGGAAGGTGACGCCTTCCAGCTCTCCGGAATGCATATGGCCCATACCGAACCGGGCGCGCAGTAGGAGCCCTTCGCGAGGCAGGGTGTGGCGGTCGAAGTTGTCCCATTCCCCCGAAAGGAACGCGGCATCCTGGCTCTGGGCGCGACGCGCATCGCTTTCCAGAAAGGCCGAGTCCCGCCGGTCCAGGTCCAGGCTGAGTTTCCCGGTGCCCAGGTTGCTGAACCGGAAATAGGTCTTCAGGGTGAGGTCCGAGGTGCTGATGCGGGCCCCCTGACCATCTCCCTGGAACTCCGGCGCCTTGTAGGTGAGGGGGAGATCCAGCCGCTGCTGCCAATAGTTCGCGGCCACTTCGATCCCGGCTCCCGGGGAGAAGCCAAAGGGACTTCTCAGAGCCAGGGTCGCCTGCTCCTGAAGCCGGTTCTTGGCCGCGTTGAGCTCCAGCTCCGTGCCCTTGAAGCCCAAGTCCAGGGCCCGGAAAGCCAGGCCCCACTGGCCGCCCAGAGTGGATTCGTAGCCCAGGGCCATGTCCAGGCGCTCCCTTGGCTGAGGAACGGGGGTCAGGGAGACGGCCGTCCCGCCCATCCCGTCGGGACGGATCTGGTAGCGCAGTTCCGCCAGGTGGAAGCGGTGCTCCGCCAGCGCGACCCGTTGCTGCAGGTCCACCGGGCGGAAAGGCCGTCCCTTGAGCTCACCCAACAGCCTGATCAGGTGGACCTTGTCCATTCGAGCCCCGGGGCTCTCCCGAACTTCCACCTGTGTGACCAGCGGTTCCTCCAGGACGATGTGCAGGCGCCCCGTATCCAGATTCAGCCCCGACCCTCTGGCATCCACCAGCGGCGCGCCTTCCATGAGGTGCCGGTAGACGAGCTGGGCCATCATCCGGCCGAACACCTGGGGATTGAAGGGCTCGCCCAGCTTGATGGAGTCGGCCACAGCCGCTTCGACCCCGGCGCGCCAACCGATCGGAGCCTCCACCTCCACTGCGGAGACCACCGGGAAGGGCCTCATGTGGACGGTGAGGGTCCGGTCAGGATCAATGGTGGCCCAGGCTTCCTGGGCCAGACCGTGAACCAGGATCTGCTGCAGGAGGATCTGCGCATCCTGAACCCGGATGACACCATCCATGGGTTTTAGGGTGGTGGCGAGGAGCCCCTGCACCGCTTCGCCCAGGCCCCCAGGGCTCTCGAATGCCACTCTGGCCACGTCCAGCCTTTCCTGGCTCAGCTTGCTGCGAAGCAACAGGAACAGGGCCTCCCGTCGGCCGTCAAAGGCCTCCCGGCCCTGCCGGACCAGCTTGGCGCCATCGGATCCATACTCAAGGAAGGGTGCGTTCTTGATCTCAGGGCGGATGAGGAAATCCGAGGCAGCCCGGCTTTCCCACTGGCGCCGCTCCACCACCAGATCCAGGCTGCGGGTCGCCACCGAGAAGATGCTCGTGGCTGGGCGCATTTCGAGGGGGGCGCTGGTATCAACTCCGATGATCATGTCGGGATGAAAGGCCTCCTTGGCGGTGAACACCGGGAGGTTTTCCACCAGGGCGCCATCCACAAACTGCTGTCCGTCGATGATGACGGGCCGGAACCCGCCAGGGATGGACATGGACGCGCGCACCGCTTCGATCAGATCGCCCCTTCCGAAGACCCGGCCCTGGCCCGTCTCCAGATTCGTGGCCAGCACCCGTAGGGGTCTCTGCAGGCGGTCGAAATTCCCATCCGAGAAGTAGGACCCACGGGCCAGCAGACCCTGAAGCGTGTGCTGGATTTCCACACCGCTCCGGAGGCCCTGCGCCAGGGACAGCTGGCCCTTGTGGGGCTCGATGGCGAGGAAGGTGGAATCCCGGTCCTCCTGCTCGCCGAGGGTCTCGCCTGGATTGCGCCAGAGGGGTTCCAGGAAGGCCCGCGTCAGGTCCAGCCGCTCGAAAAGATCCTCGATCTCCCGCCCGGAAAAGCCGCTGGCGTAGAGGGCGGCGATGAGGGCGCCGGCACTGGTGCCCGTGACGCTGTCGAGCGGGAAGCCCACCTCTTCGAGACGCTGCAGAATGCCGATGTGGGCCAGCCCGCGGGCCCCGCCTCCACTGAGAGCCAGGGCCACCCGCGGCATGCCAGGGATCTCCACGCGCGGCGAGAACCGGAACACCATGTCCGGCGGCACGACCGTGACTTCGATCCGGCGAGGTGGCACGCTGGGCGATTCCCCTGCCTGAGGAGCCGCCTGGGCCGCCAGCAGGGCAGGCAAGGCCAGCGCCAGCAGGGCCGGCTTCATGCGAGTGCCGCCCGTTGCGCCTCCATCAGGGCAGCGCAACCCCTGAGGCCGAGGTCCATGAGTCCCGCAGCCTCGGTCCTACTGAAGGAGCGCCCCTCGCCCGTGCCCTGCAGTTCCACCAGCTCCAGGTCGCCGCCCGCTGCTGTCCTTGCTGCGACCAGGTTGCAGTCCACGGCCGCGAGGTGGTCCTCTTCGTATTCCAGATCGAGCACCAGGCCCCGGCGACCCTCCCCGGCTTCCACGATGCCCGCGCTCACGGCGGCGACTTGGCGGACCAGGGCCGCAGAAAGCCCCTGGGAGCGGAGCGCCAGGGCCACCGCCACCCAGGCTCCCGTGATGGCCGCGCAGCGGGTGCCGCCGTCCGCATTCAGTACATCGCAATCCACCGAGAGGGTGCGCTCGCCCAGGAGGGCAAGATTCACCGCCTGGCGGAGGCTGCGGCCAATGAGCCGCTGGATTTCTACCGTGCGGCCCTGCTGCTTCCCACGGGCCGCTTCGCGGTCAGACCGCGTGTGGGTCGCCGCGGGCAGCATGCCGTATTCCGCCGTCAGCCAGCCCGACCCCTTGCCTTTCATCCAGCCGGGCACCCGCTCTTCCAGGCTGGCGGCACAGAGGACATGGGTCCGTCCCAGCTTGATCAGGCAGGAACCGGAGGCATGGAGCTGCACGCCTTTCTCCAGGTCCAGGGGGCGCAATTCCTCGGTTTGGCGCATCAGCAACCGCCCTTCCACTCGATCTTGTCCACCCGCCCCTGGTGCCTTCCACCTTCGAATGGTGTTTCCAGGAACGTTTTGAGGTAGGATTCTGCATTGAGCGGATCCGTCAGCCGCTGGCCGAAAGCGATGGCGTTCGCGTCATTGTGCTGCCGGGCCAGTGCTGCGTGCTCGGGGGAGGTTACCAGCGCGCAGCGGATGCCGGCATGGCGGTTGGCCGCAATGCTGATACCAATGCCGGATCCGCAGACCAGCACCAGGCGCTCCCATTGATCCTTGCCTTCCGCCGCCCGGTGCGCGAAATCCGGGTAATCCACCGAGGCCAAGCCATCCGTGCCGAAATCCACCACATCGTGTCCCTGCTGCTGCGCCCAGGCCTTCAGCCTTTCCTTCAGGTCGAACCCCGCATGATCGCTTGCGAATCCGAGCTTCATCTTCCATCCCCCCGCCTTGCATCCTACCGCCAAGCGATGGCCCTCTCCTCATGCTGAATCCCTTCCTCCAATACCGCCCCCAGGACCGGGGTTTCCTGCTCTGCATGCCAGAAGCGGTGGAACCGGCCGAGTGGGTGCGGGCCCTCCGCTCCCTGCCCGGCGAGCTCCAGGGCCGTGAGCGCCTGACCCCGGCCAAGGCCCAGATCTTCCTGCCGGACGGCACCCTGGTGGAGATGCACGCGGTACCCCTCCGCTGGCAGCGGGCCTACCCCTGGCTGTCCTCCCTGGCCCTGCGCCCAGGCAATGCCGGGCCCACCCTGCGCTACTGGGCCATGGTCCTGCGCCTGCTCCAGTCCCTGGTGGTTCGGGGTGCCATGCTGCCGCAGCTGGACACCCGGGGGAATCCTTGGAAGGCGCGTTGGGGCATCAGCCTCACCAGCCCTTCGGACCGTGCGGTCCTGCGCCAACTGGCCGAAGCCATGCCACCTGCGGCCCTGGCTTTCCCGGAGACCGACACCTGGGCCTTCACCAAGACCCTCGCCCTTGGCGAGCTGGACGCCTTCGACATCGAGGACGACCTGGCCATGCCCCCCGCCACCGACGCGGTGCTGGCGGCCTTCCTGGAGGACGGCGCGGACTTCATCATGCGCTTCGTCTCCGGCGGCCTGCGGGCCGGGGACGATCCACGCCTGGGCCTCATCCACCGGCTGCGGGGCCACAAGCGCGACCGCCTGCCCTGGGACGAGCGCATCATGGTGGCCCTCTCCCACCAGCTGCCGGAATTCCCCACCACGGGCATCACCGAACGCACCCTGGGCGAGCAGCTGGCCCAGTGGAGCGAGGGTGCGCGGCCCCAGTGGCTGCGGCCCAGTCTGCGCCTGGAAGCCCCGGAGGTGCCCACCGTCACGCAGGCCGTCCAGGATGCCGACCGCCTGGCCGAAGAGGGCTGGATCCTCAAGGTGGGCTTGGAGACCGAGGCCGGCGCCGCCATCGGCGTGGCCAAGCTCTGGGAGCCTTCCACTGAGCCCGAGGTGCTCCAGGCCCGTCAGGTGCTGCTGCGGGGTCTGGCCCGGGCCGTGCCCTTCTTCCCGGCCCTGGAGCGGGCGCTGTCGGGCCAGAAGCCCGAGGATCTGCTGCTGCGGCCCACGGAGGCCTGGGGCTTCCTGACGCGCGGTGCCGCCCAGCTGAAGGAAGCCGGGTTCCTGGTCCACATTCCCGAAGGTCTGGCCGACTTCGGCGGGGCCAAGCGCCTGCGCGCCAAGGTGCGCCTGGGCGCCCGCAGTGTGCTGGAGTCGGAGACCCTGGCCCAGACCGGGCTGGAAGGCAGCGTGAGTGCGGACTGGTCGCTCATGCTGGGCGACGACACGCTGAGCATGGAGGACTTCGCCCAGATGGCGAGCCTCAAGCATCCGCTGGTGGCCTGGAAGGGCAAGTGGGTGGCCCTGGACCCCGAGACCCTGAAGCAGATCTCCACCGTCATCCAGGCCAGCCGCGGCACCGGTTTCGAGAGCATGACCAAGGGCGAGGCCCTGGCGGCGGCCCTCACGGGCACGGCCCGCATCCCGGGTGTCAGCGAAGCCATCGAGGTGGAAGTGGCCGGCGATTTCGGCGCGGCCCTGGAGGATCTCAAGGTCCTGCCCGACAAGCCCATCAAGCAGCCTGCCAGCTTCCATGGCCAGCTGCGCCCCTATCAGCTGCGGGGTCTCGCCTGGCTGGAGGGCCTGTCCCGCCTGGGTCTCGGCGGCATCCTCGCGGACGACATGGGCTTGGGCAAGACCATCGAAGTGCTGGCTCTGCTCCTGCACCGGCAGGAGGCGAGTCCTCAGCATGGCCCCGCCACGCTGCTGGTCTGCCCCACCTCGCTGCTGGGCAACTGGGAGCGGGAGCTGGCCAAGTTCGCCCCCAGCCTGCCGGTCTTCGTGCACCACGGCAACAACCGGGACCGCCTGCCCACCACCTTCAAGCCCCACACCCTGGTGCTCACCACTTATGGTGTAGTGCGCCGGGAGGAAGAGATCTTCTCGACCCGGGCCTGGGGCATGGTGGTGGTGGATGAGGCCCAGGCCATCAAGAACGCAGGCTCGGCCCAGGCCAAGGCCATCCGCCGGTTGCGGGGCGCCTTCCGCCTGGCCCTCACGGGCACGCCCATCGAGAACCGGCTCACGGAACTCTGGGCCATCATGAGCGCCGGCCTGCCCGGGTATCTCGGCAGCGAGTCCCAGTTCAAGGAGCGCTTCGCCAACCCCATCGAGAAGTACCGGGATCCGGACGCCGCCAACGAGCTGCGCGCGCGCATCGGCCCCTTCATCCTGCGCCGCCTCAAGAGCGACAAGAACATCATCCAGGACCTGCCCGAGAAGCACGAGATGAAGGTGTTCACGACGCTCAGCCGGGAGCAGGCGGAGCTCTACCAGTACCGCGTCGAGAAGATGGATGAAGAACTGGATACGGCCACGGGCATCGAGCGCCGGGGCCGCATCCTGGCCCTGCTCACCCACCTCAAGCAGATCTGCAACCACCCCAGCCAGTTCCTGAAGGCCCAGGGTCCCTACCGCGGCCGCAGCGGCAAACTGGACCGCCTCACGGAGATGCTGGAGGAAGTCGTGGAAGCGGGCGAGCGGGCCCTGGTCTTCACCCAGTTCAAGGAAATGGGCGACCGCCTGCAGATCCACCTGCAGGACGCCCTCGGCTTCGAGCCGCCCTTCCTGCACGGGGGCACCACGCGGGAGGGCCGCGACGAGATGGTGCGCACCTTCCAGGAGGATCCGCAGTCCTCGCCGGTGCTGCTGCTGAGCCTCAAGGCCGGCGGCGTGGGCCTGAACCTCACGGCAGCCACCCATGTCTTCCACTTCGACCGCTGGTGGAACCCCGCCGTGGAGGACCAGGCCACGGACCGCACCTACCGCATCGGCCAGACCAAGAATGTCCAGGTGCACAAGCTCGTCACCATCGGCACTCTGGAGGAGAAGATCGACGCCCTGCTGGAATCCAAGCGGGACCTGGCGGACCGGGTGGTGGGCAGCGGCGAAGGCTGGCTCACGGAACTGGATGACGATGCCCTGCGCCGCCTGGTGGCCCTGGATCCCGATGCGGAGCTGCTGGATCCGGATGAGGCCAACGGGGAGGAGCCAGAGTCCGAGCCCAAGCCCAAACTCAAGGCGGTGCGCCGCAAAGCCAAGGAGGTGGCGCCATGATCAGCCACACCGACCGCTTCGGTGCCACCTGGTGGGGCCGCCTCTGGATCAACGGCCTCGAGAAGCTCGGGGACGACTACGAGAACCGCCTTCCCCGGGGCAAGAAGTACGCGGAGGACGGTCACGTCTCCCACTTCGGCGTGCAACCAGGCGAGATCCAGGCCCGGGTCCATGGCCGCAAGACCTACAACGTGACCCTGGGCCTGCCGGCCCTCACCGCCGCCCAGTGGACCAAGGCCCTGGATCGGATCGCCCTGGAAAGCCGCTTCGTGGCCTCCCTGCTGGCGGGGGAAATGCCCCAGGGGCTGGACGAGACCTTCCGCGAGGCGGGCGCCAGCCTCTACCCCCGCGTACCGAAGGAATTGCAGACCCACTGCGACTGCCCCGACTGGGCCAACCCCTGCAAGCACGTGGCCGCTGTGTGCTATGTCATGGCCGAGGCCCTGGATCGCGATCCCTGGCTGCTCTTCGACCTGCGTGGCAAGAGCCGTGAGGAGGTGCTGCAAGCCCTGCAGTCCGCTCTCGACGCCGCCGCCGTCGCCGCTCCGAAGAAGCGCGGGCGGCCCCCGAAAAAACAGCAGACCGTGGCGGACCTCCTCCGCCAGGAACAGCCCGAGCCCGAGCCCTGGCGCCGCCTGCCCGACGAGGCCTACGACGCCCTGCCCATGCCTCTGCCCGAGATCAGCATTCCCCGTGTGATCCCGCCGGATCCCTCGGTGTTCACTCAGCTGGGTCCCCTGCCCCATGCGCGCATCGAGACCAGCCTCTGCCTGGCCGCCCTCATGCACCGCACCGCCCAGTGGGTGCAGCAGCAGATCGAAGACGGCCCGCGCCGCCTGGACGATGAAGAAGGCGAAGGCGAGATGGAGCAGCCCGCCTCGCCCTTCGATGCCCCCCTGCAGCCGGCGCCGAAGTCCAACCGTAACTGGCGTCACAAGAAGCGGCGCTGGGGCAAGAAAAGCTGACAATATCCCGTCCTGAACCTGCTTCGGAGTTCCCCATGCGCACCATCTCAACTCCCACTGCCCCCGCCGCCATCGGCCCTTACAGCCAGGCCCAGATTTCGGGCAACCACCTCTTCACCTCCGGGCAGATCCCGCTGGTGCCCGCGACCATGGAAATGGTGACGGGCCCCATCGAGGCCCAGGCCGAGCAGGTCCTGAAGAACCTCTCCGCCGTGCTGGCCGCCGCCAACACCGGCTGGGACCGAGTGGTGAAAACCACGGTCTTTCTTTCCGACATGGCCGACTTCGCCGCCTTCAATGCTGTCTATGAGAAGGCCCTGGGCGGCGCCAAGCCCGCTCGCAGCACCGTGGCCGTGGCCGCCCTGCCGCGGGGGGCGAAGGTCGAGATCGAGCTCATCGCCGAAGTCTAGGTTCGTCCTCTCCCTTGGCCGCTGGGCGCTCGGCTACGCCTCGGCGCACGCTGCCCTGGCTGCCCTCGATCGCACAGGGCCCTGCCCTGTGCTCCCACTCGCCTCCGGCTCGCGGAGCGGGGCCCCCGGTCGAGATCGAGCTCATCGCCGACGTCTAGGTTCGTCCTCTCCCTTGGCCGCTGGGCGCTCGGCTACGCCTCGGCGCACGCTGCCCTGGCTGCCCTCGATCGCACAGGGCCCTGCCCTGTGCTCCCACTCGCCTTCGGCTCGCGGAGAGGGGCCCCCGGTCGAGATCGAGCTCATCACCAACGTCTAGGTTCGTCCTCTCCCTTGGCCGCTGGGCGCTCGGCTACGCCTCGGCGCACGCTGCCCTGGCTGCCCTCGATCGCACAGGGCCCTGCCCTGTGCTCCCACTCGCCTTCGGCTCGCGGAGCGGGGCCCCCGGTCGAGATCGAGCTCATCGCCGACGTCTAGGTTCGTCCTCTCCCTTGGCCACTGGGCGCTCGGCTTCGCCTCGGCGTCCTTCAGGACCGAGGCTGAACCGCTTTTCCACATTAAATAGTCATTGATCGTTTATGAAATCTTCGTCATAGTTTGACCCGAAGCCCCCACCTCCCCCACCCATCTATGGAGCTGACCATGAAAAAAATCGCACTCATCGCCCTCGCCGCAGGGCTGCCCTTGGCAGCGCAGTCCTGGGAGTTGGGCCTCTTTGCTGGCCAACAGTCCTACAAGAGCATTTCTGAATCCGGCTTGACTGGCGAACCCAAGAGCAAGACGGTTCTCGCCGGCCGCCTCGGCTACAGCCTCGTGGACGTCGGCCCCGCGCTGTTCCAGGTCAACCTCGGGTTCCAGCCCAAGGTCGATACCGCATTTCAGGTCAACGGGAAGGACACCCCCGTGAATTACCAGCACCAGTACATGAGTGTGGGTGCCATGTTCAACTTCAAGGCCATGGTGGCTTTCGGGGTCGGTCTCGACTACCGCATGGAGAAGGTCAACGGCACCCTGTCTGGAATTGGTGACGTCTCCTACAACCGCCCCTGGCTGCGCGCAACGGCAGGCTATGCCTTCCCAACCCCCGTCGTGAAACCCTTCATCGGCCTCGAGGTGGGTGTGCCCCTCACGAGCAAGAGCTATGACCCGAATGGCAGCACCGAAGATGCCTTCAAAGCCATGGCACCCAAACTTCAGATCGGCCTCTACGGCGGCATCCGGTTCTAGCGCCCCCTGTACCCAGGAAGCGCCCCACAGCCGTGGGGCGCTTCTCGTTTGGGTCTTGATGCCCGGAAGCTACTCCTCCTCGGTCTCCCCGATGTCTTCGTCGATGCTTTCCCAGCGCTGGCGGGCTTGATAGGCGGGTGTTTCTAGCCGGGCGAGGAAGTCGGTCATGCGGGAGCCCCAAGAGGAGTTGGCCACAGAGCCTTCGGGAGCATGGGGCACCAGGTCCGCCGGGGCCTCCTCCAGACAGAGCTGGGTCAGAATGAGGGCCTGGCGGTAGCTTTCCCCAACCGGGGTTAGGTTGGCCGCCAGGGTGTCCAGGATCTCCCTGAGGGGCGCTTCCTCCGGCAGTGCGGCGGCCTCGGCTTCGATCACTTCCACGGTCTTTAGCCTGGCCGTGATCAGTTTCAGGTGCATGCGCTCCAGCTCCTGCCTCGGGGCGCTGCGGTTCACGGCATGGGCGGCGTCCTCCAGGTGGGGGTGCAATTTTCGGAACAACAGAGAGAGGGCGATTTCCGCCGAGGTAAGGGGCATGGCTTCGGTCATGGGTCCAGCGTACTCCATCTGGCTGGAGGAATGGACGGACGGGGGCTTCCTGCCTCAGCATGGGAGGTGGGAGTTCGCCATGACGACATCGGATCTGCTCGACCTGATGACCCTTCAGAACCTCGTGGACCTCGACGATGGGGGCCATGGCCTGCTTTCCGAGATGATCGACATCTTTCGTGAAGACACGCCCCGCCGCATCCGGGACATCCTCAGGGCCAACGACCAGGGCCATGCCGAGGAACTGTCCCGGGCCGCCCATGCTCTCAAGGGCGGGGCCGGGGCGCTGGGCGCCGAAGCCCTCAGGGTCCTGGCGTCGAGGCTGGAGAACCTGGGTCGCAGTGGCTCAGTGGATGCGGGCCCGGATCTTCCCCAGCGCATCGAGACCACGTTCCAGTCCACCCTCGCGGCCCTGGAGGCCTATGTGGCCCAGATGAAGAACGGCTGATCCCAGGCCGCTCGAGTCAATCCGCCAGGCTCAGGGTTCACCAAACGGCTTCACACCCGCCGTGCCCTTGGGTGGTGGCTGGTCGCTGATCTGGAGACGCCCACTGGCATCGGTCCACTGGTAGATCCTGGTGGAAGCCCGCTGCTGGATCGTGGGTTCCGGCACGGTCTTCTGCTCTTCCACCTTGAAGCCACCGCGACCCTTCTGGAGCAGGGCCATGCTGCCCGCGAACTTCGGATCCGGCTGCACCGCCTTGCGGTGGAACAGGTCCAGGACCTTGGGCACATAGGCTTGCGTCTCACGAAAGGGCGGGATGCCCTTGTGCTTGTTCACGGCGCCTTCGCCGGCGTTGTAGGCCGCCACCACCCGGATGAGGTCGCCTGAATAGTAGTCGTGGAGCCACTTCAGGTACTTCACTCCGCCGCTGATGTTCTGCCTGGGATCGAAGGGATCGAGCACGCCAAACCGTTCGGCGGTGGAGGGCATCAGCTGCATGAGCCCCAGGGCCCCAGCCTTGGACCGGGCCTTGTAGTTGAAGGCGCTTTCGGCCTGGATGATGGCCCGGGCCAGGTGCGTATCCACCCCTTCGAACAGGGCGATCTCGTCCACGAGGGCGATGAGCTCGGGACTCCGCAGGGCTTTCGCCATTTCCGCAGATGAAATCGCCAGTCGGACCTTGCCGACCCCCACATGCTTCAGGACCAGGCCCTGACCCTTCATGTAGGCAGGAGGCAGGTTGTTGATCACCAGGCGGCCCTGCGGGTCGTAGTAGGTATAGAGGTAGGTGATCCCCGGCCTTACCGGATCCTTGCCGAGCCTCGGCGTTCCAGCCGTAAGGGCCAGAGCGGCGAGGGGAAGGACCAGGGCTGGACGGCGCATCAGACCTCCATGATACGTCCTGGCGCTGAATCAACCCAGAAAGGCGGCCAGGGCCTCCCTGCCAACCGGACCCTCGTAGTGGCGGGAGAGCACCTCACCGCCTGCTGCCACTCGTACTAGCTTGGCAAAAACCTCGGCCTGTCAGCAGGAAGGCGCTTGTATCGCCTCGTTACCCCGGTGGATCTGCACCGCCTGATCCGAGATGAGCCCGAGCCTGAGGATTCAGGCTCGGGCTCGGGACTGCTTCTCCTTCTAGAAAGGTGCTACCCCGAACTTCACCTGAATGAGGTGGTCGGCCTGCGTCCCCAGGAGGGTGTAGCTTGTGACCGCACCCACTGACCGGCCATCCACCAGCACATCCAAGACACTGTTGCCGCTGTCGGGGATGAAGGCGAAGACCTTGTTCATGCCGTAGTTCACGGTCTGAACAGAGGCGGGAGATACCTGTCCGCCACCAAGGACGGAGGTTGTCACGGTGTAAGCATTCGGGGCAAACATTGCGGTCACCAGGCTATTCACGGCCAGAGACGCAATGGTGTACTCCGTGCCGGAAGTACCGGTCGATGTCCCGTTGATCAGCACGTCCGTCACGTGATAGCCACGATTCGGCGTGATGTAGAGGCGAACACAATCTCCGGGCTTTCCGAACACCTGGCCTGGAGCCACACTTCCCAAAGCATTGGGGAACCCCACAACAGTCAGGTGATTGGCATCATCGAACACGACGGAAATGGTGTGGTTGCTCCGCACATTGGAGAAGGTATAGGAGCTAAGGGGCCCCATGGCAACGCCATCCACAATCACATTGCCGACCCTCCTGCCCGTGTCCGGCCAGAAGTTGAGGAGGATCCAATTGTCGTAGGTGACGACCTGCGTTCCAGAAGGCGTAACCTGACCTCCACCCGCGACTGACACCAGAATGCGATAGGAATTGATGGCGAAGCTGGCGGTGACCGAGAGGTTCGCCGTCACAGAGGCATCCGTGCGGGTGGCGGTGAGCACCCCGTCACTCCAGCTGGTGAAGTGGTAGCCCGTGGCGGGCACGGCCGTGACTGCGCTGCCGCTGGCGTTGTAGTTCACCGTCTGGGGCGTGGTTCCGGTGATGGAGCCATTGGCCCCGGCCGTGTACGTCAGGGTGAAGGTGTTGATGGCGAAGCTGGCGGTGACCGAGAGGTTCGCCGTCACAGAGGCATCCGTGCGGGTGGCGGTGAGCACCCCGTCACTCCAGCTGGTGAAGTGGTAGCCCGTGGCGGGCACGGCCGTGACCGCGCTGCCGCTGGCGT
>CAISFO010000082.1 GCA_903884655.1 uncultured Holophagaceae bacterium | reverse complement strand
CGGCCCTGGCGCCGTTCGGTGGGGTTCGGTTTGTGGACACGCCTGGCCTTGGCAGCGTCTTCGCTCACAACACTCAAGCCTCGATGGACTGGCTTCCCAAAGTCGGCGGCGCCCTCGTCGCCATCGGGGTGAACCAGCCCTTCGGGGAACAGGATCTGAAGCTTCTCCTGGAGGTTTCCAAGCACACACCAGAGGTCGTGATCCTTCTGACCAAGGCGGATCTGGTATCTCAGGGACAACTGGCATCCATCCTGGAGTTCACCCAACACCATGTGGCGCAGCACGCGGGACGCCAACTGCTGGTCCTCCCCTACTCGACCCATCCCGACTTCGAAGCCATGCGGCAGACGGTCCGAAACCATGTGCTGCGTGACATGACTGGTCGCCACCAGGAACTTTTCGCCAACATCCTGGAACACAAGGTTCGGGCCATTACCGGTTCCTGCCGGGACTACCTGCTCCTTGCCCAGCGTGCCGCCCAAGCCGCAGTGGAAGCCCGTTCAGACCTCCTGGAGATGCTGAACCAGGAACAGGCCAGTCTCCAGTCAGTGAAAAGTGAAATCGGGGTGTTCACGCGGGACCTCAAGACCCGTGCAAGATCCGGGGCTTCAGATCATTTCCAGGCGTTCCGAGGTGAAGTCCAACGCCACCTTCAGGTCAGCCTGCGACAGGATATGGCTGGATGGAAGGGGAACCTGGCGAAGCGGCGAGCCCGGTTTGAACAGTGGTTGGAGCAGGCGTTGCATGTCGAAATGTCCTTGGTCTCGGCGAATGGGCAGGAATTCCTCACCAGCCACCTGAGGGAGGCCGAGGCAAGCCTCCAACGCAAAGTGAGAGGCTTCCAGGATCGGCTCGCCAGGGGCATTGAACGGGCGCTCGGCCTGACCTTCGAGGGTGCCCGCTTCCACGCCGAGTTATCGAATCCCCGCCAGCCAGATGTCCGCGTTGGGAAAGTCTTCGATAGCCAGGTGGACCTCCTCTGGTTCCTCATCCCCATGGGAGTTCTCGGCGCACTATTCGACCGGCATTTCCTCAGGCTCATCCCCTGGGAGGCAGAGAAGAACCTCTCCCGATTGGCGAACCAGTGGGCCGAAGCTGCCAACACCTGTATTGACGGGCTTGTTTCACAGGCTCTGGACTTTATGCGGCAGGAATTGATCACGCTGGATTCCATGACGACAATGGCAGAGGATCGCCGAGACGAAATCGAGAGGGCCTTGAACATTCTGGCCCGGACCTTCAAGGAAGCTTAGTGATGGCCTGGGCGGTGGGGGTGGCGGCGGCCAGTTTTGGCGGGAGTGTTGGCAAGCCCCTCACCGATCCAGGCGGCGGGTAGGATCGCGATCCAGGCCAGCATCAGTAGCCCGGGGCCGCCCCATTCGACGGACAAGGCGATGGCTGTCAGCGGAGCATTGTAGTTCGCTGCAAGATAGGCGCAGACGGCTACTGAACAGATCTGGGCAGGGGAAAGCACGGGAAGCATGGGATGCAACGTGGCGCCGAGCAGGCTGCCCACACTCAGGGTCACCACGAGCACTCCCGCGACACCCGTCGTTCCGAAGGTGGCCCACACAGCCACCAGTTTCAGAATCAGCAGGGCACCTGCGGCCAGGCCCAAGAACTTTCCTGCGAAGACCGCCGTGGCCACAGCAGTGCCCCCCTGAAGGGTCCAGGTATCACCAAACCAGTGCCAGGAGAGCCATGCGGTCGCCGCCGTTACCAGGCCCCCGAGCAACCCCCGCGCCCACCAATCCATCCGCTCGGTGATTCTCCGGATGTTGGCCAGAACCACCTGGAAGCGACGGGAGAGTAAGCCTGCAACAATCCCCACCACCATCGCAGCCCCGAGACTCCTAGGGCTGATTGCCGCGCTCGTAGGGAAAGGGAGGTATGGGCTGCTTCCGATGAACAAGCCATGGACCCAGTGCGCCAGGAGCGCCGCGACCGAGGCCGGGACGAGGGCTGTGCCATCCAGATCCTTGCTGAAAGGGGTCTCCATCGCCAGCAGGGTTCCTGCCAAGGGAGCGCGGAAGTAGGCCCCGACGCCCGCAGCAGCGCCGATGAGCAGGGCATGGACAGGCACTAGGCCACGGAAGTAGCGGATCCCGCTGACGGCCTGCCGGAAATACAGGGCGATGGATGCACCCAGCCATTGGCTCGGCCCCCCGAGTCCGGCCGAAGCGCCCATCCCGACGGTCGCAATGCAGGCACCCAATTTCAGGGCATCCCGTCCAGGCATCAATTTGGCAGCAGGCTGATGGTATTGGACGACCACCTCATTCAGCATGCCGATGCCACGAACTTGCAGTCTGTGGAGCACCCAGCCGGACGCGACCAGGCCGACGACTGGGGCCGCCAGCCTCAGGACCAAGGGGAGGCGAGAAAGGTTCTCCCACATGGCCGTCAAGCAAAGCCATTCCAGGGCCGAGACGGCAAGACCCGCAATAATGCCGATGGGCACAGCCAGCATGACCATGCGACGGAGTTCAATGACCTTCCGCGCCCACCGAGGTGGCAGCGTCAAACCCTTGCCCGGCACCCACCATAGCGGCTCGCGGCTCAGGTCAGTCATTGGACTGGATCTCCAGGGTGATCGTAACCGAGCAAACCTTTAGCCCTCACGCCCTTTCACTGGGTAGAAGCATCTGAATAAGGGCGTCAGCACCCTACTTAAGGAACTGTCGGGGGTGTCCTCCGCTTCGGCCTACGGCCTACGCTACGGTCACCCCCTTTGGCATCACCTCATCAATGGGGAATTCTGATTGTCATTGGGGG
>CAISFO010000081.1 GCA_903884655.1 uncultured Holophagaceae bacterium | reverse complement strand
GCCTTCGATGTCCTGATCCTCGACGACATCGGCTACATCCAGCAGGACCGGGACGAGATGGAGGTGCTGTTCACCCTGCTGGCCGAACGCTACGAGCGGCGTAGCGTGGTCATTACCTCGAACCTCGTGTTCTCCCAATGGGACCGCATTTTCAAGGACCCCATGACCACGGCGGCAGCCATTGACCGCATCGTCCACCACGCCGTGATCCTCGAACTCACAGGCCCCAGCTACCGCGCCGAGGCCGCCAAGGCCCGCCTGCCGAAAGATACGTCGGGCGACCCCTCATCGTGAAAGATTGACCCATCGCCCGCGATACAAAGCGGGGGTGACCTCTCTTGTTGTTTGATCCACCTTGAGTGCGCAAACCCGGCACCCAAGCCCGTTGAGTATGTGACCGAGGACCATGGTAAATCCACCCAGCACACGGAGAACCGTCACCCAACCTCCCAACGACTCCAGCAAAATGCTGACAACGACCGCGAGGAAGCCGAGGAGTGCCACAAGGCGCGGGGCCTGCCGCCCATGGAGGCGATACCCCTTCCGCAGAGCCAGAAACGCAATGAGTCCGGAACTGCCCACCAGTCCCCATTCCACGGCTCCAGAGCCCACCCAGCCGATGCCTAAGGTGGGGAGGGCGGCGGCAACCAGGGGCAGCGCCGCGCAGTGGATCGCGCAGAGGGTCGAGGTAGAAGCCCCGACGAGGTCGAGTGATGGCGCGTGGGCATGGCGGATCATGGACTCACTCAGAAGCTGTACTTGATCCGGGCGGCGAGGGTGCGAGGCGGGATGACGTGGGTGCCCCCGAAGATGCTCAGGAAGTTGTAAAGCCCCTTCTCGTCGAAAACGTTGAGGAGATCCATGCTGACCTTCAGCGCCTTTCGATCCGCCAACTTGAATTCCTGACCCAGGCTCACATTCCACACGGTTCGTGACTTGATACGGTAGTTGTCCCCCACCAAGCTGTCGTGCTCCAGGTGGACGTAGGGGATGCCGAAGTCGTAGTCGGGATTGCCCGCCACGGTGGTGGGATCACCTGCCTCCAATCCCGAGTCGTAGCGTCCGATGACTTGGCCGTAGAAGCCGCCGTGCTCGTAGCGTAGGCCCACCTGCATCGTGAGCTTCTGATCGTGGTCGATCAGGTAAGGGCTTGTGTCAGTTGTGGCCGAGGCCGCATCCAGGCCCCCCACCGTGGGGTTGTAGAAGATGGTGCGGACGGTGCCCGCGCTGAGGTAACCAGACCAGCCGTTTACGGGGATCACATCGAGCCGGAGATCCAGACCGTGGAACTTGCCCTTGGCCGCCGCGATGGGGAACAGCACTCCCGTGTTCAGGAACTGGGAGTTGTCGGCGGCGTTGGTGCTGTCCTTCCACCAGTATTCGAGGCTCACCTTGGCGACCTTCCCCAACTGCTGCTCGACACCCACGAGGTAGCTATCCTGGAGTTCCGCGCGAAGCTGTGCCACGGGGGTGGTGAGACCCGAGGTCGCCGTCCAGACCTGCTGGGAGGTCGAGAGCGCGAGGCCCTCGTTCTCGGGCGTGATCATTAGTCGGTCGTAGATGACCCGGAACAGGGTCCCCGTGCTCGGTACGTTGTAGGAGATCCCAACTCGGGGCTGGACCTCACTCTGGGTGAAGTTGCGGCCACGGTAACTGTCGAAGCGAAGCCCCAGGCCCAGGTTCCAGTTGCCTGTCTTCAGGTCGTCCTGGATGAAGGCCGAGGCCAGGGTGGGCGTGATGCCGTCGTCGAACAGGAAAATGTTCCCGCCACCGGCAGAGGAGTAGGGGTAGAGGGGATCAGTCGGTGCGACCTGGGTGGAATCGGTGATCGAGAAGGAGAAGCGTTCGTGGATTGGATAGCGGACATAATGCAACCCCGTCTTGAACGTGTTGTCGCCATCCTTCTGGGTGTAGGCGGTCACCAGGCCTTGGTTGTCGAGTGACCGGTCCTGCTTGGCCCAGAACGGGAAATCGGGTCCCCCTTCGGCAAAGCCAGGGGCAAGGTCGTGGGTCGGTAGGAGCTTGGACGTGCTGTGCCGGTAGAAGAGGCTCGTATCCAGGCTTCGTGTGTCGCTGAACAAGTGCGTCCACCCGAGGCTGACGTTGCCATCCGTGTTCTCTACGCGCTGGTTCTGGCCTGCCATTTCCTGACTGGCGAGGTTCACGACATCCCGCTTCGTCTGCCCTCCGCTGATGGATAGCCTCAGCGTGTCGTGGTCCGTGGCCAGCCAGTCGAATCGCCCATACAGACGCCCCGTGTCGCCGTGGTTGTGGAAGTTGTCGAAGTTGACCGGGTCGAGGAACCGGTCGCTCTTCGAATCGGCACCAGTGATGAAGTAGCCTGAGCGGTCGCCCCCGCCGCGCACGCTGAAGCCCACTTCGCTGGTGTTGAAGCGGGCTACCCCAAAGGACACATCACCTCCAAAGCCGTTGGGGGGACCCAGGCCGCTCTTCGAGGTCATGTTCACCACGGCGCCGGGCTTGCCGCCGTATTCGGCGGAGATGCCCCCGGTGATGACCTCCATGCTCTCCACCTGGGAGGGGTCCATGGAGTTCGAAAAAGTGGCCTGAACCTGATCTGTGATCGGTACCCCGTCCACCACATACATCACCTGCCCGTGGCTGCCCCGGAAGTGGAACCGGCCATTCTCGTCCTGGATGAAGCCCGGGGTGGCCAGGAGGATGTTCTCCATGCCCCGGCTTTGCACCGCTGTCGGAATCTTCTCGATGGTGGACTGGTCGATGTCGATATGACTGGAGGTGTGAACCTCGATGAGGTTGACGCTTTCCTCCACTTCCACGACAGCGGACGCGGGCTTCAGGGTCAGGTTCACTTCAATGGGCAGGTTGGAGCGCACGTCCAAGTTCTGGTGGGCCATGTTCAGGCCCGGTGCCCCCACCTCCAGATGGTAGGTGTTGAAGGGGAGGTTGCTCAGCTTGTAGCGGCCCTGGGCATCCGTCCGCACGGAGTGGCGGTAGCCCGTGATCTTGTTCTCGATGAACGCGGTGGCCGCAGGCACAGCCTTGCCCTGGTCATCCACCACCCGGCCACTGACCGTTCCACTGGCCGACTGGGCTAGAGCAACTGCGGGCAGGGCGCACAACACAAAGGTTAAACTGAGAAGCTGTCGCACTTATCACCTCACTAATAGAACGGATTTCTATTAGGCTTCACCTCGATAACAAAATCAAGTTCTATTTGTGTAAACTAGATCTTGTTCAATATCAGGAGTTCCATGAGTTGCCATGCCTCAAAGGAATCCCTTCACGCTGTGGGAATGAAAGTCACCAAGGCGAGGGAGGTCCTGCTGCGGATCCTTGAAGCCTCCGACCATCCCCTCACCGTGGACGAGATATACGACCGTCTAGACCAACCGCGCCCAGGTCGGCCCACGATCTACCGGAATCTCGAACGGTTCATCCAGGAAGGCTGGGCCGAGTCATTCGTGGACAAGAACCAGATCCAGCGGTTCCTCCGCTGCGGCACGACCGAGCATCATCACCACATCCACTGCGAGAAGTGTCAACGCACGACGGAGTTGGACGGCTGCGCCATGACGAAGGCCCTGTCCCAGCTTGAGCGCCAGTGCGGATACAAGGTCACCCGCCACCAGCTTCAGATCTATGGCCTATGCCCGGAGTGTCAGAAGGCATTGGCACTCAAATAAACACAGAGGGGGTGCCCTCCGCTGCGGCCTACGGCCTCCGCTCCGGCCACCCCCTCTGTGTCACCGCATCAGTGGTGAAAAGTAATTGTCGTTGAAGCGGAAATGTAGTTGACGCCATGGAGTCTGTCCCGAGTGCGGGTCTACCCGGCACTGCCGCCTGTCCCGTGGTCTGTTTCAATGCCAAGTCTGCCGGAAGCAGACCAGCCCAACCGCCGGGACTATCTTCCAGGGCACGAAACTCCCGCTCACGGTCT
>CAISFO010000080.1 GCA_903884655.1 uncultured Holophagaceae bacterium | reverse complement strand
TCGGCATGTGGCCTTCCCACCGAAATCATCGGCTTCGGTGGTGGACACATTCTGTCGCATCTGAAAAACCTTGAGGCATCACCTACACTTTGTGGTGTGCCGATGCCTGGCCATTAGGCTGAGGGTCGCCGATAATCAGGTTCAGTTTTAGCCAGTGTTCGCCAAGGGCGGCACGAGCTCTGCTGCAGCGCTCGACCAGTTGCGTGTGATGCTGCGGACAGCGATTCAACAGTCGGACCGATAGGCTAAGCCACTTGCCCCAGTGCACCACCGTCTCGTCAAGGGCGTCTGCTCGCTGGGAGCAAGTCTCAAGATTCCGTTCCAGGATCTGATCCAGGGATGCAACGATGGCCCTGGTGGTAGTTTCATGGGCTTCCGGTTGGCTGAAGTAGCCCGCCCGCTTCTCCAGATCCTGCACCTGGGCGTCGGCCCAGATCCAGGATATGGGGGCTCCAGGTGGAACCTTGAGATTGTCCAAGACTTCATCCACCGGGAGCCATCTCATCCAATCGAGTTGACCAAGTGCCTGCCATAGCTGCGGGTTGGTTGGTTCAAGGTCAATCTGCTCCCGGATATCCCTGCCCATCTTGATCAGACATGGCCCAAGGCGTTCGGCACCATCCCTCTCCGGAATGGCCGATCCGCGCACTGGATATTGGGTGATCTTCAGTGGATCGCCCCACCGGACCCAACCAGGATCGGCCATGCCACGCTGAAGGCTGGATTGCATGCGGGCCCATACCTCGGCAAGGGCATCCTTCGGAATCAGTCCACGCCGAGCCTTGAAGGGGACATGGTCCAACCCGATCTGACGCAGCAAGGCGTCAAGGATATCCCCTTCCCAGGAGGCTCGATGGATCCACCCCTCCATGCAGTCTGGGTGCAGTTCTAGGAATTGATCCAGCCACCTCCGCCTGGACAGCAGACCCGGCGCGATGATTCCTGCGAGCAAACGTGGATCGGGAATGCCTCTCCCACTTTCTATGACGAGCGGACTATTGCTGTCTCCCGTGGCAGGGTCTTGCCCCAAGACCCTGAGAGTCCACTTGTCTCCATCCGGTGCTCGGTTCGACACAATCGTGCTCATGCCCGCGCTGGCCAGGACGGCCGTGGCTTCGAGGTCCTCGAAGATGAATCGCTGCTGGCTCGGAGATGAAAGCTCAAGTTGCCATTCCTGCAAGGGGACCGAGGCCCAAGACATCGGGCCAACCATCGTGAGAAACATCCAAACCGGTCGCACCCAAGTCCGAAAACTCGACATGCAACCCCGCTGGATACGGTCAAGGTCGGCACTAGGGATCATCGAGGCCACGCTTCGTCCTGGGGCGATTTGTTGACTTTGTGATAATCAATACATTTGAAATGATTCCATTAATAAACTGCCTACCCCAGGGTTAGCAAGACTTTCATGCGGGCGTTCAATTCACTTCACCAGAAGCCTCGGAATACGCTCTTCACTTCCTGCAAACGCACAGGCGAGCCAGCTTCATCGATTTGACCTGTACTGTCACCCGGGGCGTTGGCGCCTAGGGATTGGAGATCTACTCTCGGTTTTTGTGTGTCGAAATGGGCCGAGTTGAACCAAGCCAACCTCACGTTGGCCGGGCCTCAGCATCCCCGTGTGGTTCCTGAACAACCGACTAGCTGTGGCATGATGGTCTCCCATTCCGGGAGCATCCATGAATCCTGCCCTTCTCACCCGCGAGGCCCTGGCGCAGTACGCCGTGGAAAGCCGGGAGGCCTTTGAAGCGGAGCTGAGGACCCTGGTCGAGATCCCCTCCATCAGTGCGGATCCGTCCCACCAGGGCGATGTGCGGCGAGTGGCCGAGGCGGCGCGGGCGCTCTTCGAGCGGCACGGGGGCCGGGCGGAGGTCCTGGAGACCAGCGGCAATCCCCTCATCCATGGTTGGTTCGGCGAGGACCCCCGGTTCCCCACCATCACCGTCTACAACCACCTGGATGTGCAGCCCGCCGACGAGCCCGAGTGGACAGCAGCGCCCTTCAGCTTCGTGGTGGACGGCGACACCTACCGCGGCCGGGGCAGCACCGATGACAAGGGTCCGGCCCTAACGGCCTTCTTCGGTGCCCTGGCGGCCCGGCGAGCGGGCGTTCCCCTGAACATCCACTTCCTCTGGGAGACCGAGGAGGAGATCGGATCGCCCAGCTTTGAAGGCGGCCTGCACCACCACAAGGGACGGCTCCACACCGATGCCATCGTCGTCAGCGACACGGTCTGGGTGACCCGTGGCAAGCCCAGCACTCCCGCGGGACTGCGGGGCCTCAAGGGCTTTATCCTGAGCCTGGAGACCGCCGACCACGACCTGCACAGCGGCGTGGTGGGTGGCGCGGCCCGCAATCCCCTGGCCGAGCTGATCAAAGTGGTCGCAACCATGATGGACGGCGAGACCGGCAAGGTGAAGATTCCCGGCTTCTACGACGAAGTGGTGAAGCCCTCCAAGCAGGAACTGGAGGAGTGGGCCCACTCAGGCTTCAGCGTGGCGACCTTCAAGCAGGACCACATGATCACCGGCCTGCGCACCGAGGACCCCATGAAGGTCATGAAGCGCGTCTGGGGGCGGCCCACCATGGAAGTGCACGGCGTGGTAGGCGGCTACACGGGGCCCGGCATCAAGAGCGCCGTGCCGCCCCGGGCCGAGATCAAGCTGAGCTGCCGGTTGGTTCCCGACATGGACGAGGCCTCTACGATGGCCCGCATCCGCGCCTTCGTGAACGAGCACTTCCCCGATGTCCAGATCCATGAGGAGCACGGATTGGCGCCCTTCAAGGGCCACGTCACCGGCCCCTACGCGGCGGCCATCAAGGACGCCTACCGCTTCGCGTTCAACGCCCCGTGCGCCTTCACCCGCGAAGGCGGCAGCATCGGCGCCACCAAGACCATGGAGGAGGTCCTGGGCTGTGAGGTCTATTTTCTTGGCCTGAGCCTCCCCAGCCACGGCTACCACGCCCCCAACGAGAACTACGACTGGGAGCAGGCTTCGGGTGGCATGGCGGCCTTCGCCCACTACTTCGAAACCGTGAGCGGATTCCAGCGCTGAGGGTGGCCTAGAACGTGCCCTGCACCAATCCGCCATCCACCAGCAGGCTCTGACCGGTGATGTAGGCGGCCTGCCCGCTGCACAGGAAGGCGATGACAGCGCCCACTTCCTCGGGGTTGCCGATGCGCCCCACCGGGATGGCGGCGGCGGTGCGGGCCAGATGCTCGTCGACGGTGAGGCCGTCGGCGGCGGATTTCACTTGGGCCAGGTGGGTCTGGCGATCCGTCATCACGTGGCCGGGCAGGAGTGCATTCACCGTCACGCCATCCCGGGCAGTCTCCGTGGCGAGGGTGCGGGTGAGGCCCGAGAGTCCGGCCCGCAGGGTCGAGCTGATGGTGAGCAGCGGGAGGGGCTGCTTGGCCACCAGACTGGTGATGTGGACGATGCGACCCCAGTGCCGGGCCCGCATGCCGGGCAGCACCAGCCGGGACAGCCGCACCACGTTCATCAGAGTGGATTCCACCCCTGCGGCCCAGTCGTCCTCGGACAAGTCCGCGAAGACCGCAGCCTTGGGCCCGCCCGTGTTGGTGACGAGGATGTCAATGGCCCCCAGAGCGGCTTCGGTGGCCTGATGCCAACGAGCCAGATCCTCAGCCGAGGCCACGTCGGCCACCACGGTCAGCGCCGGCACGCCCAGAGCCTCCAAGTCAGCCTTGGCCGAGGCCAGGGCCTCGGTGCCGCGACCACAGATGGAGACCGCACACCCCTCGGCGGCCAGCGCCAACGCCGTGGCCCGCCCCAGCCCCTTGCTCCCTGCCGCCACCATCGCCACCCTGCCGCGGATGCCCAGGTCCATGTCGTCCTCCAGGCCCCCAGCATAGGCGAGTTGCGCAACATGGGGCTCCCTGGCTCGCGCTGGCGGGGACACCCAGGGGGAAGGTAGGTTCCACCCCCTGGAAACGAAGCCAGGGCAAATTCATCAGGAACCGTAATCTACCGATGGGTATGATGAATCCCTTCGCTTCCACACCACCCGGGAGTTCCCATGGTGTCCCAGGAACCGCCCCAGCCAGGACCCAAGGCTTCCACCTACTTTGCGCCCGCTGGACGCGCCACACCCGGGGAGCTGCGCCTGGAGGCTGAGGCCTGCCTGAGCCATCCGGTGGCGAAGTTCCTGGTCCAGGCCCTGGATGGCCTGGTGCTGATCCTGGATGTCCACCGGCAGGTGCTGGCCACCAATGACCGGGTCCTCGAGATCGTGGATCCCAAGAATGGATCCCCTCTGGGCCGACGGCCCGGTGAGCTGTTCGGCTGTACCCATGTTTCCGAAGGTCCGGATGGCTGCGGCACCAGCCATGCCTGCGCCCACTGCGGGGCCGTGCTTGCCATCCTGGAAGCCCAGCAGGCGGAGAAGGCCGTCCGCTCAGAATGCCTCCTCACCATCCGCCAGGGCGACGTCTGCGAAGCCGCCGAATTCGAGATCGTGGCCAGCCCCTTGATGGTGGGCTCCTACCAGTTCATCGCCGTGGTGCTGCACGACCTCAGCGCCGTCAAGCGCCGCGATGCTCTGGAACACTTGTTCTACCACGACGTGGCCAACCTCATGCAGGGCATCAGAGGCTGGGCGGACCTGCTGGCCACGGAAACCAGCTCCCCCAAGAGCGTGGCGAAAAAGCTGGTGCACCTGACCGGATTACTGGATCGGGAGCTCAGGAGCCACAGGGCCATGGCCCTGGCCGAGCACGGTGAGCTGGTGCCCCAGATACGCAGCACCCGGGCTGCGCAGGTCCTGCAGGACGTGGGCGACCTCCTGGATGGCCATGCCCTGGCCCGGGAACGGCGGTTCGTGATCCTGCCCTGTCCTGACGATCCCATCCTCAGCGATCCCGAGCTGATTTCAAGGGTGGTGCTGAACATGGCGGTGAACGCCGTGGAGGCCTCCGGTGCGGGTGATACCATCACCCTCTCCGCCCGGCGGGAGGGCGCCTCCACCCGCTTCCTGGTGCAAAATCCGGGCGAGATCCCCGAGGAGATCCGCGACCGGATCTTCCAGCGTTCCTTCAGCACCAAAGCCACCGCGGGACGCGGCCTGGGCACCTATGCCATGAAGCTCTTCGGCGAGAACGTGCTGCACGGAACCGTCGGCTTCGACACAGGCGAGGGGGGAACCTCCTTCTGGATCCGGATTCCCAACGGGGCCCCAACCCCCTGATAGGCTCGGGGCATGTCCACCCTGGAACCGGTCGCCCCCGCCCCGCCTGGGATCAGCCCTCCGGCCCCCGCTAAGCTCCGCCTTATACCTGCGGTCCTCATCGAGCAGCCGGCCCCCATTCAAGCGGAGCTGCCGGGATGATGGATCCAGCGGCCCTTCGACTGGCTTCCGAGCTGGGCGGCGCGCTGCTCAGCGGGGCCCCTGCGGGCGCGGGTGGTGGCCTCCTGCTGGTCGAGCGCATCCAGGGACACGGACTGCCTCAGGTGCTGGTGCTGGGCCGGGGCGCGGCGGATATTCTCGCGCCCCTGGAAGCCATCGAGCGCCTCCAGGCCGACGGCCTTCCCCTGAATTTCATGGCCCTGGTGCCGCTCCCGGGCTGCCAGCTCGCGGCGACCCTGGAGCTGCACCGTCGCCGGATCGGCGCCCTGGTCGCCGCCCTGGATGTGGGCCTGCCCTGGTTGGACGGCCAGCCCATGCTGGTTCAGCGCCTGCCGGGCAGGATCGCTCATACCCTGCCCGTACCCTTGCCGAAGGCGCCCATGGGACCCCTGGAGAAGGCCAGGCTGCAGGCCTTCCTGCCGGACTGGAAGAAGGAGCGCCGCCGGAGCGTCTTCCGCCAACCCCCATGGCGCGAACGAGAAGATGCCGCGGGGTGGAAAGGTTTCGAAACAGAGCTTTGGCCAGGGGTTGCCCTCCCCCCAGGGACGGTACTCGAAGTGCCGCCTCTGGAACTAGCCACGACCACCGCCCTGGCGGGCGTCCTCAGGGCCGCCCTTCGGTCCGCGACCGGTGGTCCCGTGCCCTTTCTCCCCCTCCCGGCGGATCCGTCTCCACTGCACGCCCTCCGGTTGCTGACACCGGACAGGGCGGCCTTCCGGGGACCGGTGCCCGCCTGGGCACTGGCCCTGAAGGGCCTCTTGAGTCTGCCGGCCCCCGCTCATTTCTGCGCACGGTGCTGACCTTCGCACTGCAATCTGGGCCCCGGCCACCACGGCCCCGATGCTCTTGGCCCTGAAGGTGTCCGCCAGCAAATGCCTGGGCATGATGAAGGTGGTGGGAGCGGGCACACAAGAGGCCGGGAGGCGGAAGGTCCCCGGGACCCATTTTTCCTGTTAAGCCCGCTCAGAAGACGGCCGATGGAGTCTCCTACTGGAGGCTCCCATGAAGGCAACGACCCTGGCAGGGCTGGTATCCGGAACGGCAATCGCGGCGCTCAGCCTGTTCTGTGGCGGCGGCTCGCCTGCCAGCCAGCCCACGACCACCACGCCGGCGGCACCACCAGTCCGGAACTACCAGGCCACCGCCAGCGTCGGCGACTTCCTGACCATCACGGTGGATTCGGTGGCCCACACCATCGCTTATACCAACGTCACCAATGGCGAGATGGGCACCGTGAGCTACACGGTGGGGTCGGACGGCGCCTACAACATCACCACGCCCAACGGCCACATGCTCAAGGCCTATGAGATCCCGGGTCTAGCCCTCGTGGCCAACATGGATAACACCGGGCCAACCCAGAACACCACTTCACTGGTGACGGCCATCCTGAAGGCCCCCATCTCCCTCAACTGGCTCCAGAACAAGAAGTTCAACTACATGCAGTTCCGGACCAACGACGGCGGCATGGAAGTGGGCAGCGTCTCCATCGACGGGGCCGGAAGCGTGTACCACCAGGGCTACTGGCCTTTCGGGGACCTGATCACAGCCTGGGGTCAGAGCGGCGGCACCAATAGCTCCTCACCTTTCCAGCACGGCTCTTTCGACGCTTCGCAGTTCACCCCCGATGCGGGGGGCAACTACCTCACCCTCAACGAGGGCGGGACCAACGGAACGGACACCATTTTCGCCACCCAGGGCGGCTTCTTCGTGGTGGACATGGGGAACGGCAGCATGGTGGGTGTGCCTCAGGCGGCCTCCAGCGCCTTCGACGCCACCTTTGCAGGCACCTACAGGGCCCTCTGCTACAACAAGCTCGACGCCATCGCCGGCGGGAACAACCCCGAAGGCGGCACGGGCCGGGTGGACGGCTACTCCTTGGCCCTCAGCGCCGGCGGCGGCCTCACGGTGCAGGACGCCAACGGCGCCACCGTGGTGAGCACGAGCCTCCAGCCTGTGGCCAGCACGTCGTACCTCCAGGGCACCGGGAAGATGACGGATACCTGCCCGGGTCTCTTCACCTACCGGGTCCTGCCCTCGGGGACCAATACCATGCAGCAGGACGTGTTCCTCACCTTCCTCAACGGCGGGGCAATCCTCTTCTGCTCCTTCTCCTACGACACGGCCCAGCCCAGCGGCATGAACACCCAGCCCCACTACTCCTACTTCTACGGCGTGGCGCTGAAGCAGTAGGCATTCTCCAGAGAAGAGAAGGGGCGGCCGCCGGCCGCCCCTTGGTCGTAGCCCCTCATTCCTACATATTGAGGGCCCTGCCGTACACGGCCCGCGCCGCCTCCGGGAAGACCTCGTTCAGGGTGGGGTGCGGGTACATGGTGTGGATCAGCTCGTCCACCGTGTACTCACCGCCCAGCAGGGCCACGCTGGAGGCCACCAGCTCCGTGGCCTTGGGACCCAGGATGTGGATGCCCAGGATCTCGCCGTACTGCTTGTCGGCCACGATCTTGATGAAGCCATGGGGCTCGCCCACGATGTTGGCCTTGGCCATGGGTGCGAAGGGGAAGCTGCCCACCTGGACATCGTGGCCCTTGGCCTTGGCGGCCTTCTCCGTGAGGCCGATGGTGCCCACCTCGGGGTCACAGTAGGTGCATGCAGGGAAGCGGTCATAGCGGATGGGATGGGGGTGCACATCCTTGCCGAGGCTCTGGGCCGCGTGCTCGGCGGCCACGATGCCCTCGTCGCTGGCCACATGGGCCAGCCAGGGGGTGCGGACGATGTCGCCGATGGCATAGAGGCCGGGTTCTCCCGTCTGCATGAACTTGTCGATCACGACGCAGCCCCGGTCCACCTGGGCCTTGGTCTTCTCCAGCCCGATGCCTTCGATCTTGGGCGCGCGGCCCACCGCCACCAGCAGGTGGCTGCCCACGACCTCACCAGGGGTCTCGCCTTCCAGGTGGCAGACGACGCCGTCCGCCCGCTTCTCGATGCGGGTGATTTTGGTCTTGGTGCGCACGTCGATCTTGTAGGACTTGCGGAAGATCTTGGCCAGCTCCAGGCCGATGTCCTCGTCCTCCAGGGGGAGAATCGTGTCCATGAACTCGACCAGAGTCACCTTGGAGCCCAGGCGGCTGAACACGGACGCGAATTCCACCCCGATGGCGCCTGCGCCGAGGATCACCAGGTGCGCCGGCAGTTCCGTGAGGTCCAGGATGTGGTCGCTGTTGATCACCTGCTTGCCGTCGGTTTCCAGACCCGGGATGTCCTTGACGCCGGATCCCGTGGCCAGAATGATGCGCTTGGCTTCATGGACCTCTCCTGCCACCTCGACCTTGCCGCTGCCCAGCAGCTTGCCGAAGCCCTTCAGCACCGTCACCTTGTTCTTCTTCATGAGGAACTCGATGCCTTTGGAATTCTTCAGGACGATGCGGCTCTTCCGCTTGACGATGGCCTCCAGGTTCGGCTTGAGGGCCTTGCCGTCCACGCCATCGATGCCGAAGTCGTTGGCCACCTGCATCTGCTCGAAGCGGTGGGCGGTCTCCAGCCAGGTCTTGGCGGGGATGCAGCCCCGGAGCAGGCAGGTGCCTCCCAGGGAGGCATCCTTCTCCACCAGGGCCGTGCTGAGCCCCAGCTGGGCCGCGCGAATGGCCGCGATGTACCCCCCGGGGCCCGAGCCGATGACGAGAAGGTCGAACTGGGCCATGAAGCCTCCCTGGAACGGAGGGACAGTATCCCACGAGGCCCGGGCGAAGCTTGCTTCATCCCCCGAGGTCCTTCGCCGATAGGTAAGAAGGAGTCATCACCAAAGGAGTTTTCATGCGTTCGATGCTCAGTACCCTTCTCTGCCTCCCGGCCATCTGCCTCCCCTTGGTGGCCCAGGACATCACACATGCAGAAACCGAAGCCCTCGTGAAATCGGCCATCGCCTATGGAAAGTCCAACGGCAAGGAGGCTGCTTTCATGGAGATCACCCATCCCGGAGGACGCTTCCGGAAGCATGAAGGCGAGCTCTATGTGTTTGTTTATGACATGGATGGGAAGGTCCTGGCACACGGTCAGGGTGCCAGCAAGGTGGGCGTGAACCAGATCAAGGCCAAGGATCCCGATGGCGTGGAGTTCGTGCAGGAACGCATCCACCTGGCCGCGACCAAGGGCAAGGGTTGGCATGACTACAAGTACCTGAACCCGAAAACCGGCCAGAAAGAAGCCAAGACCAGCTACATCGAGGTCTGGGACGGCCTGATTTTCGGCGCCGGCATCTACAAGAAGTAGCCGCAAGGCCCGTTTCAATTTCCCAGGACCAGCCAGCCTCTCTCGGCCCTCCCGGCTTGCCCCGGGTGGCATCTGGAGGTAGGGTAGAGGATTCCCTTCGCGCAGCCACTGAACGCGCACTTGAAGGCGGAGTCCCCATGAAGATCATCGTGACTGACGAGGTGACCGGTGAGGGTCTAGCGCTTCTCCAGGCAGATCCCCGGATTCATCTCGACGTCCGCCTGGGACTTTCGAAGGAGGCCCTCTTGGCGTGTGTGGGCGACTACGACGCCATGATCACCCGCAGCGGCACCACGGTGGACAAGGTTCTGCTCGACGCCGCGACGAACCTGAAGATCGTGGCCCGGGCCGGCGTGGGGATCGACAATGTGGATGTGGATTACGCCAGTGCCAGGGGCGTGATCGTCGTGAATGCGCCCTTCGGCAACACCAACAGCGCGGCGGAACACACCCTGGCCCTGCTGCTCGCCCTCTGCCGCCACATCCCCGCCGCCAATGCCAGCCTGAAGGGGGGCGAGTGGAAGCGCGCCAAATTCACGGGTGTGGAACTCAAGGGCAAGACCGCCGGCGTCATCGGACTAGGCAAGGTGGGGGGCCGGGTGGCCACTCGGCTCAAGGCCTTCGAATGCGAGGTGCTTGGCTGCGATCCCTACATCAGCGCCAAGCGGGCCCAGGACCTGGGGGTGCGCCTGGTGGACCTGGAAGAACTCTGCCGGACCTGCGACATCATCACCCTCCACACCCCACTGAACGATGAGACCCGCGGCATGATCGGCGATGGTCAGGTAGCCGTCATGAAAGACGGCGTGATCCTCCTGAATGTCGCCCGGGGAGGCATCATCCACGAACCCTGCCTCCTGGCCTCGCTCCAATCCGGCAAGGTCAGCCTGGCGGCGGTGGATGTCTTTTCCGTAGAGCCGCCGACCACCGAGCTGATGCAGGCCCTGATCGCCCAGGAACGCCTCGTCGTCACCCCCCACCTGGGGGCGAACACCCAGGAAGCCCAGGTGAACGTGGCCATCGACGTGTCCAAGGAGATCCTGGCCTACCTGGACAAGGCCCCCCTGGAGAACGCCGTGAACCTGCCCCGCTTCGATCCAGCGGTCATGGAACAGATGCGCCCCTACTTCAAGCTCATGGCCGTGCTCAGCGAATTCGGCCTCCAGCTCATGAAGGGGAACCTCGACCGCCTCACCTTCGGGTTCACGGGTGCCATCGCCCACCAGGACTGCTCGCCGCTGACGGTCTGCGGCCTGGCCGCCATGCTGGACCGGGTGGCGGACCAGCCGGTAAACATGGTCAATGCGGGCCTGGTGGCCGAGCGCATGGGCCTGGTGGTGGAGGAGCGCAAGTCCACCCAGGGTGGCGCTTTCTCCAACCTCATCACCCTGACGCTTGAAGGACCCTGGGGCACTCGGGTCGTATCCGGCACCCTGTTCGAGGGCAGTCCCCGCATTGTCGGACTGCGGGACTACGCCATGGACTTCATGCCCGAGCCCCACATGCTCCTCCTGAGCTACCTGGACCGGCCCGGAATGATCGGAAAAATCGGCACCGTGCTGGGCCAGCACGACATCAACATCGCCTTCATGAACCTGGGTCGCCGGGAAAAGAAGGGTGAAGCCATGGTGATCCTATCGGTGGATTCGCCGGTTCCGGCGCCGGTGGTGGCGGAACTTGAGAGGGCCACCGAAGCCAGCTTCATCCAGGCCCTTCACCTGCCTTCGGCCTCATGAGGGCCAGGAGGCCTTCTTGAAACTCATCGCCTGGGACTTTGACGGCACGCTGGTGGACAGCCGCCCCCTCATCGAGGCGGGCATGGCCCATGCCCTGGACGCCCTGGGCCAGCCCCGGTCCCTCATGGCTGAGTGGTTGAAATACGTGGGACTGCCCGTGGAAACCGGCATCCAGAACACCTTCGGGCCCCTGGGCCTGGAGGGCAACCGGGTGCTCCAGGCCTACCGGAGTTTCGGTCACGCCGAGCACGAGTACCTCATGAAACCCTTCCCGGGCATCCCTGAGCTGCTGGATGAACTGCAGGCCAGGGGTCAGCGCATGGCCATCGTGACCTCCAAGCGCCGCCTGCCCCTGCTGCGCCAGATGGCCCGGTGGGGCTGGGAACCCCGCTTCTACCCCATCATCACCCCGGACGAAGTGACCCAAGGGAAGCCGCACCCGGAGTCCCTGGAACAGCTCCAGGCCCAGACCGGCCTGACACCGGATGACATCCTCATGGTCGGTGACACGCCCTTCGACCTGGACATGGCCAGGGCGGCAGGGGTGCCCAGCCTGGCCGTGGGCCACGGCTTCTACCCCCAGGAGGCTCTCGCCGCCTGTGGCCCCCGGGCCTATGCCCCGGACACGGCCGCCCTGCGCGACATTCTGCTGGCCTGGAGTCGGTAATGGCTGAGTTGACCCACCTCGATCCCGAAGGCCGGCCCACGATGGTGGATGTGTCCGCCAAGACCCCCACCCGCCGCGTGGCCGTGGCGGCGGGCTATCTGGAGCTGGATGCACCGGCCGCCGAGGCCCTAACCCAGGGCGGCGGACCCAAGGGTGATCCCTGGTCTGTGGCCCGCCTTGGGGCCGTGGGGGGCGTCAAGCGGGCCTCCGACCTGATCCCCCTGGCCCATCCCCTGGCCATCGAGGCCGTGGATGTGGTCCACCACTGGGATCCGGTTGCTCGCCGCGCCTGGCTCCAGGTGAGGGTGAGCTGCGAGGGCCGCACGGGCATCGAAATGGAAGCCCTGGCGGGCGTGACGGTGGGCCTGCTGGTGCTGTACGACATGCTGAAAGCGGTCAGCCATGCCATGACCATCGGGCCCGTCCGGCTCCTCCGCAAGGAAGGAGGACGACGGGGCACGGTGACCCTGCCCTGGGAGGCATGCCCCTGGAAGCCCTGATCCAGGGAGGGCTAGTTGGAAAAGATTTGCATTTCCATGGCGCCGATGCCCCGGTAAGATGAGAGATTACCGTTCCTTCGATCACAACCGGGGTCCTGTCCCCCCCATGGAGGCCTAGCGAAGCAGGCTTTTTCCGTTCCAGCCGGGAGTCCCCTCATGCGTCACGCCATCCTGACCCTTGTTCTTGCGTCCCTCAGTCTCGGCCTTCAGGCCACCCCGAAGCAGACCTCCAAGAAGACCTCCTCCCGGAAAGTGGATGGTTCGGTCCACGTGATCCGCAAGGGCGAAACGGCGGCCCAGGTGGCCCGGGCCCACGGACTGAGCCTGGCGGAACTGGCGGACTTGAACCCCGGGAAAGCCCTTTCCAGGCTGTCTGTGGGCGCCCGCCTGAACCTGCGACGGCCGAAGGTCCTGACCGAGGATAGCCCGAGGCTGGAACCCAATCGGGCAGCCGCCCCGCGACCCGCCCTGGCGGCCCTGCCGGGCGCTCCCATCGTCGCGCCTTCACCCATGCCCCACCTGGAACGTCTGCTTCCCTACCAGGTGCGGAGTCTCCTTCCCACGGGTGGTCCTGTCAGCGCCGTGGCGCTGGACCCTCATCAGGCCCCCGGGACGGCTACCCAGCTGTTGGCCCGCATGCAGCAGGTCATGCCACCGGTGTCGGAGTCCGAGCTCAAGCTTCTGCTGCCGACCTTCGCGCCTGCGGACCCTGAGCGGCTCGATCTGCTCTGGCCGGTGGAAACCCGGACCATCAGTTCGGCCTGGGGTCCCCGCATGCGGACCAAGACGGTCCGGGTGAAGAACCAGCGCAAGAAGCGGATCCGCTACAAGGGTCGCCACAAAGGTGTGGACCTGACGGCCGCGCAGGGGACTGCCGTCTTCGCGGCACTGGACGGCCAGGTCATCACCTCCGGCCGGCACAAGCAGTACGGGAACTACGTCGTGGTGGACCACGGCAACGGTGTGAGCACGGTCTACGCCCACCACCGGCTCAACCTCGTGCACGAAGGCGACATCGTCCGGCGTGGGCAGAAGATCGCAGAAGTGGGCCGCACCGGGAATGCCACGGGTCCTCACCTCCACTTCGAGTTGCGCGTCGACGGACTCCAGAAAAACCCACTGCCCCTCCTCAACGATGAAGAGGAGATCGAGGGCGAAGTGGCCGCACAGAACGAGCTGCTGGGGTCCCATCCCCTCCGCTGAACTTCGGTGCCACCCGCGGCACAGGATTAGAGCGCGCCCCCTGATCCCAGCTCGGGATCGGCCCTGGAGGCCGTGCTAGACTGGGTCCTTTCGCCGTTTAGAGGTGGTCATGCCGCTGTACCGAGCTTCCCTCCAGACCCTGGGGGCCACCGTGCTTCTGGCCCTGGCGCTGGCCTGCCACGGGAAGGGTGGAAGCGGCAGCGCCACCACCGCGACCATCAGCGGCACCGTGACCTACCAGCGGGTTCCCCTGGTCAAGGATGGGAACGGCGTGCCCACGGGGTTGGCGGATGCCACCATCCCCGCCAACCTGGTGACCTTGCCTGCCCAGGGGGTCCGCGTCCGGATTTTCCAGCAGGTTCCGCAAACCCAGACGGATGGCACCATCAAATCCCTTTGGACGTTGATCCAGACCTCCTCGACCGACGTCAACGGTGCGTACTCGGCGACGGCCACTCTGGGGCGCTCGACCATGGTGGAGCTGTCGAGCACCTTCAGTGGCGGCGGAAGTCAGATCGTCCAGCTGATCGCCGAGCCACAGGGCATCAACAGCACAACTCCTGTCCTGGATCGCCTGCAGTACGCCATGCGGAAGGCCATCGACGGCTCTGCCCAGCCTCCGGGCATCAATGCCCCCTCTGCCGTGCTCGCGGGGAACGCCACCGTGAACTTCTCGGTGGGCCTGAACGATGCCTGGTGGATCGTCAACCCCACCATCGACGAGAGCAGCGGAGAGGCCACCCACGTCACCGAGGCAGTGCTTGAAACCAGCCTGTCAGGCCTATCGACTGGGACGGGGAGCCGGGTCATGGGCATCGGCGACACCATCGCGAGTTTCGTGACCAACTATGGAACCGCCACCCCCGGCGGTACCCTGGATCTCCACTACTGGCCCGGTCTGGACTCAGGCGGATCCTACGTCGTCTACGATCGTTCACAATTCGCCGTCGCCCAGGCCAGCTCCACCTACTTTGGAACCCTGCGGGGTGGTCCCGCCAATGACGACGCATGGGACGAGGGGGTCATCCTGACCCTGCTGGCCCGCAACGTCCTCTACGGCTCCAACCTGACCCGCACCTTCGGTGTCGCGTTGAATCCGATCTTCCCGCCAGGTGCGCCGCTGGTGGATCTCAGCCCAGAGGTGGCCAGGATCGAAGGCCTGGCCCAAACCATGGCCGCAAACGTGCTGAAGTCCCCCTACCTGGCCGATACGAACAGCACGGGGTTGACCGTGGTGGATGTCCGGAACATCAGCGGGCTCACACCCTCCCAGCTCAGTCTTTATTCCGCGCCTGCCATCCGAGCCTTTGCCTGGGAAGTCATCCTCAAGGCGAACAGCCTGCCAACCCCTGGCCTGCCTTCGGACTGGGCCAAGATCAACCCTCTGGCTGGTGCTCGCTACTTCCTGGCGCCTTTGTCCCTCACCTACACGGCACCCAGCGGCTCGGTCTACGACGCCGAACCCCTCAACATCTATAACCAGATGCTCCGGCTCAAGGAGGCTCAGACCTCCACCGAACCCATCAACCTGGCTGCCATCTTCACTGACCCGGTGCTGACTGGACTGGCGGCGCCCTTCAACATCACCTGGCCCCGTCCGGTCACGGGCGCCTCCGCCTCCTTTGTCGCGGATTGGGGGACAGATCCCGCAGGGGCCTTGCCTCCGGTCCCACTCAGCATGGCCAAGGCGGTCCAGGTCGGCGGCACCTATCCCAATGTCTCCGAGGGCGAGATCTTCTATGCAGGCTTCAACCTGAGCGCTGACCGTCGATGCACGCTGACAGCCTCCATCGCCCCCGCCCTGGCCAGTGGCGTCAAAGTCGATGTGGACCTGCCCGTGATGCTCCGCACGTTCACATTCATGGGGGATGGGTCCGGACAGAACACGGCCCCCATTGTCATCCCGGTCAATGGGGCCGTTCCATACTTTCACCCGGTTCGGATCCATCTCAGAAGCCAGAGCGTCCTGCAGCCCGACGTCACCGTCACCCTGACCCTCACGCCCCTGCCCTGAGGACCTTCCCGGGAGTCGAATGTGTATTCCTCAGAAGCACTCCAGGCGCTGAAGACCAAGGCGCCCTTCGTCCCTGAACTGGCCATCGTGCTCGGGTCCGGCCTGGGGGCCTTCGCCGAGAGTGCGGCGGCCCAGGCGGGCAGGTCCCTGCCCTTCACCGAGCTTCCTGGTTTTCCTGCCCCCACCGTGGCAGGTCATGGCGGCAAGCTGGTCTTCTGTGAGGTCGAAGGCCGCAAGGTGGTCCTTCAGGCCGGGCGGTTCCACTTCTACGAGGGCCACCCCATGCCCCTCGTCGTCGCCCCCATGCGCCTTTACGGCCGGCTGGGCGTGAAGGCCGTGCTGCTCACCAATGCTGCGGGCGCCCTGAATCCCGCCTTCAGCGTGGGCGAGCTCATGGCCTTGTCCGATCACATCAATTTCTTCGGCACCAACCCCCTCATCGGTCCGAACGTGGAACCCGGCCCGCGCTTCCCGGATATGTCGGCGATCTATGATCCGGCCTTCCGGACTCACCTGCAGGCCTGCGCCCAACGGCTTGGCCAGACCCTTCGGGAGGGCGTCTACCTGGGCCTGACGGGCCCCAGTTACGAAACCCCCGCCGAGATCCGGGCCTTCCGGACCCTGGGCGCCGATGCGGTGGGCATGAGCACCGTTCCGGAGGCCATCGTGGCCCGGCATGAAGGCATGCGGGTGGCGGGGATCTCCTGCCTCTGCAACATGGCCGCAGGCATCCTGCCCCAGCCCCTGACCCACAAGGAAGTCCTGGAAGCCGGCGCCGCCGCCGCCAGCCGCTTCGAAGCCCTGGTGAGGGCGTTCGTCAAGGACCTGCCTTTGTAGTTTCCCTCGGCAGCCCCTGATCCCTGAATCCAACCCGTTCGAAGTTGAGCAAGAGAAAGCCCGGCTTCGCCGGGCTTTCTCTTGGGGGCCCCGGGGGTGTTCGCGCAGCGACGAACCCCCGGACAGCATCAAGCATTGTGCTTCTGGTGCTCCTCGATCAGCCGGTTGACCACTTCTGGTTCCGACAGGGTGGAGATGTCGCCCATGCCATCGTATTCGGTGGAGGCGATCTTCCGCAGGATGCGGCGCATGATCTTGCCGCTGCGGGTCTTGGGCAGGCCCGAAGCGATGTGGATGACATCCGGGGCCGCAAAGGCGCCAATGACCTGCCGCACCTGCTCCTTGAGGGCGCCGATGAGCTGCTGCTTGCCCTCCTCGGCGTAGCCGCCGTTCAGCAGGACGTAGCAGTAGATGCCCTGGCCCTTGATGGGATGGGGGTAACCCACCACGGCAGCTTCCGCCACGGCCTCATGGGCCACGAGGGCGCTTTCGACTTCAGCCGTGCCCAGCCGGTGCCCGCTCACGTTGATCACGTCATCAATGCGGCCCGTGATCCAGTAGTAGCCGTCTTCGTCCCGTCGGGCACCATCCCCGGTGAAGTAGTAGCCCGGGTACTGAGTGAAATAGGTCTCCCGGAACCGCTTGTGGTCGCCGTACACCGTCCGGGCCTGGCCGGGCCAGGGGGCGCCCAGGCAGAGGGCGCCGGAGACATCGTTGCCTTCGATGGGAATCCCCGTGGCCGGATCCACGATGACCGGCTTCACACCGAAAAAGGGCAAAGTGGCCGAACCAGGCTTGGTGGGCGTGACACCGGGGAGGGGCGTAATGAGGATGCCGCCGGTCTCGGTCTGCCACCAGGTGTCCACGATGGTGCAGCGGCCATCGCCCACCACATCATGGTACCAGCGCCAGACCTCGGGATTGATGGGCTCGCCGACGGTGCCGAGCACCCTCAGGGACTTGCGGCTGTACTTCCCGATCCACTCATCCCCGGCAGCGGCCAGGGCCCGCAGGGCCGTGGGCGCGGTGTAGAAGATGGTCACGCCCAGGTCATCGATGATCTGCCAGTAGCGGCCGGCATCGGGATACAGGGGCGTGGATTCGAAGATGACCGAAGTGGCTCCGTTGGCCAGCGGTCCGTAGACGATGTAGCTGTGACCCGTCACCCAGCCGATGTCCGCCGCGCAGAAATAGATGTCATCCGGGTGGTAGTCGAAGACCAGCTTGTGGGTGAACGCCGCGTAGGTGAGGTAGCCACCGGTGGTGTGCAGGAGTCCCTTGGGCTGTCCCGTGCTGCCTGAGGTATACAGGATGAACAGAGGATCTTCGGCTCCCATCCACTCGTTGGTGCAGGTGGAGCGCTGCTTGGCCGTCTCCTCATCCAGCCAGAGGTCGCGGCCCGGCTCCATGACGACATTTCCATCGGTTCGGCGAACCACCAGCACGGTCTCCACCAGGGACATGCCCTCGATGGCGCGGTCCACGGTGCGCTTCAGGGGCACCCGCTTGCCTCCCCGGAGCCCCTCGTTGGCGGTCACCACCACCTTGCAGCGGGCATCCACGATGCGGTCGCGCAGCGCCTCGGCCGAGAACCCGCCGAAGACCACCGAGTGGACCGCGCCAATGCGGGCGCAGGCCAGCATGGTGTACACCAGTTCCGGAATCATGGTCATGTAGAGGCAGACGCGGTCTCCCTTCTTCACGCCGTGGTGCAGCAGCACATTGGCCACCCGGGCCACATGGTGCTTCAAGTCCCGATAGGTGATGTGGGTGTACTGGCCCGGCTCATCCTGGGCCCAGATCAGCGCGGTCTTGTCGCCGAGGTCGGGCAGGTGGCGATCCACGCAGTTGAAACAGGCGTTGAGGCGGCCGCCGGAGAACCAGGAGAAGTCCACTTCCTTGTAGTCGGCGTCGAATACCGACTGCCAGGGGTGGTACCAGGTCAGTGTCTTGGCCTGCTCCCCCCAGAACCACTCAGGATTGTCCAGGGACAGGCGGTAGAGCCGCTGGTACTCCTCCATGGACTTGATGTGGGCCCGCTCCCGGATCTGCGGCTTCACGGGGTAGAGGTCTTGGGACATGCGTAGGCTCCGTGCCAAAGGGTTTCAGGATGATACAAGGCGCATAAGAACATTCAAGATCGGAAAGGCCGGGCGATGGAGTCCTCCAATCGCCCGGCCTCCTCTCTTGCTCCAGCGGCGGTGGCCGTCGGAGGCTCAGATTACTCGTGCTGGTAGGTGGTGATGTCTCGATCCTTGGTTTCCTTCAGGAAGAGCGCGCCGATCACCGTGGTGATCAGGGCCACGATGATGGGGTACCAGAGACCGTAGTAGATGTTGCCATGCAGGGCCACCATGGCCGTGGCGATGAGGGGCAGCATGCCCCCGAACCAGCCGTTGCCGATGTGGTAGGGCAGGGACATGGAGGTATAGCGGATATTGGTGGGGAAGAGCTCCACCAGGAAGGCCGCGATGGGGCCGTACACCATGGTCACGTAGATGAGGAAGATGAAGAGGATCAGCAAGGTCATGGGGTAGTTGACCTTGGACTTGTCGGCTTCCTTGGGATAGCCAAGGTCCACCAGGGCCTTCTTGAGGGCCGCTTCAGAGGCGGCGCTCCAGCCTTCCACCCGCACCGTGGTGACCTGGCCAGTGGTGGGATTCTTACCCTGGACCGTGGCGACGGCCATCTTCCCGGGCTCCGGAGCAATCTTGTTGAAGTTGAGGCCCTGTTTCCCGAAGAAGTCGTTCACCCGGTCCAGCTCGGAGAACTTGCTCCAGGGCCCGACGAAGAGGTTGAAGGTCTCGTCCTTGGGACTACCGGCCACGTTGATGACTGTGGTGTTCTGGAAGGTCTCCAGGGCGGGGTTTACGTAATGGGTCAGCGCCTTGAACATGGGGAAGAAGGTGAGGGCGGCGATGAGGCAGCCCGTCAGGATGATCTTGAGGCGGCCGATCTTGTCCGACAGCCAGCCGAAGAAGATGAAGAACGGCGTGCCCAGCAGGAGGGAGGCGCCGATGAGCATGTAGGTGGTCTGGTAGTCCAGCTTCAACGTGATCTGCATGAAGAAGAGCGCGTAGAACTGGCCGGTATACCACACCACACCCTGGCCCGCAGTGGCGCCCAGAAGGGCCAGCAGCGCGTACTTGTTATTGGGGTACTTCAGGAAGCTGTCGCTGAGGGGGGCCTTGGAAGTCTTGCCCTCCGCCTTCATCTTGGTGAACACAGGCGATTCGTGCAGCTTCAGGCGGATCCAGACCGACACGCCGAGGAGGATGATCGACATCAGGAAGGGGATGCGCCAGCCCCAGGTGGCGAAGGCTTCTTTGCTCATGCCGCTACGGCAGGCCATGATGATGCCAAGGCAGAGGAAGAAGCCCACGGTGGCCGTGGTCTGGATCCAGCTGGTGTTGTAGCCGCGCCGGTCAGGCGCGGAGTGCTCGGCGACATAGGTCGCGGCACCGCCGTACTCACCGCCCAGGGCCAGGCCCTGGAGGAGGCGCAGCGTCACCATGATGATGGGCGCCAGCCAGCCGATGGACACGAACGTAGGCAGAAGGCCGACGCCGAAGGTGGACATGCCCATGACAACGATGGTGACGAGGAAGGTGTACTTCCGGCCGATGAGGTCACCGATGCGGCCGAACACCAGCGCACCGAAAGGACGGACCAGGAAGCCAGCGGCGTAGGCCGCAAAAGCGGAGAGCAGGGCGGCCGTGTCGTTGCCCTTGGGGAAGAACAGGGTCGCAAAGAACGGTGCCAGCGTCGCGTAGAGGTAGAAGTCGTACCACTCGAAAACGGTGCCGACTGACGATGCGACAATCACCATCCGTTCTTCGCTGGTGAGCGGCGTTTTGCCTTCGACTTTGGCGGTTGCAATTGCCATAGGGTGTTGCCTCCTGATAAGTGGCTTCCGTTGGGCGTCCAGCCTCCGTGGCTGGGGCCGACAAGGGTGACGAGCGCCCGAATCCCCCTGCTGCGGGGAGGGCGAGGCCGGTGGGTTATGAAGGCAGGAGGGAAAAACCCTCTTGCGGAACACAATTGGATGCTTGAGCAGACTGTAGCTAACGCTCTCCTGTACCCCAGGTCAAGGAAATTCCATCCAAAAACATCGCTTTTTTTCGGTTCAAGTTGCGACACAAACTCTGATTACAAATGATCTAGGCATCGGCTTTCTACTCTCCAGCGAACCTCGCCCCGGGCTGCAATCAGGAAAAGGGGCCGGTCTGATGGCATTTTTCCGGCGCTATCTTCCGGTCTGACCAGGTGCGCTTTTGTTGTCGAAATGGAAAATAATCGGTCTGGGGAGAACTGGCCGGTTCACAGCCCGTGAACCCTATCATGGTGGTTCACTCCTCCCGCAGGACGACTCATGCGCTTGGCCCTTTTGACCGACCTCCACGCGAATCGGCGGGCGCTGGAGGCTTGTCTTGCCCATGCCCGTGCGGCGGGCGCGGACCGCTGCGTGTTCCTGGGAGATTACGTGGGGTACGGACCCGAACCTCAGGACGTGGTGGAGTTGGTGATGGAAGAAGTGTCCCGCGGGGCGCTTGCAGTGGCCGGCAACCATGACCAGGCCGTCTCCGAGCTCAGTGAAACCATGACCACTGATGCAGAGATCGCCATGGCCTGGACCCGGGGCCAGCTGGGTCCAGCCTCGCGCGAATTCCTCGGCAGCCTGCCGATGCGCTTCGAGGACGGACCTCGGCTGTATGTCCATGCCAGCCCGCAGACCTATCCTCCCTGGATCTATGTGAACGATGCGCCGGCCGCCAAGCGGGCCCTAGAGGCCAGCCGCGCCCAGACCGTGTTCTGCGGTCATACTCATCTCCGGGCCCTGTATGGCATCACGGCCACTGGACAATTGGTGTCCTTTCAGCCCGTTCCCTCGGTTCCCGTGCCGCTCCCGCGGCACCGGCGCTGGCTCAGCGTTATTGGGGCCGTGGGTCAATCCAGGGATGGGGATCCGGCCGCAGCCTATGCCATCCTGGACACGGACCGCTCGGAAATCACCCACCACCGGGTTCCCTACGATGTGGATGCCGAGGCTCTGGCCATCCTGCAGGCCGGCCTTCCCCCTTCGTTGGCCGAGCGCCTTCTGAAAGGGCGATGAACCATGCCGCAGCCCCTGATCTCGACCGGCGCCACCCTGGATGGCTACGTCATCGGGGAACGGATCCATCGCGGCGGCATGGCCTCCATCTGGGCCGTGACCCATCCGGAGATCGAAGGGCCGCTGTTGATGAAGGTGCCCGTGATGTCGGAAGGGGTCGATCCCGCGGCCATCGTGGGCTTCGAAATGGAGCAGATGATTCTCCCCCGACTCTCGGGTCCCCATGTGCCCAGGTTCATCAGCCAGGGGGATTTCGGGGTCCAGCCCTACCTTGTCATGGAGCGCGTCCCCGGTCCCTCGCTCCTGCCCACACTCACCAGTCTGCCCCTGTCCTGGCAGGCGGTGGCCACCCTGGGACGGAAAATCGCCGTCGCCCTGGACGATATCCACCGCCAGCATGTGGTGCACCTGGATGTGAAGCCGTCCAACCTTCTCACCCGTCCTACGGGGGAGATTGTTCTCATTGATTTTGGATTATCCCATCACGATGAGCTTCCCGATCTGATGGGTGAGGAGTTCAGGCTACCTTACGGGACCGCGCCCTACATGGCCCCGGAGCAGGTCCTCGGTCTCCGGTTGGATCCCCGGAGCGACCAGTTCGCCCTCGGCGTCCTGATGTATTTCTTTCTCACTGGCATTCGCCCCTTTGGCGATCCACAGCGGCTCTCCGGCCTGAAGCGGAGGATCTGGCGGGATCCGGTCCCCCCGCGCAAGCTGGTGCCGGACTGCCCCCCCTGGCTCCAGGAAGTGATCCTGCGCTGCCTTGAGGTGCATCCAGCCTGGCGCTTCCCCACCGCCGCGCACTTGGCCATGGCCCTTCTGCACCCGGATCAGGTCAAGCTGACGGCGCGCTCCGAGAAATTGCAGCAGGATTCCTTCACCAAGGTGCTCCGCCGCCGCTTCGCCGATCACCAACTGTCCATCCCGAAGCACAAGGCGCCGATCCGCCATGACGGCGATGCGCCCATCCTCGCGGTGGCCATCGACCTGGCCCCGGAAGCCGCCCCCATCGCCGAGACCCTCCGCACCATGGTTTCGCGGATGCTCACGACCCTGCCTGGCGCCCGGGTCGCCTGCCTCAACGTGCTGAAGCAGGGACGGATCACTCTGGACCAGACCCTGGATGACCAGGGACGGAACATCCACCACCAGCGACTGGTCGAGCTCCGCAACTGGGCCATCCCGCTGGACCTGGAGGAGGGCCGCATCAGCTTCCATGTGCTCCAGTCCACCGATCCCGCTTCGGCCATCCTCCAGTACGTGAACGCCAACCAGGTGGATCACCTGGTCATCGGGGCCCGGGCCAGCTCCCTCCGACGCTCCCTCCTCGGCAGCGTGTCCAGCCAGGTGGCCGCCCAGGCGCCCTGCACAGTCACCGTGGCGCGCTCGCGCCGGCTGAGGAAGGCCGATTTCAAGGAGGTCACTGTCGAGGACAGCAGCGGCACCTGGACCGTGGGCTGATATGAAAACGCCCCGGGAAACCGGGGCGTTTTCATGGGTCATGGAAGCAGAGGTCTACTCAGCGTCCTCGGCCTTGGGCTCGGGGAGGGTGTAGTCCACGAACTCGATGAGCGCCATGTCGGCGGCATCGCCGAGGCGATGGCCAACCTTGAGGATGCGGGTGTAGCCACCGGGGCGGCTTTCGAAACGCTTGCGGAAGTCGGCGCCAAAGAGCTTCTGGACGGCGTCCTTGCTTCCGAGACGGGCCATCGCCAGACGGCGATTGGCCACGGAGTCTTCCTTGGCGAGGGTGATGAAGGGCTCCACATAGCTGCGGAGTTCCTTCGCCTTCACCAGGGTGGTTTCGATGCGCTCGCTCTCGATGAGAGCGGTCGCGAGGTTCTTCATGAGGGCCTTGCGCTGGTTGGTGGTGCGGCCCAGGCGCTTGCCGGAAACGTTGTGACGCATGGGGGCTCCTTACACTTCCTGCTCGAGCCGCATGCCGAGGGAGAGGCCGATACGAGCGAGCTCGTCCTTGATCTCCTGGAGCGACTTCTTGCCGAAGTTCTTGGTTTTCATCAACTCAGCCTCGGTCCGCTGGACCAGCTCGCCGATGGTGGTGATGTTCGCGTTGCGGAGGCAGTTGTTGGCCCGAACCGAAAGTTCGAGTTCTTCGACGGACTTGCCCAGCCAGGTATTGGCGGCCTCGCTGCCGAGGGTGGCGGTGCCCATTTCCATCTCGGTATAGTCTTCGTCCTGACGGGCGAACACCAGGAAGTGGTCGCGCAGGATGAGGGCCGCATCAGAGACGGCTTCCTTGGGATTGACGGCGCCGTTGGTCCAGACCTGGAGCGTGAGCTTCTCATAGTCGGTGCTTTGGCCCACCCGGGCGGGTTCGACGATGTAGTTCACCCGGATGATGGGGCTGTGGTTCGAATCCATGGGAATGAAACCGATCCCCAGGGTCTCGCTGTGGTTCCGGTCGGCGGTGATGAAGCCGCGGCCGAGGCAGACCACCAGCTCGATCTCCAGCTCGCCCTCTTCGCCCAGGGTGGCGATGTGGATGTTGGGGTCCACGACTTCCACGTTCTGGTTGCAGCGGATGGCCGCGGAGGTCACGGTGCCTTCGCCCTTGGCGGAGATGGTCACCGTCTGGGGCTCGCTGCTGTGCAGCTTGAAGGGCACTTCCTTGAGGTTCAGCAGGACATGGGTGATGTCCTCCCAGACTCCGGGAAGGGTGGTGAACTCGTGCATGACGCCCTTGATGCGGACGTTGGTGATGGCAGCGCCCTGGATGCTGCTGAGCAGCACGCGGCGGACGCTGTGCCCGACGGTCGTGGCAAAGCCACGCTCGAAGGGGTAGGCCACGAATTCCCCGTAGGAATCCGTGAGGGACCCGGGGGTCACCTCTGCGAAGCGCGGCCTCTGGAAATCGCTGAGATTCAGCATCCGTCCCCCTCTACTTGGAATACAGCTCAACGATCAGCTGCTCGTTGATGTCAAGGGTGATGTCTTCACGGGTGGGTGCGGCTAGCACCTGGCCCTTGAAGGCGGCGGCGTCCAGGGTCAGCCACTTGGGAATGCCACGGCCGGCGGAAGTCTCGACGGAGGACTTGACGCCGTCGTTCTCCTTGGCGCGGGCGCCCAGTTCCACCGCCTGGCCAGGCTTCACCTGGAAGGAGGGAATGTCCACCCGCTTGCCGGCGACCAGCACGTGTCCGTGCATGACCATCTGGCGTGCGGCGGAACGACTGGACGCGAAGCCCAGACGGTAGACCACGTTGTCCAGGCGGCACTCGAGGAACCCGAGCAGGTTGTGGCCGGTAACGCCCTTCTTGGCGTCGGCCTTTTCGAAGTAGTGGCGGAACTGCTTCTCAAGCACCCCGTAGATGCGCTTGACCTTCTGCTTCTCGCGAAGCTGTAGGGCGTAGCCGGTGGGCTTCTTGATCTTCCCCGCGCCATGCTGGCCGGGGATCTTGCCCTTGCGGGTCTCGAACGAGCACTTCTCCTTGAAGCAGCGCTCGCCCTTGAGGTAAAGCTTCAAGCCCTCGCGGCGGCAGAGGCGGCAAACGGCGTCTGTGTAACGTGCCATGTCTCTCCTCCTCTCTTAAACCCGGCGCCGCTTGGGCGGCCGGCAGCCGTTGTGGGGGATGGGCGTGACGTCGCGGATGCTGGTCACCTGGATGC